>CAJNDL010000008.1 GCA_905221505.1 bacterium
TTTGTGTTATAGTGAATATGCATGGGATAGCCTTTCTAAATGGTTTATTAAGCAATTCTATTTTACCAAGACTATCGTAACCATGCAAAAAAGCAACGGCAAATCCGTTGCTTTTTTTGGAGACAAGAGACTATTGTCCCAGACTCTTTCTAGATCTTAGCTTTTCTTCAACCCACTACAATAGATTGAGAACTAAATTTCTTATAGGTAAAGGAATTTGAAGATAGCTACTGCCGCGATTGCTGCTGCGATAGGCGCTACTACTGGTACCCAAGAATACCACCATTTTGAATCGCCTTTGTGCTCACCAAGAACTGATTTTGGAAGGAAAGCATGAAGGAGACGTGGTCCCAAGTCACGGGCTGGGTTCAAGGCAGGTCCTGTAGGTCCACCAAGTGATGTTACCAAGGCCATAACAAGGAATCCAAGTGCCAAGTGAGCTACTGAAAGTCCTGAAGCAGTATGTGGTGCTACTTGGGCTTTGATTGCTAAATCAGAAAAGTCAACATTTTGACCTGCTTGACTAGCCATTTGTTTCATGTATTGAAGCACTTCAGAACCAAAGAAGTTTTTAGTCAATCCAAGGGCTGCAAAGAAAAGAACAAATGAACCAACAAACTCATTTACAAAACCATTAACAGTTGCTGCGAAATGTGATTCTTTTAACCCATTATCCAAACTTGAAATTGTTGAGAAAGTACCCAAGATGTTGTTTGGATTTTCAGTTTTCAAGTAGTATGGGCGGTGTGTTGCCACAACCAAGGCTTGACCAAAGATAGCACCCAAAACTTGTGCGATGATATAAGGCGCAACTTGTGCCCAAGGGAAGAGACCGCTGATCGCAAGTCCAAGAGTGAAGGCTGGGTTGATGTGGTTTCCAGATACGTTACCAAACATCAAGGCTGGGATCATAACCCCCATACCATAACCAACAGCGATAACGATCCAGCCACTTTGGTGACCTTTCGTACCTTTAAGTTCAACGTTAGCAACTGCACCATTTCCAAGAATGATCAAAATAGCAGTTCCCAAAAATTCAGTGGCATATTTAATTGCCCATGTGAAATCCATTTGATAGATTCTCCTTAAAATTTTTTAGACAATCCTTATTCTATCAATTTTTACATCTTTTAGCAACTACTTTTCCGAAAGATTGTGACAGAAAGCGATTCCAAAATTTATAAACTAATCTTTGTTTTCAAGACATTCCCAATTCATTATGTTATCTGCGATAATATGATTCTTTTATGTCAATTCCTCCTGATACATAGTATCGGGAATAAGAAGTATCTTTCCCCATTCACCAATAAGAGTTTTGCTATGAAAACAAAACTCTATCCTTCTAATGAAACAATCTTAACCTGATTTATATAAAAATTCTCGTCACATTGCCATAAAACCTCAGCCATATTTTTGTAAGAAATGGACTTATCGTGATCTGCTCTAATTGTGAGATTATAACCACTTTCATTCCTGTCCATGTCAATATTTAGATTATAAAATCCCTTCTGTTCAATGAGAATATTCAAGGTATCTATTGAAGGTTTATTTGTTACAAATCCAGTCATTCTGATATGATAATGGGTATCGCTTTTCAAAAATTTGGAGCTACTTTTCTGGACAGAGACGACAATTAGACTACAAAATAAGCCTAGAAAAGCAAATCCCGCACCAATTGCCATCCCAATCCCTGCAGTTGCCCAAATACCAGCTGCTGTGGTGATACCACTGATTTTTTTGTCTCTCATGAAAATAATACCACCACCAATGAAACTAATTCCACTGACAATTTGGGCCGCAACCCTAGAAGTATCATAATTAGGCGTATCCAAGAAAGCTTCTTTTGATAAAATCATCATTAAAGTTGCAGTTAAGGCAACCAAGATATGAGTCTTTCTCCCAGCCTGCTTGTGCTTAGACTTTCTTTCATAGCCAATGATAAAACCAGAAAAACAAGACAATAAAATAAGAATGATATGCCGTACTTCAATCGGTAGAGCTATCGTATCAAGCATTATTTTCCTCCTCTATCACTCATAATTTTATATTATAGTCCTAGTTATAACTTTTTTCAAGAGAATATATTATACTCTTCGAAAATCTCTTCAAACCACGTCAACGTCTCCTTGCCGTATATATGTGACTGACTTCGTCAGTCTTATCTACAACCTCAAAACAGTGTTTTGAGCAGCCTGCGGCTAGTTTCCTAGTTTGCTCTTTGATTTTCATTGAGTATTAGTTAAAAATGATACTTTTTAAAACAAAAAACCGCAGTTATCCTCTAGTAATAACTTGCAGTTTTCTGTAATGTATGAATTCTTACAATCTCTCAAATAGTTCTTGCATTTGAACATCATCTGGAACCAGTTTTAAGTAAGCGTGAGCATGGACTTTTGCTTCTTCAAAGTAGCCCAATTCACGCAAGAGATAAATATATTGTTCCAGAAACTCTGGATTGTCCTTTAAATCTCCTGCCAACTCTTGGTAATGCTCATAGGCAGTATCCAAATCATCCATTTCTTGATAAGAACGAGCAATCATCCACTTGGTCAAAAGATTTTCTGGTTCCTCGCTCTGCAAGTCTAGAATATCCTCATAACGCTCCTGCTCTAGATAAATAGTTGCCAAACGAAGCAAGATTTCTTCTGTATCCTCAGCGTCTTCTTTTGCAGTAAGAAGATAATTTTCTGCCCCACTAGCATCATGCAATTCATAAGAGAATTGTGAAGCGGCTAGCAAGAGGCGAGTTTCAAAGGGATTTTTCTCTAAGCCTTGCTTAGCGATACGCAGGGCTTCTTGAACGTGATGTTCCTTATGTAAAGCCTGACTATACCCATACTCATATCCTTCAAAGTCAGGAGAAATAGTATCAAGTTGCTTAAAGTAGAGGACAGCTTTTTGGTATTCTTCTTGATCAAAGTAAAGACTGGCTAACTCAAAAGCTGTTAGGTCATCGTATTCTAACTCCAAGGCTTTTTCTAAAAACTCTGTAGCCGTTTCAAATTTCCCTAACTGGGCATAGGCAAAGCCAATTCGTTGATAGGTGGAAATCCCTGTCTGCTCATAAATCGATCGATTATCTAACTGAGCATAGCCTTGAATAGCCTCTTGGTAATTTTCCAACTCACTATCCAACTCTGCCAAACCCAATATCAAGAGAGGATCCTCTGAATAACTCAAAGCCTCCAATAATTTCTCACGCGCCACATCTGTCAAACCTTCCAGCTGGTAAAGGTCTGCCTTCAGAGCCAAAGCCGAAACATACCAGTCACTGTCGGGTTGGATTTCCTCTAGGTAAGCAAAAGCTTCTTCGATTTGACCATCCTCGCTAGCAATTGCTGCTAGATTAAGATGAACCTCTGGAAAATCTTCTACGATTTTCAGGTAAATTTCCTTGGCCTGAGAATAGAAACCAATTCCTTCTAGATAAGTAGCTAACTCATAAAGAAGGTCACTTGGATCATTTTCTAAAGCTTTGACGAAATAGTGCTCAGCCTTGGTTAAATCTTGTTCCTCCAAAGCCTGTAGCATCTGTTGACTATTGTTCACTCTTGACTTCCTCTCCCTCTAGTTCATATAGACCACTGACTACCTTATACCATTCAAAAATCGCCGAAATGACAACTTTAGCAGAGGCATAAACCGGAATACCGAGCAAGACTCCCCAAATGCCAAACATGGATCCTGAAGTTAGCAAGACAAAGAGAACATTAATGGGATGGATATTCAATTGACTTCCTAAAATCAATGGAGAGACAAAACGGCCTTCAATAGTTTGTTCTACGATAAAGACAATCACCACTTTCAACAGCATGACTGGCCCTGCAATCAAGCCCAATACTAAAGCAGGAAGCATGGCTAAGAAGCTACCCAAATAAGGAACCAGATTTAAGATACCAGCAGTAACACCCAGCGTAACTGCATAACGTAGACCGATAATCTTGAAGAAGACAATAAACATTACTGCTACAATAATAGCCACTGTCACTTGCCCTCGAACATAGTTGGACAACTGCTGATTCACATCTGATAAAACTTGTCCAACAGGTTCTTTCAATTTCGTTGGCATGAATTGGGTCAAATAGTTGCGCAAACCTTTCCCATCACGCAAGAGATAAAAGAGCATGAAAGGAACGATAATCAAGGCAACAATCACTTGAGATGCCCCGCTAATAAAGGCGCTCACCCAGTTGACTGCCTGAGAAGAAACCTTGCTCGCCCAAACTGTAGCCTGACTAGAAAAATTGGTCAAAACTTGCTCTAACTGAGGTCTGAAATCATCTGGCAAACGCTTGGTTACTAAATCATCAATGACTCTATCAGCATCTTCGAGATAGACTGGAACATTTCTTGCAAAGGTTAAAACCTGACGTTGCAGATTTGGAATGGCTACTGCCAAGCCCCAAATGATAAAGAGAGCGATAATCACAAAAACAATACTGATAGCTATAACGCGATTAATCTTATGCTTCTCCATCCAATCAACAATGGGATTCAATAAATAATATAGCAGGCCGGATAGAATAACCGGCAACATCACAACTGCCAAAAAGTCTAAAACAGGTGAAAATAAAAAACTAATCTTGCTTAAAATAAAAAGATTGAGTCCCAATAATAAGGTTACCAAAAATACCGTAATGGCCTTGTTATCCAAAAACCACTTGAAAAACCAAGATAGGCTAAAATGTTTCTCTTTGTGCTCCATAAATACTTCCTTTCTATTGTTCTCTCATTATACCATTTTTGAATCAAAATAACTCTTTTTTAAAGTGCTTACATGAAGACAGCGACATAAAAAATCCCCTCAAAAGAGGAGATTCGATTAGTCTTGAATATGACGGTCTAAGTTCTTCTGATAATCAGCATTGGATTTGCCTTTTTCATCAGCAAATTTCTTGCGGAACTCATCCATTTCTTTAGAAGTAACAATCTTGTCTTGGAGTTTAAGATATTTATAACTGTTATCGCCTGTTTTGTCACCAACCCAACCATCAGCACCACTTCCTAATACTTTCTTCGTTACAAGCATTTGGGCACCGTCTGAGTGTACAGGAATAACTAGAGCACTATCTGTTAACCAAGCTTGAGCCTTAGCATATTTAGAATAACGTTTTTGCAGATCTGTTTTCTCACTGTTTGCGTCATCAATTAATTCTTTGTATTTATCCAATCCAACTGTTTTAAGGGCTGGATTGTCTGTTCCTGGTGCTACACCAAGAGAGCTGAGGAGACTTGGGCCAGATGTTGGATCAAATACATCTAGATAAGTTGACGGATCTGCATAATCCGGACTCCAACCACTATTAACATTAATGTCCCAATCAACATTATTATTTGATGTTGCTAGAACAGTCATGTTTCCCAATTCATCATCAGAAACCTGTTGAATGTCAACAACTACATTTTCAGAGCCTATGGCTTCTTCAATTGATTGTTTATAAGACTGAGCTTGATGAATAAAATCTGTCTGAGTAGATGAAACTGGAAGATCTAAATGAATCGGAAACTGTACTCCATCAGCTTGAAGAGTTTTCTTAGCAGATTCAAACTTAGCCTTAGCCTTGTCTACATTATGAAGTGAATCTTGCGCATCATCAAGACTGACATCTTTCCAAATACTATCCAACTTATCTAATTCTGTCTTAGTTACTTGACCAAACGATTGGTCTCCTACTTGTACAAATGTTGGAGGAGTGAAACTTGTCCGTAACTTACGAGGCGCTACTTCATCTCCAAACACCTGAGAAACAGCTGCTTTACGATCTGCAGCAAATGCCAAGGCTTGACGGAACTCTTTGTTTAAAAGTGCTTTCTTAGTAGAGGTTTTTTCTGCATCACTTGTTTTGGCAGTATGATTGTACGACACACGATCAATATTAGTAGACATATAGAAGACGCCACCTCTTTGTTGACCATATACAATATTATCCTTGTACTTTTCTTTTAGACGTTCATAGTTGGCAGAGTTTTTAAAGAGCGGAGCAGCTGGATAATGTCCCTCATCAAAACCGCGTCCTAGAGAGTCTGCATCTTGACCATCAAAGAATGATAACTTGATATCATCAATAAAGACATTTTGCTTATCCCAATAATTTTGGTTTTTGGTCATTTCGATAGAAGACTTAGATGTAAGACCCTTGAGGAGATAAGGACCGTTGTAGAGAATGCTCGTAACGTCAGTGGCCTTACCAAAATCATCTCCTTTAGAAGCTAAAAAGTCTTCGCTAATAGGAGCAAGAACTCCCATTGTTGTCTTCGAATTCCAGAAAGATTCTGGATGATTCAAGGTATAAACAAGAGTATAATCATCCGTTGCTTTTACACCAACAGTAGAAAAATCTGTTGTTTTCCCATTTACATAGTCATCCAATCCTTTGATAGAATCCTGTACCAAATATAATGCCTGTGATTTCTTATCAGCTGCATGCTTCAGACCTGCTACAAAGTCCTGAGCCTTAACTTCACCATACTCCTCTCCCTCATTGGTATACCACTTGACACCCTGACGGATTTTATAGGTATAGGTCAAGCCATCTTTAGAAACAGTCCAATCTTCTGCAACTGATGGGACCAGATTCCCATATTGGTCATTTTCTAGTAATCCATCAATAACATTACCAGTAATCTGTTTAGTGCTGACATTTCCAGAAACTGTATAATCTAAAGTAATAGGATCTGATGTAAACACATAAGCATAATTCACTGGTCTAGTAGCATCTTTATTACCATTACCAGATGAACACGCTGCTAGAACAGCAGTAGACAAAACGGCAATTCCAGTCGCTAAAAAAACTCGTTTTTTCATAGTCAAACTCCTTTGATAATTTGATAGATTTATTATAGCACTTTTAAAAAGAAAAGTAAGGAAAATAATCTCAATATTATTATATTTTTCAAAAAACCAATCAATTATTTTTTTAAAGTGCTTACATCTAATTGGATGTCTTTAATTGACTTGTTTTTGTGATATAATAGTCTTATCTTTATGTAGAGGTAACCTTATGAAAGAAACTGTTTATTTTGGAACTTATACACGTCTTACTTCCCAAGGGATTTACAAGGCAGACTTTGATACAGACACTGGTCAACTTGCAAATCTAGAACTTTTTGCTCCTGAACCAAGTCCAACCTATCTTGCTTTTGATCAGCACCAACATCTATACACTGTTGGTAGTCAAGACAATAAGGGGGGAATTGCAGCCTATCAAACTGATGGGACTTTATTAAATCATGTCGTTGAAGAAGGAGCTCCCCACTGTTATGTGGCTGTTGATGAAAAGCGTGATTTGGTCTATGCAGCCAACTACCATAAAGGACAGGTACTCGTTTATAAACGTCAGGAAGATGGTAGTCTTCTACTTAGTGATGTAGATCAACACAGCGGCCAAGGTCCACATGAAAACCAAGCATCTCCCCACGTTCACTTTACAGATTTAACACCTGACCACTATCTAGTGACCTGTGATTTGGGTACTGACCAAGTCATTACTTATGACCTTGATCAAGAAGGGAAATTATCTAAGCTCTATACCTACCATAGCCAGCCAGGAGCTGGTTCTCGCCATATCATTTTCCATAATCACTATAAAATCGCTTATCTGATTTGTGAACTCAATAGCACTATCGAGGTTTTAATTTACGATGGTGTTGGTGAATTTGAAAGAATGCAGGTCATTTCAACTTTACCAGACGGTTACGAAGGATTTAATGGAACTGCTGCTATTCGTCTCTCAAAAGACGGTAAATACCTCTACGCTTCTAACCGTGGTCATGATTCTATCGCAGTATATACAATCCTTGCGGACGGTAGCTTAGAGTTGTTAGAAATCGTTCCAACACATGGTCAGACTCCACGTGATTTTGATTTGACACCAGACCAAGAATTCCTTATTGCTGTTCATCAAGACTCTGACAATGCAACCGTCTTTAAACGCAATCCTGAAACTGGTCGTCTAGCAGAACTTTCCAACGACTTCCATGTTCCAGAAGCGGTCTGCATCAGTTTTGAACCTTAAGAAAACATAAAAAATGAACTTGGAATTTTCAAGTTCATTTTTTTCTTATAGTCTTTTTCCGACATTGATACGATTAATAGCACGTTGCAAAGCAATCTTAGCACGACGTTCTTGATCAATCAAGTTTTTTTCATGGGCTTCTTCGATTTCACGTTCTGCTCGAAGCTTGGCACGTTCTGCACGGCTAACATCGATATCACGAGCACGTTCTGCAGAATCCGCAACGATTGTAATGATATCATTGGCAATTTCAATAACGCCTCCGTTTACTGCAATCCAGTTCACGTGATCTTCATCATCAATACGTTTTACCTTTACTTCATCAACTGCTAAAACCGCAATCATATTTTCATGTCGTGGCAAGATCCCCATCTCACCATCCAGAGTTCGAACCGATACATAGCTGGCATGGTGATCATAGACGAGACCATCTGGTGTCACGATCTGGACAGTTAACTGAGCCATAGATCACCTCTTAAAATCCCATTTTTTCAGCTTTTGCAATCACATCTTCGATAGAACCTACACCACGGAAGGCATCTTCTGGCAAGTGGTCATGTTTACCATCAAGGATTTCCTTAAAGCCACGTACAGTTTCAGCAACTGGAACATAAGAACCTGGCTGACCAGTAAATTGTTCCGCAACGTTGAAGTTTTGTGACAAGAAGAACTGGATACGACGGGCACGTGCAACCAAGGTCTTTTCTTCATCAGAAAGCTCATCCATACCAAGGATGGCAATGATATCTTGCAACTCATGGTAACGTTGAAGGACACGTTTTACTTCAGCAGCAACTGCATAGTGCTCTTCTCCAACGATTTCAGGTGCCAAGGCACGTGAGCTTGAAGCAAGTGGGTCAACGGCTGGGTAAATACCCAATTGTACCAACTTACGTTCCAAGTTTGTAGTAGAATCCAAGTGAGCGAAGGCTGTTGCTGGCGCTGGGTCAGTATAGTCATCCGCTGGCACATAGATAGCCTGGATAGAGGTTACAGAACCCTTCTTAGTTGATGTGATACGCTCTTGCAATTGACCCATTTCCGTAGCAAGTGTTGGTTGGTAACCAACGGCTGATGGCATACGACCCAAAAGGGCAGATACTTCTGAACCAGCCTGAGTGAAACGGAAGATATTATCGATAAAGAGAAGCACGTCTTGGCCTTCTACATCACGGAAGTATTCAGCGATTGTCAAACCAGTAAGAGCAACACGCATACGTGCTCCTGGTGGCTCATTCATCTGACCAAATACCATGGCTGTTTTCTCGATAACACCTGATTCTTTCATTTCCCAGTAAAGGTCGTTCCCCTCACGAGTACGTTCCCCAACACCGGTAAATACTGAGATACCACCGTGTTCCTGGGCAATGTTGTGAATCAATTCTTGGATTAAGACGGTTTTACCAACTCCGGCACCACCGAAAAGTCCAACCTTTCCACCTTTAAGGTAAGGGGCAAGAAGGTCGATAACCTTAATCCCTGTTTCAAGGATTTCAGAAGAGGTAGACAACTCATCAAAAGTTGGAGCCTTTTTATGAATTGGCTGACGCTCTGCATCTTCTGTAAAAGGAGCTTCCAAGTCAATGGTATCTCCCAAAACGTTGAAGACACGTCCCAAAGTTTCTTTACCTACTGGTACAGAGATTGGACGACCTGTGTCCAATACTTCCATTCCACGAGTCAAACCATCTGTTGATTCCATAGCGATAGTACGGACCATACCATCTCCCAACTCCAAGGCTACTTCAAGGACGATTTTTGTTTTTCTTTCGTCATTTTTGTAGACGACAAGTGCATTGTTAATCTCAGGAAGTTTTTCCCCTGCTGCAAACAAGACGTCTACAACGGGACCGATAACCTGAGCAATTTTACCTGAACTCATCTCCTTCTCCTATTCTATATAAGATACTATCGGTTCCTAGCTCAACTAGGTCCTAATACTCTTCGAAAATCAAATTCAAACCACGTCAGCGTCGCCTTACCGTACTCAAGTACAGCCTGCGGCTAGCTTCCTAGTTTGCTCTTTGATTTTCATTGAGTATAAGTTCATTTTCATACGAGCTGGACTAGAGCCTATTCTAAGGCACTAGCTCCTGCTACGATTTCTGTAATTTCTTGTGTAATCGCCGCCTGTCTGGCACGGTTATACTGAATTGTCAAATCATTGATGACTTTCTTCGCATTATCTGTCGCTGTTTGCATAGCTGTCATACCAGCAGCATTTTCAGCTGTCTTGGCATCGATAATGGCACCGTAAATCATACTTTCTGCAAATTGAGGCAACAACTGCTCCAAAATTTCTTCTCGGCTGGTTTCCAATTCAAAGGTCAAGCTGTAACTGTCGTCCGCTTCCTTTGGATCCAAGTCAACAATCGGAAGCATTTGCTCCACACGCATTTGACTAGTTAGCGTGTTGACATGGTGGTTATAGCAGACATAGAGTTCATCAAAGAGTTCATTTTGATACATTTCAACAGTTTTTGAAATAATCTTGCGAACTTCATCAAAGCTAGGTTGGTCTGCAAGACCACGTAATTCATAAAGTGGTTGAATACCACGAGCCTTAAAGAAATCAGCTCCCATTCCACCGATACAGATCATTTCAAAACCTTGACCATCTGGATGGTATTCTTCTTTCAACTCCATAACGGCTTTCAAAATAGAAGAATTATACCCTCCAACCAAACCGCGGTCTGAAGTAATGACGATATAGCCTGTCTTCTTAACTGGACGACTAATCAACATTGGATTGGTTGAACCACCAGCTCCATTACCATGAAGGATATCTGTCAAAAGTTTACGAACTTTCTGAGCGTAAACTTGGAAGTTGCGAGCAGCTTCTTCAGAGCGACCTAGCTTAGCAGCTGATACCATTTGCATGGCATTAGTGATTTGACTCGTATTTTTTGTTGAGGCGATTTTTGTTTTAATATCATTTAGAGATACTGCCATCTGACACCTCTATTCTTATTGGAAGCTGGTTTGATTGAGAAACTCTGTAATCGCAGCATCCAAGACTGCTTCTCCTGGCAAGTCTTTTGTATCACGAATGGTTTCCAAAATCTCTGGATGTTGAGCGTCAAAGAAGGCATGGAACTCTTCCTCAAAACGAACAATATCATCTACTGGAACAGTATCCAAGAAACCATGTGTCAAAGCATAGAGAATGGTTACTTGTTTCTCAACAGGCAGTGGTTTGTGAACAGGTTGTTTCAAAACTTCGACTGTACGACGTCCACGGTTCAACTTAGCCTGTGTTGCTGCATCCAAGTCAGAACCAAACTTAGTGAAGGCTTCCAACTCACGATATGAAGCAAGGTCGATACGAAGTGTACCAGCAACCTTCTTCATGGCTTTGATTTGTGCAGAACCACCTACACGAGATACAGATGAACCCGCATCAATGGCTGGACGAATACCTGCATTGAAGAGACCATCACCAAGGAAGATTTGTCCATCAGTGATAGAAATCACGTTGGTTGCGATATAGGCAGAGATATCTCCTGCTTGTGTCTCGATGAATGGTAGGGCTGTAATAGATCCACCGCCAAGCTCATCAGAAACTTTAGCTGAGCGCTCAAGCAAACGGCTGTGAAGGTAGAATACATCCCCTGGGAAGGCTTCACGACCTGGAGGACGACGAAGCAAGAGAGACAGTTCACGATAAGCTACCGCTTGTTTTGATAAATCATCATAAACAATCAAAACATGCTTCCCTTGGTACATAAATTCTTCTGCCATGGCAACTCCAGCATAAGGAGCTAGGAAGAGCAATGGAGATGGTTGTGAAGCAGAGGCAGTCACAACGATTGTGTAGTCCAAGGCACCGTACTGACGAAGTGTTTCTACTTGCGTACGAACTGTTGATTCTTTCTGTCCAATCGCTACGTAGATACAGATCATATCTTGACCTTTTTGGTTCAAGATTGTATCAATCGCAATAGTTGTTTTCCCTGTCTGACGGTCACCGATAATCAACTCACGTTGACCACGACCAATCGGTACAAGGGCATCAATAGCTTTCAAACCAGTTTGCAATGGTTCTGATACAGACTTACGTTGCATAACACCAGGAGCTGGTGCCTCTACTGGACGAGTTTTATCTGTGTGGATTTCTCCAAGACCGTCAACTGGACGACCAAGTGGGTCCACAACACGACCAATCAGACTTTCACCTACTGGGACTTCCATGATTTTACCTGTACGGCGGATTGTATCGCCTTCACGGATATCTGTAAAGTCACCAAGGATGATAATACCAACGTCTGTTGACTCCAAGTTTTGAGCCATACCATAAGAGCCGTTTTCAAAAATCAACAACTCTCCACTCATGGCATTTTCAAGGCCGTGAGCACGCGCGATACCGTCCCCGATATAGGTTACAACACCTGTTTCAGTCACATCAAAATTGGGTTTGAAATTTTCAATTTGTTGCTTAATTAAAGCGCTGATTTCTTGTGCGTTAATTGCCAAAAGAACACCACTTTCTATTTCAAATTTTCTTTAACAACTTTAAGTTGTTGTTTAATACTCACATCAATTGTCTTGTGATTGGCAAAAATGACAAAACCACCAATGAGACTTTCATCGATTTGTTCTTTTACACTCCGCACTTTTAGAGACATTTTTTTCTCAATCAAAGGGAGCAAGCGACTCTTTTGTTCATCAGTTAAAGGATGAGCTGACGTAATTGTCACTTCAAATCGATTTGTTTCTTTTTCAAGTCGGTTCAAGCAATCTACAAGCACATCATAAAAAAGATTTGCTCTGTGATTGTATGCCAGAACCTGGATCAAGTTTTGCAATAAAGGTGACACTGAGTCTTGGAAGAACGCAATCGTTTTTTCCTTGTCAGACTCGTCTACTGCCACTTTTTTTAAAAAAGAAGGTAAACCTGTTTCTTCAGCAACTTGCTTGATTTGAGTCAAGTCTGAAAAAATACGGTCTTCTTCTCCTTTTTCAAGTACCAATTGGACAAAAGGCATGCTGTATTTTTCAATTACCTTTACTGTTTTCTTGTCCATTAAGCTTCTCCTAGCTGATCGATATACTGATCAATGAGTTCTTTATGGGCATGACCGTCAAGGTTTTGTGAGATGATTTTACCAGCCAAGCTGATTGTCAAATCTGCCACCTCACCCTTAACGCTTTGTAAAGCTTCAGCTTTATTTTGAGCAATTTCTTGGTTTGCTTTTTCTTTTAAGCGTCCTGCTTCTAGTTTAGCATCTGCTAAAATACTAGCCTTACTTTTCTCAGCTGTTTCTTTCGCATTCTCAATGATTGTCTTAGCTTCTTTACGGCTACCAGCCAATTCATCTTCGCGTTTTTGAGCCAATACTTCTGCTTTTTGACGTGCTTCTTCAGCTCTGTCAATATCTGAAGCAATTTTTTCAGCTCTTTCTTCGAAAATGCTTGTAATATTAGACCATGCAAATTTTTTAATCAAGACTAGCAAAAGGATAAAAGAGCCAGCGATTAAAATAAAATTACCAATTAATTCACCTACTGTTACGTGCATCAGTTACTCCTTTCTACTCTTCATCATTAATTTTATTTCCTAGGTACATAGAGGATAATAGTGTAAAGACATAGGCCTGTACACAAGAAATGAACACGGAAAATGCAGTCCAAACTAAGTTTGTCCCAAATGCGATTGGATACCAAAAAATAGCCTGATGTGAAAGTAAAAGAAGCAAGCTTGTCATTACTTCACCTGCAAAGATATTCCCAAAAATCCGCAATGCAAGAGAAAGGAAATTCGTGACTTCTTCAAGTAGATTCATCGGTGTCATAAATGCAGGAGTTACAAAACCTTTGAGGTATTGTTTAATCCCACGGCGACGAATCCCCTCAATGTGCGCCATCACAATAATACAGAAAGACAAGACAAGGTCAAATGAAAGATTTGCAGTTGGCGATGTCCAAAGGTTTGTCCCATCTGTTGTTTGAAGTTTAGCCATCAAACCAAGATTATTGGCGATGACCATAAAAAGAAATAAGCATAAGTAAAAGAGTGAGTAATCTTTCATGTAGTGGGAACCAAGGTTAGGTTCAGTAAATCCAATTACAAAATCATAGAGATACTCTAATACATTTTGTTTACCTTTGGGTTTCAATGTCATATTACGACTTGCCCAATAGATAAATGCAAAAATCAGAAACACAGACAGCAAAGTCAAGGCTGTCAAAGTTAAATCAAAGGTAACAGGACCAATATTGATGGTTGGATTGATACTTTCTTCCATCTAACATTCTCCCTTCTCCAATTTATATTTCGTTATTTAATAATAAATGAGAAGACAAGAGTTACGAAGAAAGTTCCTTCAATAAAGGCAACCCCTAAAAACATCAAGCTACGAAACTCAGCGATAATATCTGGTTGGCGAGCTACTGATTTCAACAAACCATTCATCAACATACCCTCACCAAGAGATACACCCATACAGGCAAGACATAGACCGAAAAATGTTAAATTCATGACGAATTCTCCTTTTAATTAAAATTTACTTACTTAGTTTAGTCCTAAAAATTGGATTTGTCAACTTTTTACTAACATTGAAAGCGTTTAATGAAAATTATTTACAATTTTACTATTTTTGAGCTTATTATATAGAAAACTTTGTAAAAAACTTGTAATAAATCCGACCATTATCTAGACCTTTCTGAAAAATATTGAAAAAATCCGAGATGTAATCTCGGATGGAAATTAATATATTTTCTTTAACCTAATGCTCTTTTAGTAAGTTGGATTAAAGGGATAGCTTTCGTCTCCTACATCTTTATTAAGCACGAACTGTGACGCTGGTTCCATCTTCCTTATAAAGATTGATAAGACCTTCCTTGAGAGCGCGGACCATGTCTCCTGCTTGAACAGGTTGTGGCACCTTAATAGTCAAGAGTTCCATTGGATTTGGAGCGCGGTCGATTTTATTGCCCTTAGCATCGTGCAAATCTTCGATATACGTTTCAAAATGACGGAAACCTGGGCCGTAAAACTCTACTTGGTCACCCTCATTAATCACGTTTCGTTGACGAATGGTTGCTGTTTGTGTCGCATCATCATAAGAAACTACTTCAGCGACAAACTTGTACTCAGGAATTTTACGACGAGCACCAAACAACTGCTCGTTTTCAGATGGTGTACCGTAGTAGAAACCTGTTGCCAATTCACGTTGGGCAACCTTCCACATCTCATCAATCAAGTCTTGCTTAATAGCTTCGAATTTTTCTGGACTTTCTAGATAAGCATCCACAGCAGCCTTGTAGCAGTTGGTTACTGTTGAAACATAGTGAATCGACTTCATACGTCCTTCAATCTTCAGACTGTCTACACCGTTTTCAATCATATCTGGGATATGGTCAATCATAGACATATCAACGGCTGACATTGAAAATTCTTCTGGAATTTCGCCCTTAAGACTCTTACGTTCTTTCCCAAATGGCATATCGTAAAGATCGTACTTCCAACGGCAAGACTGAGAGCAACCACCACGGTTAGCATCACGCATACTCATGTGATTTGAAAGAGTACAACGACCAGAGTAAGAAATACACATAGCTCCGTGTACAAAGGCTTCAATCTCAACGTCTGTGCGTTTGCGGATTTCAGCTAATTCTTCCATGGAAACCTCACGCGCCAAAACGACACGAGTCAAGCCCAATTCTTTCCAGAACTCGAGAGTTTCATAGTTAGTAGCACTGGCTTGAGTAGAGAGGTGGATTTCAAGACCTGGTGCTTCTGTCGCTGCAATCATAATCAAGGCAGGATCAGACACGATAACTGCCGCGATTCCGATATCACGCAGTTTACGGAACCACTCACCAGCACCAGCTTCATTTCCTTCGTGCATAACCATGTTGGCAGCTACATAGACCTTAGCTCCATACTTAGCAGCAAACTGCACGCCTTCTTCCATCTGTTCAAAGGTAAAGTTTCCGGCACGGCTACGGAGACCATAGGCCTGACCACCGATAAAGACAGCATCTGCTCCATATTGAACAGCTACCTTTAGCTTCTCTAAAGTCCCTGCAGGTGATAGAACCTCAGGACGTTTTAATGTTTTTGTCATGTTTTCTCCTATTTGCAATATAAAAGTTTGACGTTTTTCCTTCTCATTTTATAGTAAATAAGGGATAAAATCAAGCCTAGACAGATTGTTTTGACAATTCTAATCTTTTATCAGTTGAAACAAGTAGTCAAAAAGCCAGATAAAGTAAAAACCAGTATCCAAAGATACTGGCCAATTAAACTATATAAGATAGTCCTTAAATGACTATTCCCACTCAACTGTTGCAGGTGGTTTACTTGTAATATCGTAGACGATACGGTTAACATGATCTACTTCGTTTACGATACGTACAGAGATTTTTTGAAGGACATCCCAAGGAATTTTGGCAAAGTCAGCAGTCATACCATCGATAGAGGTGATGGCACGGATTGCAATCGTGTAGTCATACGTACGACCGTCACCCATAACCCCAACTGAACGGACACCTGTATTAACTGTGAAGTATTGCCAGATATCGCGGTCAAGACCCGCTTTAGCGATTTCTTCACGAAGGATAGCATCTGATTCACGAACGGTTTCAAGTTTCTCTTCAGTGATTTCACCCATAACACGGATAGCAAGACCTGGTCCTGGGAATGGTTGGCGCCATACGATATGGTCTGGCATGCCAAGTTCTGTACCAAGAGCACGAACTTCGTCCTTATAAAGAGTGTTAAGTGGTTCAATCAATTCAAACTGCATGTCTTCTGGAAGACCGCCAACATTGTGGTGTGACTTGATAGTTTGGGCTGTATCCGTACCAGACTCGATAACGTCTGTATAAAGCGTTCCTTGAGCAAGGAATTTCACATCTTTAAGCTTGCTTGCTTCATCATCAAAGACATAGACAAACTCGTTACCGATGATTTTACGTTTTTGTTCAGGGTCAGAAACACCAGCAAGTTTGTCAAGGAAGCGTTTTGCAGCGTCTGCTTTGACGATATTCAAACCAAACTTACCACCAAGCATGTCCATAACTTGATCCGCTTCTCCTTTACGAAGAAGACCGTGGTCCACGAAGATACAGATCAATTGATCGCCAATTGCTTTTTGGAGAAGAACACCAACAACTGAAGAGTCAACTCCACCTGATAGACCAAGAAGAACACGTTTATCACCGACAGTTTCACGAATTTTTTGGATCTGCATGTCGATGAAGTTATCCATTGACCAATCGCCTTTAGCCTTACAAATGTTAAGGGCAAAGTTACGAAGGATATCATTACCGTATACAGAATGACGAACTTCTGGGTGGAATTGGATACCGTAAATGTGTTTGTCTGGATTTTCAATGGCAGCATAAGGGCAATCAGCTGATGTTCCTGTACGAACAAAGTCAGCAGGAATTTCAGTAACCGCATCACCATGGCTCATCAATACAGTCTGTTCATCAGGTGTTGATTCAAAAAGAGCTGATGGTGTATGAGTAAGAGTTGATTGACCATATTCACGATTTCCAGCGTCACCTGCAGGAACAACTTTTCCTCCAAGTTTATGGGTCAATAACTGCATACCGTAGCAGATCCCCAAAATAGGAATACCCAGTTCGAAGATTTCTGGGTCAATATCGAATGAACCATCTTCGTATACAGAGTTTGGACCGCCTGATAGGATAATTCCCACAGGATTGATTTCACGAACTTCAACAGCTGAAATTTTATGGCTTTTTAGTTCTGAAAAAACACCAATCTCACGGATACGGCGTGAAATCAGCTGGTTATACTGGCTACCATAGTCCAATACGATGATTTTTTCTACATCTTGCAAATCAGTTGAAATGTTGCTCATCTTTTTCCTTTCTCAAAAGAAATATCTTTTTTCAATATTCTATCACAAATAAGGGCGAATTACCAACTAAACAAGGCGAAGTTTGACTTTTTCTAGTTTATTGGGGTACAATAGAGAAAAGATAGAAATGAAGTGAAAAATATGCTACCTGCTTATATGAAAATCCACGATCAGATTAAAAAGGATATTGACGAGCACCGTTGGGCTATTGGTGAGAGGCTTCCTAGTGAACGAGATTTAGCAGAACAGTTTGAGGTCAGTCGCATGACCCTCCGCCAAGCCGTATCTCTATTAGTCGAAGAAGGCGTCTTAGAGCGTCGTGTAGGAAGTGGCACCTTTGTTTCCAGCACTCGAGTACAAGAAAAGATGCGAGGGACAACCAGTTTTACTGAAATTGTTAAGTCCCAAGGCAAAGTACCCTCTAGCCAGCTCATTTCCTACAGAAAAACTATTCCCAATGAGCAGGAAGTTGCCAAGCTAGGAATTTCTCCAACGGAGAATATTATCCGAATGGAACGTGTTCGCTATGCTGACCAAGTCCCTCTGGTTTATGAGGTTGCTTCTATTCCTGAAAAATTCATTAAGGACTTTAAAAAAGAAGAAATTACCAGTCATTTCTTCCAAACCCTACAAAAACATGGCTACCGTATTGGTAAATCACAGCAGACTATTTATGCTCGCCTCGCTAAAGAAAAGATTGCCCACTATTTAGAAGTTGAAAAAGGACATGCGATTCTTGGTTTGACTCAGGTTTCCTACCTAGAAGATGGGACAGCATTTGAGTACGTAAAAAGTCAATATGTAGGCGAACGATTTGAATTTTATCTTGAAAACAATTAATACTCTTCGAAAATCTCTTCAAACCGCGTCAGCTCTATCTGCAACCTCAAAGCAGTGCTTTGAGCAACCTACGGCTAGTTTCCTAGTTTGCTCTTTGATTTTCATTGAGTATAAAATACTACATAAAACCTCTCTGTCACAGACAAAGAGGCTTTTTATTTTTCTAAGAGTAAATCTTTCAAAGAAATCAGGGTTACGGCAACTAATATCATTGCCATACCAAGAAAATCAATAGGATAAAATTGTTCATTCATAATTAGGAAGGCAAAGAAAACCGCCGAAATTGGCTCAATTGAAGCCAACAAGCTTGACTTGACTGGTCCAATCAGAGTGGCTCCTTTTAGGAAAGCTGTATAGGCAAAGACAGTCCCAATAAGGATAATACCCGCAAAAGCAAGAAGAAAATCAAGACTAGTTGGGATAGTAGTCTGTAGAACCCCTGTAAAAGGAAGGGCGACCAAACCTGCTATGACCATTCCCACACCAATGACCAAGCTACTCCCCCACTTCTTAATCAAGGCTATGGGCAAAATGATATACAGAGCATAAGTCCAGGCAGAAAAGAGACCCCAGAATAGGCCAGAAGGTGTAATGGATAACTGGTCCAGTTGTCCATGAGTTGCAATAAGGAAGGTTCCTCCGATAGCTAATACAATGGAAATAATCTCTGCAAGGGTTGGTGCCACCTTATCCTTGATACAGCTATAAATCAAAATCCCGACAGGGCAAACATACTGAAGCACTGTTGCGGTACCTGCATTGGTTTCCTGAATAGCAGACAGATAGGCAAATTGATTGAGAAAAAGACCAATCAGAGCAAAAATGAGAAGTGACAGCAAACTCTTTCTGTCCTTTAAAAAGGCCAGCATTTTATCCTTTGCAGTAGCATAAGCCAAGAGCATAAGAATCCCACCAGCGATTAGAAGGCGCAAGTTGGTCAAGACCAGAGCCGAAATTCCGTGTGCCATCAGGTATTGGCCACTCGTTCCTGACAAGCCCCAAGCAATCCCAGCTACAACTGTTAGTAAAGTCCCTTTTAAAATATTTGACATGTCTCTCCTTACTCTTCTTTGCGAATCAAATCCATCACTTGATTACGGTCTAATATCCACTGGGCTCGTTCATCCTTTTCATAGGTACGATTCGATAGGAAAATGACCGCTTCTTGCTTCTGACGATTCCACATGATAAAGGTACCTGTATAGCCCGTATGGTCTAGCCAATCTCCTTCTAAATTCCATGCTAAAGAACGTTCCTTGTCATCCAAAGGAGAAAAATTCTGACTCAAGTCTCTTGCAAAATCATCCTTTAAATAGTGCTGCAAAAAGATTTGTAAATCCTTTACAGTCGAAAACGAACCAGCACTACCTGCATGTCTGCCCAGGAGACGAGCCTTGGGATCATGCACTATGCCTGCCTCTACACATCTGACTGTTGGAACAGCAAGCTCAACAGGTCCAAACTGGGTTTCATTCATTCCCCAAGGTTTCCAGACTTGTTCTTGTATAATCACATCCAAGTCTTGATCGAAGATTCTTTCCAAAATAAAGCCCAACAGCAAAAAATGAACATCCGAATAAAGAAAGGCTGGCTGACTTCGTCTATTGAGATGAAACATCGCTTCCTTTAATTCTGAAGCTGTTAAAAGATCACGATTAGGAATAAATGGATCAAGATCTGTTGCGTGAGTCAAGAGCTGGCGAATAGTGATATCTGGATAATCACTTTCAGGTAAAAAATCGGTTACTGGTCTGTCAATATCTAATTGACCTTTTTCCCACAAGAAGGTAAAAACGGTACCAACCCCAACAACCTTACTGACACTAGCTAAGTCGTAAACTAGTCCTGCCTCAGTATCCAAGCCATGTTCTGGGTCACTCTGGCCTACATAGATCTCCGTCCATTGATGGTCCTTAAAATACGCAAAAGAGGCTCCGGGATAAATCCCTGCCTCGATTTGTTCTTCTATTTTTTTAATAATCTTGGTCCACTTCATACTTCTTCAAACCACAATTCAACATTATTTCTATCTTTACCAAGGAAGAATTTTTCAGACTTAGGAATAAAATATTCGGTAGACTCAAATTTCTGGCGCAGACTTGCTAAATCTAGTTCATTGACAAGGAACTTGAGCATAGACAAGTCCCAAGTAACCGCATTGTCCACAGTCAAATCCTGCCCCTGAGCTGGGATAAAACCAAGTGATGCCCCAATTTCAGATGGTTCCAAGAGACTTTCGACATCAGTTGGGAAATGTAATTCCATAGAAATCTCAAATTTACTTAAAGAGATTGATTCCAAATCTGTTTGAAATTCAGATTTTTCTTCTACTTCTACTAGACTTGCTCTGTCATCTTCTGCATGAATCAAAATCAAATCATCTTCTGGTGAAAAAATTTCAAAAGCGTAGCCGTTTTGACCTTTATATAATTGATGAATCGAATCTGTTTTAGATAAGAGGCCTTCGATTTCCAAGGGATTTTCCACCTTGATAATCAATCTGGCTAGCTTCTTTCTTCCCTCTACCTTACGAGTACGCATACTTGGTGCTTCTTCCAAAACCAGCTTTTCAAGACCTGTTTGATCCCCTAGTGACAGAAAGGCTGACTCTTCTAATAAGGCCTTCATGCCAAGGGTTTCAATATAAAATGTTTCATTTAATTTTCTATTATTAACTTTTAAAGTAGGAATAATCCGTACAATCTGATTTACATTCATAAATTCCTCCGTTACTTTTTATTTTATAGGATTTTAGAATTTTTTACAAGATATTATGCTCAAATTTACCAATTTTCACCCCATTAAAAATTTTTCTTCAAAATGCTGGCCCAAAACTCCATTTTTAGGAAAAATACAAAAGTCAAAAAGCAGACCAGGAGACTTGTTTTCTACAATTCAAAATACTGATTTTATATTTATACTCAATAAAAATCAAAGAGCAAACTAGAAAGCTAGCAGCAGGCTGCTCAAAGCACTGCTTTGAGGTGGTAGATAAGACTGACGAAGTCAGCTCAAAACACTGTTTTGAGGTTGTGGATAGAACTGATGAAGTCAGTAACCATATCTACGACAAGCCGACGCTGACATGGTTTGAAGAGATTTTTGAAGGGTATTAGGATAAAACTGGAACGCTAATTAATGGATTGATAAGAAATAATTGACTATCTTTGTTGATTTTTGATTACGGAGGAGTATTAGAAATAAAAAGAACCAGCTCTTAGAACTGATTCCTTTTACAAGTGAAAAATTAGTTATTTTCAACTTTTTCATCGTATTTTGGTCTGATTGTTGTACCTGAGTTAATAATTGTACGTTTTTGAACAAGAGGAAGGTCTGTACGATTATAAACTGTACGCCATGGTTCCCAAACAAGACCTGTTTTTTCTTGAATCTTCACACGTATATTACGCACATTTCCTCTAAATTGAAGTTCAGTTTGGAAACCAGCTGTTCTGCTTTTACCATTATCTTCCCATTGACGTGAGCGAATGCTTTCGATACCATCCTTGTCATAAGTCACTTCATCCCAGTAAACATAGTAACGAGCGATATAAGCTCCCTTATGTTGTAAATTGAGGAAACCATTTTTGTATGAAGTCACTTTAGTTTCAATGTAGTCTGTATTGCTTTGAATTGTAGCTACTTGATTATCTTTCAAGAATGCAGTCTTATAAGAAATTGGAACAGCAGGGTTTTGTGTACTGAAAGTAGCTCCTTCTTGAATCAATTTCTTCAAATCTTCTACTGTACCTGTCACAACACGTGCAGCGCCATCAGCATTTCCACCTACGATTGAAACTGTTACAGTTGTATCCTTCAAGACACGCGCCCATTCAGATTCGGCTTTAATAGGCACCCCTTTGATGACAGCATTAATCGCTGCTTTCAACTCTGTACTCTTGCTTGTTGTTTCAAATTTGACATACATTTGACGTCCGTATGAAACGCTTGACACGTATACAGGAGGTGTTTTTTCATCAATTCCACGTGCTTTCAATTGATCAACCGTTACTCCTGGGGCAAATACATCTGATGGATTTTTTGGAGCATCAAAGTTAGCAGTATAGTAAATTTGTTTAAAATCAACAACTTCAACTTGTTTTTCACCCTTGTTCACAGCCTCAAAGTCAATTTTCAAATTAACACCGACTTTTTCAAAATCACTTCCGAATTTTGCTTTCAATTGATTCATGCTGTAAGCAGAAGTTGATTCGTACTGCATACGTGCTGGAGCAGGATTTTTCGCAGCATATTTTTCATGCCAACGATTTAACAAGGTATTTACACCTTCCTGCATACCACTTGCAGTTGGAGTAGCATCTACATAGCTATCTCCGCCTACCATTCCTGGTAAATCAACACTGATTCTACCTTTGCTACGATCTAAACTAATTTGTTGTGGTTTATT
The DNA here is from genome assembly GCA_905221505.1 of bacterium. Classification (GTDB taxonomy): domain Bacteria; phylum Bacillota; class Bacilli; order Lactobacillales; family Streptococcaceae; genus Streptococcus. The sequence goes on from CAJNDL010000008.1 coordinate 23,100, forward strand.
TTCTAGGAGGTCTTGATTTGCTTTAAACAAAGCACCTAGGAAGATATCTCCGTTACCATTCATGGCAACATCCGCAGAACCATTAGAAAGGGTTTTCTTCACTTTTTCTACAACTACAAATTCGTTTCCTTGTTGTTTTGTGCTTGTATTAGTGTAATTTTCTAACGCTTCGCCTTTTCTAGTTAAAATATTTAATTTATCATAATTTAAACCAAACAAATAGTTATTTAGTTCTGCAGCAAAGTCTGTTTTTGCTTTGTTTTCAGATTTAGTGTTAGTCGCTGCTTTTTCTTGTGCAGAACGATACACTTCCACCTCTGCTAAGCTAAGTGGTGTTTTTGAATTATTTAGCTCCACTTTAACATATCGTGCATTCACTCCAGTGAATTGAACATCAACTGTTGGTTGATTGTTTAAGCCATCGATGTGTTGACGAGTTACTTCATTTCCATCTTTGTCCAATAAAATAACATCAAAATTAGATAAACGATTTGCTACATCCCCATCTCCACGATTGTAAATACGAACAGTTCCTACTGATTCTTCCTTCTCTAAATCAACTTTCCACCAAGAATGATCTTGAAAATCTGTATGGGTAACAGAACGGTGGCTCCATGCGTTATCACGATTGCCGTCAACTGCTCTAGAAGCATCTCCTCCATAAGCAATTGAACTCTGACTCGCAGGTTTATGAGCAGCAATATTTTCACCAGCAACTGCAGCTACACTTGGCTCTGTCGCTTTTACTACATTTGATTGAAAAATTAGTCCAGAACCTAGTAAAAATGTTGCAATGGCAACGCCACATACTCCAACGCTACGTTTACGAATAGAAAAACGGAATCCTTTATCTTGTTTGTTTTGAGACATACAAAACTCCTTTTATATTTGAATAAACTATTTATCGAACGCGCTTTCTTTAAACAACAAAAGTATAACATAAAAATATTATATATGCAATTGTTTTCTTAAAAATTATTATTTTTTATTAGGAAAACTTGTATAGTTGCTCATATGTTACTAATTTCACATTTAAACATCGGGTGGTCTATACCACTACAAACAAGAAAACGAGCAGGCTTAAGTCCCTATCAGTTGGGAAGTAGCACTGTTCATTTTTGTATATATAATCAAATTCAAGTCTTAAATCTATGGCTTAACAAATTTCTCCATGAAAAGCTTTTCATTGTTGTTTATCATCTCTTAGATTCAAATTCTGTATAAGTTTCCTGAAGATAAGCGTCAAAAACTTCTTCATCTGAAATCGTGTCAGAGATGAAGCTACCGTTGCTGGTTCGTTCTGACAGATTCAAGTCTTGCAATCGGCTTTCATAGATTGTTCCTTTATTAGATTGGATAAGCAAAGTTTGATCGTTCCCGTCCACTTCTGTACTGAAGAGATCACCTACAAATCCTTGTTCTGCAACTGCCCCTGCTAAAAAGACACGATGCGGTTTATTTTTTAACTCACGCAAGACTTGTAGTCCTCGTTTGGCACGGCTGGTTGCTGGAAGTTCTTCAATAGAAACACGTTTTAAGCTTCCACGCTGAGTCAAAAGATAGAAGGAGGAGGTGTTACAGATAAAGGCAGATTGGAGGACATCGTCTTCTTTCAGATTCATAGCCTTGACCCCTGCAGCCTTAGCACCGACGACTGGTACCTCTTCGATATTGAAACGAAGGGCATAACCATTTTGGCTAATCAAAAGAACATCATCCAGTTTAATCGGAGCCACTGCTACAATCTGGTCTGTCTCGTCTTTGAGCTTGGCATACTTAACCGACTTAGACTTGTAGGTCCGCCAGGGGGTGAATTCTTTTCGCTCTACACGCTTGATTTGACCGAGACGAGTCGCCGCAAAATAGGTTGTCGCATCATCAAACTGATCCACTACTTCCACATAAAGGATTTCTTCGTTAGTTTCAAAGTTTGTGATAGTTTGGCTCAGATGCTCACCGATATCCTTCCAACGAATATCTGCCAATTCATGGATTGGTCGATAGATGACATTTCCAAGACTTGTGAACATCAAGAGGTGCTGGGTTGTCTTGGCAGATTGAACAAAAATCAAACGATCGTCGTCACGTTTGCCAATTTCTTCCAGCGTTGAAGCCGCAAAGGAACGTGGACTAGTACGCTTAATGTAACCTGCCTTGGTCACGCTGACGTAGGTATCTTCCTCAGCGATCAGACTAGCTGTATCAATCTCAATTGCTTTCGCAGTATCTTCTAAAGAACTCAAACGCGGAGTTGCAAATTTCTTCTTGACCTCACGAAGTTCTTTCTTCATAAGATTGTACATAGTCCGTTCATCACCAATGATAGCCGCAAGCATGGCAATCTTTTCACGAAGTTCTGCTTCTTCCTCCTGCAAGACAACCACATCGGTATTGGTCAAGCGGTAAAGTTGCAAGGTAACGATGGCCTCAGCCTGCTCTTCTGTAAAATCATAGCTGACCTTGAGGTTTTCCTTGGCGTCAGCCTTATTCTCAGAAGCACGGATAAGAGCAATGACTTCGTCCAAAATTGAAATCACGCGAATCAAACCTTCGACAATATGGAGACGTTTCTCAGCCTTTTCCTTGTCAAAGCGTGAACGAGCCAAAATTACTTCACGACGGTGGGCGATATAGCTAGACAAGATTGGGACAATCCCAACCTGACGAGGCGTGAAATTGTCAATCGCCACCATGTTAAAGTTATAGTTGATTTGTAGGTCAGTGTATTTAAAGAGATAATTAAGAACGAGCTCTGTATTAGCATCTTTCTTGAGCTCAATAGCGATACGAAGACCGTCACGGTCAGACTCATCACGAACCTCAGCAATACCTGCTACCTTGTTATTGACACGAACATCATCGATTTTCTTGACTAGATTAGCCTTATTGATTTCATAAGGAATCTCAGTGATAACGATTTGCTCCTTACCACCTTTAAGTTTCTCAATTTCAGTTTTAGAACGAACGACCACGCGCCCTTTCCCAGTTTCATAGGCCTTCTTGATTTCGTCACGTCCCTGGATAATTCCTCCCGTCGGGAAGTCTGGTCCAGGCAAGAATTCCATGAGTTTTTCAACTTTGGCCGTTGGATGGTCAATCATGTAAACCGCGACATCAATGACCTCAGCTAAATTATGCGGTGGAATATCTGTGGCATATCCAGCCGAGATTCCCGTCGAACCATTGACCAAGAGGTTTGGAAAGGCTGCTGGCAAAACCGTCGGCTCTTTCTCGGTATCGTCAAAGTTCCAAGCAAAGGAAACTGTCTTTTTCTCGATATCCTGAAGAAGGTAGCCTGCAATCTCAGACAAACGCGCCTCAGTATAACGCATGGCCGCAGGCGGATCCCCGTCCATAGAACCATTATTACCGTGCATTTCGACCAAAATCTCACGATTTTTCCAGTCCTGAGACATACGAACCATGGCATCATAGATGGAACTGTCACCGTGTGGGTGGAAATTCCCCATGATGTTACCGACAGACTTGGCTGACTTGCGGTAGCTCTTGTCAAAGGTATTGCCATCCTTATTCATCGAATAAAGAATGCGGCGCTGAACCGGCTTCAAGCCATCACGAATATCCGGCAAAGCTCGGTCTTGAATAATGTACTTGGAGTAGCGACCAAAGCGCTCTCCCATAATGTCCTCAAGGGACATGTTTTGAATGTTACTCATATAGGATACAGAGCCCGTAAAATACCAAGTGAAAATAGAAAATTCTTGAAGTAAGCATCCTCACAAGAAAATTCATCTTTTTCACACAGCATTCAGGGCGTGTTCAACTCCTTTCAAAGAATGTAGAGTAGTTTTATCTAGAAAAAGGATTTCAGTTACGATAAGCAACCAAACTATCCTTTCTGTAGTTTAATCTTTTAAATTAGTCAGCGTTTTAGAAGTCTCTCCTCAGCATACTCAATCATCTTCTCAGCTACTTCTTTATCATAGTCAAATCCCATTTTTTGAGCAAGGTACTGAGCCTCTTGATGGAAAAGTTGCATCGTAGCAAACAAAGACTGAATGATTTTATCTAAACTTGCGAAATCAAGTAGACTTGAGAATTCCTTCTCTTTCTCAGTAGGTAAATAATTAAAGAGATACTTGTAGTTCTTGCCAATATCAATCTTTCCCCTATCACTTACCACTTGCCAAGCCAAGACTTTTAACAACTCTTTCTGACAAATACCATAGAGATGGTCTGTCGCATAGATGACTTGATGACGACAAATTCCTTTGACCACGTAGGATGACACCCACCAAAATTCATTGCAGGAATTTTTAAAATCTGTCTCAGTAGCTGGGATTATCCAGTAACGCTCTAGATTTGGGAAATAGGTTTCAAATAAATTTTCTGGATCATCCAAAACAGCAAATCCTGCCTCACTATCCACCCACTCTTGCATGTATTCTTTAGGGCAAAGAGTCAAATCAATACGATTGCCATCTTCAAAAAGCATGAGATAGAGACGACGATTACCAAGACTAACTTCTTGCTCAATAATGCGTTTGCCGAACTGGTCCAACCAAGAAAGGTCACTTGTCAGACTATCAAAATCATCCACAATATAGACTACATCATAGTCTTGAAATTCATCTTTTAGAGCTTTTGGACAAGCTCGCGAACCAGACATGGCGACAGCTTTGACTTGTAAAGTTTTGGCTGTTTGTAAAATCACATCGAGCATTTCTGTTTCAGTTCTCATGTTAATATCCATTCGTTAAAGACCGACTTAAAACACTGTCGCTTCTTCCAGCGTAAACTTGATATTATCCTCAATCCACTTACGACGTGGTTCGACCTTATCTCCCATGAGGACATTGACACGACGTTCGGCACGTGCTAAATCTTCGATCGTTACACGGATAAGAGTACGTGTTTCTGGGTTCATGGTTGTTTCCCAGAGTTGGTCCGCATTCATCTCACCAAGACCTTTATAGCGTTGGAGGGTTGCGCCTTTACCGAACTGCTTACGGAGTTCTTCTAGCTCTCCATCTGTCCATGCATAGGCCTCTTCTTCTTTCTTGCCTTTTCCTCTGGACATCTTGTAAAGAGGTGGAAGGGCAATATAGACATGTCCCGCCTCAACTAGCGGACGCATGTAGCGGTAAAAGAAGGTTAAGAGAAGTGTTTGAATGTGGGCACCGTCGGTATCCGCATCGGTCATGATAATGATCTTGTCATAGTTGGCATCTTCAATAGAGAAGTCTGCACCAACACCTGCACCAATGGTATAAATCATGGTATTGATTTCTTCATTTTTGAGGATATCTGCCATCTTAGCCTTGGCTGTATTGATAACCTTACCACGAAGAGGCAAGATAGCCTGGAACTTGCGGTCACGACCTTGCTTAGCAGAGCCACCGGCAGAGTCCCCCTCGACTAGATAGAGTTCATTCTTAGCTGGATTCTTGGACTGAGCTGGGGTCAATTTCCCAGACAACAAGCCCTTGTCTTTCTTGTTTTTCTTACCATTTCGGCTTTCATCACGCGCCTTACGTGCTGCTTCACGAGCATCACGCGCCTTGATAGCCTTGCGAATAAGATTAGAGGCTAGTTCCCCATTTTCCATGAGGAAGAAAGTCAACTTATCAGCCACAATTCCATCCACAACTGGACGAGCTAGTGGGCTTCCTAGTTTGTCCTTGGTCTGCCCTTCAAACTGGAGGTGTTCTTCCGGAACCAAGATAGAAAGAACGGCTGCTAGTCCCTCGCGATAGTCTGAACCTTCAAGATTTTTATCTTTTTCCTTGAGAAGGCCCGTCTTACGTGCGTAATCATTCATGACCTTAGTAATAGCAGACTTAAGTCCTGTCTCATGTGTTCCACCGTCCTTGGTACGAACGTTATTGACAAAGGATAAGATGTTATCTGAAAATCCATCATTGTATTGGAGGGCAACTTCTACTTGAAAACCATTATCTTCCCCCTCAAAGTACAGAACTGGTGTCAAGGTTTCCTTGTCTTCGTTCAGATAGGACACAAAGTCCTGCACCCCGTTTTCATAATGAAACTCAATCGCTTCATCTGTTCGCTTGTCCGTCAAAGACAAGGTCACATTTTTTAAAAGAAAGGCTGACTCATTAAGACGCTCTGAGATGGTATTGTACTTAAAGTCTGTTGTAGAAAAGATGGTCGCATCCGGCATAAACGTAACCTTAGTACCTGTTTTAGACTTGGGTGCTGTACCGATTTTCTTCAAGGTCGTGACAGGTTTTCCACCATTTTCAAAACGTTGCTTGTAGATTGCACCATCACGGGTAATTTCGACTTCCAACCAGCTTGATAGGGCATTTACCACAGAAGAACCAACCCCGTGGAGACCACCAGATGTCTTGTAGCCACCTTGACCGAATTTCCCTCCGGCATGAAGAATGGTGAAGATAACCTCAACAGTTGGAATTCCCATAGCGTGCATACCTGTTGGCATCCCACGACCGTGGTCTTGAACCGTTAGACTACCGTCTTTATTGATAGTCACATCAATACGGTCACCAAATCCAGACAAGGCCTCATCGACGGCATTATCCACAATTTCCCATACTAGGTGGTGGAGACCTGCCCCATCAGTCGATCCGATATACATCCCTGGACGTTTACGGACGGCATCCAACCCTTCTAGCACCTGTATGGCATCATCATTATAATTATTAATATCGATTTCCTTTTTTGACACAAGGAACCTCCTATTCGTTCATCTTTACTATTCTACAGGTTTTCCAAGGATTTTGCAAAATTTTTCTTTCTCCGGTGCGACAATTTCAGTAGAGATTCTCTGCCTTTCTTTCCCAATTCATGATATAATAGGAGTATGATTACAATAGTTTTATTAATCCTAGCCTATCTGCTGGGTTCGATTCCGTCTGGTCTCTGGATTGGACAAGTATTCTTTCAAATCAATCTGCGCGAGCATGGTTCTGGTAACACTGGGACAACCAACACCTTCCGCATCTTAGGAAAGAAAGCGGGGATGGCAACCTTTGTGATTGACTTTTTCAAAGGAACCCTAGCAACCCTTCTGCCAATCATCTTTCATCTTCAAGGTGTTTCGCCTCTTATCTTTGGACTTTTGGCTGTCATTGGACATACATTTCCTATCTTTGCAGGATTTAAGGGTGGTAAGGCTGTCGCAACCAGTGCAGGTGTGATTTTCGGATTTGCACCTGTCTTCTGTCTCTACCTTGCAGTTGTTTTCTTTGGAACCCTCTATCTTGGTAGTATGATTTCGCTGTCTAGTGTCACAGCATCTATCGCAGCCGTCATCGGAGTTCTACTCTTTCCACTTTTTGGTTTTATACTGAGTAACTACGACCCTCTCTTCATCGCCATTATCCTAGCACTTGCTAGTTTGATTATCATTCGTCATAAGGATAATATCACACGTATCAAAAATAAAACTGAAAATCTTGTCCCTTGGGGATTAAACTTAACTCATCAAAATCCTAAAAAATAAAACGCCAGTTTGAACTGACCCCAAAAAGTTGGACAAATAATTATTGAAAGGATTTAGTTCTGTATTGCACAGGACTAAGTCCTTTTAGTTTTACCTTAATTCGTTTGTTGTTGTAGTAATCGATATAGTCTATAATGGCTTGTTCCAATTGATTAAGTGATTTAAAGTTTTTCTCATGGCCATAAAACATTTCGGATTTTAAAATGCCAAAGAAAGATTCCATCATACCGTTGTCTGGGCTGTTGCCCTTTCGTGACATGGATGCTTGAATTCCCTTACTCTCTAGGAACCGATGATAAGAATCGTGTTGGTATTGCCAACCTTGGTCACTATGGAGAATCGTATTCTCGTAGTGTTTCTCTGTGAAGGCCTGCTCCAACATCGTTTTTACTTGTTCTAAATTAGGAGAACAAGAAAGATTAAAAGCAATAATTTCGCTGTTAAAGCCATCTAAAACAGGCGATAAATACAATTTCTGCGTGCTATTTGGAATGGCAAACTCTGTCACATCCGTATAACACTTTTCCATTGGTCTCGATGCTTCAAACTGGCGTTGAATGAGATTCTCTGCTTTCTTGCCAATCTCTCCTTGGTAGGAAGAATACTTTCGTTTACGGCGAATTCGAGCATTTAAACCAAGGATTTTCATCAGACGTTGGACCTTCTTATGGTTTACTATATGACCACGATTCCTCAATTCAAGAGTTATTCGGCGATAGCCATAATTTCCTTTGTGCTCAGTAAAAATAGCTTGAATTTCAGCTTTAAGATCTTTATCTTTGTCAAGCCCATCTAGTTCCTTCAACTGATAATAGTAAGTTGAGCGAGGTAAGCGAGCCACTTCAAGAAGTAAATCTAGTCGAAATCCTCCTGAAGCCATTTCTCTAATTGTCTCTGCCTTTCTCGCTGTATGGCTTCGTCCCTGTCTTCCAGCTCTTTTAACTTTTTTAAGTAAGCCACCTCAGTACGTAAGCGTTCATTCTCCTCTTGGAGTCACTCTAGTTCTGTCATTTCATCCCAAGTTTTCTTCCGTTTACGTCCCATTTTAGTTGGTCTCCCTCTTGTTTTCTCAACAATAGTATACCCGTTTTTCTTGTATTGTGCTAGCCAATTAAGAAGTATCGTACGACTTGGGAGGCCGTATTCAAGAGAAACTCTATCTTTAGTCCAGCCTTCATGTAAGACTTTATTAATCATTTCTTGCTTTAAATCAGGAGAATAGTAACGATTTTTTCCTTTTTTGACGAACTCTATTCCGTAACGATCAATCAATTTAATCATGTACCTAATATTAGAATTGTTTATCCCAAATTTATTTGAAAGCTTCTCTATGCTATATCCTTGTTTTCTAAGTTCATAGATCTGAACTTTATCATCATAAGTTAATTTCATAATAAAAATACCCCAAAAGTTAGATTTTTTCTGTCTAACTTTTGGGGTGCAGTTCATTTGAACAGAACTGACGTTTTTTTGTATGCTTATTTTGATTTGATATAGTTGATACCATCTGCTTTTGGTGCAACTGCTTTTCCAAAGAAGGCTGCCAAGACAAGAATGGTCAAAACATAAGGTGCAATTTGCAGGTAAACCGCAGGCACTCCTTGAAGGAATGGCAATTGAGAACCGATAACGGCCAAACTTTGTGAAAGTCCAAAGAAGAGACTAGAAAGCATAGCACCGATTGGATTCCATTTCCCGAAGATCATCGCAGCAAGGGCGATAAATCCAGGTCCAACAATAGTTGTCACTGAGAAGTTAACTGAAATCGATTGAGCATAAATCGCTCCCCCAATTCCACCCAAGAAACCTGAAATGATAACTCCTAGATATCTCATCTTGTAGACATTGATTCCCAATGTATCTGCTGCTTGAGGGTGTTCACCTACAGAGCGGAGACGAAGACCAAAGCGGGTCTTGAAGAGGATAAACCAAGCAAGGAACGAGAAGGCAATCGCGATATAACCTAACAGACTTGTTGACTTGAAGAAGATATCACCAATCACTGGGATATTTGCTAAGACTGGGAAGTCAAAGCGTCCAAAAGTCTGACTTAAGTTATCTGTTTGTCCTTTATTATAAAGCACTTTCACTAAGAAAACAGCCAAGGCAGGCGCCATCAAGTTCAATACTGTACCGCTGACAACATGGTCTGCACGGAAATGAACTGTTGCCGCTGCGTGGATGATAGAAAAGATTCCCCCTACCAATCCTGCTACAAGCAAAGATAGCCATGGAGTTGCTGCTCCAAATTGTTCTGCAAATTCAAGGTTAAAGACGACTCCAGAAAAGGCACCCATAACCATAATTCCTTCAAGACCTACGTTTACCACACCACCACGTTCAGAGAAAACGCCACCGATACTTGTAAAGATGAGAGGGGCTGAGTAAATCAGCATAGAAGACACCAAGAGGGTGAGCAAGGTTGTAATAGACATCTTTACTTACCTCCTTTAACTTGTTTTTTCGGTTTGACAAAGCGTTCGATAAGGTAATGAACACTGACAAAGAAGATAATAGACGCTGTTACAATGCTGACAAGCTCAGATGGTACCTGTGCCGCATTCATACCAGGAGCCCCAACTTGGAGAACACCAAATAGGAAGGCTGCAAAGAGAATACCAATTGGTGAGTTGGCCGCAAGCAGACTAACCGCCATTCCATTAAATCCGACAGCTAAGGATGCCCCTTGAACATAGACGTTCTGGAAGGTTCCCAGACCTTCAACAGCTCCTCCAAGACCAGCCAAGGCACCTGAGATAATCATTGAGAGGATAATGGTACGTTTTGCAGAAATACCAGCGTATTCTGATGCGTGAGGATTAAGACCAACCGCACGGATTTCAAAACCAAGGGTTGTTTTCTTGAGCATGAACCAAATGACTGCAACGGCAATAAGAGCAAAGAAAATACCAATATTCATCCGTGAATTACCAGTCAACTCAGCCAACCAAGGTGTCTGGTAGGTTGCATTAGCCCCAACACGAATCGTCGAATCTGTACTTTGCATGAAGTCTTTAGGGAAGGCATGGATAAAGGCATTTCCTACATACAAGACAATGTAGTTCATCATGATGGTTACGATAACCTCTGACGTCCCTAGATAGGCTCTAAGAATACCTGGAATCGCGCCGACAATCCCACCTGCAATCAGGGCAATCACGATAGTTGCTAGAATCATCAAAGGACGTGGCATATCTGGATGCGACAAAGCAAACCAACCACTGAGAATCCAACCTGCCAAAGCCTGACCAGGAAGCCCGACGTTAAAGAAACCTGCACGACTGGCAACGGCAAAACCAAGACCAATCAAGACCAAAGGTCCCATAGCACGGAAGATTTCTCCAATCCCACGCAAACTACCAAAGGCTGTATAGAACAATTCTTCATAGCCCCAAATAGCATCATAACCGAAGATCCACATGACAATGGCTCCGAGTAAGATTCCTAGGAAGACAGAAATCAAGGGAACCGAAATTTGTTGTAATTTTTTAGACATCACTCTTCTCCTTTCCCAAGTTTCCACCAGCCATCAAGACACCAAGTTCTTGTTTATTGGTTGTTTCTGGTGATACAATACCTTGAATCTTACCATCGTGAATAACGGCAATACGGTCTGAGACGTTTAAAATCTCATCTAGTTCAAAGCTGACAACAAGGACAGCCTTTCCATTATCACGCTCTTCAATCAAGCGTTTGTGGATATATTCAATGGCACCGACATCCAAACCACGAGTTGGCTGGCTGACGATAAGGAGTTCAGGATCCCGATCAATTTCACGAGCAATAATTGCTTTTTGTTGATTTCCTCCTGAGAGTGCAGCCGCAGGAACAAATTCGCTGGCAGCACGAACATCAAACTCTTCCATTAGCTTTTTAGCATAAGAAGTAATATTTGAATAGTTCAAAATTCCATTTTTACTATGTGGTTCTTTGTAGTAGGTTTGAAGGGCAATATTTTCAGAAATCATCATTTCCAAAATCAAACCATCACGGTGACGGTCTTCTGGAACGTGCCCAACACTCAACTCTGTAATCTGACGTGGGTGCAAGCCTACAATTGAATCTCCTTTTAGCTCAATGCTACCAGATTCAACCTTGCGAAGACCTGTGATTGCTTGAATCAGTTCAGACTGACCATTTCCATCAATCCCCGCAATACCAACAATCTCTCCAGCACGAACATCCAAGGACAGATTTTTCACAGCTGGGACACCGCGGTTTTCATTGACCACCAAATCTTTGATTGACAAGACCACTTCTTTTGGTTGAGAGGCTTGCTTCTCTGTTTTAAAGGAAACAGAACGACCTACCATCATTTCTGCCAAATCAGCATTGGTAGCCCCTGCGATTTCGACGGTTTCAATTGATTTCCCACGACGGATAACTGTAACGCGGTCAGAAACTGCGCGAATCTCGTCCAACTTGTGGGTGATCAAGATAATTGATTTCCCTTCTTTGACAAGATTTTTCATAATAGCCATCAACTCATCAATTTCTGATGGAGTCAAAACAGCCGTTGGTTCGTCAAAGATAAGGATATCAGCCCCCCGATAAAGGGTTTTTAAAATTTCTACACGTTGTTGGGCTCCAACTGAGATGTCTGCTACCTTGGCAGAAGGATCCACAGCTAAGCCATAACGTTCAGAAAGAGCCTTGATTTCTTTGCTAGCTCCAGCAATATCTAGCACACCATTTTTAGTCAATTCACTTCCTAAAATGATGTTTTCAGCCACTGTGAAAGCCTCTACCAACATAAAGTGCTGGTGAACCATTCCGATTCCCAAGCTAGCTGCTTTAGATGGTGAGTCGAGGTTAACAACTTGACCGTTGACCGCAATTTCACCACTGGTTGGTTCAAGAAGCCCTGCTAACATGTTCATTAGCGTGGATTTTCCAGCCCCATTTTCTCCTAAAAGTGCATGAATTTCACCTTTTCGTAGGTGCAGATTGATTTTGTCGTTGGCAACAAATTCACCAAACACCTTGGTAATATCACGCATCTCAATGACATTTTCGTGTGCCATGTGCTCTTCCTTTCAGAGTCTTATTTTATTTCAATAAAACTTGCTAATTTATCTAGTAGCAAGCTTTACTGAGACAAAATGACTTTGTCTCAACTCTTAAAAAGCGACCGATGGCCGCTTCCTAAGAAATAACTTCCATCCATTATTTTGCAGGAACTTTTACGCTTCCATCAAGGATTTTAGCTTTAGCATCTTCGACAGCTTTTTTACCTTCTTCTGAAAGGTTTGTTACTGCCAAGTCAACCCCTTTATCTTTCAATGAGTAAACGATCACTTGACCGCCAGGGAATTCACCTTTTTCTGCCTTGTTAGCAATATCTTTTACAGTTGTACCAACTTGTTTCAAAGTAGATACAAGAACAAAGTTTGATTCTTTACCATCTTTAGAAGTGTATTTACCTTCTGCTTCTTGGTCACGGTCAACACCGATAACCCAAACTTTTTCATTTTCAGGACGACTTTCGTTAAGTGATTTTGCTTCTGCAAAGACACCTGCACCTGTACCACCAGCTACTTGGTAAACAACGTCTGCACCAGCTGCGTATTGAGCTGCTGCAATTGTTTTACCTTTGGCATTATCACCAAATGAACCAGCATAGTCAACTTGTACTTTGATAGATGAATCTACTGAGGCAACACCTGCCTTGAAACCAGCTTCAAAACGAGAGATAACTTCTGACTCAATGCCACCTACAAAACCAACTTGTTTTGTCTTAGTTGTTTTAGCTGCTGCAACACCTGCAAGGTAAGCAGATTCATTATCAGCAAATGTTACGCTCACAACATTATTCTTTTGGTCTTTAATCACATCATCAATCAAGACATAGTTCAAGTCAGAGTGCTCTTTTGCTGCTTCTTCAACCGCATTGTGAAGGGCAAAACCAACACCAAAGATTAGGTTATAGCTTCCAGCCGCTTGTTGCAAGTTGTTAGCGTAGTCAGCTTCACTTGTTGATTGGAAGTAAGTGAAACCTTTATCTTTTGCAAGATTGTGTTCTTTACCCCAAGCCTGCAAACCTTCCCAAGCTGATTGGTTGAATGATTTATCATCAACACCACCAGTATCAGTGACGATTGCTGCTTTTGTCTTCATATCAGAAGATGAATCTGCCTTACGAGAAGAGCGGTTACCACATGCAGCAAGTCCAACTGCTGCCACTGCAACTAGACCAAGGCCTAGCCATTGTTTCTTGTTCATTACTGAACCTCCTAAATAAGATGTGCAACGATGTTGCAAGTATGGATTGATTGGCCACAAGGACCGTGCCACTCAGAGAGCGACTCAGACTAGTTTAAGTCTGTAAAAGAGTATGGAAGTAACTCCCCGACCGTCATCTCGACCGTCGATTTATCTTTTGCGACTAAGGTCACTTTTAGATCTTGTTCAAAAAATTCAGCCATTACTTGGCGACAAGCACCACATGGTGAAATTGGTTTTTCAGTTTGTCCATAGACAATCAATTCTGAAAACTCTCTTTGACCTTCAGATACAGCCTTAAAAATGGCTGTTCTCTCACCGCAATTGGTCAAAGGATAGCTAGCATTTTCGATATTCACTCCCGTGTAAACACTTCCGTCTTTTGCCACTAAAACTGCTCCGATAGGAAAGTGAGAATAGGGGACATAGGCATGTTTGCTGGTTTCAATTGCCAGTTCAATCAACTCAGTAGTCGCCATCTGCCAGTTCTCCTTTTAAAATAGCTACCCCAGCTGACGTTCCGATACGGGTCGCCCCTGCTTCCACAAATGCAAGAGCATCTGCATAAGAACGAGCTCCACCAGCAGCCTTGACACCCATATCAGGACCAACTGTTTCACGCATTAATCTAACATCTGCTACCGTAGCGCCACCAGTTGAAAAACCAGTAGATGTTTTAACAAAATCAGCTCCAGCTTTTTGAGCTAATTGGCAAGCCACAACTTTTTCTTGGTCGGTCAGCAGGCACGCTTCAATAATGACTTTTACTAACTTGTCACCACTTGCTTCTACAACAGCACGGATGTCCGATTCAACCAAGGCTAAATTGCCTGATTTGAGAGCCCCAACATTGATTACCATGTCAATCTCATCTGCCCCATTTTGGATAGCTTCGTTTGTTTCAAAAGCTTTCACGGCTGAAGTTGTTGCTCCCAAAGGGAAACCTACTACTGTGCAGACCTTGACATCTGTGCCTTCAAGCCCTTTTTTGGCATGTTCAACCCAGGTCGGATTAACGCAAACACTGGCAAAATCATACTCCCTAGCCTCAGACAACAAACAATCAATTTGATTTTCTGTCGCATCTTGTTTTAAAAGCGTATGATCGATATATTTATTAAATTTCATATTCGGATTCTCCTGCGGTTTATGAGATAATTTCTATAATTTCTCGTAAACTTTGCACCCTATCATTTATTTTAACATATTTTTGAAAATCTGTAACTAGCTGAGGAGAAATTTTTCCATTTGTGTATACTTTTGCAACAATTTCTCCCTTTTGAACGGAATCTCCAACTTTCTTTTCAAAAACAATTCCTGTTTCATAGTCCAAGGTATCAGACTTGACTGCACGGCCTGCCCCCAGTCTCATAGCATAAAGCCCAAATTCCATTGCTGGAAGAGCTGAAATGACACCCGTTTCCTGAGCAGGGATTTCCACCACATGGGCTACATTTACAGGACGATAGAGGTCTTCCAAGTCTCCACCTTGGGCTTGGACCATCTCCTCAAACTTAGCCAGCGCTTGGCCATTTTCAAGATGTTGGCGAACTTCTTCAACTGTCTTGTTTACATTTGCCAGGCCAAGCATAATTTGAGCCAATTCGCAGATGAAATGGGTAATATCCTGACGGCCTTGACCTTGTAAAATCTCCAGTGCTTCAAGGATCTCCAGACGATTTCCAATAGCACGCCCTAAAGGCTGGCTCATATCCGTAATCACTGCTACCGTCTTTCGACCAACTGCCTTACCAAGTTCCACCATGGTTTGAGCCAACTCACGTGCCTCATCAACCGTTTTCATGAAGGCACCCTCACCGACAGTCACGTCTAGCAAAATAGCATCCGCTCCTGCCGCAATTTTCTTGCTCATCACCGAACTCGCAATCAAAGGAATCGTGTCGACAGTTGCGGTCACATCACGGAGGGCGTAGAGAAGCTTGTCTGCTTTGACAAGCTGGTCTGATTGCCCAATGACAGATACACCAATATCCTGAACTTGATGAATAAAATCTTCTTGACTACGTTCTACTTGATAGCCCTTAATGGACTCCAATTTATCAATTGTTCCACCCGTATGGCCGAGACCACGACCACTCATTTTCGCGACTGGAACTCCAAAACTAGCTACTAAGGGAGCCAAAATCAAGGTTACCTTATCACCAACACCACCCGTAGAATGCTTGTCAACCTTAACCCTATCAATAGCAGATAAATCAAACTCTTGACCTGTCTGAACCATATTCATAGTTAGGTCAGAGATTTCTCGAGTCGTCATTCCTTTGAAATAGACAGCCATAGCAAAGGCAGACATCTGATAATCAGGAACAGTTCCTGACACATAGCCTTCAACTAGCCATTCAATTTCACTCGAAGTCAGTTCTTGACCATCTCGTTTCTTTTGGATTAAATCAACTGCTCTCATTCTTTCACACTTCTAAGGATATAGTATCCCTTATCTTTTTTGACGATTTCACAATTGCCAAACACCTCTTCCATCTTGGACTTAGCACTTGGGGCCCCTTGTTTCTTCTGGATGACGATTGTCAAATCCCCACCAGTTTCCAAGAAATCTTTACTTTTCTCAATGATTTCATGAACTACTTGCTTGCCCGCACGGATAGGAGGATTAGAAATGACATGTTCAAATGTGCCTTCAACTTGTTCATAGATGTTGGACTGGAAAATCGTCGCTTCTACTTTATTTCGTTCAGCATTTTGTCGCGCCAAATCCAAGGCACGATTGTTGATATCGACCATGGTCGCCTGAACGCCGTAAGCCTTGACTAAAGACAAGCCCAAAGGCCCGTAACCACAGCCTACATCAAGGACTGTCTCTCCTTGGTTGACCTCCAGAAACTTGAGCAAAAGCTGACTTCCGAAGTCAACCGTTTTCTTGCTAAAAACACCCGCATCCGTCAGAAAGGTCATTTTTTCTCCCAACAATTCTACTCTCAACTCATGAATGTCATGAGCAGCGTCAGGATTTTCTGCATAATACATTTTACTCATGAAACTATTTTACCATAATTTGCCTTAAATTGTAAATCGTTTACAAATTGATAATAAAACGAAAAAGACTGAAGAAAGCTAGTAGGTAAAACCTTTTCTTCAATCTCTTTAAATTATTGGAAACGAATGACAAATCATGTAGGAGCAGATATCTCATAGTCTATTGTCTGTAATTAGGCTCATTTTTATGACTATTGCTTAACCTTCAAATACTTTATTATCAACAAAATTCCCAACAGGATGTTTAGATAAAAGCCCAACTGATAAGTTTGTGTCAGAATTTCCAAACTTGTCCAAAGCCGTACCAAATCTTCTAGCGACATGCGGAAGAAATAACCCTCTGTAGCAATCCACAGAACTAAGAAGACATAACTACCAGCAGCAAGCCATTTCGTCCACCGTTTTTTTAGTAGGCAAGCAATTAAGAGCGAACAGATAAATACAGCTGTTACAATAGCATGTTCCATCAAAAAAGTAAAACCGTAATAGATTTCCACAAAGCGTCTACCATTATCCGCATTCGCCCCTTTTATAAAAGGTAAGACAAAACTTAAAATAAAACAGAGTTCCAATATGTAACGTTTTAAGATTCTCATAGTACACCTCCTATAAGTTGTGAATACCAAAGCCCCCTTTATTAGCTTATAACTCAGGAGAAACCAGCTCCTACTTCATCAATAAATTGTTCATCCTCTATCTACATCTATTATATAATATTGACTGACCGCATTCAAGAAACCGCTTTATTTTTTTAGCTTTTTATGGTATGATAAACAAAATATCTAGGGGAAAACAAATGACCAACGAATTTTTACATTTTGAAAAAATCAGCCGCCAGACTTGGCAATCGTTACATCGAAAGACAACACCTCCTTTGACAGAAGAGGAATTAGAATCCATCAAGAGTTTTAATGACCAGATTAGCTTGCAGGATGTTACCGATGTCTATCTCCCCCTAGCCCATCTCATCCAGATTTACAAGCGTACCAAGGATGATTTGGCCTTTTCAAAAGGGATTTTCCTTCAACGTGAAAGCAAATCTCAACCTTTTATCATTGGGGTTTCTGGGAGTGTTGCCGTTGGAAAATCCACAACCAGTCGCCTACTTCAAATCCTACTGTCCCGTACACTGACAGATGCTACGGTTGAGTTGGTAACAACTGACGGCTTTCTCTATCCCAACCAGACCTTGATTGAACAAGGGATTTTAAATCGCAAGGGATTTCCTGAAAGCTATGATATGGAAGCACTACTTAACTTCCTGGACCACATCAAAAATGGACAAGATGTGAATATTCCTGTCTATTCTCATGAAATCTACGATATCGTCCCTGAAGAAAAACAAAATGTCAAAGCTGCAGACTTTGTGATTGTTGAAGGAATCAATGTCTTTCAAAATCCACAAAACGAGCGTCTCTACATTACTGACTTCTTTGACTTTTCCATCTATGTTGATGCTGCGGTTGATGACATCGAGAGTTGGTATCTGGACCGTTTCTTGAAAATGCTGAGCCTAGCCCAAAATGACCCTAATAGCTACTATTATCGTTTTACACAAATGCCGATTGGGGAAGTGGAATCCTTTGCCCATCAGGTCTGGACCAGTATCAATCTCACAAATCTACAAAATTATATTGAACCGACAAGAAATCGAGCGGAAGTGATTCTTCATAAAACAAAGAACCATGAAATCGATGAAATTTACTTAAAAAAATAATTTTCCCTTGTCAAAACGTAAGTTTTCAGATATAATGGTATAGTTAGTAAATATGGAGGTAAGAACATTGGCAAACATTAAATCAGCTATCAAACGCGCTGAATTGAACGTTAAACAAAACGAAAAGAACTCAGCTCAAAAATCAGCTATGCGTACTGCTATCAAAGCTTTCGAAGCAAACCCATCTGAAGAACTTTTCCGTGCTGCTAGCTCAGCTATCGATAAAGCAGAAACTAAAGGTTTGATTCACAAAAACAAAGCAAGTCGCGACAAAGCTCGTCTTTCAACTAAACTTGCTAAATAAGAAACAGTCCATAGAGGCTGTTTTTTTGTCTCCAAATAGGAAAAGGTAGAAAATGAAAATCGCAATTATCGGATATTCTGGTGCTGGTAAGTCAACTCTAGCCGAAAAGTTGTCTCACTGCTACTCCATCCCAAAACTTCACATGGACACACTCCAATTTCAACCCGGTTGGCAAGACAGTGATCGCGAATGGATGTTGACCGAGATGAAAAACTTTCTCACCAATCATAAAACTTGGGTCATCGATGGAAATTATTCTTGGTGTTTCTATGAGGAAAGAATGCAGGAAGCTGACCAAATCATCTTTTTAAACTTCTCTGCTTGGAATTGTCTGCTACGAGCCTTTAAACGTTATCTTAAATACCGGGGAAAAGTAAGAGAAAGTATGGCAGCTGGTTGTCAAGAACAATTTAATTGGGAGTTTATCAGATGGATTCTCAGGGATGGACGAACTAAAGCTCAAAAAGAAAATTACCAAAAACTTTGCAAAGAATACTCACATAAAGTCACTATTCTTCGAAATCAGAGAGATCTAGATCAGTTTCTAGATAAGAAAAGGAAGTCCTCCAATTCATAAAGAAGGACTTCCTTTTTGGCTATAATTAATCTGCAATCAAGGTTTCCAAACCAACCTTCATCATATCGGTGAAGGTATTTTGGCGTTCTTCTGCGGTTGTATCTTCATCTGGATTGACCAAGCTATCTGAGATTGTCATGATAGCTAGCGCATCAACATGATGTTGGGCAGCAAGATAGTAAAGCGCTGCTGCTTCCATTTCCACAGCCTTGACTCCCCATTTACCAAGCTCGATGTTCTTTTCAAAATAGTTTGAATAAAAGACATCAGATGACAAGATATTTCCCACGTGAGTAGTCATGCCAAGTTCTTTTGCGATATGATAAGCCTTATCTAGCAAGTCAAAGCTAGCGATTTGTGGAAAATCATACTGTGGCCAGTCATTACGGACGATGTTTGAGTTGGTTGCAGCTGCTTGCGCCAAAACCAATTCACGAACATGAACATCTTCATTCAAAGAACCCGCAGTTCCCACACGGATCAATTTTTTCACACCGTAGTCAACAATCAACTCACGCGCATAAATCGAAATAGATGGCATCCCCATCCCAGTTCCCATGACAGATATACGGTGACCCTTGTAAGTACCAGTGTAACCAAACATGTTACGCACTTCGTTAAAACAAACAGCATCTTCAAGGAAATTCTCCGCAATAAACTTAGCACGAAGAGGATCTCCAGGAAGAAGAATTTTATCAGCAATTTCACCCTGCTGAGCAGCAATATGGATAGACATAGTTAAGATATAAAGGGCGACAGAGAACAAAGTAAAAATAGGAAACTGACGACGCATCAATGATGCTAGACAGTTTATCTTTTTTACACAGTTCTCCGCCCGTATTCAATTCAGCGAATACGGTTTACCCATCCTTTCTTTATTTTATGAAGATTAGAGAGCGAGAAGAAAACGACTGAAAATTAGGAATCTGACGAGAAATCCTGATTTCTCAGTCAAATTATCTATTTTCCGAGCTTTCCGCTCGTGTTCAAATCCAAACACGCGCTCTACCTTTCTTATTTTTGATATTTTGTAAAAACTAGCACAAATTAAAATATCTAGTTTGTCCGTAATTCTAATTTGTAAGCGAATCTAAAAAATTATGCAATTTTGCATTCATTTCAGAATAATCGTTACCACGCAATTCTTCAGGTGATTGAACAAAAGATAATGTTTGATGTTGTTCTATCAATCGTTCTTCACTATCCGCAGCAACCAATAAATCAATCGCTTCTAAATCAAACTCTAAATGCACTTGAAAAGCATAATGTTTAGGGCTAAAGCGAACAATCTGTCGCGGACAACCTTGACTGGTAGCAAGGATTACCGCTTCGTCTGTCAATCCCGGCATATCACCATGCCAGTGACCAACTAAAAGCTCACTACCAAAATGTTTGAGGTGTTTATCTGCTAGTCCTTGACTAGTCATCCTAATAGGGAATACACCTATTTCTCTTTCAGGACTATGCTCATATTGACCCCCATAAGCAACAGAAAGTAGTTGCGCCCCTAAGCATACACCTACAATATACTTATCTTCTTCTATTGCCTGTCGAATGAGTCTAACTTCTTCTTTTGGATGATAATAAGGGAAATGTTCTTTATCTTCATCAGGAGATTGCGGACCTCCCATAATGATAAGAAAATCAATATCAGAAACTGTTTGGGGTAAAGCTTCTCCCTTATAAACCTTTGTTATTCCAATATCATGACCTCTTGATTGAGCCCAAGTTAGATAAGCACCTGGGATTTCAAAACTCTCATGTAGTATAAAATGGACTTTCATTAGTTTGTCTTCCTAAGTTTTTAGAAAAGTTTTCCGTTCGTGTTCAAATTAGAACACGCTCTCTACCTTTCTGTTTATACTCTTCGAAAATCAAATTCAAACCACGTCAACGTCGCCTTGCCGTACTCAAGTACAGCCTGCGGCTAGTTTCCTAGTTTGCTCTTTGATTTTCATTGAGTATTAATTTTGTTCTTTCACAGAGAGCTACCTGAGTTCTATTCAAGCTCAGGTAGTTTTTTATAAACTAAATTATCTAACTGTCATTGTATCATCAGATTACAAGACATCATCGTCACTCACCTTGGAATTCAATGTCGTACCCCAATGAGTGATTTTTCGATGTGGTTGAGCAAGTAGAGGTCTGTTATCATAGATCGTTTGCCATCTATTCCAGATAAGACCTGTTCTCTTTTCAATCTTAATTCGAAGATTACGCATATTTTCTTTAATTGGGAGGTTGAGGACAAAACCTGCAGTCTGATTACGTCCATTTCCTTCCCAAGAATGACTGCGAACAACTGAATGACCATTTTTATCTACTGTAACTTCTTCCCAAGTTATAGAATAGCGTGCAATGTAAGCTCCACTATGCTGAATAGTTAGAGTTTTATCTTTTACAGGAGTGTAATTTAACACTTGTACTGGCTTAGAAGTTGGTGGTGTCACAGCATTCTTAGCCATAAATCGAAACACTTCTACTTCGGCAAGACTGAGAGCTTGATTTTTCTGACGCAATTGAATACGGACACGGCGACCTAGTTTCCCATTCAACTGGAGGTCTAAACTGCTTCCTTCTAAGCGAGAAACATACTGTCTAGCAACTTCTGTCCCTTTTTCATCATATAAAATCACATCAAAGTCTGCCAAACGTTTAGAAAGTTCGCCATCTCCACGATTATAAAGGCGGACAAGTCCTACCTGTTCTGTACGGCCTAAATCAACTTCCCACCAAGGCTGATTTTCAAATTTTGTATGAGTAATTGATTGCTGGCTGTAGCTACTATTGGTATTGCCATCCAAGGCACGACTAGCATCTCCACCAAAATCAGTAGAACTTTGCTTAGCTTGTTTTTTCCAAGCGATATTCTCAGCACGATATACTTGGACTTCTGCAAGACTGAGGGCATTATAGCCTTCTAGCTCAATCCGAACATAGCGCGCTTTTTTATGGTTAATCGCAATTTGTGCTGACACATCTTTAAGTGATGTTATGCGTTTTCTCTCAATTTCTTTACCAAAACTATCTAAAAGAATGACATCAAAGTTTGCCAATCTATCCTGGGCAGTGTCTGTTCGGTTGTAAATATTGATTTGGCGAATAGTTTCTTCCTTATCTAAATCGACTTGCCACCAAGGCTTATATTGGAAGTCTGTATGAGTGACAGAATTGTGACCATAGTTACCATCGACTTCGCCATCTACAGCTCTTCTAGCATCTCCTCCGAAAGCTGTCGAACTTTGACTAACCTGTTTCCCTAAGGCAATATTTTCCATTGGTTCAGCACTTGGTTGACTAGAAGATTGAGGCAGAACCTGTTTCTTAAAGAATCGCACTTTATCCAATTTTGGATCACGATAACCATGTTTATCCAAGGTAGTTCGTTTACCAATATTAAAGTTAGGAATATCATTCATTCGACTTTCAAAATAGCCACGAGAACGGTGTTTAAAGCGTGAATTACCTGTAAATGTAACAATATCACGATCATTATGAATCAAGGGAGTCACAACATTATCATTATCAACCACATAATGCTTAATTTTTCCACTAACAGCTAATTTACGGCTTTCCAAACCAACATCCCAGAAACCATTCTTAGCATTCCAAACCGTTCTGGAAGTAATCACTTTAGGAGCACTGAAAGTCGTCACTTTCCTCAATACATGGTTATAAAAATCAGGATATTTTTGGTAAGCTTCAACCGCTGCAATCTGAGCTAGGTAGCCTCCAAGAGAATGACCTGTCATATACAATTTCGTAATACTTGTATCCTTGGCTAATTCCCCAACAACCTTACGGATATCATCAGCTTGAGCTGGTTTATTTCCGCCTAATAAGACCAAATCTGCACTTAAATCCTTGGCATCATTAACCCGCGTTCCACGAATAGCCAACATATGAACCGTTCCATCTTTGAGATAAGGAAGGTCACTCTTGGTCTCAAATAAGAAAGCATCCAGGCCACTATCTGTATGGTAGGCTTTTTTCATCTTCCAGAAAGGAGCCAATTCATTGTGCATGAGTTTGTATTCTTGACGATCAAGATAGAGACTAGGGAAAGGATTCTTATGATCTAAAATTTTCTCAATATAATCATCGTCTCGGTAGGCTAACTCCATAAAGAGGAGAGAATCGCGGTCTGTGACATACCATTCTTTCTTATTATCGTCTTCTCCATCTGCCAAACCATCCCCATCACTGTCTGCTAGCAAGGGGTGACTATGATATCCTAGATAATCCTTACCATCTTTATTGTAAACATAAAGTTCATCTTTGTTTTTGATGCCATCTTGGTCATCATCCCCTTCCAAATCGAGAACTTTTTCACCATAGAGAGATTCATCAATCAAATCATTTTCTAAGTGCAATTCCCCTTTGGAAATCTTTACCAAATCTTCTGCTGTTAAAGAACGAGTATTTGTTGGTTTTTCTGTCACAACTTCTTCTTTAGTTTCTTCTACAGGAACAAGAATAGGTGAGTCTTGAGCTGGCTCTGTTATCTCTACTTTTGACTCTTCCCTTTTGTTTTCAAGAACTTCACTTGCTTCTGGAAGCGTTTGGGGAGCTAGTCTTGACTCCTCTGTAAGAGGAGTTTCTAGTTTTGGAGCAGCATTTTCCGGCTCTCTCAGTTCCTCCTTAGAATCTAGCACTCTTGTTGCCACTTCAGATGTTACATCTTGTTTTACTTCATTGGCTGAAATCCCAGCTGGAGCTAGAAATGCGAATCCGACTGCAACAGATACAACTCCTATACTTAATTTTTTTATGCCAAAACGCATAATTCGTTGACCAATTTTCATTATTTCTTATCTTTCTTTTCGTTTATTTGTAAGCAGACTCAAGCAAAATCTCATTGTGCTATATATGATAAGACTGAGAAATTCAGAAAGTAAATTCATTCTTATCTCTTCTTATCATACTAGTCTGCTTGGCTAGGAAGCTAATGCTAGTATCCTAGAATCTTGTCTTTCACAATGCTAACTATCAGACTCTTTCAGTTACAAGAGTAGGAAGAAACCCATAGTCTACCTATGTTTCTTCTTTGTTCCGAATAGTCAACCATGAAAGGAAAGAGGCATTCCCCCTTTTAAATCTTTTTTCTTACAATTCTGCAAGAATCGCTTTAAGCAATCCTTTAAAGTCGCCTTTAACACGTTCGGTCACTTCTACAACTTCTTCGTGGTTGAGTTCTTCTTGGAAACCAGCCGCAAAGTTAGTAATACATGAAATTCCCAGGACTTTCAAACCTGAGTGGGCTGCCACGATAACTTCAGGAACAGTGGACATACCAACTGCATCCGCTCCCAGTGTCTTATAGGCACGAATCTCTGCTGGTGTTTCATAAGTCGGACCGGTTACACCGATATAGACACCTTCATCAAGCTTGATACCAAGTTTCTTAGCCACTTCATGGGCAGTAGCACGGTATTCTGGTGTGTAGGCTTTAGACATATCTGGGAAACGTGGACCAAAGTTATCCAAGTTTTCACCCATCAATGGGTTTTGCCCCGTCATGTTGATGTGGTCAGAGATAGCCATCAAAGTACCAGGGCCATAACCAATACCACCAGCTGCATTGGTTACAATGACACCTTCACATCCGAGAACTTTCATGACACGAACTGGGAAAGTCACCACTTCCAGAGGATTGCCTTCGTAGAAATGGAAGCGACCTTGAAGAGCCAAGACCTTGCGACCTGCCAGTTCACCATATACCAATTTACCAGCATGACCGACTACTGTTGAACGGCCCCAGTTTGGAATGTCAGCATAGTCTACTACAACTGGATTTTCGATTTCTTCTGCCAATTCTCCAAGTCCTGATCCAAGGATTAGACCAAACTCAGGGGCTGCGATTCCCTTGTCTTTCAGGAAAGTAGCTGTTTCATTGATTTTGTCTAAAAATGTCATTGTGTATCTCCTTCTTATTTTTTAGCATTTGACCGATTTTGTCAAAGGTTTTTGCATTGCGAATGGTGATGTTACGATAAAAAGGCATCTTGAGCAAGTACTTGTGATAGGCAGTTGCATAGTAGGATTTTTCAGAGAATTTCCCCCAGAAAATCCCAAGTCTTCCAAAATGAACCACTTCATCTTTCAATTCCAAACTTTCAACTGTCTCAATGACTTGCTCCACATCCAAGCCCTCAGTGTAGAAGAGGATATCCTTTCGCGCCAAATCTCTGCTCCACCAAGCTGGTAGATTCTCCACTTCTGTTTCATAGTCTTCTTGACTCAGTAAAGAAAAACTTTGAATAAATGGATAATGGACTTCAAAGAAATTCTCTAATTTTTCAACTAATTGAGCTTTGGGGTCTATCGAAGTGAAGAAAATATTGCCACTGTTGATGTAGCTTTCAACCTTATCAAACCCCAAGTCTGTCAATTCTTGACGAAGTTGCGCCATAGCAACCTTATTCTTGCCACCAACATTGATACCTCTCACCAGCAAAGCATAGCGTGTCATCTTATACCAATTTATCTAAGAAACTTTCCCCAATCATGGCAGTTTCAACACCAAAGTTATCGGCAACAGTCGCTGAGATATCTGCGAAATGTCCTACTGGAATGACACCATTTCCCTTAAAGGCAGGGCTGTATGCCAACAATGGAATATATTCACGAGTATGGTCTGTTCCTGCGTAAGTTGGGTCATTTCCATGGTCCGCAGTAATCAAGAGGAGGTCATTTTCTCGCATAGCTGCGATAATTTCAGGTAAGCGTTCATCAAACTCATGCAAACAATCACGGTAACCATGAGCATTACGACGGTGGCCGTAAAGGGCATCAAAGTCCACTAAGTTTGTAAATGAGAATCCTTTTTCAAACTCAGCAAGGCCCATTGTCTTCAATAGTGTATCAATTCCGTGGCTGTTTGACTTATTGTGTCCCATGTCATGGTTGATACCCGCACCGTTAAAGATATCGTTTATTTTTCCAACGGCATAAGTATCGATACCAGCTTCGTTCAATTTATCCAAAACAGTTGGTGCAAATGGAGATACAGCCAAGTCACGACGGTTTGCTGTACGAGTGAAGTTTCCTGGTTCACCAACATAAGGGCGAGCAATGATACGACCAAGAAGGGCAGGACGCTCAAGGGTAATCGAACGAGCGTATTCACAGATACGGTACAATTCATCCAGAGGAATGATGTCTTCGTGGGCAGCAATCTGCAAAACAGGGTCAGCTGAGGTATAGATAATCAACTCTCCAGTTTCCATCTGACGAGGTCCGAAATCATCGATAACAGCTGTACCTGAGTAAGGTTTGTTGGCTTCACGAATGACTTTGCGCCCTGAAAATTCTTCGATTTTTGTCAGAATTTCCTCTGGGAATCCGTTCCAGAAAGTATCGAAGGGCTCAGTAATGTTGAGTCCCATGATTTCCCAGTGACCAGTCATAGTATCCTTACCAAGGGATACTTCTTCCAATTTTGTTGCATAACCTGTTGGATTGCTTTCAGCTGGAACAGTCTTAAGAGGAGTTTCGCGAAGAATATTTCCCAGACCGATTTTAGCCATGTTTGGCACATTCAAACCAACTGTTTTTGAAATGTGTCCCAGTGTGTCAGAAGCTCCATCTGGAACCCCTGCATTGACAAAGTTATTAGCATCTGGTGCTGCACCGATTCCTACAGAATCCAATACCACCAAGTGAATACGATTAAATTTTGACATAGTGTATCTCCTTATTATGTTGATTAGTTTGCTTTTGTTGAAGTTAAAATCTGAACCCCGTCTCGTCCAGCAACGATTACCTTATCCACCATTTTGTTGAACAAGCCGTGCTCAACGACACCAACGACATGGTCCAATTCTTGCCCAAAGGTAATTGGATCCTCAATGACATCCAAGGCAAGATCAATGATAAAGTTCTGCATATCCGTCACAAAACGTTGGCCATCTTTTTCACGGAAACTTGGTTTGTAGCCAGCTCGCTCAAAACGACGGAAGACCTGTTCAGCGCCATACTGGACCACTTCCACTGGCAGTTTAAAAGCACCCAGTTTCTCGACTAGTTTGCTTTCATCCACCACCCAAATATATTCTTTTGAGGGTGTTGCGACAACCTTCTCCATGAGAAGAGCACCACCACCGCCTTTGATTCCATTAAACTGACTATCCACTTCATCCGCTCCGTCAACCGTCACATCAACCAAGTCTACTTGGTCAATAGACTTGAGCGGGATATTAAGGCCTTCAGCCTGCTTACTGGTCACACTAGAAGTCGTTACAGCTGTAATCTGCAGTCCTTCTTCCTTGATACGACGACCGATTTCTTCGACAAAATAATAGGCAGTCGAACCTGTCCCAAGTCCAACGACCATTCCATCGCTCACGAACTCAGCAGCCTTGATACCTGCCATTTTCTTCAGATTTTCCATCGATTGACCTCCATCACTCTTAATTCTAATTCTACTATGAAATCGTTTTTTATTCAAGAAAAAAGGGTTAAACAGTATTTTTTCTTGAATTTTTTTCAAAATATACATTTTCTTTTTACTAAACGAATAAAAATTATATTCTACCCTAATTTTGAGTACACTAAAAATAGAGCTTAAAACCCAATTTAAAAAAATTAACTGATATTTACCCATTAGATTTGTTTAATCAAGTAAAAGAGTTAATCGAAACAAAAAATTTCGAAGCTGCAAAAACATTTGTTGCAGAAAATCAAGAACAGCTTGGAGAATACTTCTCTCAAGCTCAGCAGTTGATTTCTGGTTCAGAAGGTCTAGATGGCCTCGTTAGCAAGATTAAAGGATTTTTCTAAAAATATAAGAAGCTGGCAAAACTCAATTTCAGTAGAAAATGAAATTAATTTTCCCACAATAAAACGCATAGTGTCAAATTTTTTTGAAAACTTGATACTATGCGTTTTTATAATTAACTATGTTCTGTGATAAACTTGTAGGCTTCTTGACCAGCGATAGCGCCATCTCCAACTGCTGTTGTTACTTGGCGAAGGTCTTTCAAGCGAACATCTCCAACTGCAAAGATACCATCAACTGCAGTTTTCATGTGGTTGTCTGTCACAATCCATCCAGCCTGATCTTGAATATTCAATTCTTTAACAAAATCACTAACAGGATCTAAACCAACATAGATAAAGACGCCACCGAAGGCTTGTTCTGTCACTTGACCTGTTTTCACATTTTCAAAAACAACAGATTCTACTCGGTTTTCACCCTTGATTTCCTTCACTACAGAATCCCAGATAAAGCTGATTTTCTCATTAGCGAAAGCACGGTCTTGTAAAACCTTTTGGGCACGAAGTTGGTCACGACGGTGAACAATGGTAACAGTCTTGGCAAAACGAGTCAAGAAGAGGGCTTCTTCGACCGCTGAATCTCCACCACCGACTACCAACAAATCTTGGTCACGGAAGAAAGCACCATCACAAACGGCACAGTAAGAAACACCTCGACTATTCAGTTCTTCTTCTCCTGGAACTCCCAAAGGACGGTGTTTAGAACCAGTCGCTACGATAACTGTATGTGTTTCGTATGTTTGATCATCAGTAATCACTTTCTTAAAATCACCATGATCTTCTACATTTTCAACATAACCATAAATGTGCTCAACACCAAGATTTTCAAGTGGTTCAAACATCTTTTCAGCCAATTCAGGTCCACTAATATTAGCATATCCTGGGTAATTTTCGATATCAGATGTATTATTCATCTGACCACCTGGCAGACCACCTTCAATCAAGCCTACTTTGAGATTGCTTCGAGCAGCATACAAGGCCGCAGTCATACCTGCAGGTCCAGCACCGATAATAATAGTATCGTACATATAGATTCCTTCTTTCTTGTTGTAACTATCTTTATTCTAACTCTTTCTTGTCAATCAAGCAAGGATTATGCCTTGAAAACAAGAATTAAACTCATAACCGCAAAGGATAATACTGGAACAACCAAAACTCCAATCATAATCATATCATAGAGATGGGCTTGGCGAGCCTTGGCTGTCTTATCAACTCCCGACATTGCTCTCAGTCCAATCCAAATCCCTAAAAAAATCAGGACGAGGATGGTGGTCAAGATCAAACTCTCGAAATATAAAGAAAATAGTTGCAGTAGCATGATTTCTCTCATTTCTATCTTTTTTAAAGAGTAAACTCAGCTAGTCCAGCTAACTGAGTTTTTCTTTATCTATTATATCAAATATAAGTCCGTTTGTAACTAGCGAAGAATTCTTTTGTCCGTTCTTCTTTAGGATTGTGGATAATCTCATCTGGTGTTCCAGACTCAATGATTTTCCCCTTATCTAAGAAGAGAATCTTATCAGCCACTTGGGCTACAAAGGACATGTCATGACTGACCAAAATCATGGTTTGACCTGACTTCGCAGCATCTGCAATAGATTTTTCTACTTCACCGACCAATTCTGGGTCAAGAGCTGAAGTTGGTTCGTCCAAGAGCAAGACATCCGGTTTCATCGCAAGTGCACGCGCTAGGGCAACCCGTTGCTTCTGTCCACCTGATAAATGGCGAGGATAATGGTTCTCACGGTCAGAAAGCCCAACCTTAGCCAACTCTTCCTTGGCAATCTTAGTCGCTTCTTGGTCAGATAATTTCTTAACAACAACCAAGCCTTCTTTCACATTATCAAGTGCTGTACGACGTTCAAACAAATTAAACTGTTGGAAAACCATGGACAGCTTGCGGCGTAGGGCCAGGATTTCTTCCTGAGTGATTTTAGAAAAATCAACTGAGAAATCATCAATCTGAATTGATCCACTATCAGGTGTTTCAAGATAATTGAGACTGCGAAGGAAGGTTGATTTTCCAGCTCCTGAAGAACCAATCAAGGCTACGACTTCCCCTTTTTGAATATCCAAGTTCAGATGATCCAAGACAGTCTGTCCTGAAAAGGATTTGCTTAAATTCGAAATCTTAATCATTAACGAAGGTCTCCTTTCACATCTGTTTGCACTGTATCGGGTGCGGAAATAGCCATTTTTCTCTCGATGAAACGACCAAGACTTTCAATTCCGATATTGACTACCCAATAAACAAGGGCAACGGAGATAAAGCGTTCAAAATAGCGGTAATCAGCTCCACCCAGAATCTGAGCTTGGGCAAAGACTTCCACAACACCCGCACTAAAGGCTAGGGACGTTCCCTTGGTCAAGCCGATTAGGGAATTGATCAAGGTTGGAGTCGCTACAACGGCCGCATTTGGAATAATCACGCGACGATAAACTTGTGCTCGCGTCATACCCAGACTGCGTGCTGCCTCAATCTCACCAGGATTGACTGAGAGAATGGCTGCACGAATGGTTTCACTAGCATAAGCAGCCTCATTAAAGGCAAAGGCAACAATCGCAAAAGCAGCAGCTGGAATAGCATTGATATTGAGACCAGTTCCCCATTGCTGATTGAGAGCTTTCAAAGCCAAAGGAATTCCGTAGTAGGTCAACATGAGTTGCACCAAAATCGGTGTCCCCTTTAAGAAACTAACAAAGAAGGCCTGCAAGGGATATAAAATTCTGACACGATTGATTTTCACAATGGCAAAAATCAGCGCCAAAACCAAACCAAAAAGGGCCCCACCAATGGTCAACATAATTGTTGTTGGAAGTTGTTGGACAATTCTTGGAATCCCATCAAAGACCGAACGCAGGCTAAACAGCTTGCCATCCGGAATCAATTGCATCAAGTTTTGGTACCAATCTGATGCTAAAATCGTTGTAACATTCATAAAAACATCCTCTCCTGATAATGATTCATTCTACCATACTTCTGCCGTCAATGAAATTATTTGCTACGGTCAGATACAGACTTTGTCTACCTACTAGTTTATCATACTTTGAAACAGGGAGGTTATATATTTTATCTATCAAAGAGATAAGTAAAAACTATTTCAGTCCCAATTCTTCGTAAGCTTTTCGATAACCGATTTGCTTAACAGTTCCATTTTCTACTAAAATCGGCCGTTTTAACAACATTCCGTCGCTTGCTAGCAACTCGGCTGCTTCTTGATTTGACAGACTTCCCACCTTATCTTTCAACCCTAATTCACGGTATTTAATCCCACTAGTGTTGAAAAATTGCTTCAACTCGAACCCTGAGGTTTCTAGCCAGTTTAAAATGACTTCTTGGCTAGGTGTTTCTTCCACGATATGAACAGCTTTGTAGTCCACACCGAGTTGATTTAATTCTTGTTTTGCTTTTTTACAAGTTGAACATTTTGGGTATTCGATAAATTCTAACATGTGTTTCACTTTCTATTTTATATCTTTAAAATCTGCGCCTTCATGGTCCAAGAGCCAGGCTTTCTTTTCCACTCCTGCAGCATAACCTGTCAGACGCTTGCCTGCTCCCAGCACACGGTGACAAGGTACTAGGATAGACCAAGGATTGCGTCCCACTGCTCCACCAATTGCTTGAGCAGAAGCCACTTGCAGGTCTTGCGCTATTTGTCCATAGGTCACTGTCTGACCATAAGGAATGCCCTGTAAATAGGACCAAACTCTCTTTTCAAAATCCGTACCGATTGGAGCCAAGGGTAAGTTGGATAAATCCTGAGTCTTACCTTTAAAGTAATCATCTAAGCAAGCAATAACTGGGGCTAAAACAGGATGACTAACAACTTCTTCTATTGTTTTATCTCCTAACCCCCTCTCAAAGTGCTTCTGATCCTGCACCCAAATGCCATACAGATATTGCTCGTCAGCAACCAAGGACAAAGTTCCTATTGGCGACGGGTAGAGCATTTTTGCGTACTTCTTTTGCATTATTTCTTCAATTTTTGATAGGCCAAGCGTTCTCCATCAACTGGCACCTTACCAACCTGTCTAAATCCAAGTTTTTCAAAGATATGTTGCATTGCCTTGTTTTCTGCATGCGTATCAGAACGAAAATCTAGATAATCAAAACCTTCAATCAAGCCTTCTAAGAAAGTCTGAGCAACCCCCTGTCCCTGCACATCTGCAGCCACAGCAATACGGTGAAAGACTAGGTACTCTGACTCTCCAGCTTGCCAGTTTCCTTCATAAATGGCTTCATAGGCTGCCTCTGGACTCTTGGTCACAGCAGCATAGGCTAGTAGTTCTCCCTCTTCCAAGGTTACATAGGCTTGACCCGAGATAATATCATCAATAATAATGTCTACATTTGGATAGCCATTTTGCCACTGGTCACTACCAGCATCTGCTAAACATTTTTTAGCATCCTCCATCACTTGCATGATGGCATCTACTTCATTTGGAAAAGCTAAACGAATCTCCATATTTTCCCCTCATTTCTGACTAGTTTCTCCCATCATAGCATAATTTAAGCCTTTTCACAAGCAGTTAAAACTTGACTATTTGTTTTTATTATTTTATAATCTAGTTATTAAAACTAGATAAAAAGGAGTTGAAAATGAAAACCACCTTTTCCTACCCAAAATGGGCAGAAATTCCAAATATTGACCTCTATCTGGATCAGGTTTTACTCTATGTCAATCAGGTCTGCGCTCCTGTCTCTCCAGATAAAGACAAGGGCCTAACAGCATCCATGGTCAATAACTATGTCAAACATGGTTATCTGACAAAGCCTGACAAGAAAAAATACCAACGCCAACAGATTGCCCGTTTGATCGCTATCACAACCCTCAAGTCTGTCTTTTCGATTCAAGAAATCGCTCAGACACTGAATACTCTCCAAAGTCAAGCCAGTTCAGACCAACTCTACGATGCCTTTGTGGACTATATGAACCAAGGAATTGACCCAGCTAACCCTATTATCCAAAGCAGCTGCCAAACCGTTAAACTCTATCATCAAACTCTAGCCCTAATCCATCATTCTGAAGAGGAGGTAATCAAATGAACACTAGTCTTAAACTCAGCAAACAACTTAGTTTCGGAGAGGAGATTGCTAATAGCGTGACCCATGCTGTGGGGGCAGTCATCATGCTCATCTTGCTCCCTATTTCATCCACCTATAGTTATGAAGCACACGGATTTTTATCCTCTATCGGCGTTTCCATTTTTGTTATCAGCCTTTTTCTCATGTTCCTCTCATCCACCATTTACCACTCTATGGCCTATGGTTCGACCCACAAATACGTCTTGCGAATCATCGACCATTCTATGATTTATGTGGCTATAGCAGGCTCTTATACGCCAGTCGTATTGACTTTGATGAATAACTGGTTTGGTTATCTGATTATTGCTATTCAATGGGGAACGACCATCTTTGGCATCCTCTATAAAATCTTTGCTAAAAAGGTTAATGAGAAATTCAGCCTTGCTCTTTACCTGATTATGGGCTGGTTGGTTCTGACTATCATTCCTGCCATTATCAGCCAAACAACGCCAATTTTCTGGAGTCTCATGGTAACTGGCGGACTCTGTTATACAGTTGGAGCTGGATTTTACGCCAAGAAAAAACCTTATTTCCACATGATTTGGCATCTCTTTATCCTAGCTGCGTCTGCCCTCCAGTACATTGCCATTGTTTATTATATGTAAAAATAGGTTAGGACAAAAAATCCTAACCTATTTTTATTCTCTATGATGTTTTATACCCAATCAAAAAAGTACTCTAGTCCATTTTATAGTACCTACTAGCGTGCCGTCAATTATGGGATACTGCTTCCCTACTAGTATGTAAATCAAAATAGTTAATACTCTTCGAAAATCTCTTCAAACCTCGTCAACGTCGACTTGCCATAGATATGTTACTGACTTCGTCAGTTCTATCTGCAACCTCAAAACAGTGTTTTGAGCTGACTTCGTCAGTCTTATCTACAACCTCAAAACAGTGCTTTGAGTAACCTGCGGCTAGCTTTCTAGTTTGCTCTTTGATTTTCATTGAGTATAAATCATAAACACCTGTTAATGAACCGTGCCTAACGAATCAAGACAGACCAATGGTCACATAACAAAAAACCGCTTTTCAACGGCTTTTTGACTATATTTCACTCCATGTTATCTTTTTAAACCCACGGAAAAAGAGAAAGATTCCAATAAATAGGATAGCTAAAGGAATGATTTTTGTCAGGAAAACATTTGAAATGCCCATCCACTCATAGTAACGGAGCAGAGAACCTACAATAAGGTGGGCAACAATCATACTGACAAAGGGACGAAAAATCTCTTCTTTCCAATTCCAAATACTGATGACTAGGGAAATCGTAAAGACAGATAAACTATCCCAGGGAGCCGGAAGATTTAAGACTCCTTCTTGTATGAAACTTCCCATTCCTACATATCCTAGAGCGACTAGCAGAACAAGACTTCCAACGACAATATAAGTGCCAATTTTCATCTTAGGAGAATCTTGGACTAGCCCCCAACGTAAGATTGTGGCTACAAGTCCAAATCCAATCAGAAAAAGAAGCAGTTGCCCTAAAAATGTGAGCAAATTAACTGTTAAGAGAGGGCCTTTCGAAAAATCGCCTAGTAGTTGATAATAACGTAATATTACTAGGACAAGGATTGGCGTCAACAGTGACTCCTTGATAGAACTGCGTGGTGCTTCCTTGAGTATCTCTTTCATTATTTTTTTAGGATTCTTACCTAGATAATCCTCTGCACTCATGCCATCTCGTTCTGCTTCTGAGAAATCTAACATCATCAAATAGATCTGCTCTCTGAGATAGTCCTCATCATAGAGAAATCCAGCAAGATTAAAACTATCCCACAGCTCCTCAAAATACTTTTGATTCTCCTCAGAAAACTCATGCAGCAAAGCGTTTGTTTCTTCATAATACTTCATTTTCTTCATGGTTTAACCCCCATTCTTAATCCCTTCTACTTTTTGACTCAAATCATCCCATTGTTGCCAAAAGACCGATACACGCTCTTCTCCTTCTTTCGTCAACGAAAAATACTTCCGATCTGGACCATCTGGCGACGGACGCATGTCGCCTCTTATCCATTGATTTTTTTCTAACTTTTGCAACAAAGGATAAATAGTTCCTGGAACGATAGTATCAAATCCAGCCTCTCGCAAAGTCTGAACTAACTCATAACCATATCGCTCTTTTTGACCAATCATATCCAAGACACAACCTTCAAGAACACCTTTTAATAGTTGAGTTTCTTTCATCCCTTCTCCCTTCTCACCTATTTTGTAATACCTACTAGTATCTTTACCTATAGTATACTGCTTTTAAACTAGTTTGTAAAGCATAATAGTTAATGCTCTTCAAAAATTCTCTTCAAACCACGTCAGCGTCGCCTTAGGGTATATATGTGACTGACTTCGTCAGTCTTATCTACAATCTCAAAACAGTGTTTTGAGCTAACTTCGTCAGTTTCATCTACAACCTCAAAATCATGCTTTGAGCTGACTTCGTCAGTTCTATCTACAACCTCAAAACCATGTTTTAAGCAACCTGTGGCTAACTTCCTAGTTTGCTCTTTGATTTTCATCGAGTATAAATAAAAAAAACAGAACTAGCCTAAACTAGTCCTGTCTACTTTTACCCAATCACACTTCCGTTTGGTACATCTGGATCAACTGTAAGAAGGGTTAATTTTCCATCATGTTCAGCTGAGAGAATCATCCCTTGGCTGACATATTTTTTCATCATCTTGCGTGGTTTAAGATTGGCAACGATTTGGACTTTCTTACCAACCAATTCTTGTTCGTTTGGATAGTACTTCGCAATTCCTGAAAGGATTTGACGGTCTTGACCATCACCTGCATCTAGGCGGAATTGGAGCAACTTATCAGAACCTTCCACTTTGGAAACTTCTTTAACTTCTGCAACACGAATTTCAACCTTGTCAAAGTCCTCAAACTTGATTTCTTCTTTGTTTAGTTTGAGTTCAACTTCGTCTGGATTCCATTCTTTTTCAACTGCTGGTTTGTTGCCTTCCATTTGTTCTTTGATATAGGCGATTTCTTCTTCCATATCCAGACGTGGGAAGATTGGTGTTCCTTTGGCAACTACTGTTACACCCTCAGGGAAATTAGCCAAACTCAAGTTCTCAAGGCTCGCTACTTCTTCCAATCCAAGTTGAGTCAAGACTGCACGACTGGTTTCCATCATAAATGGTTCAATCAAGTGAGCTACGACACGAAGGCTGGCTGCCAAGTGGCTCATAACACTTGCCAATTGGTCACGAAGTGCTTCATCCTTAGCCAAGACCCATGGAGCAGTCTCGTCGATGTATTTATTAGTACGAGAGATAAGCGTCCAGACCGCTTCAAGGGCACGTGGGTAGTCAACTGCTTCCATGTGTGTATGGTAGTCAGCGATTGATTCAGCAGCTACTTGAGCAAGAGTATTATCAAATTCAGTCACACCTTCTACATAGGCAGGAATTTGTCCATCAAAGTACTTGTTAATCATAGAAACCGTACGGTTAAGGAGATTTCCAAGGTCATTGGCCAATTCATAGTTAATACGGCCAACATAGTCTTCAGGAGTGAAGGTTCCGTCTGAACCAACTGGAAGGCTACGCATGAGGTAGTAGCGAAGTGGATCCAGTCCATAGCGCTCTACCAACATTTCAGGATAGACAACGTTCCCCTTAGACTTAGACATCTTACCGTCTTTCATGACAAACCAACCATGACCAATCAAACGTTCTGGCAATTTGATATCCAACATCATAAGAAGAATTGGCCAGTAGATTGAGTGGAAACGAAGAATATCTTTCCCTACCATATGGAAGACTGTTCCGTTCCAGAACTTATCAAAGTTAGCGTGTTCATCTTGATCGTAGCCAAGAGCTGTCACATAGTTGAGCAAAGCATCAAACCAAACATAGACAACATGTTTTGGATTTGATGGGACTGGTACACCCCATGTAAAGGTCGTACGAGAAACCGCCAAATCTTCTAAACCTGGCTCGATGAAGTTGCGAAGCATTTCATTGAGACGACCATCTGGAGTGATGAACTCAGGATGAGCTTTGAAAAATTCTACCAAGCGGTCTTGGTATTTGCTGAGGCGAAGGAAGTATGATTCTTCAGATACCCATTCAACTTCGTGACCTGATGGAGCAATACCGCCCGTCACATTTCCAGCTTCGTCACGGAAAACTTCTGCAAGTTGACTTTCTGTAAAGAATTCCTCATCTGAGACTGAATACCAGCCAGAGTATTCACCCAAGTAGATGTCATCTTGAGCCAGCAAGCGTTCAAAGACCTGCGCCACTACTTTTTCATGGTAGTCATCAGTTGTACGGATAAATTTATCATAGGAGATATCGAGTAATTGCCAGAGTTCTTTAACTCCAACTGCCATCCCATCAACATAGGCTTGAGGTGTGATGCCAGCTTCTTCAGCTTTTTGCTGGATTTTTTGACCATGCTCATCAAGACCTGTCAGATAAAAGACATCGTAGCCCATGAGGCGTTTGTAACGAGCTAGGACATCACAAGCGATAGTTGTGTAGGCAGAACCGATATGAAGTTTCCCAGATGGATAGTAAATCGGCGTTGTAATATAAAAATTCTTTTCAGACATAATTTTTCCTTTCCAGGCAAATGAAACCTGTTTTTCTAACACTTCATTATATCACATTTTCAATGAATTTCGATAGGGAAATCCAATCGAGTAGGAGATAATCTCTAGCCCCTCTCACACCACCGTACGTGCCGTTCGGCATACGGCGGTTCAACTAACT
>CAJNDL010000009.1 GCA_905221505.1 bacterium
CTACCTGTTCGCTCACAATAAGAGAGAACTTTTTTACGAAAATCTATTGAATATGCCATAAGAAGATTATACCACATTCTGTACTGTTTTTGGTTCATTTTACTATAGTTTATCACACACAAAGTGGATGTGTAAATATCACATTGTGTTCACCCCTAAGTATAGACGAAAAGTCATTTATAATCAATATCGAAGCAGTTTGGGAGAAATATTTCACCGATTATGTAGTTATAAAGGAGTTGAAATTATCGAGGGGCACTTAATGCCAGATCATGTACATATGTTAGTTAGTATTCCACCAAGGATAAGTGTTTCTAGTTTTATGGGATATTTAAAAGGTAAGAGTGCACTCATGATGTTTGACAAACACGCCAACCTCAAGTACAAGTTTGGGAATCGCCATTTCTGGGCAGAAGGTTATTATGTGAGTACAGTAGGGCTTAATGAAGCCACAATTAAGAAATATATTCAAGAGCAGGAAAAGCATGATATAGCACTAGATAAATTGAGTGTAAAAGAATATGAGGATCCCTTTAGGGATAGTGGTAAGTAATACTAAAGCCTCTTTAAGAGGCAAGTGACGAGTCAAAAGCAATGTGGCTTGAACAACGTGAAAGCCAGCGTCTTTAGGCGCTGGCTGGTAATTTGGGCTTATAGCTCCGGTTCAAACCACCCGTTAGACGGGTGGTCATGATTATGTGACTTTCAGTCCGTTTCGCTAAGTCAGGTGTGAGATATGCAAACCGCCCGTTTTAGGGAGGGTCATGATTAAAATAATATAAAAATCTTGACAGATAAACTTAAAAAATGTAAACTATTTACTGGTTAATTAATTGGTTAAATAACCGGTTTAGAAAAACTGTTTAACCGAGAAAAAGAAGTTACGAAATAGCTTCATCATTTATTGAAATGAGGGATTTATGAAATTCAGTAAAAAGTATATAGCAGCCGGATCAGCTGTTATCGTATCCTTGAGTCTTTGCGCCTATGCACTGAATCAGCATCGCTCGCAGCCAAATAAGGACAACAATCGTGTCTCTTATGTGGATGGTAGTCAGTCAAGTCAGAAAACCGAAAATCTGACACCAGACCAGGTTAGCCAAAAAGAAGGAATTCAGGCTGAGCAAATTGTTATTAAGATTACAGATCAGGGATATGTGACGTCACACGGTGATCACTATCATTACTATAATGGGAAAGTTCCTTATGATGCCCTCTTTAGTGAAGAACTCTTGATGAAGGATCCAAACTACCAACTTAAGGATGGGGATATTGTCAATGAGGTCAAGGGCGGTTATATCATCAAGGTCGATGGAAAATATTATGTCTACCTGAAAGATGTAGCTCATGCTGATAATGTTCGAACTAAAGATGAAATTAACCGTCAAAAACAAGAACATGTCAAAGATAATGAGAAGGTCAGCTCTGATGTTGCTGTAGCAAGGTCTCAGGGACGCTATACGACAGATGATGGTTATGTCTTTAATCCAGCTGATATTATCGAAGATACGGGTGATGCTTATATCGTTCCTCACGGGGGTCACTATCACTACATTCCAAAAAGTGATTTGTCTGCTAGTGAATTAGCTGCAGCCAAAGCTCATCTAGCTGGCAAAAATACGCAACCGAGCCAGTTAAGTTATTCTTCAGCAGCTAGTGACAATAACACGCAATCTGTAGCACAAGAACCAACTAGTAAGCCAGAAAGCAATTCTGAAAATCTCCAAAGTCTTTTGAAAGAACTCTATGATTCACCTAGTGACCAACGTTACAGTGAATCAGACGGTCTGGTTTTTGACCCTGCTAAGATTATCAGTCGCACGGAAAATGGAGTTGCGATTCCGCATGGCGACCATTACCACTTTATTCCTTACAGCAAACTCTCTCCTTTAGAAGAAAAGATTGCTAGGATGGTGCCTATCGGTGGAACTGGTTCTACAGTCTCTACAAATGAAAAACCTCATGAAGTAGCGTCTAGTCTAGGAAGTCTTTCAACTAAACCATCTACAGTGAATCATGCCTCATTGACTACAAATAAGGCTATATCTGCAACATCTGATGGCTATATCTTTAATCCAAAAGATATCGTTGAAGAAACAGCTACAGCTTATATCGTCAGACATGGTGATCATTTCCATTATATTCCGAAATCGAACCCAATTGGGCAACCGACTCTTCCTAACAATGGTCTAGCAACACCTTCGCCATCTCTTGCAGCCAATCCTAGTGTTTCACATGAGGAACATGAAGAAGGTGGACACGGCTTTGATGCCAATCGGATTATTGCTGAAGATAGTTCAGGATTTATCATGAGTCACGGTGATCACAATCATTACTTCTTCAAGAAGGATTTGACTGCTGAACAAATCAAGGCAGCGCAAGACCACTTGAAAGGTTCAAATACAACAACACCAAGTCCAGCTCATGATGACGATCACGACGAAGATCATCATGGACACTATCATGATGAAGACCATGATCACGGATTTGATGCCAATCGTGTCATTAGTGAGGATGAGCAAGGCTTTGTTATGAGTCACGGTGATCATAATCATTACTTCTTTAAGAAAGATCTGACAGCAGAGCAAATTAAGGCAGCTCAGGATCATTTGAAAACACATCATGATGCAGAGCCTGTAAAACCTCTTGCTAAAACGGTAGAGTCTTTCTCAAGAGATGCTAGCGATGAAGAAAAGATTGCTTATATCTCTAAGACCTATGGGGTTCCACTTGAAGCGATTAGAATTTCAAACGGATTCTTTGTCTTTGGAAATCCAGACCAAGCCTATGATCCAACTCATATCCACCCATATGCTGTTCGTAAGGAACATGTTCGTTTGCCACTCCAAACTGGAAATCCAGAACTTGATTTCCTAAATGAACTCTACACGACTGCTTTGCGAGATGGTGTGTCTCCTTATAGTTTACAGGTAGAAAATGGTAGTTTTGTGATTCCTCATGGTGACCACAATCACTACATCAAGGTTCAAACCAAGGGCTTTGAAGTGGCTTTGAAAAACAAGATTCCAGCCCTACAATCCAATTATCAACCTGGAGCTTTTGATGAGAAGGCAGTTTTGGCAAAAGTAGATCAACTTTTAGCTGATAGCAGAAGCATCTACAAAGATAAGCCTATTGCACAAAGACAGATTGAGTTAGCCTTAGGTCAGTTTACTGAAAACATGAAGAAACTGGCAACTAACTCTACAGCGGGTTATCTTGCAACACTTGAACTCTTTGATAAGCAATATATCCATATTGATGAAAGTGTCAAACCTGTTGAAACAAGCGCTCTAGATAAGAAATATCAGGCCTTGATTGATAAAATCAATACACTAGATACAGACTCTTATGGTCTTCCTAAGAAAGATCTTCTCGTTCAACTTCAAGAAGCTAAGTTGGCTAAAGATGAGGTTGCTTTAGCAGCGGTTGAATCACAACTGCAAGCCTTACAAGACTTTAATGACCGAACAGGTGTTACAACTGTAGAATACATCAAGTACTTCTACGAACACGTAAATGATGGTCGTTTGAGTGATGAACTTCGTAATAAAGTAGCCCAGTTGACTTGGACCTTGTATCAATCTCAATCCTTCCTTAAGGCAGCAGAATTGAACAAATTATTCCCAAGCATCTATCAGGCAAAACAAGAAGTGGAAGAAGCTTTGAAAGCTCAGCCAACTACTGCGAAATCAAGTCAAACAGTTCTAGATACTGAAAAAGTTGATAATCAAAGTGCCAAGACAGCT
Organism: bacterium; assembly: GCA_905221505.1. Lineage (GTDB taxonomy): Bacteria > Bacillota > Bacilli > Lactobacillales > Streptococcaceae > Streptococcus. Next base: position 3,750 of record CAJNDL010000009.1, read on the forward strand.
ATTTATGGCTTCTTGAAAGAATTGTACGGAGACTTTATGCCGGAAGAACATGTGAATCATTTCAGCAAGGAACAAGTAGAAAGTCTCTTGAGCAAGGCAACTCAACTCTTGGAACAAATCCAAGAAGAAGGAATCAGACAATCCTTGGCAGAAGAAGTAGAAAATTTAAAAGCTGCCACAAACAAGGCTGATGCAGACTTGGATGAAGTAAACAGTCAGGTGAAAGATGTCTTGACTCGTATCGCTAGCGCCCTTCAACAAGAGAAGGAAAATGCTGAGCAAGATCCTCAGACGCTTGTTCTCTATCAAAAACTCTACGATATTCTTATGTCGCTTCATGCTTATTTAGAAAACAATAAGGGTTCTGATGCGGACTTTGATAAGGTGGATGCTCTACTAGATCAACTTTCTGCTAAGAGTAAAGATAAAGCTGCTTTACTTGAATTGACAAAAGCTATTTTGGTCTTGAATCAAGAAATCAAGTCAAAATCAAGTGCGAGTGAAGAAGCAACTCCAGCAACAAATGCCGAGGTAAATGGTGATAAGGCCAGTGCTGAGAACCAACCTAACGCAGCTGCAGAATCTAACAGTGAAACTGCAAGTGACGAAAACAAGCCGAGCAAGGCAACAGATTCTAAACCTGCTGAACTAGCTTCAGAAAAGGAAACAACAGAATCTGCAACAGGTACTGGAAATCAAGAAAAACCAGTAGAATAAAAAAGTTGGTAGTCGGAGATCTAGGAGATTTTGCCATTCAAGGCTGTTTCCTATTTCTTAATATTTCTTTCCCATGTGAAAGAATAGTGATTGTCCTATTTACTAGAGTAGAAATTATATAGCTAAACTAGGTATCCAGACTCAGTTGTTTCATGGAAATCACTTCAATATTCATTTGAATGATTTTGTAACCAGAAGAAACTTGGATTGGGATATGTTACCCCCACAGAGGCTACTCATTCACGCTTCGTGAGTTATGAGAATATCCTAGGCTAGAATTCCTTCCAAACTTAACCGATTTGTGTTATCATGGTTGTACCTTATTCTCATTGTAATTATAAAACATGGCAAGATAAGAAAACGAGCATTTCCAAAAGAGGAAGTGCTCGTTTTTTTCTATTTTGAAGTGAGTTTTTATCTGGTTATACTCTTCGAAAATCTCTTCAAACCACGTCAGCTTCATCCACAACCTCAAAACAGTGTTTTGAGCTGACTTCGTCAGTTCTATCTACAATCTCAGAGCAGTGCTTTGAGCAACCTGTGGCTAGCTTTCTAGTTTGCTCTTTGATTTTCATTGAGTATTACTTAGAGCTGCTTATGAATGACTTTGAAAGAAATGATTGACTTGACTGTGAACATAAGATTTATCACTGATTATGATGTTCAAATAGCGCTCCAAAGCCAAAAATTATCTTCAGGAGTGTGAATATTATAAATTAACTACCTCCAAACCACGTTCTGTCAAGTGATAGATGATTGAACAGACCTCTTTTAAGAAACGACGGTCATGCGAAACAGTGATGATACCGCCTGTATAGGTTGCAAAGAGTTTTCTGATTTCTGGTTGAGAAGTGGGAGAAAAGTTTCGTGTAGGCTCATCTAAGAGGAGAAAGTTTGGTTTGCACAAGACTAAATCCAAAAGCAGGAGTTTACCCTGTTGTCCGCCAGATAAGGAGCGAATTTGATACTGCATTTCTGGATAACTGAAATTGAGACTAGCTAAGTGAGATTGGATTTTCTGCAGTTCCTCTTTTTCACCAGTTTTGCTGAGATAGGCTATTGGTGATAAATACAATTGCAGTTTTTTGTGGTAATCTTGTGGCATATAACCAAGCGAAATCTCTCTTTTGGCGCTTAGTAGTTGTTGCAACTTGGCTAAGAGAGTTGATTTCCCAACACCATTTGGGCCGATGATACCGATTTTTTCTTGGCCACGGACAGTTAGTTGTAGTCCCTGAGACAAAATTCGCTCGCCGATGGACAAATTTTCTTTTTCCAGTTGGATTAAGACTTTAGAAGATGGTAATGGCTGTATATCTGAGAAGAAAAGTCTGATTTCTTCCTCTTCAAGTGGTTTTTGGGTCATGGACTGAGCTATCTTTTCAAAGCGTTTTTCTTGAGAGAGAACATTTTTCATTTTTTTAGCCAATAGGCGACCTGCAGTACTGTCTTTGGTAGTTCGAAGGGCAGTTTCTACATTTTGCTTGACTCGGCGATGCTTTTTCATGGTTTTGTCATAGGCTCTCTGGTCGTTAGCAGCTTGCTGGCTTTGTCTGGCAAAATGAACCTTTCTCTGCTCACTGTAGCGATCATAGTCTAAATGCTCTACTAACGTTTCTGCTTCTTTACGGTGCTTGACCAGTCGCAAGTGGACAATAGTGTCTGCCGTTTGAGAAAGAAAGTCTTCATCATGGGAAATGAAAATAACAGTTTGCCTAATCTTTCGAATCTGATTTTTTAGCCAATCAACTGTCTCAAGGTCTAGGTCATTTGAAGGTTCATCTAAAAATAGAATTTCAAATGGTTTAGCTAACTCATGGATGAGCTGAATTTTCAAAGATTCGCCCCCTGATAGACTGCCAATCTTTTGGTCGCTAGCAAATCGATTGCTATCAAAATGCAATTCCTCAGCCAAACGATAGAGGGCACTGTAATCTAAATCGGCAGGATCTAAGAAGAAGTAGTCGTGTAGGGTTCTATTTTTCAGGTACTCTGGGAGTTTTTGAGGAATGTAGGCCAGTGACTGATAGTCAGACTGGATGTCTCCCTTGATAGTGAAATCAGACAAAGCTTCCCCCATTAAAATTTTAAGTAAGGTTGATTTGCCATTTCCTTCTTCACCAATAATAGCGACGTTCTCTCCGTCTTGGATGCTCATGTTTAAGTCAGAGACAAGGTCTCGTAAATCTTTGTTTTGTATGATGGTTAGATGATTGATGTTTATCATATGATTGCCCTTTCTAGAATGTTGATTGTGCATAACAAAAAGCTCTACTTTACTTAGTAGAGCCCAAAGTCTATGTCAAAAACTCTATTATCCTCGTTGAAAAGCTCGTCAAACTAGCTTGGAGCTGCCCAACCCAAGAGGAGCATAGCTTCCTAGTTTGCTTTTTGATTTTCATTGAGTATAAAATGCTAGAAAAAGAGCATAAAAGAGTACACAAAAAGAGACAAAAACAAGATCTACTAAATAAAGTTTCTTTATTTGATAGACTTAGTTGTTCATGTCTCCCTTACCTCCGAGTATTTGTACCCTTATCCTATACCTTTAAAGAAATTTTGTCAACAGAAAACTGGAAATTTCAAGCTATAAAATTTCAAAATTTGTCTTCCATATGAGCATCCTCCTTTCTATCATGTATTCTTGCCTATAGTATATCACTAAAAAACAGAAATATCATAGTAAATATGTCAAAAAATTCGAATTTTAATTACAAAGTTTGGTGGGCTGATTTGTAGCCTTTTCATGGTATAATCAAGAGAGTAAATCTTTATGGAGGAAGTATGAAATTAAATATTCAAGAAATTCGTAAGCAGTCTGAAGGCTTGCATTTTGAACAAACGTTAGACCTAGCCGCAGACTTGCGTGCACGCAATCAAGAAATTTTAGATGTGAAAGATATCCTTGCTGTTGGGAAAGTACAGTACGAAGACCGTATGTATTTCCTAGATTATCAGTTGTCTTATACCATTGTCCTTGCTTCAAGTCGTAGTATGGAGCCAGTTGAGTTAGCTGAATCTTATCCAGTCACAGAAGTTTTCATGGAAGGTGCAACCAACCAGTTGGATCAAGAAGTTCTAGATGACGACTTGGTCTTGCCTATCGAAAATGGAGAGCTAGACCTTGCTGAGAGCGTGTCAGACAATATCCTGCTCAATATCCCTGTTAAGGTCTTGACAGCTGAAGAAGAGACTGGTCAAGGATTTGTGTCAGGAAATGACTGGCAAATCATGACAGAGGAAGAATACCAAGCTCAACAAGCAGTCAAGAAAGAAGAAAACAGTCCTTTTGCTGATTTACAAGGATTGTTTGATGGAGACGAGTAGATGGTTTTATCCAAGAAACGTGCCCGTCATGTCATAGAGGAAATTATTGCCCTCTTTCCAGATGCCAAGCCTAGTCTTGATTTTACAAATCATTTTGAACTATTGGTTGCGGTCATGTTGTCAGCCCAGACGACGGATGCAGCGGTAAATAAGGCCACACCAGGTCTCTTTGCTGCCTTTCCAACGCCACAAGCCATGTCTGTGGCAACTGAGAGTGAAATTGCTTCACACATTTCTCGTTTGGGATTGTATCGGAATAAGGCTAAATTCCTTAAAAAATGTGCCCAACAGTTACTAGACGATTTTGATGGTCAAGTCCCTCAGACACGTGAAGAATTAGAAAGTCTAGCAGGTGTTGGTCGCAAGACAGCCAATGTTGTTATGAGTGTGGGATTTGGGATTCCAGCCTTTGCAGTCGATACCCATGTGGAGCGTATTTGTAAGCACCACGATATTGTCAAAAAATCAGCGACACCACTTGAGGTGGAAAAGCGGGTCATGGATATCTTGCCACCTGAGCAGTGGTTAGCAGCCCATCAGGCAATGATTTATTTTGGAAGAGCCATCTGTCACCCTAAAAATCCGGAGTGTGACCATTACCCACAATTATATGATTTTAGCAATTTATAAGTTGGGGTAGCAAAAGTTTTTGCTTGATTTTAGGCTTGCTTTGTGCTATAGTAATTGATAACTAAATATTCCTTTAAACCTGTCCCGTGAGGCAGGCAAGGAGCGCGATAAAGTAGAAGGGTGAAGTCTATACTGTTTGCAGTAGGGCTCGCTTGGCTATACATTTCAAGTCTCCTTGTTTAAGGAGACTTTTCTTTTTGGAGGTTTGTCATGAAGACAAAAGAAGTTGTAGACGAATTGACCGTCAAACGAGCGATTACGCGTATTACTTATGAGATTATCGAACGCAACAAAGATTTGAATAAAATCGTCTTGGCTGGTATTAAAACTCGAGGTGTCTTTATCGCCCACCGTATCCAAGAACGTTTGGAGCAGCTAGAAAACCTTTCAGTTCCAGTTGTAGAATTGGATACTAAACCCTTCCGTGACGATGTTAAAAGTGGAGAAGATACTTCTTTGGTTTCTGTTGATGTGACAGACCGTGAAGTTATCTTGGTGGATGATGTGCTTTATACAGGCCGTACCATCCGCGCTGCTATTGATAATATTGTCGGTCATGGCCGTCCTGCGCGCGTGAGTTTAGCAGTTCTAGTCGATCGTGGACATAGAGAATTGCCAATCCGTCCAGATTACGTTGGGAAAAATATCCCAACCAGTCGTTCTGAAGAAATCATCGTAGAGATGGCAGAACTTGATGGCCAAGATAGAGTTCTGATTACTGAAGAAGCTTAGAAAGCTAAAGGAGTAGCCATGTCAGAAAATCAACAAGCATTGAACCATGTGGTGTCCATGGAAGACCTCACTGTTGATCAAGTCATGAAATTGATCAAGCGAGGAATAGAGTTTAAAAACGGAGCCCAGCTTCCCTATGAAGACCACCCAATTGTTTCCAATCTTTTCTTTGAGGATTCTACACGGACACATAAGTCCTTTGAAGTGGCAGAGATTAAACTGGGGCTGGAACGACTTGATTTTGATGTGAAGACCAGCTCGGTCAATAAGGGTGAAACACTTTATGATACTATCCTGACTCTGTCTGCCTTAGGAGTGGATGTCTGTGTGATTCGCCACCCAGAGGTTGACTACTACAGAGAGTTGATTGCAAGTCCGACGATTACGACTTCCATTATCAATGGTGGAGACGGTTCCGGTCAACATCCTAGCCAGAGCTTGCTTGATTTGATGACTATTTATGAGGAATTTGGCCACTTTGAGGGGCTTAAGGTTGCTATTGCAGGTGACTTGGACCACTCACGTGTTGCCAAATCCAATATGCAGATTTTGAAACGCTTGGGAGCTGAACTGTTCTTTGCAGGACCTGAGGAATGGAGAAGTCAAGAGTTTGCAGACTATGGACAGTTTGTAACCATTGATGAAATCATTGATCAGGTGGATGTCATGATGTTTCTTCGTGTGCAACATGAACGCCATGATAGTGGTACAGTTTTTTCAAAAGAAGACTATCATGCCCAACATGGCTTGACACAAGAACGTTATGAACGCTTGAAAGAAACAGCAATCATTATGCATCCGGCTCCAGTCAATCGCGATGTAGAAATTGCAGATCACTTGGTTGAAGCACCAAAATCACGGATTGTCCAACAAATGACCAATGGTGTCTTTGTTCGAATGGCAATCTTAGAATCCGTACTGGCGAGTAGAAACGCCAACTAAAACACAAGACGTTAAAAGACGCCAGTGAGCGTCCACGAGAGGTGAAAATATGACAAAAAGACTTCTAGTATTAGAAGATGGGACAGTTTTTGAAGGCAAGGCCTTCGGAGCAGATATTGACGTAACAGGCGAAATCGTCTTTAATACAGGGATGACTGGTTACCAAGAATCCATTACAGACCAGTCTTATAATGGACAAATCTTGACCTTTACCTATCCTTTGGTGGGGAATTATGGAATTAATCGTGATGACTACGAATCCATTATTCCAACTTGTAAGGGAGTCGTTGTTTTCGAAGAGGCACGTAGAGCAAGCAACTGGCGCAACCAAATGACCTTGGATGAATTTTTGAAAGCTAAGAAAATTCCAGGTATTTCAGGGATTGATACACGTGCACTTACCAAGATTATTCGTAAGCATGGTACTATGCGAGCAACCTTGACCCATGTTGGGGACAGCATGGATCATGTGACGGACCAGCTCCAAGCAACAGTCCTGCCAACAGACAATATCAAGCAGGTTTCTACTAAAACATCATATCCAGCTCCAGGAGTTGGTTTGAGTGTTGTGCTAGTGGACTTTGGTCTCAAGCACTCAATCCTACGTGAACTTTCTAAGCGTAACTGTAACGTGACCGTCGTTCCTTATTCAACAACGGCGGAAGAAATTCTCCACCTTAATCCTGACGGAGTTATGTTGTCAAATGGTCCTGGTAACCCAGAAGATGTTCCCCAAGCACTGGACATGATTCGTGGTGTGCAAGGAAAAATTCCAATTTTCGGTATTTGTATGGGGCATCAACTCTTTGCTATGGCAAACGGTGCTAAGACCTACAAGATGAAATTTGGTCACCGTGGATTCAACCATGCAGTACGTGAAATTGCTACAGGACGAGTAGACTTTACTAGCCAGAACCATGGTTATGCAGTCAGCCGTGAGGACTTGCCAGAACACTTGATCATTACCCACGAAGAAATCAATGACAAGTCAGTTGAAGGTGTGCGTCACAGATACCAACCAGGTTTTTCTGTACAATTCCACCCAGACGCAGCCCCTGGTCCACACGATGCCAGCTACCTATTTGACGAATTTATCGAGATGATGGAAGCTTTTAAACAATCAAACTAAGAACGAGTAAAAGCTCGTCGGAGAATTTATGTAACTGAACACGGACGGAAAGCTCGGAATTTAGCGAAACCAGCTTGGATTGTCAAGCCTTCCTTGGTTTCCTAAAATTCGATTGCTTTCTATTCGTCCTTTGTATCTTATTTAATGTCGCTCTGTGAGGCGACGAATAGAAAGGAGAGGATACATTGTTCGCGGAAGTGAACACGCCCTAAGAACTGTGTGAAAAAGATAAACATCGTCTTGACGCTAAAGGCGTCTGCACCGAGTTTCCTATTTTCACTGTGTTCTTTACGGGCTTTGTATCATAAACTATGCCTAAACGTACTGATATTCAAAAAATTATGGTGATTGGTTCTGGTCCGATTATTATTGGTCAGGCCGCTGAGTTTGACTACGCTGGGACCCAGGCTTGCTTGTCTTTGAAAGAGGAAGGTTATGAGGTTGTTTTGGTTAACTCAAACCCTGCAACTATCATGACGGACAAGGAGATTGCTGACAAGGTCTATATCGAACCGATTACACTTGAGTTTGTAACTCGTATTCTTCGTAAGGAACGTCCCGATGCCTTGCTTCCAACTCTTGGTGGTCAAACAGGGCTCAATATGGCCATGGAATTGTCTAAAAACGGCATTCTAGATGAGCTTGGAGTCGAACTTCTGGGGACTAAATTGTCTGCCATTGACCAAGCTGAGGATCGTGACCTCTTTAAACAATTGATGGAGGAATTGAACCAACCAATTCCAGAATCTGAAATTGTCAACACAGTAGAAGAAGCAGTTGCATTTGCAGCGACAATTGGCTACCCAGTCATCGTTCGTCCAGCCTTTACTCTTGGTGGTACTGGTGGTGGTATGTGTGCCAACGAGGAAGAATTGCGTGAAATCGCTGAAAACGGGTTGAAATTGTCACCAGTTACCCAATGTTTGATTGAACGTTCAATCGCAGGTTTCAAGGAAATCGAATACGAAGTCATGCGTGACTCAGCTGACAATGCCTTGGTTGTTTGTAACATGGAAAACTTTGATCCAGTTGGGATTCACACAGGTGATTCCATCGTATTTGCTCCAGCGCAAACCATGTCAGACTATGAAAACCAAATGCTCCGTGACGCGAGCTTGAGCATTATTCGTGCCCTCAAGATTGAAGGTGGATGTAACGTTCAGCTAGCCCTTGATCCGCATAGCTTTAAGTATTATGTCATCGAAGTAAACCCTCGTGTATCGCGTTCTTCAGCCCTTGCTTCTAAGGCGACGGGTTATCCAATTGCCAAATTGGCTGCCAAGATTGCCGTCGGTTTGACCTTGGATGAGGTTATCAACCCAGTTACAGGTTCCACCTACGCCATGTTTGAGCCAGCTCTTGACTACGTCGTTGCCAAGATTCCACGTTTCCCATTTGACAAGTTTGAAAAGGGTGAACGTCGTCTTGGGACTCAGATGAAGGCAACTGGAGAAGTTATGGCAATTGGCCGTAACATCGAAGAGTCACTTCTTAAAGCTTGTCGTTCACTTGAAATTGGAGTTCACCACAATGAAATGCCTGAACTTGCATCAGTTTCTGATGATGCCTTGATTGAAAAAGTTGTGAAAGCACAAGACGACCGCCTCTTCTATGTGTCAGAAGCTATTCGCCGTGGTTATACACCAGAGGAAATCGCTGAGCTTACAAAAATTGATATCTTTTATCTGGATAAACTCTTACACATCTTTGAAATTGAGCAAGAATTAGGTGCCCATCCACAAGATCTAGAAGTTTTGAAAACTGCCAAACTCAATGGCTTCTCAGACCGTAAGATTGCGGAACTATGGGATACGACTGCTGATCAAGTTCGTCAACTTCGCTTGGAAAACAAGATTGTCCCAGTTTACAAGATGGTCGATACCTGTGCGGCAGAATTTGACTCTGAAACACCATATTTCTATTCAACCTATGGTTGGGAAAATGAGTCTATCAAGTCTGATAAGGAATCTGTACTTGTCCTAGGTTCAGGTCCAATCCGTATCGGTCAAGGAGTTGAGTTTGACTACGCAACTGTTCACTCGGTTAAGGCTATCCAGGCTGCTGGCTACGAAGCCATCATCATGAACTCAAACCCAGAGACCGTTTCTACAGACTTCTCTGTATCAGATAAGCTTTACTTTGAGCCATTGACATTCGAAGATGTTATGAATGTCATCGACTTGGAGCAACCAAAAGGTGTTATCGTTCAGTTTGGTGGTCAAACAGCTATCAACCTTGCGGAGCCATTGGCAAAAGCAGGTGTGATCATACTTGGTACACAGGTTGCTGACTTGGATCGGGCTGAAGACCGTGACCTCTTTGAGCAAGCCCTAAAAGATCTGGATATTCCTCAGCCACCAGGTCAAACAGCTACCAATGAAGAAGAAGCTGTGCTTGCAGCTCGCAAGATTGGTTTCCCAGTTCTCGTTCGCCCATCTTATGTTTTGGGTGGTCGCGCTATGGAAATCGTGGAAAATGAGGAAGACCTTCGCTCTTACATGCGTACCGCTGTTAAGGCTAGTCCAGATCACCCAGTTCTTGTTGACTCTTACATCGTTGGACAAGAGTGCGAAGTTGATGCCATTTCAGACGGAGAAAATGTCCTTATTCCTGGTATCATGGAACATATCGAACGTGCCGGTGTTCACTCAGGTGACTCAATGGCCGTTTATCCTCCACAAACCTTGTCTCAAAAGGTGCAGGAAACCATCGCAGACTATACTAAACGACTAGCAATCGGCCTTAACTGTCTTGGAATGATGAACATCCAGTTTGTTATCAAGGATGAAAAAGTCTACGTTATTGAGGTCAATCCACGTGCTAGCCGTACGGTTCCATTCCTTTCTAAGGTAACCAATATTCCTATGGCTCAAGTAGCGACCAAGCTCATTCTTGGGCAAAGACTTGAAGAACTTGGATACCAAGATGGACTTTATCCTGAAAGTACTCGTGTTCATATCAAGGCGCCTGTCTTCTCCTTTACGAAACTAGCTAAGGTAGACAGCTTGCTTGGTCCTGAAATGAAGTCAACAGGTGAAGTTATGGGTTCTGATACTACTTTGGAAAAAGCTCTCTATAAGGCCTTTGAAGCTTCTTACCTTCATTTGCCAACCTTTGGAAATGTAGTCTTTACCATTGCTGATGATGCTAAAGAAGAAGCCTTGGACTTAGCTCGTCGTTTCCAAAATATTGGCTACGGTATCCTTGCGACAGAAGGGACAGCAACCTTCTTTGCTGGTCATGGATTACAAGCCCAACCTGTTGGTAAGATTGGTGATGATGATCAAGATATCCCAAGCTTTGTCCGCAAAGGGAAAATTCAAGCAATTATCAATACTGTCGGAACCAAACGAACCGCTGACGAAGATGGTGAGCAAATCCGTCGTTCAGCCATTGAACACGGTGTGCCACTCTTTACAGCCCTAGATACAGCTAATGCTATGCTTAAGGTACTTGAAAGCCGTAGTTTTGTTACAGAAGCAATCTAGTTGAGAAAAATTTTTACAGTTTTAAAGCCAGTGTCAGAAATCGCTGGCTTTTACAATACTGATTTGCTTATTTCAACTATCATGCTTTCCTTAAGAATCATTCTAAAATGTGATATAATAAGGATGAATTGAAAATTGGAAACTGTTTTCATGATATTTTCAAAAATCCCATTAAGAAAATAGGTAAAGACAGATTAGAAAGTGTAAAATTCCGATGTCTTCTTACACAAAAGTCTCTCTTTCTGAGATCAACCAATCTATTGAAACTCCCAATAACAATCATTTTTGGCAAAATCTAAAAGCATTTTTAGGACCTGGAGCCCTTGTAGCAGTTGGTTATATGGATCCTGAGAACTGGATTACCAGTGTAGTTGGTGGCGCTTCTTACAAGTATAGTCTCTTATTTGTTATTTTGATCTCATCTATCATTGCCATGCAGCTACAACAGATGGCTGGAAAGCTCGGCATTGTGACTAGGATGGATCTAGCACAGGCAACAGCTCATCATGCTCCCAAGTGGCTTCGCTATAGTCTTTGGGTGATTTTAGAATTAGCTTTAATGGCGACAGACTTGGCTGAAGTTTTAGGTTCAGCGATTGCCTTGAATCTTTTGTTTAAAATACCGATTATGGTCGCTATCCTCTTAACCGTTTTAGATGTATTTCTTTTGCTTTTGTTGATGAAGTTTGGGTTCAAGAAGATTGAAGCTATTGTTACGACTCTTATTTTAACTATATTAGGTATTTTTTCTTATCTGGTGGCTTTATCCAATCCAAGTATTCAGGGAATCTTTGGTGGTTATTTACCGACGACTTCGACTTTATTTGAAAGTCCCCTGCCGGGACATGAGAGTCAATTGACCTTGGCTTTAGGGATTGTAGGAGCGACAGTCATGCCTCATAATCTCTATCTTCATTCATCCTTATCACAAACAAGAAAAATCAATCATAAAGATAAGAAGGACGTCCGAAAAGCAGTGCGCTTTATGACCTGGGATTCTAATCTTCAGTTGTCCTTAGCCTTTATTGTCAATTCCTTGTTGCTCATTTTAGGTGCCTCCCTCTTTTTTGGTCATGCATCTGAAATTTCGGCATTCTCCCAAATGTACAATGCTTTACAGGATTCGACGATAGCAGGAGCGATAGCTAGTTCGACTTTGTCAACTTTGTTTGCTTTAGCTCTCTTAGCAAGTGGTCAGAATTCGACCATTACAGGAACTTTGACAGGACAGATTGTCATGGAAGGTTTCTTGCATCTTAAGTTACCTCAGTGGATTATCCGTATCGGTACACGTATTTTTGCCTTGCTACCTGTGATTATAGTCGCCGTCTTGTTTGGCCATCAAGAAAAAACCTTGGATCAGTTATTGGTTTATTCACAGGTCTTTCTGTCAATCGCTCTTCCGTTCTCAATCTTTCCTTTAATTTATTTGACCTCTAAGAAGTCATTAATGGGAGAATTTACTAATGCCAAGTGGAACACAATCCTAGGTTACACAGTTTCAATTATCTTAACCATTCTTAATATCAAACTTCTTTTCGATATTTTTTAAACTTGTTTAAATTATGTCTTAAGTATTAGCTTGAAGATTGATAAAGTGATAATAGTAGTGGTTGGTTTATGAAATGAAGTACTAAAAAGAGGTTGGGAAAAAACTCAATTTCAGTAGAAAATGTAGTAAATCTTCCCACAATAAAACGCATAGTATCAAGTTTTTTCATACCTGATATTATGCGTTTTTTTGATTTTAAGGACTTTTTAGCCAGCCTCGTTTATAGTGGATTGAAGTTGGAATAATACGCTTTGCTTTCTAAAAAATGTTAGAAATTAATTTTAATTCCATAATTCATTTGTTCAGATTTTATTTCACTATAACTATCAATTTTTCCTCAAAAATGATTCTAAATTGGGAAAAATTTAGAATGTCAATCACTCATTTTTGTTGCAGGATACTCCCTTTTGTAAAAATAGTACACTTCAGGTGAAAAAAACGACATTTCAGATTTTCTGCTCCAGAAATAGCTTTCACTATGATATAATTATTTTATGATTATTACTATTCCTATAAAAAACCAAAAAGATATTGGCACACCATCTGATTCAGTCGTTGTTCTCGGCTATTTTGATGGTATACACAAGGGGCATCAAGAATTATTTCGTGTTGCCAATAAGGCTGCGAGAAAAGATTTATTGCCTATCGTCGTTATGACCTTTAATGAATCTCCAAAAATCGCTTTAGAGCCTTATCATCCTGATTTGTTTTTACATATTTTGAACCCTGCTGAACGTGAAAGAAAATTAAAACGTGAAGGCGTAGAAGAATTATATCTCCTTGATTTTAGTAGTCAATTCGCTAGTCTCACGGCAGAAGAATTTTTTGCAACTTATATCAAGGCCATGAATGCTAAAATTATTGTTGCAGGTTTTGATTATACATTTGGTTCTGACCAAAAAACGGCAGAAGACTTAAAGGATTACTTTGATGGAGAAGTCATTATCGTCCCACCTGTAGAAGATGAGAAAGGAAAGATTAGTTCAACTCGTATCCGTCAAGCTATTTTGGACGGAAATGTGAAAGAAGCAGGAGAACTTTTGGGAGCACCACTTCCATCAAGAGGTATGGTGGTTCATGGTAATGCTCGTGGCCGTACGATTGGTTATCCGACAGCGAATTTGGTGCTTTTAGATCGTACTTATATGCCAGCAGATGGTGTTTATGTCGTTGATGTTGAGATTCAAAGACAGAAGTATCGTGCTATGGCTAGTGTTGGAAAAAATGTGACCTTTGATGGAGAAGAAGCACGTTTTGAAGTCAATATTTTTGATTTTAATCAAGATATTTATGGGGAAACCGTCATGGTTTATTGGCTTGACCGCATTCGAGACATGACCAAATTTGACTCAGTTGAGCAATTAGTGGATCAGTTAAAGGCAGATGAAGAAGTTGCTCGGAATTGGTCTTAATAGCTTGAGTAAATAAAACAAAAAGAGGTAACTACAAGACCTCTTTTTATTCTTTTTCAAAGGTAAATCCTTCTCCTAGGATTTCATGGGCTTCTGTAATAGTTATAAAGGCTTGAGGATCGATTCGATGAATCATTTCCTTCATTTTCACAATCTCATTTCTGCCGACAATACAGTAAATGATTTTCAAATTTTCTTTACTATAGTAGCCTTGACCGGAAATAAAAGTAACACCTCTTCCTAGGTCATCATTAATCGCCTTAGCAAGTTGGTCGGGACGTTTTGTGATAATCATAAAGCCTTTACCAGCGTAGCCACCTTCGCCAATCAAATCAATGACACGAGAAACGATAAAATCAAATAAGAGAGTGTAGGAAACCAATCTCAAGTCCTTAAAGATTAGGAGAATAAGCATGAGAATACAAAAATCTAAGATAAATAGCAGTTTCCCCATGGATATATGAGTGTATTTATTGAGAATACGAGCTAGAATATCAGTTCCGCCCGTCGTACCTCCAGCATTAAAGATAATTCCGAGGCCAATTCCCAATAGAATTCCCGCTATAAGGGCTGTGATTAGTAAATCACCTTGAAGGTCAATATGAAGGGGAATACGCTCAAAAAAAGCCAACCAAGCTGACAAAGCTAAGGTTCCAAGCAAACTAGAATAGAGGGATTTTGCTCCAAATATTTTCCAAGCCAAGATAAAAAGGGGAATGTTAATCAGCAGGTTCATAAGGGAAACAGGGATTTTAAAAAGATAAAAGGTGATGAGGGTAATACCTGTTGCCCCTCCTTCAAAGAGATGATGGGGAACTACAAAATAAGTCAGTCCAAAAGCATAAATAGCAGCACCTAGTAAAATGGTAAAAATGGGGTAAATTTTTTTAATCATAGGACACCTCTTTTCTTATAAGTTGATTATATCAAATTTTTACGGAAAATTTGATTGACTCCATTAGGATTTTTAATCTTTTTTTGATATAATTAGAAGTAAGAAAACCAATCTGAATCCTAAAATAGAAAGATTGACACTATGACAAAAATTAAGATTGTAACCGATTCATCTGTTACTATTGAACCAGAACTCGTAAAACAATTAGATATTACAATTGTTCCATTATCTGTAATGATTGATAATGTTGTTTATTCTGATGCTGATTTGAAAGAAGAAGGTAAATTTCTTCAGTTGATGCAAGCAAGTAAGAATCTTCCTAAGACAAGTCAACCGCCTGTAGGTGTCTTCGCTGAAGTTTTTGAAGACCTGTGCAAGGATGGTAGTCAGATTCTTGCTATTCATATGTCCCATGCTCTTTCGGGGACTGTAGAAGCAGCGCGCCAAGGTGCCAGCCTATCTACTGCCGACGTGACAGTTATTGATAGCTCCTTCACTGACCAAGCCTTGAAATTCCAAGTTGTTGAGGCTGCAAAGTTAGCACAAGAAGGCAAAGAGTTGGAGGAAATTTTATCTCATGTAGAAGAGGTTAAAAATCATACGGAGCTCTATATTGGTGTTTCTACTCTAGAAAATCTAGTAAAAGGTGGACGAATTGGCCGTGTAACTGGATTGTTGAGCTCACTTCTCAATATCCGTGTTGTCATGCAAATGAAGGACCATGAATTGCAGCCAATGGTTAAAGGCCGTGGTGCTAAAACCTTTAAAAAATGGTTGGATGAGTTGAGAACATCACTCTCTGAACGTTCTGTAGCAGAGATTGGAATTTCATATTCTGGTAGTGCTGATTGGGCAAAAGAGATGAAAGAAAGCTTACAAGCTTATGTCGAACAGCCAATTTCTGTTTTGGAAACGGGTTCCATTATTCAAACTCACACAGGTGAGAACGCTTGGGCTATTTTGGTACGTTACCACTCCTAAAAAAATAAAGAAAATGGGAAGAAATAGCGTTTTTAACTTGACCTAAAAGGGATTTTAGGATATGATTATATTTGTTAATTAGAAATTAATTTGGAGGAATCATTAACATGGCAAACAAACAAGATTTGATCGCTAAAGTAGCAGAAGCTACAGAATTGACTAAGAAAGACTCAGCAGCAGCAGTTGAAGCTGTATTTTCAGCAGTAGCTGATTACCTTGCAGCTGGTGAAAAAGTTCAATTGATCGGTTTTGGTAACTTTGAAGTTCGTGAGCGTGCTGCACGTAAAGGTCGCAACCCACAAACTGGTAAAGAAATCACAATTGCAGCTTCTAAAGTTCCAGCATTCAAAGCTGGTAAAGCTCTTAAAGACGCTGTTAAATAATCAGCCTTTAAAAAGCCTATCATATCAAGCATTTGAGCTTGTGTGACAGGCTTTTTTTGTGTATAGGGGGCAAAAGGGGGTAAAATATAGTGGATTGAAATAAGATATGAACAGAGAGTTTGGGAAAGTCAAATTAATTTCTAGAAATGTTTTAGAATCCGTAACGTACTATTTTAGATTCAATCTGCTATACTATTTTTTCACTTGTTTTAGGATGATATCAATCTGCGTTTTCATTGTTTTATAAGAGAGATGAGTTTTTATACTCTTCTAAAATCTCTTTAAACCACGTTAGCTTCACCTTGCCGTACTCAAGTACAGCAGCGGCTAGCTTCCTAGTTTGCTCTTTGATTTTCATTGAGTATAAGTAGATAGAAAAGTTATATACTATCTATTGAAAATATTATAAATCAGATACAAAGACAGGTGAAATCTTCTGTGTTATACTAGAGATATGTTAGATTTGAAAGAATACGGTATCGTCATGTGGCCGGAGGAGAAGATCATTTCTTTCCGTGAGAAACTTCTCGCTTGGTATGATGAAAATAAAAGAGATTTACCTTGGAGGAGAAGTAAAAATCCTTATCATATCTGGGTATCTGAAATCATGCTCCAGCAGACCAGAGTGGATACAGTTATTCCATATTATGAACGATTCTTGGACTGGTTTCCAACAGTAGAAAGTTTGGCGAATGCTCCTGAAGAGCGTTTGCTGAAGGCTTGGGAAGGTTTGGGCTATTATTCTCGAGTACGCAATATGCAGGCTGCGGCCCAGCAGATTATGACGGATTTTGGTGGTCGATTTCCAAACACCTATGAAGGAATTTCTAGTCTGAAAGGGATTGGTCCTTACACAGCAGGAGCCATATCCAGTATTGCTTTTAACTTGCCCGAGCCAGCTGTAGATGGTAATGTCATGCGAGTTTTGGCACGTCTGTTTGAAGTTAACCACGATATTGGTATTCCAAGTAATCGCAAAATTTTTCAGGCGATGATGGAAATCTTGATTGATCCAGAACGTCCGGGTGACTTTAATCAAGCTTTGATGGACTTGGGTTCAGATATTGAGGCTCCTGTAAATCCTAGGCCAGAAGAGAGTCCAGTGAAGGACTTTAGTGCGGCATATCAGCATGGAAGCATGGACCGTTATCCAATTAAGGCTCCAAAGAAAAAGCCAGTTCCCATTTATCTTAAAGCCTTAGTGGTAAAAAATAGTCAGGGACAATTTCTACTTGAAAAAAATGAAAGCGAAAAGTTGTTAGCAGGATTTTGGCATTTTCCCTTGATAGAAGTAGATGAGTTTTCGCAAGAAGAGCCGTTTGACCTCTTTCGTCAGGTTGCAGAAGAAAGTGTAAACTTTGGCCCCAGTCCAGAAGAGAGTTTCCAGCAGGACTATGACCTAGATGTTGATTGGCTTAATATTTGTTTTGAGACTGTCAAGCATGTTTTTAGCCATCGCAAATGGCATGTTCAAATTGTAGCAGGTCAGGTGACTGATTTCCATGATTTTTCAGATAGGGAAGTTCGCTGGCTTTTACCAGAAGAGTTCAAGGATGTTCCACTTGCCAAACCCCAACAAAAAATCTGGCAGGCTTATGCAAAAGCCAACTTAGACAGTAGCAAAGACTAGCTATCGTGTCTTCTTGCTATTTTTTTGGTATAATAGTAGAGAAAAAGGTGAACATATGAAAAAAATATTAATTGTAGATGATGAAAAACCAATCTCAGATATTATCAAGTTTAATATGACCAAGGAAGGGTACGAGGTTGTAACTGCTTTTAACGGTCGTGAAGCGCTAGAACAATTTGAAGCAGAGCAGCCAGATATTATTATTCTGGATTTGATGCTTCCAGAAATTGATGGTTTAGAAGTTGCTAAGACTATTCGCAAGACAAGTAGTGTGCCAATTATCATGCTTTCAGCTAAAGACAGCGAATTTGATAAGGTTATCGGTTTAGAGCTTGGGGCGGATGACTATGTGACAAAACCCTTCTCAAATCGTGAGTTGCAGGCACGTGTCAAAGCCCTTCTTCGTCGTACAGATTTGACTTCTGTAGATAATCAAGAGTCTGATGAAAAGAAAACTCAGCCCTTGCAAATTGGGGACTTGGAGATTGTGCCAGATGCTTATGTAGCTAAGAAATACGGTGAAGAACTAGACTTAACTCACCGTGAATTTGAGCTTTTGTATCACTTAGCCTCTCATATTGGTCAAGTGATTACGCGTGAACACTTGCTTGAAACTGTCTGGGGTTATGATTATTTCGGAGATGTTCGAACAGTTGATGTAACTATCAGACGTTTGCGTGAGAAGATTGAAGACACACCAAGTCGTCCAGAGTATATCCTGACACGTCGCGGTGTTGGTTATTATATGAGAAATAATGATTAAACTAATTAAAGACACAGTTTTAACCAGTGATTTTATCTTTATCCTCATTTTACTTGGCTTTATTTTAGTCGTGACCTTGCTTTTACTAGAAAATCGTCGGGATAATATCCGGTTGAAGCAAATCAATCAAAAGGTAAAAGACCTGATTGCAGGAGATTATTCTCAGGTATTGGATATGCAGGGAAGCTCTGAAATCACCAATATTACTAATAATCTCAATGATTTATCAGAAGTAATTCGGTTGACTCAAGAAAATCTGGAGCAAGAGAGTAAACGATTAAACAGTATCCTCTCTTACATGACGGATGGAGTCCTTGCGACCAATCGTCGTGGGAAGATTACCATGATTAATGACATGGCTAAGAAACAGTTAGGTGTTCAGAAAGAAGATGTTCTTAACAAAAGTATTCTAGAATTGCTTAAGATTGAAGATGAGTATGAACTTCGTGATTTGATCACCCAAATTCCTGAGCTCATCATTGATTCCCAGGATGCTAATGGTGAGTATCTGAGCCTTCGTGTTCGCTTTGCTTTGATTCGTCGAGAGTCTGGCTTTATTTCGGGTCTGGTTGCTGTTTTACACGATACAACGGAGCAAGAGAAGGAAGAGCGCGAACGGAGACTCTTTGTTTCCAACGTTAGTCATGAGTTACGGACGCCTCTGACTAGTGTAAAATCCTATCTTGAAGCTTTGGATGAGGGAGCCTTGTGTGAAACTGTAGCACCAGACTTTATTAAGGTATCACTAGACGAGACCAATCGTATGATGCGCATGGTAACTGACCTCCTTCATCTCTCTCGGATTGACAATGCGACCAGTCATCTGGATGTAGAACTGATTAACTTCACTGCCTTTATTACTTTTATCCTCAACCGTTTTGATCAGATAAGAGGGCAGGATGAAGAGAAGAAATACGAATTGGTGAGAGATTACCCGATTACCTCTGTCTGGATTGAAATTGATACAGATAAGATGACACAGGTCATTGATAATATTCTCAACAATGCTATTAAGTATTCGCCAGATGGTGGGAAAATCACAGTGACCATGAAGACGACTGATGATCAGATGATTTTATCTATCTCAGACCAAGGTTTGGGTATTCCTAAGCAGGATTTACCTCGTATCTTTGACCGTTTCTATCGCGTTGACCGTGCTAGAAGTCGTGCCCAAGGTGGTACGGGTCTGGGGCTAGCTATTGCCAAAGAAATTATTAAACAACACAAGGGCTTTATTTGGGCCAAGAGTGAATACGGTAAGGGATCAACCTTCACCATTGTGCTCCCTTATGATAAGGATGCAGTGAAAGAAGAAGTATGGGAGGATGAAGTAGAGGACTAGAATGAGTGAAACAGGCTTTAAATACAGTATTTTAGCGTCGGGTTCCAGTGGAAATTCTTTTTATCTGGAAACCCCAAAAAAGAAGCTTTTAGTGGATGCAGGCTTGTCTGGTAAAAAGATTACTAGCCTACTTGCTGAAATTAATCGCAAACCAGAAGACCTGGATGCCATCTTGATTACCCATGAGCATTCAGACCATATCCATGGAGTGGGTGTCTTGGCTCGCAAATATGGTATGGATCTTTATGCCAATGAAAAAACTTGGCAGGCTATGGAAAATAGTAAGTATCTTGGCAAGGTGGATTCTTCGCAGAAGCACATCTTTGAGATGGGCAAAACCAAAACTTTTGGAGATATCGACATCGAGAGTTTTGGTGTAAGCCATGATGCGGTCGCACCGCAGTTCTATCGTTTTATGAAAGATGATAAAAGTTTTGTCCTTTTGACAGATACAGGTTATGTCAGTGACCGTATGGCAGGGATTGTCGAAAATGCGGATGGCTATCTTATCGAGTCCAACCACGATGTAGAGATTTTGCGAGCAGGTTCTTACGCTTGGCGACTCAAACAACGAATCCTATCGGATCTCGGTCACCTTTCTAACGAAGATGGTGCTGAAGCGATGATTCGAACGCTAGGAAATCGCACTAAGAAAATCTATCTTGGTCACTTGTCTAAGGAAAACAATATCAAGGAGCTAGCTCACATGACCATGGTCAACCAGCTAGCGCAAGCTGATCTGGGAGTCGGAGTAGACTTTAAAGTTTATGATACCTCACCAGATACCGCAACACCATTGACAGATATATAAAAAAGAAGGCTCTTTGTCAACTGTAGTGGGGTGAAGAAAAGCTAAGATCTAGAAAGGACAAATTTCGTCCTTTCTTTTTTGATATTGCGAATCGTGGAAATCTGTTTTTTGAAGTTTTCAAAGTTCCTAAAATCAAAGGTATTGTATTGGATAAGATTATAATTCTCTCCTAATTTTACGTTGGAATAAGATAATTGAAGGGCGGTGATGCTTTCTTTAGAAAGATTCTAAAAAAGCCTGAAAGCGAGGATAAGCTAGCTTTAGATTCTTCTCAATGAGTACGCAAAACCTTACTTTAGAAGTAAAAATGTAAGAGATTATAGTGGTGCTTTAATTCTTCTTAGCAACTCAAGAGTGTCTCTATAATCTCTTTAGTAGTTAAGCGCATACAAAAAGTAGGCGATACAATAGTTTACTGCTATGCTGTTAGTAGGGGTTGATGACCATGTACTCATGAAATCTTTGATTAAATTGCTTCATGGTTTGGAATGACTTACAACTCGCCTTAAGTATTGAAGTAGAACAGTCTGGTGGACTGTTCTAGCCGGAATTTAGGAATATAATAATAAATGGTAAAAAAGATTAAGAATGATTTTAGCGTTTAGGACTTAGTATGGGAAAAAATTTTTCAATATCAAGCAGTTGTGATAAAATGTAATTGTTCCATAGGATTCTTTCTAATGATTGTTTGATCGCTTTTCATTATAGATTTTATGGGACTTTTTCTACATCAAAAAAGCTCCATAATATCTATAAGGGATTTACCCACTATAAATATTATAGAGCCTTTTTTAGAATGGCAATTTTCCAGCGAAAGCACCTAATTTTTTCTTAGTCGTTTCATCGATTTGTTCAAGAGCAGAGTTGATAGCCTGAACAGTCATATCTGAAAGAGTTTCAAGGTCTTCTGGGTCAACGACAGCTGGATTGAAGTCAATGCTGACAACTTTTTTGTCACCAGTTAGGGTCGCTTGAACAAGGTCTTGAGCAGATTTGCCAACAAATTGCATAGCAGCAAGTTCAGCTTGGCTTTGTTCCATTTGTTTTTGAAGTTTCTGTGCTTGACGCATCATGTTTTGCATGTTCATCATGGTGATTTACAGTTTCCTTTTATCTTATTTTCTTTCCTATTTTATCAATTTTGAGGTTAAAAGTCTAATCTTTTTCTGAGTGAATCTAAGAATTGTGCTTAGCAGCAGACAATAAAAGTATATAAAAAACAAAGGATATCATCTTTAAAATTAAATAATGATTGTCCTTTGTTTATTTTTGTTTTAGTTCATTATATCCACTCACCGTTGGCATTGACACGATAGCCATCAGGAGTAGTTGTATTAATCGCGAGCGCGCCTGAGCTGTATGCATAATACCATTTACCAGATACTTTCATCCAACCAGTTTTCATAGCGCCTGAGTCTTGAAGGTAGTACCAGTTACCGCTATCTTTTAGCCAGCCAGTCTTCATTGCACCAGAACTATCAAGATAGTACCAAGAACTACCATCTTTCAACCAGCCTGTTTGCATCCAACCAGAGTTATCAAAACGATACCAAACACCATTGATTTGTTCCCAACCGTTGGTTGTATATGAACCGTCAGCATGTTTATACCACCAGCGAGAGCCAGATTGACGCCAAAAACCTATATTTTTACCGACTTCTTGCATTTGGTTAAAGAAATCATGGGAATTATTTCCTTCGTCTCTTGTAGCTTCATTTATGTTTTTATGAGTTCCGATAGCCTTCAAGTCTTTGTCAAAAAGATTCGCTTTGGTCGCAAATGTTTGAGTCTGAGAAGAGTTTACTTCTGTGTATTGAATGGCTTTTCCATAACCACCAGCTAATTCTTCAGAGCCACCAGATGATGTTCCAAAACTTTGAGCAATGGTAATCCATCCATTTTGAGTGACAGGATTATCAAAGGCTGCAAGCCCCATATAGGTCAGTTTTGGATCAATTAAGGATTTATAGTGTCCAGTTTGACCTGTAACACTGACACCACTACGAGATTTAACATAATCTGCTTTTTCCTCATACCATTGATCAATAGCCGTCATAAATCCGTCATAGTTCCAAGCTAAGTTTTCGGCTAGTGAGAAATTCCCTGAAGGCCAGGCACTCCAAATATTTTTATTAGATAAACGTTTATGATGCCTAGTTACAGACGCTTCTGCTGCACGAGAAAAGGCTGTTTTCTCTAGGGCAGTTGACCATTTGATGGGAACATAGCTAGTAACTAGACCTTCATCTGCTGCCTCTTTTCTGATAGAATTTATACGGTCTAAAATAGCTTGTTTATCTGGCGTTAAGAAAGTCCCTTCAATCCCAACTAAGCTAGTACCAGTAGAAGTACTAGTGACTTCAGAGTTTAAGATATGGTAGGATTGACCATTGACTTCTTGAGTGGAAACCAGTCTATCATTAGCAACTACCGATTGTGATGTAAGACTTCCAGCACCTAGCAAGGAAAGTGCTAAAATTGTAGCAAGTGTGAACTTTTTAGCTTTTGGGTTCATTTTGTGTCCTCCTATTTTTTATTATAACATCTCCCTTACACATAGTAAATCCAAATATAAACTAGAAACCAGATACACAGATTTTACTTTTTTCGTGACATAAAAAATAATATATAGTAGCAGTTTTTGTCATATTTGATTGCATTTAGTGTATAATATAAAGAGAAAGTTATAATAAAAAACTCCTTCATCAAGGAAGTTAAAGAACTTAATAACACAGGGATTCCATTCCCCTAGAAAGGTTAAATAAATGAAATCATATAAGAAACTTACGATTCTTGCTCTGGCTCTTCTTGGATTGACTAGCCAAACAGTTCTAGCTAATGATGCTAGTCATTCTACGAATAACTCTATCGGTAGTTCAACTACTAGCTCTGCAAATGCTTCTCAAGCAACTACAGAAATCCATCCAACGAGCCCTAGTTCGAGTGAGCAGGAGACAAAGCCAACTCTTCCTACTGAGTCTAAGCTACAAACTGGTTGGGTAAAAGAAGATGGGAAGTGGACTTATTATAGTCAAACGGGTGTCAAATTTACAGATACTCTTTATGAGGGCTACCTATTTGATAAGAATGGTTACTTACTTGAAAATAGCTGGTATCAGATGGCTAACAAGTGGTACTACGTCAATGGCTCAGGAAAATATCTGTCCAGCCAATGGAGTCAAATCAATGGTAAATGGTATGCATTTGATCAAAATGGTGCCATGATGGCTAATACTTGGAAGGGAAATTATTACCTGAAATCCAGTGGGGCTATGGCAGATAAAGAATGGGTGTACGATCCTAACTACTCTAGCTGGTTTTATCTCAAGTCAGGCGGACGCTATGCTGAACAGCAATGGATTGGCTCTTACTATCTAAAATCTGGTGGCTACATGGCTCACAAAGAGTGGATTTATGATCAGGATTACAAAGCTTGGTATTATCTTAAAGAAGATGGCGTTTATGTAACTGGAACTTATACTATTAATGGAAGCAGCCATTTTTTCAAAGATAATGGTAAATGGGTTCAAGAACTTCCAAAAGGATTTGAAAAGGGGCACTATAGTAAAACTATCTTCCTAGATCCTGGGCATGGTGGACGTGATTCGGGTGCTTACTATTATGGAATAGCTGAAAAAGATTTGAACTTACAGGTCTCTCGTAAATTACGGAAACGTTTAGAGGAACTGGGCTATACAGTTCTAACATCACGTGATAGTGATGTGGACGTTGACTTTGTGACAGAGCGTTCTCGTATGGTAAATAAGACGAATGCAGACTTCTTTATTAGTATTCATTTTAACGCTACTGGGAATGACACAACGCTGAATCTGGGAATACAGACTTATTCTTATAAGGAAGAGGCTGGTTACCCGAGCAAGATTAACCAGTACTGGCACAATAATCCAGACCGTATGAGTGAAAGTAATCGTTTGGCCGCAGATCTTCATTCATCTCTCTTGGCCGAGACAGGAGCTAGAGATGCTGGACTTTTGCAAGCCACCTTCGCTGTTCTTCGTGAGACTGCGAAACCTGCTGTGTTACTAGAGTTGGGTTATATGGATAATCCAGAAGAAAACCAACGAATCCGTAGTGAACAATACCAAGATAAGTTAGTTGAAGGTATTATTAAAGGAATTCAAAAATATTACGCTGGAAATTAAAAAACTACATCAAACTAAGCTTTGGAGATTGTCCTATGCTTAGTTTTTTATTGGTAAGGTTGTTCATAACATTAAATTGTCTGAAAATTTATTGAAAAATGAGTGAAAATATGGTATAATGATACGTAAAATTAATTCAGGTATCCTGAACCAATAGGAGTATACAATGAAAAAACTAGGTTTTGTCCTTTTATCTTCAGCCTTGCTATTGACAGCTTGTGCAGTCCGTTTTGAAAAATCAACAGAGACAAATAACTCTTCTAAGGTGACAGCCTTGTCCGAAGACAAGCAAAAAATGCTTGATAAGGCTACTGCTGACTATAAGACTTTTGTGCAAGAGCAAATCGATAAACTGTTGACAGATACGGAAGGCTTTGTCAAACTGTTGAAAGAAGGCAAATTAGAAGAGGCGAAGAAGGTCTATCCACTGATTCGTATGTCTTATGAGCGTTCAGAACCGATTGCCGAGAGTTTTGGTGAGTCAGATGTTAAGATTGACTTCCGTTTAGCAGACTATATGGACGAAAACAAGACAGAAGAAGGTTGGTCAGGTTTCCACCGTATCGAGCGTATCCTTTGGGAAGACAATACAACTAAAGGAACTGAAAGCTATGGCGATCAGTTGGTCAATGATATCAAAGAATTGAAAGCCAAGATTGCAACTGTAGATGTGGACTACAAGGTTATGTTGACTGGGGCAGTGGACTTGCTTAACGAAGTAGCGACAAGCAAGATTACAGGTGAAGAAGAAATTTACTCACATACAGACTTGTATGACTTCCGTGCCAATATCGAGGGAGCTGAGAAGATTTTCCAACTCTTTAAACCTTTGCTTGAAAAATCAGACGCTAACCTAGTTAAAGAATTGGAAGCAGATTTCAAGTCTGTTAATAGTTTGCTGGACAAACACATGACAGACAAGGAACACTACAAACTCTATACAGATTTGACAAAAGAAGATACCAAAGAATTGTCAGAAGCCGTGACAAAACTTGGTGAACCTCTATCACAAATGGGTAAATTTCTTAGTGGAGAATAAGAGTCATGACTGAAAAAGACGAAAAGTTTTTTGAGAAGAAAATGGACCGTCGAGAATTTCTAAAAAAAGCAGGCATTGGAGGGGCTGGTTTAGCGCTAGGACTCTCTAGTGCTTCTGCTTTTTTCGCACCTAAGCTAGGAACTCAAGAAAAAATCTCGTACGGAAATGAAAAAATTGCTTTTTATGGCAAGCATCAAGCTGGGATTAGTACGCCCATGCAAAAGAATATCTATTTTGTTGTCTTGGACCTGCATACGACGGATAAGGATAAGATTATCCAGTTGTTCAAGGATTGGACGGATTATAGTGCCAAGTTGGTCGAGGGAGAATTGGTCAAAAAAGATGGACAAAATGCTCTCTTGCCTCCGAGCGACACTGGTGAAACTGTCGGGCTCAATCCGCATCGCTTGACTCTGACTTTTGGTGTGTCTGCAAGTTTCTTGAAAAAGATGCACTTAGAAAACAAGCGTCCTCAAGTGTTCAGGGATTTACCGCCATTCCCTAAAGAGCAATTGCGTGAAAAATATACTGGTGGGGATATTGTCATTCAGGCCTGTGCAGATGATGAGCAGGTTGCCTTTCATGCGATTCGCAACCTCATCCGTAAGGGCAGAAATGCCGTTACTCTTCGCTGGAGTCAGTCTGGTTTTGCAGCCATCGGAGATCGAATGGAAACGCCACGTAACCTCTTTGGTTTTAAGGATGGAACAGCAAATCCAACCAAGGAGCAAGACTTTGACCGCGTTATCTGGGCTGATAGTAAGGACTGGATGGAAAATGGTTCTTATATGGCAGTCCGTCGGATTCAGATGTTTTTAGAGACCTGGGACCGCACCAGTCTTGAAGAACAAGAAAATACTTTCGGTCGTTACAAGGAAAGTGGAGCCCCTTTTGGTAAGAAAAATGAGTTTGATGAAGTGGATTTGAATCTTTTGCCTGATGATTCGCATGTTCGTTTGGCTAAGGAAGTGGACAAGCCACTTTTGCGTCGTTCTTATTCATACTCTGATGGGATTGATGAACAGACTGGCCAGTTTGATACGGGCTTGCTCTTCATTTCTTTCCAGAAGGATCCTGATAACTTTGTTAAGGTTCAAACCAATCTAGGTGCTACTGATAAGATGAATGAATATATCACTCACATAGGTAGTGGACTTTTTGCTTGCTTTGGTGGTGTGGAGAAAGGAGGCTACATTGGTCAGAAATTATTGGAAGGCTAAAAGCTGGTTCTTGTTTTTTACTCTGTTATTTTTAATATTTTCCCCAGTAGGTGCCCAAGAGAGTTTGAGTTCTTACTTTGTGAAAATCACAGATGCATCCAAAGCGGTCAAAAATGGTAATCAGTCTGAAGCCCAGAAACTCCTTACAGAGATGGCAACAGATTTTGAGAGAGTAAAAGACAGTAATTCTGAGGCTGGTAAAGTCGTCAAGGAAAAGTTAGCTCAATCAGGTGAGATTACTGAAGACAAACTCACCGGACTTTCTTCAGCCTTATTGGCCTTTGAAAAAGAACAAAATCCTGTTGACTTAGATGCGGAAAAGGAAAAATTGGTTAACCGTATAAGTCCTCGTTTTGAAGCCTTGGAACAGGCTATTGCCTCCAAAGATTTGGAAAAGGTTCGAGAAGCTTTTAAGAAAATGAGTTCCACTTGGACCATCAATGAAAGTGTGGTTCGTGACAATAGTACGGCCCATTATGGACGTGTTGAGACAGCCATTTCCTTTCTACGTAGTAGCATGGAAACTGAGCCTACAGATTTCAACTCAATCCAGACTTCCTTTGAGGACTTAAAAAAGGCTATTGATGATTTTGTAAGCGGAAAAGAAGTCGCAGCAACGTCTTCTGATTTGAGTCTTAAAGACGGTATTGCCCTTTTGAAGAAGGCTTTGGAACAATTCCAAACTGGTGACCAAGCATCAGGAGCAGCCAGTATGAAGGAATTTATTACTATCTGGCCAACGATTGAGGGTTCTGTTAGTACGACCAATCCTTCCCTCTATACTCGAGTGGAAAGTGAAAGCCCTGTGATTATGGTTAAGGGAAGTGAGAAGGACTACCAAGAAAAATTAGAAAAACTGATTGCAGATTTATCACAGATTGATACTAGCGCACGTTACAATGCCTTTGATGCCATGCTGATTCTTTTAAGAGAAGGTGTGGAGGCACTTTTAATTGTTATGGCCTTGGTAACAACCTTGAAAGCAGCCAAGATGCGTAAAGGGCTCAAGTGGGTTTATGGTGGTGCTATCACAGGAATCATGGCCAGTCTGGTCATTGCTTTCATCCTGCAAATTGCCTTTCCAGCAGTCACATCAGGCTCCAATCGTGAAATCATTGAAGGTGCAGTGGGAATTTTTGCAGTAGCTATGATGATTTTGATTGGAATCTGGCTCCACAGTAAATCTTCGGTCAAAAAATGGAATGCTTTTATGGAGTCACAAATGGAAACAGTGACCAAGACAGGCTCCTTTATTTCCATGTTTGCACTTAGTTTTTTAGCTGTTTTCCGTGAGGGAGCAGAAACCATTCTCTTTTATGTTGGGATTTTACCAAGAATTTCCAGTTTTGAATTTGTCTTGGGAATTTCACTGGCCTTGTTGGTTCTGGTAATTATTGCCATCGTGATGAACAAGGCCAGTCAATTCTTCCTGCCGCATAAGGTCTTCTTTATCTTGACTTGGATGATCTATGCTTTGGCATTCAAGATGCTGGGAGTTAGTATCCATGCTCTTCAGTTGACCAATATTGCACCTAACCACTTGCTGACAGGATTTCCAACGATTGACTTACTTGGAATTTATCCAAGTTGGGAAGGTTTGGCTAGCCAACTGATCTTTGTCGTTATTGTTTTGATTGTCACTTTCAGACAGGGTGAAAAATAGATGGATAGAAAAGAATTGACAATCGTTGAACATTTGGTAGAATTTAGAAAGAGATTATTGGCAGTGGTCATTTGTTTCTTTTTGGTTTTCTGTGTTTCTCTGCTTTTTGCAGACCAGATTTACCAGTATGTGACCCAATCTTTTCAGCAAAAGTTGATTGTGTTAGGCCCTAATGATATTTTATGGATATACATACGTTTGGCTAGTCTGATGGCCTTTACCATCACCTTGCCTTACACGGTGTATCATATTTGGTCTTTCATCAAACCAGGTTTGAAGAAGGAAGAAGCTAGAGCTGTCTTTGCCTATATTCCGGCTAGTTTCCTTTGTTTTCTAATTGGACTGGCTTTTGGTTTTTACTTTGTAACACCAGCCTTACTTCAGGTTTTATTAGGGCTAGGAGAAGGTCTATTTGAAACGCAGTTAACCGCTCAAAATTATCTGTCCTTTGTCTTTCAAACGACCTTGCCCTTGGCTCTGATTTTTGAATTGCCAGTTATCATTGCCTTTTTGACGTCGATTGGGCTCATTGGACCGGAATTATTGACTGCTTATCGCCGATATGCCTATTTTATCTTATTGGTACTTGCAGTCATCTTGACACCAGCCGACTTTGTTAGTGATTTGGCAATGACAGCCCCCTTGATATTACTCTATGAATTGAGTATTGCTATCAGCAAATACATTATGAAACGCAAGCAGAAAGGAGCGAGAAATGGGAATCTTACGTGATATCGGAGCACCAGGATTGATTATCATCGTTTTAGGAGCTCTCTTGATCTTTGGACCAAAACGATTGCCTGAACTAGGCGAATCAATCGGTAAAATGCTATCTGAATTTAAAAAAGCAGTTAAAGGAACTGAAAATCAAGATAAGGAAGACTAAACTTTATCAAATAAAAAACTTTGTACTCTGGAAACCATCGTGTGGCTATCGAGAGTGCAAAGTTTTTTTGAGGCAGGAACATGAAAATAGCAGTTAATTTCAAGAAACAAAAAAGAACAGTCGAAACTGTTCTTTTTTATCATTATTTGAGACCGTATTTTACAAAGGTATACTCTGTAATATTTAAATCCTTATTAAATCAACGTTTCTAAAGGGAAAGTAGCTGTAAAATATTATATATATAGCGTATTGTTAAACCAAGACGGTACCAAAAAGGTACCAAAAATTAAGGTTTCGGAGCTTATAAAATAAAGAAAGATGTCTCAGGTGTTTGAGATTTTTTTTTGACAAGAAAAAACTCTTGAATATAATCCAAGAGTAAAACGAATAGGACCAGTGGTGGAGAGGGCTATTCACAGCCTGATGCTGTGGGCAGTGCCGAACCTGAAGCTGAATCATCAGCAACCTTTGAGCAAACTGTTACCAGTCACCCGACAAACATCCTATCCTTAGTTATAGTTTAGTTATAGTTTAAGATAAATAACAGAGAATGTCAACAATAATTTTTATTACCTTAGGTGGTTGGAATATTTGACTTCTCCTTAATTGATTTATTCCAATTTCCTTTTGACAACAAGTAACCTATGACTTCTTATTACTGTTGTAATCGGTCGGCAGCTTTTCAGCCTGCCGACACGACCCAACTAGTCTAATTCGTCATAGCTTGCTGTCAAAAGTTTTCTCGGCATAAAGAGGTTGTTCAGCGTTCTAGAGTTTGTTCGTAGATTTTTTTGATGACTTTGACAGCACTAATAAGTTTAATAGGTTTGAAAGTATTAAGTTGTTTTGTAAGGTTTTTGAATTCCTTTTGTTTCATGTAGTTTTGAGCCTGGTTTCGCCATACTCCAAGCTTTCTGCTAGCTATATTTAGACGGTCACGAAGTTGTGAAATTTTATTTTTCAAGCTATTGTTTTCAATTTCTAAAATTCGTTTTTGATTTTTGGTTTCTCGAAGTTCGTCTAATATCTCATCTTTATTACTTGCTACATTTCTCAGTATATTCAATTCCTTGTTTTGTTGCTGGATAGTGTGTGACAGTCTGCGGTTCTCGTAGAAGTGTTGGATCACAGATTTTATTAAATTATTGAGTGTTTCAGGGGAGAGTTTAATTTTTCCATCGAGAGTTTGTTTGCCTATTGTTCCATTTTCAATTTGACTGATATTCAGTCCGTCGAAGTTTTGATATTTTTGAAGGTGCTCTCGAAGTTGCTTGGTGAGTTCGTTGATAGTACCTTGTTTTGTCTTTATATCTTGGTTCATACTATCAATTGTTTCACTTTTACTACCTATGATGCTGTCTACGATATCTAGATCTTCTTTTTTAGTATTAATTTCTTTTTCAAGATGTGATAGTGTATCTTGTTTTTCATTTAGAGCATGATCTAGGTTAGATAGCATTTTATTTTTTTCTTCGTCTATAATTTTTAGTTCTTCATCAACCATTTTTAAATCGTTAACTTTATTTGTCAAAGCTTTATTCATTTGGTTTAGTTCGCTGTTAAATTCTATAATTTTATCGAATTTTTCGTCAATTTGTTTTTCGATTTTTTGAAGAACCTCTTGCTTATCCTTGTATTCCTGTGTTGATAAATGTTTTTTTGTACTATCAAGTTCTCCTCGTTGGAGATGAAAACCATATTGAGATAAATACTTTGGGAGTTCATCTTGGATTTTTTTCAACTCTTCACGATTAAAAATTGATTTGGACGATAACTTTCCTTGCTTCATTGGTACAATTCCCATGTGCATGTGTGGTGTGTTTTCGTCTAGGTGAACACTAGCATAGGCAATATTTTCTAAACCATAGTTTTCAGCGAAATAATTTTTAGAAGTTTCAAAAAATCGTTTTGTCTCTTCGGGAGTAAGTTTAGCAAAAAAATCTTTATCAGATGTTATAATCCATTCATCGCATAGAACGGCATCTTTTCGAATAGCTCGTTTAGAAATTTTGTTCTCGTCTATATAGTTTTTGATTTGCTTTTCGTACGACATAGAGCGATCCCTATCTGTCAATTCATAATTTAAATGTGAGCGTTCGATATCGATATCCTTGTTACTGTGTTGCTTAAAAATACGTTCATTGTGTCTGTAAGCTCCACCTAAATTACCTGATTTGTACTTCGTCATTCTGGCTACAACGTAACTCATAATTCGTCCTTTCTCGGCTCAAAGGGTCGCCGAGCGTGTGGCTAAAAATTGCCACACATAAGCAAGCCTTTATGCGGTTTTCTTTACTGAGGACGGCACTACTTCCAAGCAAAGTATAACGCACTATACTTTACCTCCGGGAAAGTGTGCGGTCTCCGACGGTTTTGCTCTCTCGAAAGAGAGCAATCGGACTGTCGAAACAGTCCGATGAAAAGAGAAGTTCGAGCCACAAACTTCTCTTTTTGTTTCGCTCCGAAGAGCGAAAGGCATTCCGAAGAATGCCTAACGACCCCCATAAAAAGCAAGTTGTTTTTCTAGTTTGGGTCGTTCTTTATGTAACAGATTTTTCATCAATTGCAAATAATCAGTATCGGAAGTTTGATGGGTTTCCAAAATTTTCTTGTATTTACTTCTAGTGTTTTTGCTAACTTTATTCCAGATTCCTTTATCACGTGTTAAAGCTAATAGATAAAGTTGAGTTTCAATTCCGAGACTTTCAAAATAAAACGGTTTGAAAATAATAGTGTCAATAACCTCAAAAATATTTTCAACGGAGCGACTTCGTAACTGAAATTCTAATCTCCACCAATGTTCATATTGTTGTGCGTTTTGTCGTTCATCTTCACTTCCGTTCGTCAGTTGTTCAACTTTTTTATCGTATAGTCGAATTTGTTTTTCTGACCTTGAAGCTCCTAGATATTTTGTTTCAAGCTTACCATTTTTATCTCTCCATTCTTTTGTTGCAGTAGGTCGTCCCTTCTTTTCTAAAATGAATTCACTACAATCAAGATTAAAAAAATCAAAAGCTAAGTCAGCTCGAGTGATTGAAATATCTTCGAGATATGGTATAATCGTATTAAGAATTTCAGTATCAACTGTTCGGAGTTTGTTAGGATTAAACTCCATTCGGAAAGGGCGAGCATTTCGAGCTTGTCCTTTTAGTTTATCATACTCTAAATGGAGGATAACTTGCCCCCCAGACTTGGTATAGGCTTGAAACATATCTGTCATAGCTTTTTGAGTGATGATTGCAATATGGTTGCTAACTAATTTTTTAAAATTATTGAAACTACTGTGGCGTATTTCAGCAGTTATAGTAATATTATCTAAACTAACTTTTAAATCCAAATAAACCTCCTTTCTTTTAGAGGTCGCCTATCGGCGCCTCTTTTTTGTCTGCGTAAAGACCTCCGTAAAATGACATTCTTGGGGGAGCAACCCCAAGCCGACTTCGTCGGACCATTTTCATTTTGCTACGGTCAAACTTGCCAAAAAATGGGTGTAGTAAAATCCCACGAAATGGGAACATAGCGTGCTGTTAGAAGCGCACGCGTTATAAATTTTGAGGAAGCTCAAAAATTTAGTCTCAAAATATCATTTTCAAAATATTTTCATAGTTGTTTTCATAACTATTTTAGGATTAGAAATTTTGTAAATCTGGAACAGATTTTTGAAAAAGAACAACTCTTTCAATCAAAAATATTTTTTGGATTTTCTCAACGATATCTTCAGGAGGAGTTTGCTTGTTATTCTTGTATTTAAAGAATCGGTCTTTAGCCTTTTTGATTTCTCCTAAATTGTCAGACACATCAGCAAACAGTAACTCATTCAGTTCAAACCAACGTAGTTCAGACTGTTTACGGACAACCTCGAAGTTTCTCCAAAAACGTCTACCCTCATCTAGTTTTTCTGCCTTAGCGAAAATATGAGCTCTTTCTAGTTTGCGTTGCTTACGTGGGATAAAACTCCCTAAATCTTCAATTCCAACACCTGCAAAAATTTCCCCATCTTTAACAGCAATAGGAAACCTTAAAGTTTTCAGCTTATCATTTAAAATAAGTCCTAAAAACTCACTCAATGTCGTTTTATAGTCCAATTTATATCTTAAGAAAGCTGGCTTTAGCAATATAAAAAAATCAGGTGTTTTAGATGCGAAAGACAATAAGGTGTCTTTATCAATATCTTTATAATCGCATGATAAGAAAGCAACTTGCCTGTTATTAAGCCAGTTTTCCATAGTGTTTTTTTGCTCGGTGTCATCACTAAAATAGATTGTCAACATTCTTTCTATAACTCCTTCACATAAATTCTATCAGGTTGATGAAGTAGAGGATTGTGTTTGTAAACTGTAATCAAGTCAGCAATCTGTAAACGATATTTCAAGTTAGTTATTCTTGATGTACTAAATCCAAACATTCCAGCGAGTTCTTCCCTTGTGTAAGCAAGATAAATTTCTCCATCATCATCTACCCATCCCATTTCAACAGCTTCTTCTTTTTTGCTGAGAAGAAGTATATAAAAAATTATTGCATAAGGGGAGAGGTCTCTGTATTCTTCCTCGAACAATAATGCTTTAGGAAGATAGTAGTAATAATCGTCATCGTAATTCATATATCTCACCTCTCATATTGTTGTAACCATTGAGCGACTTTGTGTTTATCGTACAAGGTCACTCCATCAATGACCATGTGGGGCATGCCTTCACGTTGCCATTTTATGCAAGTTGTGGTTGAGATGTCCAACCAACGGCATAAACCTGACATTCGTAGCATAGGCTTATACAGTTCCTGATCTTCAAAGGCTTTTTCGATAGCTCTCTGAAGCATGGTATCGTAACGAGCAAGCAACTTCTTTTCTGTTGCTTTTGGGAGGTGGATGGTAAAGTTTTCTGTCATATTCTGACCCCTTTCTTAATTTTATAAGCTCCGAACAAAATACACAAATGTGTATCTTGAATTAAATTATAATCTCTTTTGTGTTTTGTGTCAAGAGTTTTTTTTCTCTTTTGTGTAATTTGTGTTATAATATGTTAAAAAGGAGGATTATTATTTGACAAACTTTCAAACACTTGTTAAAAACAGTAAATTATCTCTTAAAGAAATAAGTGAGGCTACAGGTATAGGCTACTCTACTCTCGGAAATTACAACCAAGGGAGTAGAAGGCCAAATGCTAAAAATGCGCAAATTCTATCAGAATATTTTGGAGTATCTATTCCTTACTTACTAGGGCTTGATGATAATCCTGTACTAAAAGATCCAGGAGCACCTAAAGAAATAATCAAAGATTTCTATAAAGTGTTGACAAAAGGTACAAGTATAGATCATAAAATTACCAAATGGACACCTTTTGGTGATGACCTTGCCATTATACTTGCAGAACTCAATCAATCAGAGGCTTTATCTGACTACATTGATTTTTTAGCAAGTAAAAAAGACTTTAACCCTATTTTGGTTAAAGCTATCAAGCAATTTATAGCAGACGAAAATCAGGGTTTCATTCCTTTCCTGATTAACAAATCAAGTGCAGAAGACTCTCCTTATCATTATGTTTGGGAGGCATGGATAAATTCTGACGAATACAAGAGATTGCAAGAAGAGTAAGAAATAACAGACAATCATGATTTCTTTATTTTATAAGCTCCGAAACCTTAAAAAATAAAGGAGAAATTAGAATGTCTATTATTAAATATAAGGCTAAAAAGTCTAAATCAGGGTATCTTTATAAGGTCAGAATCTACAGGGTGATTGATGGCAAACGTAAAGACTTCATTAAAGGCAGTTTTAAGAGCCGTAGAGAAGCTAGACAGTATGAAGCTATGATTTACCACAAAAAAGCGTCAGGAGACCTCTCAGAACTTCTGAGAGTCTCTGAGAGACGTTTTGATGAAGTTTTTGAGGAATGGTTCAAAACTTATCAAAACACAGTAGAGAGGACGACAAGCGTCCGTACAGATGATTTGTTTAGAATTCATATCTTGCCAGTTCTTGGAAAGATGAAAATTTCCAAAATTACTCCTTGGCAATGTCAGGACTTTATTACCGAAAAAGGTCAGACTTTTAGGAATATCAAACAGGTCAAATCTTACACTAGTCAAGTGTTTGATTTTGCTTTAAAAATGAAATTGATTACAGACAACCCAATGAAACAAGTGATACTCCCAAAAAGAGAGCGGAAGAAGTCAGATAACTTCTTTAGCGCTGAGGAGTTGCATGAGTTTTTAGCTATTATTAAGTCAGAAGAGCCTTATAAAAACTATGCCTTATTTCGTTTGTTAGCTTATAGTGGCTTAAGGAAAGGGGAGCTGTATTCTTTGAGGTGGTCTGATATTGATTTTGATAATCAATTACTTTCTATCAGCAAAAACCTAGGTAGAATCAAGGGGAAAGCCGTTGAGAAAAGCACCAAAAACAGGTTTTCAATACGGCAAATTCCTTTAGATACTGAGACAGTCTCGATTTTGAAAGAGTGGAAACAAAAGAGTAGAAAAGAAAAGGGGCAACTGTCAGTTACCCCATTGATTGATAGTGATTACATGTTTACGTTTGTTGACCGAGATGGAAAGATAGAGCCTTTATATCAAGACTATATCAATAGTGTTCTAAAGCGCATTATTAGGAAACATGACTTGAAGAAGATAACTCCTCATGGATTCAGACATACTCATGCTACCTTGATGATTGAAACGGGTGTAGACCCTGTTAATGCGGCCAAAAGGTTAGGTCATGCAAGTAGTCAGATGACCTTGGATACTTATAGCCATTCTACAGTAGCAGGAGAGAAGAAAGCTATCACAAAATTTGTAGATTATCTGGATAGTGCAAAAGGTTAGTTTTCCAAGACGGTACCAAAAACGGTACCAAAAACAAAAAAAGCCAAATCCAATTTCTTGGAAAAGGCTTTGTATCAACGTTTTTAAGCAATAAATGCGGTTGATTATTTGAGACCGTATTTTTTGTTGAAACGATCCACGCGTCCATCTGCTTGAGTGAACTTTTGACGTCCAGTGTAGAATGGGTGTGAGTCTGATGAAATTTCCACACGGATCAATGGGTAAGTTTCGCCTTCGAACTCAACTGTTTCGTTAGAGCGTTTTGTTGAACCGCTAAGGAATTGGTAACCAGTAGTTGTGTCCATGAAGACAACTGGGCGATATTCTGGATGGATATCTTTTTTCATTTTGCAATATTTCCTTTCTGCCATGGTCTCTTTGCGAGCCATAGATTGTTACTATACTAGTCTATCAGATTCTGAAAAGTTTGGCAAGTATTTTATTAGTTTTTAAGCAAGTTTTTTAACTTTTGATAGATGATTTCGTTTTCCTCTAAGCTATAGGAATTGGCACCACTTGCTAGAGGGTGGCCTCCACCATCATGTTCTTTGGCAATTTCATTGATAGGATGGATTTTACTGCGTAAGCGAACGCGGTAGTGGCCATCAGCCTGCTCCACAAAAATTCCCCAAAGACTAACACTGTCAATGCGTCCAGGTGCACCCACAATAGCTGCAGTTTCAGCATCGGTCACATTGAATTGTTTCAAGATTTCTTGACTCAGGATAACGCGAGCTGCACCGTTTTCATCCACTTCCAGATGGTCGTAGATGTAGCCTTGAAGTTTAGCAATTTTGTAGCTCATAGTGTCCATTTTGCGAGTGAGAGCTGCAAAGTCAAAGTTCTGTTCTCTCAGAGAGGCAGCCAGGCGGAGGGTGCGTGCAGTCGTAGAAGGGTAGAGGAAGCGACCTGTATCACCCACAATTCCTGCAAAGAGCAGCTCAGCAGCTCGATCTGACAAGGCTAGTTGGGTTGTTTCAGCAAATAGGGTAATCATCTCACTAGCGCTACTTGAACTAGTATCCACCCAAGATAGATCCCCGTATACATCATCATTTGGATGGTGGTCAATCTTAATGAGAAAATCACCTTGACTATAGCGCTTATCATCGATACGAGCAGTGTTAGCCGTATCACAGACGATGACAAGAGCACCTTGGTAGGAACTATCTTCGACAGAATCCATTTCAGCCATCCAAGTAAGAGTTGGTTCATCAAAACCAACGGCTTTGATGGTTTTTTCTGGGAAATGATGCTCCAACAAGGCTTTCAATCCCACCTGACTACCCAAGGCATCAGGGTCTGGTTTCATATGACGGTGAATGATAATCGTGTCGTATTCTTTGATTTTTTCTAAAATTTGATGGCAAATGTCCATAAATAACCTCAATTCTTTCTCATTTCATTGTAGCACAAGAATTTTTATTTTTAAAATGAAAAAGATGTGATATAATGGAGAAAGATAAATTGAGGAGGACGATATGGCATTAGCAAAAATTGTATTTGCCAGTATGACAGGTAATACCGAAGAAATTGCAGATATTGTAGCAGACAAATTACGTGACTTGGGCTTGGATGTCGATGTTGATGAATGTACAACTGTTGACGCTTCAGACTTCTTGGAAGCAGACATCGCTATCGTTGCGACCTATACTTACGGTGATGGAGAATTGCCTGATGAGATGATGGACTTCTACGAAGACCTTGCAGACCTAAACTTGAATGGTAAAATCTACGGAGTGGTTGGCTCAGGAGATACCTTCTACGATGAATTCTGTAAGGCTGTTGATGACTTTGACCGTGTCTTTGTGTCAACAGGAGCAGAAAAAGGTTCAGAGTGTGTTAAAGTTGACCTTTCTGCTGAAGAAGAAGACATCGAACGCTTGGAACAATTCGCAGAAGAATTGGCTGCTAAAGTAGGATAAGCATAAAAGTGCGCTGATGCAATCAATCAGTGCATTTTTCTTATCGTGAGTTGGGATTTTACTAGCCTATTTGCTGGCTTTTTGATACAATAATTCAAATAAAGGAGGAGAATGTATGGATTTAGATATTATTCGTCAAGAAATTGATCAAATCGACGACCAAATTGTCAAACTATTAGAAGAACGAATGCATTTGGTTGAGGGGGTAGTTGCCTATAAGAAAGCATCAGGTAAACCGATTTTAGATACTAAGAGAGAAGAAGCTATTTTTGAAAAGGTTAGAAGTCGTGTAGAGGATAAGCGCTATCAGGAGACTATTGTTGCGACTTTTTCTGACATACTCAAACGTTCGCGTGATTATCAGGATCAAAACATCAAATGAAAAAAGAACAATTTTATCCGCTAGGGATTTTTCTAGCTGCTATGGTGGGTGGATTGGTTCGCTATCTAGTTTCCACTTGGTTACCAGCCAGTCCAGATTTTCCTTGGGGCACTCTCTTTGTCAACTATCTGGGCATTTTCTGCTTGGTCTATCTTGTCAAGGGATATCTGGTCTATAAGGGAACTAGTAAGGGCTTGGTTCTAGCACTGGGGACGGGTTTTTGTGGAGGTTTAACAACCTTTTCTAGCCTAATGCTTGATGCTGTAAAACTGCTTGATACAGGGCGTTATCTTAGTTTAGTCCTGTATTTGCTTTTGAGTATCGGTGGAGGTTTGCTTTTGGCTTACTATTTAGGGAGGAAGAAATGGTAATCATTTATCTTGCAATTGCTTGTGGTTTCGGGGCTTTAGTACGGTATTTCTTTTCCCGATATAATCAAGCTTCTAAATTGCCACTCGGAACGCTCATAGCCAATCTTTTGGGTTGCTTTTTGATTGGATTGTTCTACAATCATGTGGAGTCTAAGGAAGTCTATGCTATTCTAGCGACAGGGTTTTGTGGAGGTTTGACAACTTTTTCGACCTTGAATGACGAACTCCAAAGGTTGTTAAGTGATAAGAAGGTCTTTTATTCTTATTTGGCTTTGACCTATTTAGGTGGTTTAGTTGCGATTTTTTTAGGAATTCTGCTATAAATTTCTTTACTTTTTTGTAGAAATTTGGTAAACTGTATCTTGTGTGTAATGGACGCACAAAAATACAGTTTATCCGCTGAGGAAGATTCCTCAAGATTGACAAAGATAGGAGAATAAAATGAATCCATTAATCCAAAGCTTGACTGAAGGTCAACTTCGTACAGATATCCCATCATTCCGTCCTGGTGACACTGTTCGTGTACACGCGAAAGTTGTCGAAGGTAACCGTGAACGTATCCAGATTTTTGAAGGTGTTGTTATCGCACGTAAAGGTGCTGGCATCTCAGAAAACTACACAGTTCGTAAAATCTCTAACGGTGTAGGTGTTGAGCGTATCTTCCCAATCCACACTCCACGTGTTGAAAAAATCGAAGTTGTTCGTTACGGTAAAGTACGTCGTGCGAAATTGTACTACTTGCGTGCTCTTCAAGGTAAAGCAGCTCGTATCAAAGAAATCCGTCGTTAATTCGACTAAAAAACTCTGCTTATTTAGCAGAGTTTTTATCTAGCTCCCTTAGTTCAATGGATATAACAACTCCCTCCTAAGGAGTAGTTGCAGGTTCGATTCCTGCAGGGGGCAGTAATTAGACATCAAAAACCGCTCAGCCGAGCGGTTTTCGTATATTCTTCACTTTTACAGTACCCATGTACGGATGGCATGGGCAACGCCGGATTCGTCATTTGTTTTAGTGATGTATTTGGCAATTTTTTTGATTTCTGGATTTCCATTTTCCATGACAACTGGGTTGCCAACGACTTCCAGCATGGCACGGTCATTTTCTTCGTCACCGATAGCCATAGTTTCATCTTTGGTCAGCCCTAGTTTTTCAGCTAAGTGCGTAATGGCTGAACCTTTGTCCACAT
This sequence comes from bacterium, assembly GCA_905221505.1. Taxonomy (GTDB): domain Bacteria; phylum Bacillota; class Bacilli; order Lactobacillales; family Streptococcaceae; genus Streptococcus. Next base: position 44,139 of record CAJNDL010000009.1, read on the forward strand.
TCTTTTTAAGGAGTTCGAGGTAGAAAGGAGCAGACTTGTTGATAGAGTAGCGTTCGTAAAATTCGGCTGGAATTTTTTCAATGGCAGCATCGAGAATTTCTGGTTCATCGATAAACATACACTTGACGATTTCCTTGCCAGCCATTTCTTCAGGTGTACGATAGAAGATGGGCATGCTGACGAGGGTTGATTCGTGAACTGTATATTTTCCGATATTGCGATTGGCAGTGTAGATTCCATCCTTGGTAATGGCGTGCATGTGGACACCGAGCTTGCGACTGAGAAATTCCATATCTAGATAATCCTCATAGGTTAAGGATTCGCTGATAATCTCATGACCTGTAGCAGTTTCTTGGACAAGGGCACCGTTGAAGGTTACCACATAGTCACCTTCATCTCTCAACTGCAGGTCGTCCAGAAGTTTGGCAACACCTGCGATAGGGCGGCCAGTTGCAATCACGACTTTGACACCAGCTTCTTTGGCATCTTGGATGGCAGAAAAAACTTCAGGAGTGATTTCCTTTTGGCTGTTGACTAGGGTTCCGTCAATATCGACGGCGATTAGTTTAATACTCATAAAATTCCTCTTCTAGTTTTTATTTGGGGTAAAATGATCATTCTCAATCAAGTGTAAAAATTGCTGGGTAATGCTAGCAAAGATACTGTTTTGGTCTAACATTTCTTTCGGGAAATAAAAACGATTATCTCCGTGGCGACTACCAGCAAGGGATTGGACTATAGGAGACAGGCTAGAGAGTTCTGCCAGTTCTCCATTTTTTTGTAAAATTTCAATCTGTGTCCTTGGATTTTCAGATTCGGGACGGTAGATATCATAAGGGAGGTCAAAGTTCTTATGAATAGCAGTGTAGTAGTCGGGATCAAAGCCGATGTCCTCAACCAATTTTCTCATGCTAGCGAGTTGGTCTTGGTCCTCTTGTGAAAAGCTAATGGATTTAAAGACCTTACGGTTGACAAAGCGTTGCGACAGGTCTGCAAGAATCTTGTCAGGACTGGTCATCCAGAGCTGGAAGTAGGTATTCATCACACCATCATCCAGAGCCAGATAGTCAGACAAGGTCACATTTTTTTCAAAGAAAGGTAGGAGGTGTGGAGAAGTTCGTGCAAAGAAATCCTTGTCCTCAGGGTAGAGTTCCTTAGCTCGCTTGAGGAGATTCTGTAGGAGAACTTCCATGGCGCGTGTTGCGGGGTGGAAATAAACCTGCATATACATCTGGTAACGACTGAGGACGTAGTCTTCGATGGCGTGCATGCCATTTCGCTGAAAGGCAATCCCATTTTCGATAGGACGAATCACTCGGAGAATGCGAGTCAGGTCAAATTCTCCATAGGAAGCTCCTGTAAAATAGGAGTCGCGCAAGAGATAGTCCATACGGTCTGCGTCAATCTGACTGGAAATGAGCTGCACGACCTGCTTGTTAGAATAGGTGTGGTCAATGACACTGGCCACCTTTCCTGGAAAATCTGGCGCTACTTGTAGCAGGACTTGGTGAATCTCCGTTTCAGGACTTTGGATGATTTCCTGGGTGATGGCTTCATGATCCGTATCAAAGAGATGTTCAAAAGTATGGGAGTAGGCACCATGCCCAAGGTCATGGAGGAGAGCAGCGGTCATGGTGAGAAGTGATTCAGCAGGATTCCACTCCTCAGGATATTTTTCTTCAAAAATCTCCGTGATACGTCGAGCAATCTCATAGACTCCTAGACAGTGAGAGAAACGGCTGTGCTCCCCACCGTGGAAGGTATAACTGGAAGTTCCCAGTTGCTTGATTCGGCGTAAGCGTTGAAATTCTTTTGTATTAATCAAGTCATAGATGATTTGATTATTGACATGGATGTAGTTGTGAACTGGGTCACGGAATACTTTTTCGTTCATATGACCATTATAGCAAAAAGCTAGAGTTTTTGGTAAAATAGTAGGACAAGAGACAAGAAAGAGGACCTGATGTGAAGATTCGGATGCGAAATACGATTCAGTTTGATGAGCAGTTGGAAGTGATTGACCAGCTTTATGATGTTGAAGCGCACGAAAAGGGAGATTATCGCTATCTGCTTTTCTACAATGAGGAAAAGGAAAAAGTAGTCATTAAATTTCATGGTCAAGAACTGGTGATGACCCGTTTTTCCAATCCCAAGACCATTATGCGTTTTCTAAAGGATAGTGATAGTTTAGCCTATATTCCCACACCTATGGGCATGCAGGAGTTTATTATCCAAACGAATCGCTATCAAGTGGATGGGCAAAAGATTGAGCTTACCTATCAACTACAAAATCAAGAGGGACAAGCCTTTGCCAGCTATCAATTGGAAATTACTTGGGGTTAGTCTCTTGTCTTTTTCAAATTTAGCTTGCTATCTTCTCGGATTGGCTTTCTAGTGTGGTAGATTAGGCTAATTTTTGGTATAATAAAAGTTATGGAAATCGAAAAAACCAATCGTATGAATGCGCTCTTTGAATTTTATGCAGCGCTTTTAACAGATAAGCAAATGAATTATATCGAGCTCTACTACGCTGATGATTACAGCCTTGCTGAAATTGCCGAGGAGTTTGGTGTCAGTCGTCAGGCTGTTTATGACAATATCAAGCGGACAGAAAAGATTCTGGAAGATTATGAGATGAAATTGCACATGTACTCGGACTACATTGTCCGCAGTCAGATTTTTGACCAGATTTTGGAGCGCTATCCCAAGGATGACTTTCTGCAGGAGCAGATAGAAATTTTAACAAGCATTGATAATAGAGAATAAGAGGAAGAAACATGGCATTTGAAAGTTTAACAGAACGTTTGCAGAACGTCTTTAAAAATCTACGTAAAAAAGGAAAAATCTCAGAGGCTGATGTCCAAGAGGCAACCAAAGAGATTCGCTTAGCCTTGCTCGAGGCCGACGTTGCCTTGCCTGTTGTAAAGGACTTTATCAAGAAAGTTCGTGAGCGTGCAGTCGGCCATGAGGTAATTGATACCCTTAATCCTGCGCAACAGATTATTAAAATCGTTGATGAGGAACTGACAGCTGTTTTAGGTTCTGATACAGCAGAGATTATCAAGTCACCTAAGATTCCAACCATCATCATGATGGTTGGTTTGCAGGGGGCTGGTAAAACAACCTTTGCTGGTAAATTGGCCAACAAACTCAAGAAAGAAGAAAATGCTCGTCCATTGATGATTGCGGCGGATATCTATCGTCCAGCTGCCATTGACCAGCTTAAGACCTTGGGGCAACAAATTGATGTGCCTGTCTTCGCTCTTGGTACAGATGTTCCAGCTGTGGAGATTGTACGTCAAGGTTTGGAACAAGCCCAAGCCAATCACAACGACTATGTCTTGATTGATACGGCAGGTCGTTTGCAGATTGATGAGCTCTTGATGAATGAGCTTCGTGATGTGAAAGCACTGGCTCAGCCAAATGAAATTTTGCTCGTCGTTGATGCCATGATTGGTCAAGAAGCGGCCAATGTTGCGCGTGAGTTTAATGCTCAGTTGGAAGTGACTGGAGTTATCCTTACCAAGATTGATGGGGACACTCGTGGTGGTGCTGCCTTATCTGTTCGTAACATTACTGGAAAACCAATCAAGTTCACTGGTACAGGTGAAAAGATTACAGATATCGAAACCTTCCACCCAGACCGTATGTCTAGCCGTATCCTTGGTATGGGGGATATGCTCACTTTGATTGAGAAAGCTTCTCAGGAATACGATGAGCAAAAAGCCCTTGAAATGGCTGAGAAGATGCGTGAAAACACCTTTGATTTCAATGATTTCATCGATCAGTTGGATCAGGTGCAAAATATGGGGCCAATGGAAGACTTGCTTAAGATGATTCCAGGTATGGCAAACAATCCAGCCCTTCAAAACATGAAGGTGGATGAGCGCCAGATTGCGCGCAAGCGCGCTATTGTGTCTTCCATGACACCTGAAGAGCGTGAAAATCCAGATTTGTTAAATCCAAGCCGTCGCCGTCGTATTGCTGCGGGCTCTGGAAATACCTTTGTTGAAGTCAATAAATTTATCAAGGACTTTAACCAGGCTAAACAGCTCATGCAGGGTGTTATGTCTGGCGATATGAACAAGATGATGAAGCAGATGGGAATCAATCCAAACAACCTTCCTAAAAATATGCCAAATATGGGAGGAATGGATATGTCTGCCCTTGAAGGCATGATGGGACAAGGTGGCATGCCTGACTTGTCAGCTCTCGGAGGAGCAGGAATGCCAGGCATGAGCCAGATGTTTGGTGGCGGACTCAAAGGTAAAATCGGTGAATTTGCCATGAAACAATCCATGAAACGTATGGCGAATAAAATGAAGAAAGCGAAGAAGAAACGTAAGTAAAACAAAGGAAGGCTGCAGAGCTTTCCTTTTTTAGAAAGAATTTTTTATTTTAACATTAAAAAATTCCACTCAGTCGTCTGAGTGGATTAGGTGTATTTAGACTCTTATACTCAATGAAAATCAAAGAGCAAACTAGGAAACTAGCCGCAGGCTGTACTTGAGTACGGCAAGGCGACGTTGACGTGGTTTGAATTTGATTTTCGAAGAGTATTAGTCTTTATTTTCGTATGGCAAGATCAAGTTCAAGATGATTCCTGTCATGGCTGATAGGGCAGTACCTGAAAGTGTAACTGGACCAAGTTTAAGGATAGCTCCTCCAAGTCCAAGGACCAACATAGCGCTTGCGATGATGAGGTTACGCATTTGAGCGAAATCAACACGTTCTTTAATCAAGACTTTTAAACCGTTGCTGGCGATAACTCCATAGAGAAGGATTGACATACCACCAAGTACAGTTGACAAAGAGCTAAAAAAGGAACCAATATGGTTCCCAAAACTATTATTAGTTACTTGCGCCAGATGTAGCGTCTGCGCCACCACCGTGACCTCCAGCATCACCTGAATCAGAAGCTCCAGATGTAGCATCTGCACTGCCATGTCCTCCAGCAGGAGCTGCAGCATTTCCACCAACTAGACGTTGACCAGTTGTATTAAGGTACCAGTCAAGCCATGGTTGGAAATTAAAGATAATTTCATTGATTCCAGCATATGAACCATCTGGATAGTACATTGCTTGGTAATTGTGGGTATTAATAACGCCTTCTGGTGTTCCTGGCACAATTGTACGGACATATTCTTGATCCCCGTTACGCAATACGCCGACAACCCATTCAACGTTTTTCATTCTAGAATCTGGCAATGAACCGTGTACAGTTCCTAAACGGTTTCCTGATTGAGCACGTACACGTTTACCAAACATTGTATTTGGATCTTGGTGTGCGTTATTAAAGTACAAGAACTGGTTATTATCATCTGCAAATGTCAATTCAAATGGCATTGCTTTCAAGAACATGTCAATTTGGTTAACTGTCAAGATACCATGGTCTAATTTAACGTAAGTATCTCCAGAAACAGCTCCAACAAGTTCAGCTGCTTTTTCTACCCATTCAGGATCGTCTGGATCAACACCTTGAATGGTAGTTGCAATTGAATTTGTACAATATAAATCTTCTGGTGCAATTGGTTTTGGTTTTTTCAATTTTGAAACGACTCCCACATATTTTACAAAGTTGTCCAAGCATGTTTCAAGGAAATTAATAGTTCCTTCATTTGTGATATTGCCCTCTGCGTCAAATGCTTCTTTGGCTTTACCAAGAAGGAATTCGTTACCTGGAAGCGTATAGGCATTAACACCTGGAGCGTCAAGAATCTTACGAAGGTGAACTTGGGCACGAGAAGTACCTTGGTCGTAGTAAGAAGCTCCCACAATCATGACTGGTTTGTTTTCAAATGGATGAACTTCGTATGAAAGCCATTCAAGAACAGATTTTAGAGAAGCTGAGATTGTGTGGTTGTGCTCAGGAGTAGCAATAATGACACCATCAGCACGTGTAATTTTGTTATATAAATAACGTAATTGGAAACTTTCATCCCATTTTTCGTCTTGGTTGAACATTGGAACTTCGTCAATTTCGAGAACTTCTAATTCAAATTTGAGTTTGAACTGACGACGGATGAATTCCAAGAGTTTACGGTTATATGATTGATCGTAGTTTGATCCTACAAGTCCAACAAATTTCATTCTTTTTGGTCTCCTATCTTACAAATTTTCCCAGTCAAATTCTTCAGCATCTTTGCGAAGTAGGGCTTGTGCGTTGCGCAATTTTTCTGTAATTTTTACAAAGATACGGAAGTCGTCAAAAGTGGCATCCAGTTTTTTAATAACATCAAGATCTACTAGATCTCCACTTGGATTAAAGGCTTGAAGAGAATGTGAAAGCAAGAATTCATCAGGAAGGACACTTGCTTTGATTTCTGGTGCGTTTAAGATTTGGCGAAGTTGTAATTGGGCGCGTGATGAACCAAGTGTACCGTAAGAAGCACCTGTAATCATGATTGGTTTGTTCAAGAGTGGGTAAATACCATATGACAACCAAGCAAGAGCGCTCATCAAAACAGCTGGGATAGAGTGGTCGTACTCAGGTGTACCGATAATAACGCCATCTGCCTCTTCGATTTTAGCAGCAATTTCCAGAATTTCAGCAGGTACTTGCTTGTCAGCTGGCTTGTTAAAGACAGGGATATCCTTGATTTCAACAAGTTCAATTTCAGCTTTATCAGCAAAGTGTTTTTGCATGTATTGAAGCAATTGACGGTTTGTAGAACGTTTTGAATTTGTTCCAACAATAGCAATAAGTTTTAACATGAGATTTCCTTTCTCTTTTTACATAATACGATTTTAAAACTCCATTGAAACAGTTGTCTCTATAGAGTAGGAATTCCTGAAGAACAGCTTAGGTGACCTTCCTTATCGATGAGGATGACTTCGATACCCTCCAAACTTTCTACTTGCCAAAGGATAGAAGCAGGTCTTTCTCCAAAGAGTCGAGTTGTCCAGATTTCACCATCAACTGACTTATCAGAGATGATTGTGAGACTAGCGAGTTCTGTTTCAACAGGATATCCTGTCTGACTGTCAAAAATGTGATGGTAATCTTTTCCATCGACTGTCAGGTGACGTTCATAAATGCCTGAAGTCACGACAGATTGATTGACAACGGGGATGGTCATTAAGTGATTTCCCCGAGGATTGGCTGGGTCTTGAATCCCGATTTGCCAAGGCTGATTTCCTCTTGCCTGATTTTTTCCAACAGTCAGGATATTCCCTCCCAGATTAATCAGGGCAGAAGTCACTCCCTCTGCTCTCAGAAATTGGGCAACCTTATCTGCACTATATCCTTTGGCTAGACAACCTAGATCAATCTTCATTCCTTTCTGCTTCAAGAATACAGTAGAAGTAGAAGAATCTAACTCGATATAATGAGGATTGATTAGAGGGAGCACCGATTCAATTTCTTGAGGCTGGGCGACCTTGGCATCTGAAAAACCGATTCGCCAAGTTTGAATTAAGGGACCAATACTGATGTTGAGATGGCTAGAGGGCGCTAGGCTATGCTCTAAACCAAGTGAAATCAGTTCAAACAGGTCTGGATGAACCTTGACGGGGGCTATTCCAGCTTGATGATTGATTTCCATCAATTCAGATTCTTGGCTATTGGCATTGAAGCGGTATTCTAGCTCTCTGAGTAAATCAAAGGATTTTTGGAGCAAGCTATCGGCTCGCTCATTCACTAATGAAATAGTGATAGTGGTTCCCATTAGGCGTTCAGAATGTGAACTAAGAGGCAAGCTACCAACTCCTTTCTCTTATGAAAAGAAGGTTGAAATATAGTAAATTTATGAAAAATGAACCCCTTACATTTTCTTTCCATGATACTAGCATACCATAAAGTCAGCGTTTTCACAAATAAAATTTGTAAAGATGTCAAGAAATATGCTCAGGAAATGAAGAAAAATTGCAAGAATCCGTGTTAAGATACAGATTACTTACATTTTTTTTCAAAAAAATAGGGAAAATTAGCTAAACTCTTGTAAACGCTAACAGTAAATGTTATACTAGAAGAGTAAATTTAAAATTGAAGGTAGGAATTTTTCTATGAGTAAAATCGTTGTAGTTGGTGCTAACCACGCTGGTACAGCATGTATTAATACTATGTTGGATAATTTTGGAAATGAGAACGAAATCGTTGTATTTGACCAAAACTCTAACATCTCTTTCTTAGGTTGTGGAATGGCTCTTTGGATTGGTGAACAAATTGACGGTGCTGAAGGCTTGTTCTATTCTGATAAAGAAAAATTGGAAGCTAAAGGCGCTAAGGTTTACATGAACTCGCCAGTTCTTTCAATCGACTATGATAACAAAGTAGTTACTGCAGAAGTTGAAGGAAAAGAGCACAAAGAATCATACGAAAAATTGATTTTCGCTACAGGTTCTACACCAATCTTGCCACCAATCGAAGGTGTTGAAATTGTTAAAGGGAACCGCGAATTTAAAGCAACTCTTGAAAACGTACAATTCGTGAAATTGTACCAAAACGCTGAAGAAGTTATCAATAAACTTGCTGACAAGAGCCAACATCTTGACCGTATCGCTGTTGTTGGTGGTGGTTACATCGGTGTTGAACTTGCTGAAGCCTTTGAGCGTCTTGGAAAAGAAGTTGTCCTTGTTGATATCGTAGATACTGTCTTGAACGGTTACTATGATAAAGACTTTACACAAATGATGGCGAAGAACTTGGAAGACCACAACATCCGCTTGGCTCTTGGTCAAACTGTTAAAGCAATCGAAGGTGACGGTAAAGTTGAACGCTTGATTACTGATAAAGAAACTTTCGATGTGGACATGGTTATCCTTGCAGTTGGTTTCCGTCCAAATACAGCCCTTGCTGATGGTAAAATTGAACTCTTCCGCAACGGTGCCTTCCTTGTAGACAAGAAACAAGAAACTTCACTTCCTGGTGTATTTGCCGTTGGTGACTGTGCGACTGTTTATGACAATGCTCGTAAAGATACAAGTTACATCGCCCTTGCTTCAAACGCTGTTCGTACTGGTATCGTTGGTGCCTACAATGCTTGTGGACATGAATTGGAAGGAATCGGTGTGCAAGGTTCAAACGGTATCTCTATCTATGGTCTTCATATGGTTTCAACTGGTTTGACTCTTGAAAAAGCAAAAGCTGCTGGTTACAACGCAACTGAAACAGGCTTTAACGATCTTCAAAAACCAGAATTCATGAAACATGATAACCATGAAGTAGCGATTAAGATTGTCTTTGACAAAGATAGCCGTGAAATTCTTGGTGCACAAATGGTTTCACACGATTCTGCAATCAGCATGGGAATCCACATGTTCTCACTTGCTATCCAAGAGCATGTAACAATTGATAAATTGGCATTGACAGACCTATTCTTCTTGCCACACTTCAACAAACCATACAACTACATCACAATGGCTGCCCTTACAGCTGAAAAATAAAATTTGATGAACTATCTGGCTTTAAGTTAAGGTCAGATAGTTTTTTAGTTATACTCTTCGAAAATCTCTTCAAACCACGTCAGCTTCGCCTTACCGTATATATGTTACTGACTTCGTCAGTTCTATCTACAACCTCAAAGCAGTGCTTTGAGCAACCTGCGGCTAGCTTCCTAGTTTGCTCTTTGATTTTCATTGAGTATCAATCTGTACCCAAACAATTATCCTTTTTTTATCTTGTGATTCCTTCTAATCTGACTTAAAATGAAATGGTAGCTACCAATACAAATGATGAGGAAAAAGAAATGACTGAAAATCGTTATGAACTAAATAAAAACTTGGCACAGATGCTCAAAGGTGGGGTTATCATGGATGTGCAAAATCCTGAACAGGCCCGTATCGCAGAAGCTGCTGGTGCGGCCGCTGTGATGGCCTTGGAGCGGATTCCAGCAGATATTCGCGCAGCTGGTGGTGTTTCCCGCATGAGCGATCCAAAGATGATTAAGGAAATCCAAGAAGCGGTTAGCATTCCAGTGATGGCCAAGGTCAGAATCGGGCACTTTGTTGAAGCACAGATTTTAGAGGCTATTGAGATTGACTATATCGATGAGAGTGAAGTTCTATCGCCAGCTGACGACCGTTTCCATGTGGACAAAAAAGAATTCCAAGTTCCTTTTGTTTGTGGTGCTAAGGATTTGGGTGAAGCCTTGCGTCGTATCGCTGAGGGTGCTTCCATGATTCGCACCAAAGGAGAACCAGGGACAGGAGATATCGTCCAAGCTGTTCGTCATATGCGTATGATGAATCAGGAAATTCGCCGAATTCAAAACCTACGTGAGGACGAACTTTATGTTGCTGCTAAGGACTTGCAAGTCCCTGTAGAATTGGTTCAATACGTCCATGAGCATGGAAAATTGCCAGTTGTAAACTTTGCGGCTGGAGGCGTTGCAACGCCAGCAGATGCTGCGCTGATGATGCAATTAGGGGCAGAGGGTGTCTTTGTCGGTTCAGGTATTTTTAAGTCAGGAGATCCTGTTAAACGAGCGAGTGCCATTGTCAAAGCGGTAACTAATTTCCGAAATCCTCAAATCTTGGCTCAAATCTCTGAAGATCTAGGAGAAGCCATGGTGGGTATCAATGAAAATGAGATCCAAATCCTCATGGCTGAGCGAGGAAAATAGATGAAAATTGGAATATTGGCCTTGCAAGGGGCTTTTGCAGAACATGCAAAAGTACTAGAGCAATTAGGTGTTGAGAGTGTTGAAATCAGAAATCTAGATGATTTTCAGAAACATCAGAGTGACCTGTCAGGTTTGATTTTGCCTGGTGGGGAGTCTACAACCATGGGCAAGCTCTTACGAGACCAAAACATGCTGGTTCCCATTCGAGAAGCCATTCTATCTGGTTTACCAGCCTTTGGAACCTGTGCAGGCTTGATTTTGCTGGCTAAGGAAATTACTTCTCAGGAAGAGTGTCATCTTGGAACTATGGATATGGTGGTCGAGCGCAATGCCTATGGGCGCCAATTAGGAAGTTTCTACACGGAAGCAGAATGTAAGGGAGTCGGTCAGATTCCAATGACCTTTATTCGTGGTCCAATTATCAGTAGTGTTGGAGAAAATGTAGAAATTTTAGCAACAGTTGATAATCAAATCGTTGCAGCCCAAGAAAAAAATATGTTGGTAACTTCTTTTCATCCAGAATTGACTGATGATGTGCGCTTGCACCAGTACTTTATCAATATGTGTGATAAAAAGATAGTGGAATAAAAATTGATAAATCAAGTTTTGATTCGCTTTTTCCAAAGAATCATTTTTAAGTCATCTGACAGCATTCTGTGATTTTAGATTTATTTACGATAAATTAGAAAAGAATGATCGTTTTGACTTAGGGCATAAAGCTTATATGCTGAATATGGTGTTCAAGTATCTTTTATTGAAAGCACTTTAGAGGATGGAGTTAGAATACTATTCTATACTCCTTAATACTCTTCGAAAATCTCTTCAAACCACGTCACCTTCATCTTATCGTAGATATGGTTACTGACTTCGTCAGTTCTATCCATAACCTCAAAACAGTGTTTTGAGCTGACTTCGTCAGTTTTATCTGCAACCTCAAAGCTGTACTTTGAGCAACCTGCGGTTAGCTTCCTAGTTTGCTCTTTGATTTTCGTTGAGTATAAAAATGATGTATAGGACTGGTCAAAAAGATCACTTCGAAAATAGCAAAAAACGAGGCTGGGAAAAAGTCTTTAAAATCAAAAAAACGCATAATATCAGGTGTTGAAAAACTTGATACTATGCGTTTTATTGTGGGAAGATTTACTTCATTTTCTACTGAAATTGAATTTTTGCCCAGCTCCTGGTAATTCTCCACGGAAGACATGGGATTCGAACCCACGCACGCTGTTACACGCCTACCGCGTTTCCAACACGGCCTCTTAAGCCTCTTGAGTAATCTTCCAATACTTACTCAAATAGTCTACCATAAAGGCTCTTATCTTGCAATAAAAATTCTGAAAATAAGAAAAATGATAGATTTTGAAAGAAAGTGATAAAAAACGCTTGACTTTGAAAGGAAGTATGATAGAATGAATAGTGTAAACGATAACAGGAGGTGATTCAGTGTTAAAAACAGAGCGGAAGCAACTGATTTTAGAGGAGTTAAATCAATATCATGTAGTTTCTCTAGAAAAGTTAGTTAGTTTGCTAGAAACGTCAGAATCAACGGTTCGAAGAGACTTGGATGAGTTGGAGGCGGAAAACAAGCTTCGCCGTGTGCATGGTGGAGCAGAATTACCCCACTCCTTGCAGGAAGAAGAAACCATTCAAGAAAAATCTGTCAAAAACCTTCAAGAGAAGAAGTTGTTAGCCCAGAAGGCAGCCTCTCTCATCAAGGAACAAGATGTCATCTTTATCGATGCTGGAACAACGACAGCCTTTTTGATTCATGAATTGGTCAATAAGAATGTCACAGTTGTGACCAACTCTATTCACCATGCAGCTCAGTTGGTTGAAAAGCAGATTCCGACTGTCATGGTTGGAGGAAGCGTCAAGACGGCGACGGATGCTAGCATCGGGGGTGTTGCTCTTAACCAGATTAACCAATTGCACTTTGACCGTGCCTTTATCGGGATGAATGGTGTGGACGATGGCTATTATACGACTCCTGATATGGAAGAGGGAGCTGTGAAACGAGCTATTTTGGAGAATGCCAAACAGACTTATGTCTTGGTGGATTCGTCAAAAATTGGACAAACTTGCTTTGCTAAGGTAGCACCACTCAAAAGAGCAATTGTTATCACAAGTCAGGGGCATGAGCTCTTGCAGACAATAAAAGAAAAAACGGAGGTAATAGAAGTATGATTTATACAGTCACACTTAATCCATCCATTGACTATATCGTGCGCTTGGACCAAGTCCAAGTTGGTAGTGTCAATCGTATGGACAGTGATGATAAGTTCGCTGGAGGGAAAGGAATCAATGTCAGTCGTGTTTTAAAACGCTTGGGTATTCCCAATACAGCGACTGGATTTATCGGAGGTTTTACTGGTAAATTTATCACAGATACTCTGGCAGAGGAAGAAATTGAGACACGTTTTGTCCAAGTGGCAGAAGATACTCGTATCAATGTCAAGATTAAAGCGGACCAAGAAACAGAAATCAATGGAACGGGCCCAAATGTTGAACCGGATCAGTTAGAAGAATTGAAAGCTATTTTGTCTAGTTTGACTGAAGAAGATACAGTTGTATTTGCGGGTTCTAGTGCTAAAAACCTAGGCAATATTATTTACAAGGACTTGATTGCCTTAACGCGTCAGACAGGTGCGCAAGTCGTTTGCGACTTTGAAGGACAGACCTTGATTGATAGTTTGGATTATCAACCACTTCTAGTTAAACCAAACAATCACGAACTTGGAGCGATTTTTGGTGTAAAACTTGAAAATTTGGACCAAATCGAGAAATATGCTCGCGAATTGCTGGCTAAAGGTGCTCAAAACGTCATTATCTCTATGGCTGGGGATGGTGCCCTTCTTGTCACATCTGAGGGAGCTTACTTCGCTAAACCAATCAAGGGAACAGTCAAAAATTCAGTCGGAGCTGGTGACTCTATGGTCGCTGGATTTACAGGTGAATTTGTCAAATCAAAAGACGCAGTAGAAGCCTTCAAATGGGGAGTAGCTTGCGGAACAGCAACGACCTTCTCGGATGACTTGGCAACAGCAGAATTTATTAAAGAAACATATGAAAAAGTTGAGGTAGAAAAACGATGAAAATTCAAGACCTATTGAGAAAAGAAGTCATGTTGCTAGATTTACAAGCAACTGAAAAAACAGCTGTTATCGAAGAGATGATTAAAAGCTTGGTAGATCACGGTTATGTGACAGATTTTGAAACATTTAAAGAAGGTATTTTGGCGCGTGAAGCTTTGACTTCTACAGGCTTGGGTGATGGAATCGCTATGCCTCACAGCAAAAACGCTGCTGTCAAAGAAGCGACTGTTCTTTTTGCTAAGTCAAACAAAGGTGTTGACTATGAGAGTTTGGATGGACAAGCAACTGATCTATTCTTCATGATTGCTGCTCCAGAAGGTGCTAATGATACTCACTTGGCAGCATTGGCAGAATTGTCTCAATACTTGATGAAAGACGGTTTTGCTGACAAGCTTCGTCAAGCAACATCAGCTGACCAAGTTATCGAACTTTTTGACCAAGCTTCAAATAAAACTGAAGAGCCTGTTCAAGTACCTGCCAATAACTCTGATGACTTTATCGTAGCTGTTACAGCTTGTACAACAGGGATTGCCCACACGTACATGGCCCAAGAAGCCCTTCAAAAAGTGGCTGCTGAAATGGGGGTTGGAATTAAGGTCGAAACCAACGGTGCTAGTGGTGTTGGGAACCAATTGACAGCAGAAGACATCCGCAAGGCTAAAGCTGTTATCATCGCAGCAGATAAGGCTGTTGAAATGGATCGTTTCGATGGCAAACCATTGATCAGTCGTCCAGTGGCTGACGGGATCCGTAAGACAGAAGAATTGATTAACATGGCTCTTTCTGGGGATGCTGAAGTCTACCGTGCTGCTAATGGAGTCAAAGCTACAACAACCTCTAACGAAAAACAAAGCCTTGGTGGTGCCTTCTACAAACACTTGATGAGTGGTGTATCTCAAATGTTGCCATTCGTTATCGGTGGTGGTATCATGATTGCCCTTGCCTTCTTGATTGACGGTGCTTTGGGTGTTCCAAATGAAAATCTTGGCAATCTTGGTTCCTACCATGAACTAGCTTCGATGTTCATGAAAATTGGGGGAGCTGCCTTTGGTTTGATGCTTCCAGTCTTTGCAGGTTATGTTGCCTACTCTATTGCTGAAAAACCAGGTTTGGTTGCAGGTTTCGTGGCTGGTGCTATTGCCAAAGAAGGTTTTGCCTTTGGTAAAATCCCTTATGCTGCAGGTGGTGAAGCAACGTCAACTCTTGCAGGTGTCTCATCTGGTTTCCTAGGTGCCCTTGTTGGTGGATTTATCGCAGGTGCCTTGGTTCTTGCTATCAAGAAATACGTTAAAGTTCCTCGTTCACTTGAAGGTGCAAAATCAATTCTTCTCTTGCCACTTCTTGGAACAATCTTAACAGGATTTGTCATGCTAGCTGTTAACATCCCGATGGCAGCAATCAATACTGCTATGAATGATTTCCTTGGCGGTCTTGGAGGCGGTTCAGCTGTTCTTCTCGGTATCGTCCTTGGTGGAATGATGGCTGTTGATATGGGTGGTCCAGTTAATAAAGCGGCCTATGTCTTTGGTACAGGTACGCTTGCAGCGACTGTTTCTTCAGGTGGTTCTGTAGCCATGGCAGCAGTTATGGCTGGAGGAATGGTGCCACCACTTGCAATCTTTGTCGCAACTCTTCTTTTCAAAGATAAATTCACTAAGGAAGAACGTAACTCTGGTTTGACAAACATCATCATGGGCTTGTCATTTATCACTGAGGGAGCTATTCCATTTGGTGCCGCTGACCCAGCTCGTGCGATTCCAAGCTTCATCCTTGGTTCGGCAGTAGCGGGCGGACTCGTTGGCCTTGCTGGAATCAAACTCATGGCACCACACGGAGGAATCTTCGTTATCGCCCTTACTTCAAATGCCCTTCTTTACCTTGCATCTGTCTTGGTAGGAGCAGTCGTAAGTGGAGTGGTCTATGGTTACCTCCGCAAACCACAAGCATAAAAATTAGATATAAAATGAAAAGATTGGACCGTTTGGGAACCTACTGAAAAAGTCATCAAATTGATGGCTTTTTTGTTATACTAGAGATGAGGTGAAATAATGCTTGATAATCAGTTAACTATGGATGTCAGTCCTTATTCTAGTTTGTATGATATCGTGGTTCCTAAAACCCACTTTTTACGTCAGCTAACTGAACTCTGTGATTTTAGCTTTATTCATGATGAACTAGAAAAGAATTATCGTCCCGATTTTGGGTGTAAAGCTTATTCACCGATTATGATGTTCAAATATCTCTTGTTAAAAGATATTTATAAGTTATCAGATGTTGATGTGGTGGGACGTTCCTTGTCAGATATGGCCTTTAAATTTTTTCTTGGTCTAGCTCCTGAGGATTCTGTTATCGAGCCATCCTCTCTGACAAAATTTAGAAAGCTAAGAATTAAAGATGACAAACTGCTTGATGTATTGATTCAGAAGTCTGTTCAAATTGCACTCGAACACAACTTGATTAAGAGTAAAATCCTCATTGTGGATGCCACTCACACCAAATCTCATTATAATCATAAGAAACCCCAAGAAATTCTTAGGAAGCGTTAAAAAGCTTTACGTAAAACGATTTATCAACATTCAGAAGATATCAAAATAGAATTTCCAAAGAAACCCCAAGAAGATAAACTCGAAGCAGAATTGACATATACAGAGGAGTCAATGGCTATGGTTAAAAAACACGAGGAACTCTTAGCCCTACCGGCTGTCTCTCAAAAGTTCAATTACCTAAAAGAGGCTGTTGAGGACGACTTAGAATACTTGGAAGCTTCTGTTAAGGAGGAGACTAGGCTCGGACATAAGACAGCCGACAGCTCTTTCTATGGATATAAAAGTCATATCGCTATGACGGATGAACGGATTATTACTGCTTGTGTGGTCACTTCTGGCGAACAAAG
>CAJNDL010000010.1 GCA_905221505.1 bacterium
GGTTTAGTTGGATCAGTCGGATGGTTTGGATATGGTAGTGGCGTTGGTGTTTCTACACCTGGCACTTTTGGTACCCATGATCCTATTTTTCTATATTCAACTGTCACTTCATATGATTCAGTACCAGGTTGAACTGTGTTTTTTGCTACAGAGGCGATATTTGCAAAATAGCCCTCTAATACAGGTGTATTAACTTTTGGTAATTCCTTAGTTTCTTGGTCCCAAGCACCAATTTTTGTTAAACCTGTTGCTAAGCTTGTAGTTGTATCTCTTGAAAACTCAACCTTGTCTTCTCTCTTTTTAATAGAATCTGTATTCAGTTCTGTTGTTACTTCCTGGTTATCTTGAACATCAATTTTAACGTATTTAATCGTACGTGTTACTTTTCTAACCTCTGTATCTTCTGTAACAGGTTCATTTACTATAATTTTGTAAACTTGCGTTGGTTCTCTGTCTTCAGAATCGTCCGATGTATCATACTTAGTTGTTTTTGATATAGGATTCTTCGTTGATACGATATATCCTCGTTGTTTTAAAGATGCAATTTTATTATCAACTTTTTCCCTATCTTCTGTTGTTACTACTTGATCAGAAAAGCCATTGAATTCAAGTTTTTCTTTAGGTAATTCTACTTCTTCTCCAGTTGTGACATTAACAACTTTGATAAGAATTTTTTGTGGATTCGGTTTGTACTCAATCACAAAATTCTTTTTAGGATCGTTCGGTACATTCGGTACCTTGTACCCTTTTTTCGGATCTGCTGGATCTACCGGTTTTACTGGTACTAGCGGATTTGTATTAGGATCCTCTGGTTTTGTTGGATCTGTTGGAATCTTAGGTGTATAACCTGGTACATATGGAATTACTGGTGGTTTCGGTGTACTTGGATCCGTTGGTGTTCCTGGTTCAGGATATACTGGTGTTCCAGGTTTTGTTGGATCGTTTGGATTATTTGGATATGGTTTTGGTGTCATATCTATATCTTTTGGTGGTGTTACACCTTCTGGTAATCTTGGTACCCAACTTCCTAGTTTTTTATAAACAACTTCTTTCGTTATATTAGTCACATCACCAGTTGAAGTTGGTGCTGTTGCTTCTTCTACTCCTACGCTTGCTATATCTGCGATATAACCTTCTAGTACTGGTGTATCTACTTTCGGAAATGTACTATTTGTGCTTGTCCAATCCTTGTAAGATACCGTATTATTCGCTGTATCAGTTACTTCTTTTCCTGTGAATTCGACTGTATTTTCTTTCTTTCGTTCTTCAAGAACCGTTCTAATCGTAGCTCCATTCACATTATCTTCTTTTACATATGTAATTGTTCTCTTAACTGTTCTGGTTACATCTACTTCTGCCGGCGCTGGTGGCGTAGTATCTTCCTCATATACATAAGTTACCGTTCTTGCTTCTGTAGTAGTCATCGTGCCTCTGTCACTTGCAGAAGTTCTTAATCTTCCATCGTCAAGCGAATTGTCCTCTAATGATCTCTTCAATCTATAGCGTTTACCATCAGCTGTTGTTAAAGTAGTAAGTTTTTTGCCTGTTACATCATAATCTGTACCTAATAATTGATCTTTTTGAGCAATATATGTTCCGTCTGTATCTTTTTTACCTAGATCAGTTTCTTTTTGACCTGTTACAGTATTTTTAAGCGTCAATAGAGTTCCATCGACAGCTTGATACTTAACTTTTACATTCCCTGACATAGCTGATTTTAGTTCAGATGTCTTTTTAACCTTGTCAATTTCTTCTGTTATTTTTTTCTCTTGATCTCCAGTAATCTTACCTTTTTCTTTTAATTTAGTAATGATACGTCTTGCGACTTCTTTTGACGGTTCAACGGTATCTTGAATTACTGAGAAATCGGCTAGGATAGGTAAGTTGTATTGGAGTCTTGGACTTTGCATATTAACACCAACACGTTTTTCATTTTCTGCAAACACTTGCACTTTATAGGATACAACGTCTTTTCCTAGTGGAATATCTCCTGTTGAGAAGTATCCACCTTTCCCTAATTTGTCCTGATCTCCTCCAATTGCATCAGTGATTTTTTCTGATAATTCAGCATCAGTGATTACATTTGAACGTGTAACATTTTCTTTTTCTACAAAATAGTTAGTGAATTTTTTTAAACCATCTTTTGCCTCCAAAGCGAGTGCATTGGTTCGTATTTTATTATACTCATCTTCCGTCATTTCAGTTGTTGAAGGTTTCACTGAAGCTTCCATGTGTGAGCCAAGGATTTTCGCTTCTCTACTACCGTCTCTTGCTTCCGTGTAAGTATAGTCATTTGTGGATTTAATAGCTGATTCTAAGGCAGAGATTTCTTTCTTAAGTTTAGTTTTTTCATCGTCATTCGTACTGCTTTCTAGGCTAGCTTTTTTAGTTGCTAATCTATTCTTAAGATCTTCTTGATGAGTCTTCACTTTAGCTGGATCTGTTACAAGTTCTAATTGGTCTGTATCTCCATGATAGATAATTTTCTTCGCAGTTGGCAATATAAAATCTAGTAATTTATAGACACGATCTGAGTCTTTAGACTTCACACTTCCATCTGAGTTTTTCTCAGCTGTAGTTAACCACGTTGGAGAGTTTTTTTGAACCTCCTTATCATTCACTAGCTTTAATAAACCATTTAATTCATTTCCATATCTAGTAAACGATTCTTTAAAATTAGTCTCCTTTTTGAAATTTTTTTCATTCAATTTATCCTTATCTACCGGCAACTCAACTATCGCTTCTCCGTTTTTAGCAAGTTCTTTTTCGATATCGCTTTTTATTCCATTTAATTTATCTCTATCTATTTTACCTCGCCCATATTTTTCCTTATATCGTTCAGTTGCAAGAGTGTGAACTTTATTATTGTACTCTGTTTTCAATAAGTTTTTAATCTTTTCATTAACCGCCGTTAAATTCACACCTTGAGCATAACGTTCTTCGTTCTCTACTACTCCATCAATTCGGTTGATTGTGTGGTCATAAACAGTTTCTTCAGAGTTATCCTTTTTAATCGCTTTAACAACGATACGATAAGTTCCTTTTGACCCTGCAAAGTCTGAGATATACCCTGTTACAAATTCAATTTTCAAACGACTTCCATATTTCGTTGAAAAGGCTTTAAAAGTTTTTTCAATTCCATTGAACCCCTCAACATTTGGAGCGTGTTGGAGAATATCTTCCCTTTCTTTGACAGGTAATTTAGCAAGCTCAGCTTTATTTTCATCACTATTTGCTGTCTCTATATTAAACGTAGAGCCATCTTGTGCTTTATCAGTTTTATTTGCGATTGTACGACCTTTGGCAAGCATCAACATGTATTTGAAGCGACGGTCTAAGGCTTGCTCGTGTACGTAGATTTGGTCAAGGGCATTAGAACCAAGCATTCCACCTTCTTGACGATGGCCATCTTTGTCGGTGTACCAACCAGTGAAGTAACCTTCTTTATTTTTCATCCCAATAGCGAATTTCCCAGTTTCACCATCTTTTTTCATAATGGCTGTCCATCCACCGAAGCTACTGATTTCTCTAATTTCACCTGGTTGAAGTTTTACACCACTTGGGTCTGTAGTGACATTTCCATTACTATCAAATCGAAGTTCGTCTCCTAGTGTATCCATGTTTCTCAAGTAGGAACGCTCATTATTTTGGAAGTCATCGGGCATATTTTGGATAATCTTCCACATTTCTTCAACTGTTGCAGTATGATCAGGATCATCGAAACTCAAGTGAGCACTCGGATCATGTGCTCCATGGTCATCTCCTTTTGGTATATGTACCCCAGGTTGATCTGGTTTTACAGTAGCTCCCTTACGCTCGGTTACAGTAGAATCTAATGCTCCGTTATTTCCAGTTGAAGTTTCTCCAGTAGGAGTCTCAGTTCCAGTAGAAGTATTAGAAGTTCCGTCGGCAGGAGGATTTCCCACTTCTCTTTTTGAACGGCGACCTCTAGGTGAGGAAGTTGATGAAGCATCAAGTTTCTTATAGTAAACCATTATAGTTTCATCTTCTGTTGTTGATGTAACTTCTTTTGATTCTATAGTTGACTTGTCTGGATCACCATAACCATTTACTGTTGGTGAAGGTTGTTTTTCCCATTTTCCTGTTGTCCATTCTTCTGTACCTTTTTTACGTGTTAAGGTAACTGTTTGAACGACTGGTGTTGCTACTTCTTTGCTTTCATCAGAAGCATTTACATATTTGATGGTACGTGTGACTTCTTTTGTTTCTGTTTCTTCAGCCACTCCAGCTAGAAGGGTAGCTGGATTTGGGGCAGGCTTCGGCTGATAGTTAGAGCCAGACAAACCATTAGGGGTATTGGTATTATATTCTAAAGGCGAACTAGAGTGGCTTGCCCCTCCATCAGTAGGAGTATTCGTTTCCGCGTGTACCACACCTGCCCCCATGGCAAGGTAAAAAGCACCAATGACGACACTAGCTGCACCGACACTTACTTTTCGAATACTATATTTTAGTTGTTTGTCAAATTTTCCCATTTCAGACTCCAATCGTATATATATATATATATATATATTGTTATACTATTTTCTACATAATAGTATATCAATCTCACCTAAATATTATACATCAAACAACTGTAAATTTCAATTTTTTTGATTGAAATGGAAGATTAGCAGATAGACGACTCTTTTTACCAAAACCAAAGGTAGGTTAGGAGTCCCTCATCAGTAGACCAACAGTAAAGATGAAGCCCCATCAGCCGTGTCGTGTGCATCTAATGGACTTGCTTCCTCCTATCAGCAAGCTCAGTCCTGTACTTTGAGACCTTCCCAGCTTGCTTTAGGATTTCCATTAACTGTTACACTTATTTCTTTAAAAATGAGACAATTTGAGATTTTTTCTACCCTTTTTCTTCTTTTTCCGAATAAATAGATAGAAACATCAAATCTAGTAAATTAGATTAAAAAATGTGCTATAATGAAAGGAGAGCAAATATGACTGTACGTCATCCGGGCATCAGCCCAACTAATGACTTGGTTGCTAAGAAAATCTTTAGCAATCCAGAAATCACTTGTCAATTTATTCGCGATATGCTGGACTTGCCAGCAAAAAATGTGACCATTTTGGAGGGGAGTAATATTCATGTTTTGCCATCTCTACCCTACTCGGCTCAGGATTTCTATACCAGTATAGACGTCTTGGCGGAGTTGGATAATGGCACGCAGGTTATTATAGAAATACAAGTTCATCATCAGAATTTTTTCATTAATCGCCTGTGGGCTTACTTATGCAGTCAGGTCAATCAAAATCTAGAAAAAATTCGCCAGCGAGAAGGTGATACCCACCAGAGCTACAAACACATCGCACCAGTATACGCAATCGCAATTGTCGATAGTAATTATTTCTCAGATGACCTGGCTTTTCATAGCTTTAGTATGCGCGAGGATTCGACAGGTGAGGTCTTAACTATCACAAACAACGGTCAGGAAAACCATCTGGTCAAAATGGCTTTCTTGGAACTAAAAAAATACAGAGAAACCAGCAAAGATAGTATTCGCAAACCGTGGTTGGAGTTTTTTGGGAACAAGCCCTTTACCCAGCAACCTGAACGAGCCATCAGCCAAGCAGACCAACTGCTAGACTACAAGAGCTGGTCCGAGGAGGACAGGAAAATGTTTAGTGAACAGCGCAGACGTGAAGAACAAGCCTTGTTAGCACAGGACTATGCCTTGGAACAAGCTGAAGAAAAAGGGTTAGAGCGGGGACTAGAGCGTGGTCGTGCAGAGGGGATTGAACAAGGACGAGCAGAAGGCATTGAAGAGGGATTAAAAGTAGGTTTAGTAAATTTAGTACGTCAAGGTCTTCTAACACCTGAGGTTGCAAGTCAGCAATTAGGCATGACCGTTGCTGAGTTTGAGGCCTTGTTGTAAGACCAGCACTAACGGTCAGAAAAACCATCTAGTCAAGATAGCATTCTTAAAGCTAAAAAATATATAAAGTCAAACAGCAAACTAAACATCTCGCCACAAGACTGGGAAAAATCTTTAAAATTAAAAACCGCATATAATCAGGTATTGAAGAACCTTGATAATATGCGGTTTATTGTGGAGAGATTTACTTCATTTTCTCCTGAAATTGAGTTTTTCCCCACATCAACCTCATACACACAGCAAAGTTAAGCTAACCTGGTTTGTCGAAAAGATTTTAGAGGAGTATAAGCATTTACTAAAACTAAAAAAAATGATATAATGAAGGCGATTAAATGTTTTAGAAATAAAGGAGAATTTTAATGTCTTACCAAGAAAATTACCAGAAATGGGTTGATTTTGCGGAGCTTCCTGACTACCTTCGCCAAGATTTGGAAAATATGGACGAAAAAACAAAGGAAGATGCCTTCTATACAAATCTTGAATTTGGTACTGCAGGTATGCGTGGCTTGATTGGTGCTGGTACAAACCGCATCAACATCTACGTTGTTCGTCAAGCTACTGAAGGATTGGCTCGTTTGATTGAGTCAAAAGGTGGAAACGAAAAAGAACGTGGTGTCGCAATCGCCTACGATAGCCGTCACTTCTCACCAGAGTTTGCCTTTGAATCTGCAGCAGTTCTTGCTAAACACGGTATCAAATCTTATGTATTTGAAAGCCTTCGTCCAACTCCAGAACTCTCATTTGCGGTTCGTCACCTCAACTGTTTCGCAGGTATTATGGTCACAGCCAGCCACAACCCTGCTCCATTTAATGGTTACAAGGTTTACGGTGAAGACGGTGGACAAATGCCTCCACACGATGCGGACGCGTTGACTACTTATATCCGTGCTATCGAAAACCCATTTGCAGTAGAAGTTGCTGATGTGGAAGCTGAAAAAGCTTCTGGCTTGATTGAAGTTATCGGCGAAGCTGTTGACGTAGAATACCTTAAAGAGGTTAAGGACGTAAACATCAACCCAGCCTTGATTGAAGAATTTGGTAAAGACATGAAAATTGTCTACACACCACTTCATGGTACTGGTGAAATGTTGGCTCGTCGTGCTCTTGCCCAAGCAGGATTTGACTCTGTTCAAGTCGTTGAAGCGCAAGCAACTGCCGATCCTGACTTCTCAACTGTAAAATCTCCAAACCCAGAGAGCCAAGCAGCCTTTGCCCTTGCTGAAGAACTTGGTCGTCAAGTTGGTGCAGACGTTCTTGTCGCAACTGACCCTGATGCTGACCGTGTTGGTGTTGAAGTCCTTCAAAAAGATGGTAGCTACCTCAACCTTTCAGGTAACCAAATCGGTGCTATCATGGCTAAATACATCTTGGAAGCCCACAAAAACGCTGGAACTCTTCCTGAAAATGCAGCCCTCTGCAAATCTATCGTATCAACTGACTTGGTAACGAAGATTGCTGAAAGCTACGGCGCAACCATGTTCAACGTCTTGACTGGTTTCAAATTCATCGCTGAAAAAATTCAAGAATTCGAAGAAAAACACAACCACACTTACATGATGGGATTTGAAGAAAGCTTCGGTTACTTGATTAAACCATTCGTACGTGATAAAGATGCTATCCAAGCTGTTCTTGTCGTTGCTGAACTTGCTGCCTACTACCGTTCACGTGGTTTGACCCTTGCTGACGGTATCGAAGAAATCTACAAAGAGTACGGCTACTACGCAGAAAAGACTATCTCTGTTACCCTTTCAGGTATCGATGGTGCTGAACAAATCAAAGCAATTATGGCTAAATTCCGCAACAATGCTCCAAAAGAATGGAACACAACAGCTATCACTGTCGTAGAAGACTTCAAGGCTCAAACTGCTACTGCTGCTGACGGTACTGTTACAAACTTGACAACTCCTCCAAGTGATGTGTTGAAATACACACTTGCTGACGGTTCATGGATTGCAGTTCGCCCTTCAGGTACAGAACCAAAAATCAAGTTCTACATTGCAGTTGTAGGTGAAACCAACGAAGAATCACAAGCTAAGATTGCTAACATCGAAGCAGAAATCAATGCTTTTGTAAAATAAAACCCTATAAAAGATGAGACCAACCAATCTCATCTTTTTTTCGTATCAAATCTAAGCAATTTTAGAAACTTTATGGCATACTAGACTTATCAATGAAAGCGAGGTAATCTCATGGAACAATTTTTAGAAAACATCAAAGACCTTGAAGTCACTACAGTTTCGCGTGCGCAAGAAGCTCTTGATAAGAAAGAAACTGCAACCTTCTTTATCGGTCGCAAAACTTGCCCTTACTGCCGTAAATTTGCAGGTACATTGGCAGGTGTCGTAGCTGAAACTAAAGCTCACATCTACTTCATCAACAGTGAAGAAGCGAGCCAACTCAATGAGTTGCAAGCATTCCGCTCACACTACGGAATCCCAACTGTACCAGGCTTTGTTCACATTGCAGATGGCCAAATCAATGTCCGTTGTGACTCTTCAATGTCAGCACAAGAAATCAAAGAATTTGCAGGATTGTAAAAAATCAGCTAACAAGTCTTAAAATCACAAAAACGCATAATGGAGCCGGAGAACGCTTTGCGAAGTACATAGATTTTTAGGATGCGACAAACGTTGTATCCTTTTTTGTATCCCTTTTTTTATAGTAGATTGAATCAAGAATAGTACGCCACGACTGCTAAAATATTTCTATACATTAATTTGACTTTCCTAATCGATTTGTTCACATCTTATTTCAATCTACTATAAAAACAGGGTCTGCTTTAGAGTCTGTTTGTGACTCCTTTTGTGACTCCCTTTTCTGCAAAAGAATACCAAGGAATACCAAAGATAAAAATAAAAAACGTTGATTTAACAACGTTTTACCAAGGAATGCAAAAGAATGCAAAGGAATAATGGAGCCGGTGGGAGTCGAACCCACGTCCAA
This sequence comes from bacterium, assembly GCA_905221505.1. GTDB lineage: Bacteria > Bacillota > Bacilli > Lactobacillales > Streptococcaceae > Streptococcus. The sequence goes on from CAJNDL010000010.1 coordinate 8,835, forward strand.
ACACCTGCCAACATATTTGTCTACAACCATAGGTTATGTATTAGTTTAACAGTCCCTCGACACATAACTCAAGCCTAGAAACTGCGAGTCTATCAATCTCTTATCAAGCCGCTAGACAAGACTCAATCGTATCTCGCTAATAATAAGACCTGTCATTGAACACGAGCAATCCAAATCGGGTCACGCCTGCTGGTTTTTAGGCAGCTAGAGCGTAAGAAGTGTTATTTTTTGCAGTTATATTTAACTGAGCGTTTACGTCGCCACACGAGTCGCAAAATATGCCTCATAATGCCTGTCGAATCCGTAACGACCCCAAAAGACAATAAAACCATTATACCTCATCTAACTCAAAAATGCAAAAAAGAAATCAACTAACTACAAAAGATAGTCTTTCAAGGCTTTTGTTAAAAACTGATAACCGGCAACACTGAGGTGCAATCCATCAGTAGTATAGTCTTTTTTGAGTTGGCCTGCTTGGTCTGTCAAACTGGCAAATACTGGCACAAATTTCACCTGCATATAGGCAGAAGTAAGCTCTTTATAGGCTTGATTCCACTCCTGTATCTTTTCATTCGTGCGGATATAAACCGTCTGCTTGTACTCCTCCCCCTCATTGACTGGCAAAATGGAAAGCAATTTAATCTCTGTCAGTGGATAATCGCGAGCAATGGATTGAATGATCGCTTCGAGATTATTGAGAGCCTCATTCAAAGGCACATCTTTTCCAATATCGTTCGTCCCAATTAAAAGGACAATTTTATCTACTGTCCCACCGTATAGATGCGCATCAAGGTTCTCTCGTAACAGCCCTGTCTGATATCCTCGAATGCCTCGATTGACAATCGTCTTTGCAGTCCCAAACAGCTCCTGCAGAGGGTAATACTCAACAATGGAATCCCCTATAAAAAGAATATCTGGCTCTAGAACAGAAACCTGATTTAATTGACGGTACTTGGTTTGGATTTTACCTTGTTCCTTTAGGAGCCAATTCTCTAATAACTGTACTGCCACTTCATTCTCCTTTTTCTAACCAGTTTTCCAAGACTTGGTAAACTCCTCCTTGACTGTTGGCTGGTGCTAGAGAAGTTGCCACAGCTTTAGCTTTATCGTCAGCATTTTCCATTGCATAGGCAATTCCAGCCATTTCAAGCATTTCAACATCATTTTCACTGTCACCAAAAGCCATGATTTGTTGGGGGGGCAAGTCCCAGCGCTTGAGTAATTCTTCCAAGCCCCATGCTTTATGAATCCCAGCTTGAAGGATATCAATGCAACCATAGCCGCTTGATACAGCCCGGACACGGCCATCAAAGAGGTCATTAATCTCTGCCAAGACCGAACTCAAACGCTCCTCACCAACAACCATACTCATCTTGAGCACACCACCAAAGAGGTCAGAGGTTAATTCATCCACAAACTGCATCCGTTGATAGAATTTTTCAATCATTTCTGGAGTCATAAAACTTTCAAGTTCTGTAAAAATCGTACCTTCTTTGACAAAACCACCCTTCATACCCGTTACAACAAATTGATTTTGACACTCTCGACCCTTGAAATGAGCCAAAGCCTTGTCGACAATAGCATCATCCCAAGTCTGAGCTTGAATCAGTTCATTGTTTTCAAAAATACGAGCACCGTTTGCAACCACCAGAACCACTCGATCCACCAAGTGCCCCAGTAGTTGTCTCATGCGGTGAATTTCATTGCCCGTCGCGATAACAAAACGAATGCCCCTTTGATCCAACTGATCTAAAATCTTTTCCAAGCGTGGGAGATCCAGCTGGCCTCTAGCATCCAGCAAGGTCCCATCCATATCTGTCGCAATTACCTTAATCGTCATTTACTTTCCTCTGGATTCAAGTTAGTCCCACTTCAATCCCACATGTTCGTTCATTTCTTTGTAGGCTGTATCAATTCGTTCCTTAGTCGCTTCATCTAATTGGTCACGATGACTGCCACCCTCTATGAAATCTTCCAAGATATAGGTTTGATAATGATATAAAGGATAGCCTTCTGGTGAAAAGGTTCCCTTTGGTGTTCGATTGACCCAAGTAGGATGAGCTTTAGCTGTTCCGATAGTTGTTTTTCCATCCTTCTTCTTAATGGTCACGTCCATGAGAACTCCCCGTTCAGTCCACTTAGCATTTTCTTCATCTCCCATAGATTCAATCCGTTGATTGGAAATAAAGTTCCCCATTGAATAGATAATGAGTTTCTTGTCTCCATCTTTTTCAACCGTTTCAGATGGTTCAACAACGTGAGGATGCCCTCCAAAGATAATATCCGCCCCCCAATCAATCATCTTGTGATAAAGAACTTTTTGTTCTTCAGTTGGTTCCAATCGATACTCAACACCCATCTGAGGCATGATAATAGTGATATCCGCTTCCTTTTCCGCCCGTTCAATTTCAGCCTTCATCTTATCTTCGTTTAAATCTGAAAGATAACGATTATAGTCTTCCTGAGAAATATACTGCTCAATGCCATTGAAACCATAGGAATAGGCCAAAAGCGCAACCTTGATACCATTCACTTCCTTAATGACCAGCGGAGCCTGATCACGTGGCTCGTGCGTATAAACTCCGATTGGAGTGATTCCAGCTTTCTCAATAATATCGGCCGTTGAAATAACTCCCTCAATTTGCGAATCCAAAATGTGATTATGAGCTAAATCTAGCACATGATAACCTGCATCCTTAATGGCATCCATAACTTCAGCAGGAGCATTAAAGAGAGGATAACCTGCTAAATAATGATCCTTATTGATGGTTCCTTCAAAATCACCAATAGCTAAGTCTGCTTGCTTAAGCCAAGGTGTCACATACTCAAAATTCTCATGAAAGTCATAGGTACCGTCTTCTTTTTTAGCTGAAAAGAAAAGTCCATCGTGGTAGAGTAAATCCCCGTGGGCCATAATTCTAGCAGTTTTTTCCTCTTCCTGCTCCTGAGACTTTTGCTTAGTCCCTTCTTGAGAAATAGTATCTCGTTTTTGACTGGTTAAAGGGATTCCTTGGAAACTTTCAAACAACAAAACCAAGCCCATTGATAAAGCAACTGCTAGCAAGAGCACCGCCACAAAGCCTTTATTGCTCCACTTACGATAACTCCTAAAAAAGTTTACCAAGCCTTTCATAAAACGAAAAGCTATACCACCCTGATTTCTATCTTGTCTTCTTTGCATCTTCATTCTCCCTACTTTCTTATGCAAGCCTTTTCTTTTTATTATATCACAGATAAGTAATTCTTTCACAATTGAATTGAACTTCCTATCTATTTTCTATAAATCCTAAATGCCATAATGCTTTCAATCCTTGTCATTTTGTGTTATCATGTAGAGGTAATGAAAGGAGAGAAAATGTCTGCTATAGAACGTATTACAAAAGCTGCTCACTTAATTGATATGAAAGATATTATCCGCGAGGGGAATCCAACTCTACGCGCAGTTGCTGAGGAAGTCACTTTCCCCTTGTCTGACCAGGAAATCATCCTTGGCGAAAAGATGATGCAATTCCTCAAACATTCCCAAGATCCTGTCATGGCTGAAAAGATGGGACTACGCGGTGGTGTTGGACTTGCTGCCCCTCAATTAGATATCTCAAAACGCATTATCGCTGTTTTAGTACCAAATATTGTTGAAGAAGGCGAAACCCCACAGGAAGCCTACGACTTACAAGCTATTATGTATAATCCAAAAATCGTCTCTCACTCTGTTCAAGACGCTGCTCTTGGCGAAGGAGAAGGTTGCCTCTCTGTTGACCGCAACGTACCTGGCTATGTTATTCGTCATGCCCGCGTTACCGTTGACTACTTTGATAAGGACGGCGAAAAACACCGTATCAAACTCAAAGGCTATAACTCCATCGTTGTTCAGCATGAAATTGACCACATTAACGGAATCATGTTTTACGATCGTATCAATGAAAAAGACCCATTTGAAGTTAAAGATGGTTTACTAATTCTTGAATAAAGAAAATCCCGTTGCAAGACGGGGTTTTGTGTTATAATAGAGGCATGAAAACAAATGATATTGTCTATGGCGTCCACGCCGTTACCGAAGCCCTCCTTGCAAATACTGGAAACAAACTTTACCTCCAAGAAGATCTCCGAGGTAAGAATCTTGAAAAAGTCAAAGAACTGGCTACAGAAAAGAAGGTGTCCATTTCTTGGACCTCAAAAAAATCACTCTCTGAGATGACCGAAGGTGCTGTTCACCAAGGTTTTGTTTTACGAGTATCCGAATTTGCCTATAGCGAGCTGGATCACATCCTTGCCAAAACACGCCAAGAAGAAAATCCACTTCTATTGATTTTGGATGGGTTAACTGACCCTCATAATCTAGGTTCAATCTTGCGAACAGCTGATGCGACCAACGTTTCAGGTGTCATCATTCCCAAGCACCGTGCTGTCGGAGTTACTCCTGTCGTTGCCAAAACAGCCACAGGTGCTATTGAGCACGTTCCAATCGCCCGAGTGACCAACCTCAGTCAAACCTTAGATAAACTTAAGGATGAAGGTTTCTGGACCTTTGGAACAGATATGAATGGTACTCCTTGCCACAAGTGGAATACAAAAGGAAAAATCGCCCTCATCATCGGAAATGAAGGGAAAGGCATCTCTAGCAACATTAAAAAACAGGTCGATGAAATGATTACCATTCCCATGAATGGACATGTTCAAAGTCTCAATGCCAGTGTTGCTGCGGCAATTCTCATGTACGAAGTTTTCCGAAATAGACTATAAGAGAGGCTGGACAAAAACTAACTTCTAACTAAAAGCACACAGTGATTTCAGCTTTGCTCACAAACAAGCTGAAATCATTGTGTACTTTTTAAATAGCTGATTTGTAGATTGAATTCTTGGACAATTTTGTAAACTCCATGCTCATTAAGATGAATCCTAGCTCTACTACGCTGGCCTAGTTGTCTCTAACACACACTCTGAGCTCACCAAAAATATTCTCTAATTTGCGAAAAACGAGATCTGTTGCCATCTTACATTTTGCATAGAGTCTAGATTTTTTCTTCAATATATCATGTGTTCTGAACGAAGTTTCCTAAAGAAATTCTAAGTTGTATCGTAACAAATTGATTTCTGAGTTCAATTATATAAGAAAATGAGCATCTCCAACTACGAGAATGCTCATTTTTTAAGATTGTATAGTCACATTTTTATACTCAATGAAAATCAAAGAGCAAACTAGGAAACTAGCTGTAGGTTGCTCAAAGCACTGCTTTGAGGTTGTAGATAGAACTGACGAAGGTCAGTAACATATACACGGCAAGGCAACGTTGACGCGGTTTGAAGAGATTTTCGAAGAGTATTACATATGTTTTAAACGTTCAATCCGTTCTGAGATAGGTGGGTGAGTATAAAAGAGTTTTTGGAACCCTCCACCTTTCTTGGGATCATTGATATAAAGTGCGCTGCTAGCATCATCAACGTGGTGATGCATCGGCTCGCTATTATCCAGCTTACGTAGGGCTTTAATCATCCCTTGAGGATTGCGCGTCAACTCGACACTGGAAGCATCAGCTAGGAATTCCCTCTGACGAGAAATAGCTAGTTGCACCAAAGTTGCAGCGAGAGGCGCCAGCACAATAGCTAGTAGGGAAACCACTAGCATAATGATTTCAAGACCATTTCCATCTCTATCATCGTCACTTCGTCTGCGACCTGCTCCACCCCACCACATCATACGACCTGCCATACTAGAAAGCATGGTGATGGCGCTAGCAAGGGCAACAGCAATAGTCGAAATACGGATATCGTAATTACGAATATGACTGACTTCATGGCCCATAACAGCTTCTAGCTCCTCACGATTCATGATAGCTAGAAGACCTGAAGTTGCAGCAACCGCCGCATTTTGAGGGTTAGAACCTGTCGCAAAGGCATTTAAGGCTGGATCATCAATGATGAAAACACGTGGCATGGGAATCTGAGCCACCATAGCCATATCTTCCACTACATGGTAAAGGTCTGGTGCCATTTGCTCATCCACCTCACGCGCCCCATTCATAGACATGACAATCTCAGTCGATTGAAAAATCATGGACAAGGCATAGATAAAGCCGATAATCAGTGCAATAACCAATCCACCAAGCCCAGACCGCATAAAGAGGTAACCAACCGCATAGCCAACCAGAGCTAAGAGTAGGAAAAATACCAGCAACAAAATCCAGGTTTTTCGTTTATTGCTTGCAATTTGATCAAACAACATTTTAGTCACCTAAACCACTAAAATCAACTTTAGGAACTACCTTTTCCTCTTCTGGTGTTTGAAGGAAATCTGCTGCTTTAAAGCCAAACATTCCAGCGATAATATTGCTTGGGAAAGTTTCTAATTTTACATTGTAGTTGCTAACAACACTGTTGTAAAGTTGACGAGAGTAAGAAATTTTATTTTCTGTATTAGTCAACTCCTCTTGCAATTTAACAAAGTTGGCACTAGCTTTCAAATCTGGATAGCTTTCTGCAACTGCAAAAATACCTGAAACCTGACGAGTGAGGGCATCACTAGCTTTCATAGCTTCTGCTGGTGAAGTCGCTGCCGCCACTTGGTTACGTAGTTCTGCCACCTTTTCAAGGGTAGAACCTTCATATTTGGCATAACCCTTTACAGTCTCAATCAAGTTTGGCAAGAGATCATTTCGACGTTTCAACTGAACATCAATCTGACTCCAAGCCTCCTTTGTTTGCATACGATTTTTAACCAAACCGTTATAGCTAACAATCACAAAAATAACAACAAGAGCCAAAACTCCAAGAATAATCCAAGTCATGATATAAGTCCTTTCTACTTTTAGATTAGTACCAGTATATCAAATTTTTAATGATTGTGGTAAAATAAGATGATACTAAAGAAGGAAATAACTATGAAACCAGAAACATTTTACAACTTGCTTGCCGAGCAAAATCTTCCACTTTCGGACCAGCAAAAAGAACAATTTGAACGTTATTTTGAACTCTTGGTCGAGTGGAATGAAAAGATTAATTTGACGGCTATTACAGATAAGGAAGAAGTTTATCTCAAACATTTTTATGATTCGATTGCACCTATTCTGCAAGGCTTGATTCCCAATGAAAATATCAAACTGCTTGATATCGGAGCTGGGGCAGGATTTCCTAGTCTGCCGATGAAAATCCTCTATCCTCAGCTAGATGTGACTATTATTGACTCGCTAAATAAACGCATCAACTTCCTCCAACTGTTGGCTCAGGAACTGGATTTGGACGGTGTACATTTTTACCATGGCCGTGCCGAAGATTTTGCCCAAGACAAGAACTTCCGTGCTCAATATGATTTTGTAACAGCTCGTGCGGTTGCCCGTATGCAGGTCTTATCTGAATTGACTATCCCTTACCTTAAAGTTAGTGGCAAACTATTGGCACTCAAGGCCAGCAATGCGCCTGAGGAATTGTTAGAATCTAAGAATGCCCTCAATCTCCTCTTCAGTAAGGTCGAAGACAATCTCAGCTACGCCCTACCAAATGGAGATCCGCGTTATATCACAGTGGTAGAAAAGAAAAAAGAAACACCAAATAAATATCCACGTAAGGCTGGCATGCCAAATAAACGCCCGCTTTAATCTTTTTAGTAAAAAAATATTTACAAAGTTTGTAATTTTTGCTATACTATCACAAGCAAAGGTTTTTAATGTCATCCCGTGAGGTGACGAAGACGCAGGAATATTTGAAACTCTTTAAAATCTAAATTTTAAAGAAGTCTTACTCTGAGGGCCTATTGCTGTAAAATAATGGGCTCTTTTTTGATGCCCAAAAGTGAGGTTTATATGAAACAAGAATCAACTGTTGATTTGTTACTAGACGTTAACCAACGTCCTTCAGCTGGAAAAGGAATTCTCCTTAGTTTCCAACACGTTTTCGCCATGTTCGGTGCGACCATCTTGGTACCATTGATTTTAGGAATGCCTGTATCTGTTGCCCTTTTTGCTTCAGGTGTTGGAACACTCATCTACATGATTGCAACTGGTTTTAGAGTTCCAGTTTATCTAGGATCATCATTCGCCTTTATCACAGCAATGTCACTAGCTATGAAGGAATTAGGAGGGGATGTATCAGCTGCACAAACAGGGGTTATCCTTACAGGTTTTATCTATGTCCTTGTTGCTGCTGGTGTTCGTTTTGCAGGTACAAAATGGATTGATAAACTCTTGCCACCAATCATTATCGGTCCTATGATTATCGTTATCGGTCTTGGACTTGCAGGTTCAGCTGTTACAAACGCTGGTCTTGTAGCGGACGGAAATTGGAAAAATGCTCTTGTAGCGGTTGTTACTTTCCTAATTGCTGCCTTTATCAATACAAAAGGAAAAGGCTTCCTACGAATCATTCCTTTCCTCTTTGCCATTATCGGTGGTTACCTCTTCGCTCTAGCTCTTGGGCTAGTTGACTTTACACCAGTTCTTAAAGCTGACTGGTTTGAAATTCCTGGTTTCTACTTGCCATTTAGTACTGGTGGTGCCTTTAAAGAGTACAACCTTTACTTTGGTCCAGAAACTATCGCCATCTTGCCAATCGCTATCGTAACAATTTCTGAACATATCGGAGACCATACTGTTTTGGGTCAAATCTGTGGTCGTCAATTCTTGAAAGAACCAGGTCTTCACCGTACTCTTCTTGGTGACGGTATCGCAACTTCTGTTTCTGCCTTCCTTGGTGGACCAGCCAATACAACTTATGGAGAAAATACAGGGGTTATCGGTATGACTCGTATCGCTTCTGTCTCAGTTATCCGTAACGCTGCCTTTATCGCAATTGCCCTTAGCTTCCTTGGTAAATTTACTGCCTTGATTTCAACTATTCCAAACGCTGTACTTGGTGGTATGTCAATCCTTCTCTATGGAGTTATCGCCAGCAACGGTTTGAAAGTCTTGATTAAAGAACGTGTTGATTTCGCTCAAATGCGTAACCTCATCATCGCAAGTGCTATGTTAGTCCTTGGACTTGGAGGAGCTATTCTTAAACTTGGTCCAGTTACACTTTCAGGTACTGCCCTATCAGCTATGACAGGAATCATCTTGAACTTGATCTTGCCGTACGAGAATAAAGATTAAGAGACTTGACACAGAAAGAGAATGAACAAAAACGAGCTTCTCTTTACTAACCCCAAAAAGTTACACAAATAATTATTGAAAGGATTTAGTTCTGTACTGCACAAGACTAAGTCCTTTTATAGTATAGCAAACTGAAATATGATGTGGACAAATCTATGAGAGAAGTAAAATGAATTTCTAGAAATGTTTTAGTAGTTGCGACATACTATTCTAATTTCAATCGACTATAAAATGAAGCAAAACATTACATAATGTGGTATCGTCAATTGAAACAAGAACAAGATAAAAGAGCATCAAAAAAAAGGTATTGCCAAATTGCAATACCTTTTTGAGGTGCTTTTTGAAAGCCATCAAATGATGACTTTTCAGAGGGAGCAAAAACTGTCCTCTTTATATTTTAAACGTTTAAATATCTTCTTTAAACAGTTTATTAAAGAAACCGTCTGTGTTTTTAAGAAGGGCTTTGAATACCTTAGATTTAAGAGCTACAGTATGAGAGAAGTCATCTGTTTTTTTCAAATCTTCTTCGACTGCTTTATCAAATAAAGGCCTTAACTCATCATAGTTACTGATATGGACGCCATCAATATCGATACCTTCAAAGCCTTTCTTAGCTTTAGCAAGAACCTCCTTGTACCAATGTCTCTTCCACTCTTCAAGTGTCTTGAACTTGTCTCCAGATACTTTCTTGATGATAAAATCATCTCCTAATAAGCTATTATTTTGTCTATTAGCTTCATCTTGATATTTGCTAGAGACATATCCAATGAATCCATTTGCATATCCAAAGTAACCCCACATACGAAAAGCATTGTGTTTAAATGATAATGAACCAGGAGCACCTTTGCTTGTATTACCACCATAAATACCAGCCATCATATTGACATTTACGTAAGCTGAGTTTGGTGTAAAATCTTCTGGTCTATAACGTCCGTTACCTGGATTTCCGTGTTTGGTCATGAAATTATTATCCACTAAATCATTGACGCTAGATAAAGTCATTACCTTTTCTTCACCTTTCAAATCACGGACACTATCCCATTGGTTTGGACCTAAAAGATCATTGTACTGAATCTTAGAGCGCATTTCTTTGTCAATCTTCTTGAACCACTTACTATTGTCCCCTTTAATTTTAGGAAGCACAGCATCAGCTTCTACATGATCAAGCAACATCATAGCTTCATTGTAGTTTCTCATGTAGCGGTCAATGTCATCACGTGTCTTTAATTTGTCAGGATCTGGGTTGTACCATTGGTTACCATCATTTGGACGATGGTAAGCCATGTTAATTCCAAGTGCGCCGTATTCACCATTAGTCGTTGAGCTGTCAGGTGTTTGCAACATACCTTGAGCATAGGCTTCAACGTCGGTACCTTGGCGGTGTCTATGACCACCGAAGTAAAGCATTCTATCATTTACGTGTGTTGTTTCGTGAGTAAAGGCTGAAATACCAAACTGACTAATCATATCCGTTACCATGAACAAGACCTTGTCATCATTATTTGGATTAGGGAATATTGAGGCCATAGCGCCCATACGCCAGTCTCTATCATGGTGTCTCCATGTTGGACCATATAATTCACGAATTGGGGCTACAGGGTTACCTTTACTGTCAAATCCTCGACGACCTACAGGAGAACCATTGTAGGTCTGATTATCCCAAACTGGTGTCGGTACCATGTTTTGACTTTTAAGAAGTCTATCACGAACAGTAGGTAATGCTAAACGTGACCAGAAGTCCAGGTAAGTTTGTTGTGCGTGAGCAACTTTATCAATCTCTTTCTTAAATTCGTTTCGAGATTCTTCTGTTAACTTACCATATTTCTCAAATGAACTGTATGCCATCGTGTTATATGTTGAAATTAGAAACATATGAGCATCTTTAAGCGTTAGAAGTGGTAAAATCATACGTCCATGAACACCGTTATCTAGCCCATCAAAGACTCTATGACGTTTATTGACAAAGTCAGGATTTGTAGTTTTAGGTTCTGAAACATAAACATTCTTAGCTGAGTGGATAAACCAATCATTAATGTCTTTATCCTCTGTAAACAAACGCATGTTGTACTCTAAGAAGTTACGTAAATTACCTTTACCAGTATTACCTGCGATGATTTCACGATAAGCGTCCTGAGTTCGGTCCCCCTTTAAGTTCTTCTCGCTAGACCCGATGTTAATCAAGCGATCTAACACACTTGGAGTTTTACCGTAGAAGTCAGGTTTAAATATCATAATGTCTTTGATACTCATACTGTTGTCAGTATACTTAATGTTATAGTAACGGTTCAAGTAAGATAAGGCCATCATAATTTTCGCTTTATTATCGTCAACTTTCTTCACAAGTGCTTTCATCGCAGCTTCATCACCATTCAATTGATGGTCTTCGTTTTCGACTAAAGCTTTCACAAATTTATTAAGATTGTCTTTGACATTATTAAAACTTTCTTCTAGATACAAATCAGCTGGATTTCCAATAATTTTACGAACATCTTGCGAATCGTATGTGACTGAAGCTAACTTCTCTTTCACATCTGCAATCAGTTTCACACGATCCTTATCAACCATATTTGGTGTATAGACAACATCACCAAGACCAGATACGCTATATTCACGCACTTGTTGGACTTGAGAATCCTTGAGTGTGACCCCCATTTCTTCTTTTGTACCATCTGCATAGTGAATCATTATTTTATCGATATCCGATAAATCGGTCACGAATTGACCATCCTTCATCCCCGTAACAGAAAGGACTTCTTTCTTAGCTAAGTTTGAATCTTCTGCAAGTTTGTTACCTTGGTTGACAATCCATTCTTTATTGTAGAATGGTTGAAGTTTTTCAATATTACGATAAGCCAGATCTCGATCTACTTTATAGTCTTGGGTTGACTTATATTCATCTTCTCTTCTGGTTAAACGATTTAAGCGATTGACCACAGGTTCGTTAATTTCGTATTTATCTGCGGTGATACCTGTAGCTTCAATCTTAGATTTTGCCTCTTCTTCAGAAATAGGTTTGATACGATTTTTATCTTTTGAACGCTGGTAGCTAGAATTCCCCTCACTGACATCTACTACAACGTAATTTCGTTTCACATTATTTCCTGTCCAATAGCCATCATCATAATCAATATCACTAGAACCATAGAAAATTTCACCATTAGATACTTTCATCATAGAAACTGAATCTTCAACGGAACCGTGGTGCTTCAGGCTTCCTACAACACCACCATTTTCAATTGGTTTAGCTACTTTAATGGTTCCTTTTGCTACTGATTTCTTAATCGCACCATCACGACTTACAGCACCGTTATCCCCACCGTTTTGTGAACTATAAGCAATTCCCGCAGCTTTTGCCTTATTACCGATAAGATTAGCATTCACATATGCTTTTTCTACTAAACCTTTCCAGTTTTCACCAACGATACCTGTCAAGTATTGTCCACCATCACCGACAGCAGTTACATTTCCTATAAAGGCTACATTTCTGAGTGTACCTTGGTTATCAATCTTATCAATAAATCCAGATACCCAGTTTTTACCTAATACGTTACCAGTCACTTTGACATCTTCAATTTTAGCGCCACCTTTAATAGTGTCGGCAATCGGTGCAATGCGGTCTGCCCAAGGCATATTGATATTTACATTCCCAAGATTTATTTTGGTTACTGTACCACCGATAATGTTCTTGAATAGAGGACGCTCCGTGTTGTGGATAGTATAATGTTTCCCCTCCACACTTTTTAATGTACCTTTAAAGTCACCATCAACATACCATTTCATAGGTGTTGGAACACTAGTGGCATTCAAATCTGCACCAATTTTAAATGTACCATTTTTATTAACATTCATAGCGTCTACTAAATCTTTAAAGTTATAGTAGACATTATCTTCTTTAGGATGGGGTTTTTCCATGTAATAAACGTACTCATTACGTATCTTACTTGGGTCAGTATGTTGAATTAAATCTTGCGCTTCAGCAGTGATTTTATAAAGTTTTTTACCTTCTTCTGTCACCTCTTCAATAGAGTCAACAGCTAAACGAGTTACCTTATTATCACGACTAGTGATTTTCAAGTACATTTTTTTAACATCTTCATCAGAAGGTTTTTCGCTCATGAAATCACTAGGTGATTCAGTACCATCATCATTTACCTTCACTAGATTAGTAGATGCAATATTTTTAATTTCAACTTTTTTCAACTCCAAACGCAGAGGTTTTTCATCCAGTTTAGATGTTTCAGAACCTTGACCACGATCATAAATCATTGTTGTTGCAATCTTATAATCTTTAAACAAATCCAAATTTTGTACAGCGTCAGTTAATTTTTCTTTAGATAAATCAACCCTTTTAACTACTTTATCACCATCTTTAATTTCAGCTACAATACTTGATATTTTAGCATTATCTTTATTATCAAGCTCATAATTTAAGTTGGCAGAACGATTCATAGCATCTTCTGTTACTTTGGTCAATGTTAAAACAGGTGCAGCTTTTATATTGTATTCCGGTAAGGCTGGTTGTACTGCTGGTTCGCCTTTGTCTGTCACAACAGCTTCTGGTAAGGCTGGTTGTACTTCTGGTTCTCCTTTTTCGGTCACAACAGCTTCTGGTAAGGCTGGTTGTACTTCTGGTTCCCCTTTTTCTGTCACAACTGCTTCTGGTAAGGCTGGCTGTACTTCTGGTTCCCCTTTTTCTGTCACAACTGCTTCGGGTAAGGCTGGCTGTACTTCTGGTTCCCCTTTTTCTGTCACAACTGCTTCGGGTAACGCCGGTTGAACTGCTGGTTCGCCTTTGTCAGTCACAACTGCTTCGGGTAAGGCTGGTTGTACTTCCGGTTCTCCTTTTTCTGTCACAATTGCTTCTGGTAAGGCTGGTTGTACTTCCGGTTCCCCTTTTTCTGTCACAACTGCTTCGGGTAAGGCTGGTTGTACTTCTGGTTCCCCTTTTTCGGTCACAACTGCTTCTGGTAAGGCTGGCTGTACTTCTGGTTCCCCTTTATCGATCACAACAGCTTCGGGTAAGGCTGGTTGAACTGCTGGCTCTACAAGGTTTGTACCTATTGGTTGCGTATAGTCAGGTTTCTCAGCTTTAGGCGCTTCGTCAGGCACTGTACCCACTGGTTTAGTGTATTCTGGTTTTTCTGCTTTAGGTGCTTCGTCAGGAACTGTGCCTACCGGTTCAGTATATTCAGGCTTCTCTGCTTTAGGAGCCTCTTCTGGAACTGTACTTATCGGTTCAGTATATTCAGGCTTCTCTGCTTTAGGTGCCTCGTTAGGAGCTTCATCTGGAGCCATATCTACATGTTTAGTGTATTCTGGTTTCTCATTTTTAGGCGCTTCATTAGGGATACTTTCCTGAATTTCAGGCTTTTCTGACTGAGTAAATGATGTGTTTATTTCGCTTTGAATAGAACGAATCATCGTTTTATCTGGCGCTAGAATATCCTTTGTCCTCTCATCATTATGTTGAATTTCTGAAATTGCATCATCATCAAGGGGTAAGTATCCAATATAACGATATCCAGCAATTTGAACTACTCCTTCATTACTTGGAGCTTTCAAAGGATTGCTTATATCGAGAGCTTGTATACTAGAAAGACTAATCAGTCCGATAGTAGTAACTAAGAACAAACTACTAAATTTTTTCTTTTTATGAATCAAAAGGACTAAACTACCAACAGCTAATAGACCTAAAGCTGTAAGCACAGAAGTCGATGAACCTGTTGCAGGAAGAGCTTCCTGCTGATAAATAAGAGCATAACTTGCTTCATTATCAGTAGGAATTCCTGCTTGAATCTTAATTTGTTCTTCTTGTGTAAGAGCGGTTTTTTCAACATAATGATAGGTAGAAGCATGAATGATTGACGGTGCAACCAAGGTACTTCCGAGTAAAACAGAACCAACAATTCCACAAATTTTTCGGATTGAAAATCGTTCTTTTTTAAATAATGACAAGCGTAATCACCTTCTTTAATTTTATTTCCTAATAGTAAACACTATTTTTTATTCTCAAAAATTGAACTTCTAAAATCATCGGTTTGATCAAGATAAGCTTTAAAAATCGCTCTCTTCAATTTATGAACTGCACTGTCAGTCTCTGGATTATAGTTATCCCAATGAGGTGTATCTAAATCTTCCAATACAGCTTTTCTCATTAAATTTTCTAACTCGTTTATCGATTTAATAGTTTTTATTTTTCGATTATACCAAGGGGTTGATGGATCTTTAAATGACACTGTATTTAATTGTCCAAACTTAGTTTGACGCTCTGCATACATAGCCTTTTTAAAATCACTCCAAGTGTGGTATTGACCATTAAATAATTTTTGAAATACTAATGTATCTGTTACTAATCCTTTGGTCTTACCATATGAGGTAATCGTTTTATTATTTGCCCTAGCATCTGCTTCAAATTGATTTGAGATATATGGCACCATACCATCTTTAAATCCTTTTGCAGCTAGTAGTTCGTAGGCCATACGACGTCCCATTAGGTCACCTGGCGTTCCTATATCACTACTTAATGCTGCATAAATCGGTGCAAATAATTTAATCGTAAAGTAGCCATTTCTTTCGTATTTGCCTGACGCATATTCCCTAGACGAAATAATATTATTCTCAATCAAATCATTAAATGAATGTAATTTTTCAGCTTCTGCATATGCCAAATCTTTAACTACATTTGTTGCATAGACACTATTTCCATCTGGATCGGGATGGTACTCATTTGTAACTTTTCTAAGAAGTTGTTGTTTTTGATAAGTATCTAATTTAAGAATTGAATTTCCTTCAAGATATTCTAGCATATAAACAACATCGAACATATTGTGGACATATTGCTTCAAATCATCAGAGTTTTTAAATCTTGTAGTTGGATCAAGTATTTGTAATCGTTGTCCTTCTGTACTATCAGATTTTGAATGTTTCAAGATTGAGTTGATGGTGATTGTCGCATCATCTGGATGGTCTGGTGCTTGTAATAAGCCTTTGGCAAAGAACTCTGGTCCCAAGCCACTTCTTCGACCATAGCCACCAAGATAGATGTCCTGATCTGAATCATGCGTCATTTCATGTGTATAAGTGATAGCTCCATCCTTATCCAACATACGATAACCCATATAATAAACGGCGTCACCGGTAGCATAAGCACCGTGTCCATTATGACCAACTTTATTTCCAACAGGACCAAAGAAATGTTTCATTGCAGGATTTGGACTATCAAAATCTGCTACTTCTGTAGCCTTTCCTTCAGTATTATCAGTTCCAAATTTATAGGCATCATAAAGCAAGATATTTCGGTAAAGCTTCTCACGCCCTTCCTTATCTAGAATACGATACCAATAATCATAGTGATCTCGTTGACGCTCTGCTGTTTCGTGAGCACTCTTTTCAACAAAGCTATTCAGATCACCACTTGATTGATGATCTTTATTACGATAGCGATCATAAGCACCAAAACCTAGACTAGAGATAGTTGAAATGACAAATACTGATCTTTCTGGCAAGGTTAGTAGAGGCAGTACCATGTTACGGTATTTCCAGCTGTCGCTAGTGATTCGATCATAGACGCCGATAGAGTACTTGCTACCAGCTTTTTCCTGATTAGCCCTCACTTCTGGAATATTAGATTTTTCTTCAACGATTAAGGCTTTTGTCTGAGATTTAAACCATTCATTGTTAGTTTGATGTGGTGCAAATGCTTTACGGTAGCCTTCTAAAGCACTAAACAAATCTTTTGTACCGTAGTTATTCGTCAACAAGGCATTGTAAGTAACCACATTATTTTTAGCCAAGAGATTATTGTAGCCAGATTTACCCAGTTCAATAATTGTATCTAGCGGAGAGGTATTTCCCTTACCAAAGAAATCCATATGGAACATAAGCAAATCTTTTGCGCTAGCCTTATCGAATTTGAAATCATACCAGCGTTCTAGATAGGTTAATCCTAGCATCAAGGCTTCTTTGTTTCGCTTGATTTTATCAACCATGTAATTGTCAATAGCACTATTATTTCCAGAGACAGCAGCATCAGCTGAAAGCAATTTTTTAAGAGTCTCAGTTAAGTGCTCTTTGGTTTTAGCGAATTGCTCATCTAGATAGAGTTCTGTTAATTTAACATTATCCGAAATTCCTAACAAATTCTTAAGAGCAGTTGAATTATACTGTACTGCAGTTAAATCATTTTTAACTCTGTCTATTATAGATGTATAATTTTTTAGGAAAGCACTTGGTGTGTATACTAGACCAGTAGTTCCAATAGTATACTCAGCCAGATTTGCAAAGTCACTATGGTAGGTTAAATCTACTTTCTCAGATGTTCCATCTTTGTAATGTAGTAATAAGTGATTGATAGAGTTCTTGTTTGAAGTAATATCTGAAACCACTTCCTCATTTTTCATAGGGACAACAGATAGCAGTTCTTTCTTAAACAGATTAGTATTAGTTGATAATTGATTTCCATATTTCACAATGGTGTCTCTATTATAGAAAGGCAATAATTTCTCTATGTTTTTATATGCAATATCTCTTGTCGCTTGATAATGAGTAGCCTTTGTATAATCTACATCCTGTTTAGCAGAATTTGTGAAATCTTCCACGGTTATAGTTTTCTTTGTAGTAATCTGGTCTTTCTTGGCTTGAACTGCTTCTTTTTCAATCTCAGTACCACGTTCTACAGTGGAATCAACTGACATTACCTCATCTCCAACTGCTTGAACATTAACTACCTTATTGTCTTTATTACTGTAAACCGCTGTCTCCTTCATCCCATTAAAGTGGTAACCAGAAATTGCATTCCCATTTGTAACAGTAACGTCACTTAGAACACTCGATAGACGTCCAGAATTGTCTTTTGTGTCAGAACCATTTGTCCATAGGGAACCTGCAACTCCACCAACTCTAGCAAATGGTTTAGCATTATTTATTTCACCTTCAGCATAACTATTTTCTACAGTTGCATTGTTTTCTACGATACCAACAATTCCACCAATGGTTTGATTAGAGTATTCTGCATTACTTGAAATGGTTACTGATGCTATAGAATGATCTACACTAGCATTCGTACCAGTCAATTGACCGACTAGACCACCAATTGCATACTGAGAAGTTGTAACAAAGGTATTTGTTATTCTTCCGGTGAAGCTACTATTACTTACGGTAGAATTATCAACTTTTTGGACAAGTCCTCCGATACCTAGCTCACCAGCAATGATTCCATTTGCGTGAACATTATTTAAAGTTGAAGAATTTGTGGCTTCCTTAGCAACTGATGCGACATGATTCTTACCAGAAATATTAACATCTTTTAAGGTGAGATCCTTAACAGTAGCTCTATTTAATGTATTGAATAATGGCTTTTTCAAATTAAAGATAGCATAATTTTTACCTTGATGACTACCAATTAGTGTTCCTGTGAATTTACTTGTAACGTAACTTTCTTGGTTTTCATTTAACTCAAACTCGCGAGCATTCATTGTTGCACCCAGAGTGAAAGTTCCATCAGGTCTACTATTCATATCAGTTACTAGTTTTTTAAATGATGTGTAGATAGGGCCGTCGTTTTGAACAACTTTTGGAAGATAATAAGTAAAATTGTCTTGATATTGATTATCTACAGATTGCTTCAAGTGTTCCAATCTAGCTGTAATTTTATAGACTGGTTTGCCATCTTTTGTAGTGTCCTCAATATTTGAAACTGGAAGCAGTACATCTTTAAATTTAGCTGACTTCACCTTAATGAAATAAGCAGATTTATTATCTGGTACTTTATCCAAGCTTGTATGCTGTCTTGACCGATCTCCTTCATAACTATAGAGCTCAACATCAGAAACACTTCTTAGTTCTATTGTTTTTTCTGGATCTGTTTCTTTTGGTTTCTCAACGGGAGTTTCAGGTTTTAGTTGCTCAATATTCCCCTTGTATTCAGGAAGTGGATCTACCTGTTCTGGTTCAACTATCGCTCCAGCTTGTACGCCTGTGTATTCTGGCAGCGGTTCCACTTTCTCTGGTTCTACTATCGCTCCCGACTGTACACCTGTATATTCTGGTAGTGGTGCAGCCTGCTCAGGTTCGACTACAGCGCCAGCTTGTACGCCTGTGTACTCTTTTGGTGGCTCTACTTTTTCTGGTTCAACTATCGCTCCAGCTTGTACGCCTGTGTACTCTGGCAGTGGGGCTACTTGTTCTGGTTCAACTATCGCTCCAGCCTGTACCCCTGTATATTCTGGTAGTGGTGCTACTTGCTCTGGTTCAACTACTGCTCCTGCCTGTACCCCTGTGTATTCTGGTAGCGGTGCTACTTGTTCCGGTTCAACGATCGCGCCAGCTTGTACTCCAGCATATTCCGGTTCAACTTTTTCAGGTTCTACTATTGCTCCGGCTTGTACACCTGTATATTCTGGTTTTTCATGAACTTCTGGTTCGTCTTTGTCTGTCACTACTGCTGCTGACAATTCAGGCTGAACTTCTGGTTCTCCTTTATCACTCACTACAGCTTCTGGCAATTCTGGTTGGACTGCTGGCTCACCTTTATCGCTTATAACTGCTTCTGGCAACTCTGGTTGGACTGCTGGCTCACCTTTGTCGGTTACTACAGCTGCTGGTAGTTCAGGCTGAATTGCGGGTTCAACAATAGCTCCAGACTGTACTTCCTTATGTTCTGTGACAGTCTCAGGTTGTTCCTTTATAACTTGAGCTTTTTTAGTACCTTTTTCTACTATTCTTGAAACAGGCGCAGTCGTTGAAGTTGAAACAATTTCTCGTGAAACCTCTTCCTTGTTTACAGAGAATATTCTGACAATTTCAACTTTCTTACCTAATTTACCTTCTTGTTTTACTCTTACAGTTCCTTCAGCTAAATCAGGATTTTCTTGAATTTCTTCTTGAAAATCTATTTTTGTTTCTATAGTTTCCTCACGATATAAGAGTTCAGGTTTATTCAACTGGCCTGATAGCACTTCATCCTGTGGATTTAATGTATTTACCCCAGTCTTTTCTTTTGGAGAAATCTTCTCCTCTTTCTTCGTTTCTAGATTCTTATGTTCGGCTAATTGTACTTTAGAATCTGAAGATTTTTTCTCTTCTTTTCTTGGATTGGTTAATTCTGTAGAAAGAGGTTTTTCAACTACTTGAACTTCTGTCGGCTTAGTTGAAGAAACAGGTGTTTGTTCCTGAATAGCTTGTACTGTTGATGGATTCTCTACAAAATTAGGTGTAACATTATAATCCACCTTTTGTTGTTTTGTAGGAGTGGCTGCTGATTTTTCTTGATTGTTTACTTTAGAATCAGAAGTCGTTTTCCCCTCTTTGATATATCCAATATATGTGTAACCTGAAATATCTTTAGGAAGAGGCAATTTTTCTCCAGAGATCAATTCATAGTCAGTATTGTAATTTAGCAAAAGATTATTTTCTAAAGCATGAGCCGATACAAGGACACCATTTCCTATTCCTGCAATCAATACTAAATGTAATACCGTTTTATTCTTAACTTTTTTCTTGGAAACAGCAAAAACTAAAATTCCCAGAGCTGCTAAGCTAGCACCAGCAACCAGGGCTTGCATATCATTCTTGCTTCCAGTATTTGGCAATTCCCCCAGTTGATTTTGGGAATTTAATTTATAAACAAGATAATAAGTCTCATCATCATTCTCCACGTATGTAGGAATATCATAGACAAGCTGCTTCTTTTCTTCTGATGATAGCTCTGAATCTGTCACATATTTATAGTGAACATCTTTAGTCTCTTGAGCATCCACAGATGAACTAGCTAATACAGACATAAAAAATAAACTTGAAATCGTCGCAGATACAAGTCCTACTGATAATTTTCTAAATGAAAAACGTTCTTGTTTTTCACCATAATACTTTTCCATTATTCCTCCTTGAAATAAAATTTATATATGTTACAAAGACTTTTATTATATTAGTCTATTATCTATAAAAAAGCCAATACACTCTGATTATACTCTTAATTTACAAAAAAGTCTTAAAATTGAGTAGCGTTTTCATACTTTGTTTTATATATAAAATATCAAGTAGTAATGTTTGTAATTTTCTATTATTCTTTTTGGATAAAATGTAACCTACCATGAAATTTCCACGGTAGGTGTTACTCATATCAATAATCGTTCTAAAAATGGTTTGAGGCAGTTGAGGAGAATTCCTTCTATCCAGCTTTCTTGGGCTGAAGAGAGATGGTCTGCTTGAAGGCTTTCTTTTAAAAAGTCTCGGACTTGTTCTGGTGAGATCTCAAATTCAAAAGCTTTCATTTTATAGAAAAAGTCGATGAGATGATCTGACAGGTATTGGGTTGAAAAGGGTACTTCACCACTTTTTCGATGTTCTAATAAGAGCCTAGAAAATCGGGCTTTTTCTTCAGGAAGCTCACGAAAATAGGAATTGAGGAGCCAGGTCTGTTTCTGCTTTCTTTCAATTGGATCCTGACTCGCAATTCGTTGGTCTTTTTCTAACTCTTTTTGGTATTGTATGGCCTTGATAGCCCGTTCTGTTCTATTTTTCCCAAAAAGGATTTTCTCCCACTTGCGTTCTTCTTGGGTTAAGGTTTCTGTAAAGCCAAAGTAATCCTGATAAGCCCGTTCTGCCGGCCCCATGGCTAAGACCAGATTATCTGCATATTGCTTTGCGATTTTATCCCTCTTCTTGCGCTCTTTCTCTGCCTGGATACGCAGTTCTTGTTCGTAGTCAATTTTTTCCTTTCCTAGCTTGACAAGGTAGAGTTGGTCATCTGGTTTTCCAAGTAAAAAGGGTTTGATACACTTTTCAAGGACTTCTTCCATCCGAGCCTTTTTCTTTGGCTCGGCCTTGGTCCAACTTCCTCCCTGAAAGACTTCTAGGAAAAGCTGGTAGTCTCTCTCAGGTGTGAACTGATTACCGCGATTGGGTTTGAAAACACCTTTTTCCCAGAGCCATTTTAGAAGTCGCTCGTCAAAATCACTTTTATTGACCTTGATTTTTTCCTTTTTCTGAGCTTTTCTGGTTAGATTTTCAACCTTTCTGAGCAGTTTTTCTTCCTCTTCCAATTGCTGGTCAAGGCTTAATCGATGAAAATGACGAACACAGTCGCTACCGATTGGAAAGAGGCGTTGGCCTGTGACACCGTTAAAGAGCTCATAAGCGTATTTGATGGCATTTCCACAGACACAATTGCTACGGCCGATACCGTTAAAAATCAAGGAAACTTCATTCCATTCCTTGGTAGCTTGTTCCCAAGTATCAGCTTTTGAAGTCTGTAATACGGCATCGTGCAAGGCTTTTCTAACTGGAAGTGTCATGAGGTCTCCTTTCTAGATTATACTTTTACAACTTGAACCTCTTCTTTACCTAGTAAAATCAAGTATTTTTCAATATTTTCAATCGAATAGGCTCGTGATAAAGCCTCTTCGTATAGGGCTAATTGACCACGATAGCGGTCTATGAGTTGACTTGGCTCATCATAGCGGTCTGTCTTGTAGTCGAACAGAACAATTCTATCCTCATAAAGCAGATAGCCATCCAAGATTCCACGGACAACGAAGTCTTCCTGACTATTTTGGTCTCGTTTGAGCATGGAGAAGGGTTGCTCACGATAGAGATGGTCTGTATTATCAAGAATTTCCTGACCAAGTGCTGTGTCAAAGAATGCAAGAATTTTAGAAAGATTGATCTTGTCTCTGACAGCTTGACTGGTTTGAACTTGTTTGAGAGTTTCTGTCAGACTAGCAAGTGTTGGTCGCTGACTGAGGTCAATTCTCTGCATGAGTTCGTGGGTAGCACTCCCAATCTCAGCTCCTGTTACCATTTCTTTGGTTGAAAAATCTGGCAAATCAAAGCTAATTTTCTTGTCTACTGACTGGGCTTGACCAGCAATCTCGACCCCTTCCATATCTATAACAGGTTCATAAAATTTCTTGATTTGGCTTGGGGTTTGAACACTAGGCAGTTCAATGGCTGCGCGATGAAGAGTATTATAGACTTCCACCTCTTTCAGCATTTCAAGAGCTTCTTTGATGGTTTCTGACTGGCGATTGTCTGCTTGGGAGCTATCTTGGAGAGGACTCTTGTTTTCCAATTCTCCGATAGCCTCTCTGGTCAGCTGGGCTTCACCAATAAAACGATAGCTAAAGTTGAGATTGTCCTTGGCAAATACTTTGCTGATAGCCCAGATCCAATCTTGGAAATTCTTGGCTTGAAGTCTAGTGTTGCTATTTAGTTTTCCATTTTTTGCTGCTGGGAATTCCTTGGATTCCAGCTTTTCACGCGAACCCTTGCCTACAAGATAGAGCTTTTTCTCAGCCCTCGTCATGGCAACATAAAGGAGACGCATCTGCTCTGAATAGCTAGCCAGCTGTAATTCCTCTTCATTCTGCCTATAAGTTAGGCTAGGAATGGAGAGTTTAATGGTTTTAGGGTAGTGGGCTTCCACTGCTCCTGTCTCCATTTTGGCAATGTATTTGACACCTAGTCCATTTTTACGACTGAGAATGACTTCTGACATGCTGTCTTGCTTGTTAAAATCCTGATCCATATTGAGGATAAAAACGTAAGGAAACTCCAGCCCTTTACTCTTGTGAATGGTCATGAGTTCTACAGCATCCTTTGGCGGTGCTACTGCCACGCTTGCAAGATCGTGCTGGGCTTCTAGGACTTGGTCAATCATACGGATAAAACGAGATAAGCCCTTGAAATTGCTCTTTTCAAACTGGTCAGCCCGTAGAGCTAGGGCATAGAGATTAGCCTGCCTAGCAGGACCATTTGGCAAAGCTCCAACATAATCATAGTAAAAACGGTCATTATAAATCTTCCAAATCAAGTCATAAAGGGAGTGAGTTTTGGCATACAAGCGCCAAGAATCCAAGATATTCATGAATTGGTTTAGTTTTTCAGCTAGTGTTGAGTGAATTAACTCTTTCTGGCTTGTTGGCTGTTTTTGAGCATTGACCAGTTTTTCATAGAGATTTTCTTGGATTTTATCTTCTGCTTTCTGAAGGGACAAACGTGCTAACTCGTCCTCGTCAAATCCAAACATTGGAGACTTCATGAGAGCGACCAAGGCATAGTCTTGTAGGGGATTGTGAATGACACGAAGGGTGTCCAGCATGACTTGTACTTCTAAGGATTGGAGATAATTATTTTGCTCACCGTCGGTTTTGACAGGGATTCCATACTCAGACAGGGCAAGAAGAATCTGGTCATTTCGACTGCGGCTAGAGGTCAAAAGGGCAATTTCCTTAAAAGCAACACCTTTTTCCTGATGAAGTTTAAGGATTTCCTTGATGACTAGGCGCATTTCACCTGTTAGTTTCGTTTCTGCCTGACTCTCTTCTTCCTCACCAGAATCGTCCTTGTCGTAAAGGAGAAATTCCGCCTTGTTGTCTGGATTGGGAGTTAGTTTGCTATTGGCAAAAACAAGCTGGTGCATGCTGTCATAGTTGATTTCACCGACTTCTTGGTCCATAAGGCGTGCAAAAATATCATTGGTTGCTGACAGCACTTCTGAACTGCTACGGAAATTTTCCTTGAGGAGAATGAGCTTTCCTTCTTGGGGATTTTGTGCATATCTTTGGAATTTTTCATTAAAAATCTGGGGATCTGCCTGACGGAAACGGTAGATAGACTGCTTGATATCCCCCACCATAAAGCGATTGTGACCATTCGACAGCAATTCCAACATCCGTTCTTGAATGTGGTTGGTATCCTGATACTCATCGACCATGACTTCGTGGAAGCGATTCCGATAAGCCTCACGAACTTGCGGGAAATTCTCTAAAATCTCAATGGTATAATGGCTGATATCAGCGAATTCAAAGGCATTTTCCTGACGTTTACGCTGACGATAAGCCTCCACAAAATCACTCATGAAGGTTTGGAAGGTCTTAGCTAGTTCCCAGGTGTCTTCATGATAACGTTCTTGATAGTCCAGAATGGTTATCTGGTCTGATAATTGTCCTAGTTTAGCAAACTGGGTCTTTCTCTCTTCGTTGTAAGCATCAGCCAGAAGTTTCAAATCAGCCTTACGACTGGCATTAGTTAGAGCCCGACCATTTTTCTCCTTGGAGATGGCAACAACACGCGCAAGCACTGCTTGATAAGCCTGACTATCGGACTCTTGATTTAAGGAGCCAATTTCATCTAAAATCAACTGAACATTCTCTAGATAAGCAGCCTTTGCAAATTCCTTGGCATCATTATCCAGATGGTAACGGAAAAAGCTTTCCAAGTCCCAAAGGGCTTGCTGGATTTGCTTAGTCAGTTTTTCTTTTTCACTAGTAAAATCAGCTTTTTCAAAGCCTTTGAGGAAAGAGTTCTTCAGCCATTTCTGAGGATTGCTGGTGGATTGGAGGAAGTCATAGATTTTATAGACCTGCTGGCGCAGACCGCGTTCATCCTTGCCACGCCCAGCAAAGTTTTTCAGCAGATGACTAAAGGACTCTTTTTGTTTACCTTGATAATGCGCTTCAAAGACCTCGTGGAAGACTTCATTTTTTAGAAGGAGTTGCTCGCTTTGGTTTTGTAAAATTCGGAAATTAGGCGCAATATCAATCAGATAGCCATGTTTGCCAAGGAATTTTTGTGTGAAAGAGTCCATAGTTCCGATGGCAGCGTTAGGTAGGTCTGCCAACTGGCGTCCTAAGTGTTGTTTGAGGTCAACGTCATCGCTTTCTTGGATTTGTTGGCTGATTTTTTTCTCCAAACGTTCTTTAAGTTCGGTCGCAGCCTTGACGGTAAAGGTTGAGATAAAGAGTTGAGAAATTTCGACACCACGCGCTAACTGATCCAGAATACGCTCAGCCATGACAAAGGTCTTCCCAGAACCAGCCGATGCTGAGACTAGGATATTTTGGCCAGAAGTGTAGATTGCTTCAACTTGCTCGGCAGTTTTCTTCTGTTCCTTGTTCGAATTTGCTTCTACTTCTTGCAGTTTTTGAATTTCTTCCTCAGTTAAAAAGGGAATGGGCTTCATCGATTCAACTCCTCTCTTATTTTTTCAAACCAAGCTTGCTTGAGTTTTTCTCCGATTAAACGCTTGCCGTCAGCCAAGTCTAACTTCTCTAGGAAACGGGCTTGACCTAAGTGGTAATTGGCTTCAAATCCTGTGATGGCTTGATGTTGCTGAACGTAGGGGGCAATACTTCTGCCATTTTCGGTATAAGGGTTAATGGCGAACTGGCCTGCTAAAATCTTCTCAGCTGCCTTCTTGTAAAGATGGACATTGTAGTCCAGCAGGAGCTGGAATTCCTCATCCGTCAACTGGTTGGCTTTGGTTTTATTGTAAAATTCACCCAAGTGACTGCTTTCTTTTTCTAAAAAGAGTCCTTGGTATTTCATAGACTTGCTAGCTTCTACTACTGCACCTGCTAGACTTTTGACGGCCATCAGAGATTGGACTGGCTCGGCCATTTCCAAGTACATGGCACCAAAAAAGTTCTGCTCCCCTTCTCTTTTTAGGGCAGCTAGATAGGTTGGTAACTGGGAATTGAGTCCATTAAAGAAATGAGGAAACTGGAACTGAGTTAGACTCGACTTGTAGTCTACCACTCCTATCGCCCCATCAGCTTTCAAACGATCAATGCGGTCAACCTTGCCTCGTACAAAGACACTGCGACCATCGTCCAATTGAATAAAGGCCTGCTCTTTACCGCCGAAGTTCGCCTCTTCTTTGATGGTTTCGATGGCTGGATTGTGACGAAGAATATGTCCAGTCGTCCGTGCAACATCAAGCAGAACTTCCTTAGTAAACTGGGCTTCCAAACTTTCTTGATAAATAGCCTCAAATTCCCGCTCTTGACTGGTTTCTTGGATAGCCTGTTCCAAACGTTGATCAAAGGAATCTTCTTCAGGCAACTGCAAGGCCCGTTCAAAAATACGGTGCAAGAAATTCCCATGACTACGAGCATCTGGACGTAGGCGCAATTCTTCTTGCAAACCTAAAACGTAGCGAAGAAAATAACTGTATTCATTGCGATAAAACTCCGTCAAACCAGAGGTTGACAGGTAAAACTCCTGATCAGTAGGATAGAGTGCTTGTAAGGTGTCCTTAGCCAACTGCTTACTACTTGGACTGGTTGGGAGGGCTGGATTTTCTAAACCTTGCTGGTCTAGTTTTTTACCCATCACACGCGCCAGAACCTTGACAAAGGTCAAATCTTGCTCCCTATCACTCGTATCGCCCTGCTGGTGATAGGCAACCAGACTAGACAAAAGACTGTGATATGAACCCATATCTTCCTTAGACAGCCCTTTGTGATTCATTCTCTTCTCTTTCCGACTAAATCCAAAATGGACCAGCTCTTGAAGATAGGCAGATTCCTTACTTTCACTTTCATTAAAAAGGCTTGGAGCCGACAAGACCAACTCTTTACGTGCAGAATTGACCAAGGAAAGCATAGTATAGCGATTTTTCTTGAGATTTTCACTGCTGGCAATCAGTAATTGAACACCTTCCTCTGTCGCTTGGTTTAAGCTTTGTCTTTCTTCATCAGTCAAAAGACTGGTGTTTTGCGCTATTTTTGGTAAATTGTCCTGAGTCAGCCCTATGGCATAGACAAAGTCAGCAGTAAGTGGCGCAATCAAATCATAGCTTTGCACCAGAACGGTGTCTACGGTTGCTGGAATAGTACGGTACTGAGATAGGCTCATCCCAGAATGGAGCAAGGCTAGGAAGTCCTCTAGACTAACCTGTGAACCAGCAAAAACGGTCGCAAATTGTTCTAAAACATGGCAGAAAGCCTTCCAAACTTCGGCTTGTCTTTCCTGTTCAAGAGCTTCCATGCTAGCTGTCAAATCTTGCAGTTGCTTGGTCACCGCTCCTTCTTTTAGAAAAGCATTCCACTTTTGCAAGAGATTTTCAGCCTTCTGTTTTCGACTGGCAAATAGGGTTTCAAGAGGGGCTAAAATACGCAGACGAAGAGCATTTAAACGTTCCAAATTAAATTTTCCATGGTGGGATTTGGTGAAGGTTTGCTGAAAGGATGGCAAGCCATTGATACCAAGATAGCGGAGATATTGCTCAAAAGCATCAATATCAGCTTGTCTAAGGTCGGTATACAAACCTGTTCTGAGGAGGTTTATCAAATCCTCCTGACGAAAACGGTAGCGTTTTAAAGCCAAAATAGACTCGACAAACTGTGTCAAAGGGTGGTGGGCCATAGCTTCGCTTCTACCAAGATAAAAAGGAATCTGATACTGATCAAAAATCGTTTTTAGAGATAACTGGTAAGAAGCCACATCTCCCAAGAGAATACGAAAATGCTTGTAACTAAGGTCTGAGTTCTCATGCAATTTCTGACGGATACTACGGGCAACTAACTCCAACTCTTCTTTTTGCGTCAAACAAGACCAGATTTGCAGGTTTTCACGGTCTTTCTCATCGACCTCCAAAGTGAGCTCTGAAAAGTCATAAGAAGACTCCAGCAAACGAGAGGCCTTGTCAAAACTATCCATCTTCTCATGAGCTTGAGAAAGGTCTTGTGCAGGTGTTTGGTATTTAGAAGCTAGATGATGGAGAAACTCCACACTGGCTTGATAAAGATTACCTTCGCTAAAAGGACTGGTATAAGCTTTCTTGCTAGCATAGGCCCCAATGACAATCTCAACACCCTTGCCATGAAGTAAGTCCACAATCCGCTCTTCCTCGGCAGAAAAACGGGTAAATCCATCAATGACAAGGGCAATTTGAGTAAAATCACTACTTACCTTGTCATTCTCAATAGCCTCAATCAAATGGGATAACTGACTGCCCTGAGCTAACTGACCTTGATTGAGATAGGCGGTTACTTTCTCAAAAATCAAAAGTAAATCTGCTCGCTTGTCTTCATCTGTCAAACTTTCCAAGTCCAAAAAACTCATCTGAGCAGTCGTCATCTCGTGATAAAGCTCAATCAACTGCTGGATAAACTGAGGATCTTGCTTTATTGCGCCGTAAACTCGTAATTCCTTGGGATCAAGTTCCGCAAGGCACTTGTAAAAGGCCATCCCAAGACCGATATCATCAAGACTGGTCTTAGCTGGCAAATCATTCAAAATCAGGTAACGAGCCATTTGAGCAAAGCGCGTGACGGTAATAGCAAAAGAAGCCTGCTGGGACAAGCATTCCAGCACGGCGCGTTCCTTTTCAAAAGAAAGAGAGTTGGGGGCAATGTAGAAGACCCGCTTGCCCGCAGCAACTAGCTCCTCCGCCTCTCTGGTCAGGATTTCTGTCAAAGAAGTCCGAATATCAGTATAAAGTAGTTTCATCTCAGCCTCGTTGGAATTTTTGATTACCTTTTATTATACCATTTTTTAGCTATTCAATCCTGTAAATAATCGGTTCTTGTTCATCTATTGAAAAGAAAATGCCGGAAAGTTCCGACATTGTTTTAGTAAGCTAACTTCCTGAAAATAGGAGTAACCACAAGTTCCAGAAGGCAGTGATATTGATGAGGATATGAACCACTATTGGATAGTAGAGAGTTTTTGTCATGCGATACAATAGAGCCCAAATAAGACCTCCACTAGCATAAATGAAAAAGGCAAGAGGTGTTAAAGCGAAATTGATATGAATATAACCGAAAATAATAGCAGAAAGCAAGATATCTCCGTACCAAGGTGAGTTTTTGAAAAAGGTTGTCATAAGCACACCGCGATAAATCAATTCCTCAGAAATAGGGCCGATGAAGCAAACTATGAGCAAGAAATAGGGTAATTCCTGTCTCCCTATCATTTCTATCGTTTCATTCAAAGAGATTTGATTTGAAGACGAGGGTATGAAATAAGACAAGAGGAAGTCGGACATATACGAAATGATATAGCCCAGTAAAAGGTAGATAAAGTACCTCAAGTGCCACTTGAAATGAAAAGTTTTCTTTCCTGAAAAAACTAGTAGATAGATGACTGCTGACAAAAGAACTCCACTTTCCATCAAAAGTAGAATCTGAAAAAATTCACGACTTGCTGGTAGATAGTGCTTTGCGAGGTGAGTGAAAAGTCTCCAAAACCAAGTTGATTTGTAAAAAATTAAGGACAATGCTAGTAAAATTTGAATAATCCGTTTTTTCATATTAAACCCTCTGTTTTCCTTAATAAGCTTACAAAATACTTGATTGAATCACAAGTTTAGTATAGCATATCTTCGCAAAGTATCCTCTTCAAATCATGAATTGTCATCAAAACATCCTAAACTGTAAAATCAATTAGTCCCTACCCTTTTACCATTATCTTCTCCAAAATATGCTATAATAAGACCAAAAGATAAAGAAGGAAGACCTATGATTAAACTACTTGCCTTGGATATGGACGGAACTCTCCTCAATGAAGCCAAGGAAATCCCACAAGCTCACATCACTGCTATTCACCAAGCTATTGAAAAAGGTGTCAAACTGGTACTTTGTACGGGTCGCCCCCTTTTTGGCGTCCTCCCTTACTATAAAAAACTAGGGCTGGACCTCCAGAATGAGTATGTCATTGTTAACAACGGTTGTTCAACTCACCAGACCAGTGACTGGCGGCTAGTTGACTGGCAGGAACTCAGTCCATCTGACATAGAATACCTTTATGACTTAGCTGAAAAAAGTGATGTTCAGTTGACTCTTTTTGATGAGGAGCATTACTTTGTCCTCGGTGGCAAGCCAAATGAAATCATTCAAAATGATGCCGAGCTAGTCTTTTCAGACCTGACTGAAATTTCTCTTGAGGAAGCGACCAGTGGTAAGTATCGTATGTTCCAAGGTATGTTTTTAGGGACAGAGAGCCAAACAGACGATTTTGAGCAGAGTTTTGCTGAGGAACTCTGCCAACGATTTAGCGGAGTTCGTTCACAGCCTGTCATTTATGAAGCCATGCCACTTGGAACGACAAAAGCTACTGCTCTTTCTCGACTAGCAGCGATTTTGAAGATTGAGCCATCAGAAATCATGGCCATGGGCGATGCCAATAACGATATCGAAATGCTCCAGTTTGCAGGACTGGGCATTGCTATGGGAAATGCCAGCGATTATGTCAAATCCCTAGCTGATGACGTTACAGCAAGCAACGAAGAAGATGGCGTCGCGCGTGCGATTGAAAAATATATTCTATAATTAAGAAACCCAGTTCATGTCAACTGGGTTTTGATATTTAAGAATTCCTAAAACTTTAGAAACTCTTTAGAAATGCTTGAGCTTTCTTTGACTTCTATGCTTTATACTAGAGTTATCAAAATAAATCAAAAGGAGAGAATCATGAAAACAGTACTTGATATTCATGGATTGTCCAAAAACTTTGCCAAACAAGCTATTCTTCAAGATCTTCATCTAACGATAAGAGAGGGAGATATTTATGGACTTATCGGGAAGAATGGAGCTGGGAAAACCACCTTAATAAAAATCATTACGCAACTACTCTTTGCGGATAAAGGGACTGTTTCCCTCTTCTCCAGCAAAACGGAAAATGAGTGGAGCAAGTCTCTATCTCGAGTAGGTTCAGTGATCGAATCACCTGTAGCTCATAATCACTTAACAGCCTATCAAAATCTGAAATATTACTGTATGATTCGTCATATTCCAAATGCTGATCAAGTCATTCGAGAAACGCTGGACTATGTAGGCTTGTCAGATACAGGTAAAAAAGTCTTTCGAGATTTCTCTCTTGGAATGAAGCAAAGACTTGGTATCGCTATTGCCCTTATCTCCAAACCAGACTTCCTGATTTTAGATGAACCTATCAACGGTCTTGACCCAATCGGTATCAAAGAATTTCGTTTGATGATTCAACGGCTCAATCAAGAAAAAGGAATCACCATTCTCATCTCTAGCCATATCTTGTCAGAACTCTACCTCGTAGCTAATCGCTTTGGTATTTTAGATCAAGGCAAGATTATCCGTGAAATCAGCAAAGCTGAATTTGAAACACTAAGTGAGGATTATATTGTGCTTAAGACAGCTGACCAAGAGAAAGCTTGCCAAGTATTGAAAGAACAAATCCAGCTCCAGTTCAAGGTTGTCAATCCTGAGAATGAAATCCACATCTTTGGTCAGGAACAAGATGTCAAACAGATTCTTAAGGAATTAACCTTGGCAGATGTCGCTATTGACGAGATTTACTACGCCCGTCAAAACCTAGAAGAATACTTCACACAATTGGTCGAATAGGAGGAAAATCATGATACATACCATTCAAGCAGACTTTTACCGTCTTTTCCGTTCCAAAGGATTCTGGATTACAGAGTTCATTCTCTTTGTACTCATGTTAATGGGGGCTGTTTTTGGGGCTACTGGCCATCTGATGGCAATTCAGACAGAAGAGCCAGACATTCCAACCCATGGTTGGGACGGTGTACAAGCCCTGATTAACGCATCTAGTCAAGGTTCAAACCTCGTTTTTCTCTGTATTGTTCTAACTTGTCTAGTTCTCGGTGTTGATTTAATCGGAAAGCTCTATAAAAATAGTTTGACAGTAGGGATTTCTCGTACAGAGTTTTTCCTTGCCAAAGCCTTTGTACTGGCTTGTATTGCACTTTTGCAAGTTATCATCAGTCTTGTGATTGCCTTTATTCCAGCAACTATCTTAAATGGATTGGGAACGATGCCTGATGGCTTTATTGGCAATCTACTGATAACCATTTCCCTTCAATTCCTTTGCCTCCTTGCTTGGCTTTCCATTGTTTCCTTTATTCTCTATGTTAGTCACTCTTATCTTGCAGTATTTATTGGCTATTTGGTCAGCTCTATCTTACTTTCTATGCCAATGCTCATCTTCCCAAGTATCAAAATTTTGCCATATTTATCATTGCAATTTTTCTATGCTATGACTGCTAATAGTGAATCCATTTTCTATACACTTATAGTTAGCTTAGCTGTTATTGTAATCTTTAATCTAAGTGGACTGGCAGTTTTCAAAAAGAAAAGTCTATAAAAACGACCTCCTCTAGCCTACAGAGGAGGTTTATTTCGTTAAAAATAAATGAAAACCGATAACCACTGTCCATCTGTGCTTAGTTTCATCTCTGCACCGAGAAGATGGCATAATTCCTCAGTAATATAGAGACCTAAACCAGAGGATTCTTCGGTGTCAGATAGATTTTCAGAATAAAAACGGTTGCTGAGATTTTCTATTTTTTTGATGGGCTGTTTGACAAGGTTTGCAATCTCTAAAACAGGCTGTTCCCTTTCCTTTCTCAAAGATAGCCGCGCTTCTTCCTTGCCATGTTTGAGGACATTTCCGAGCAAATTTTGTAAAATTCGATCCAGCAAGTCTTCATCAGTCCTCGTTTTTAAACCAGCTTCAACCTTAAAATCAAGCGTGATATTTGCCGCCTGAAAAACATCATAATAAGCCAAAGTTTTTTTGGTAATAAAAGCGGAAAGATCCACTTCTTCCAGTTTCGGTTTGACAGCTCCTTCCATCAAACGACGATATTCTAGGAGTGCCTCCAAACGTTTGGAAACTAAATCAAGATGCTGGGCGATTTTTTGTAAGGTTTCTGCTTGCTTTTCAGGAGACTTTATCAATTGTTGGGTGTAACCTGAAGCGATAGTCAAAGGTGTCCGAATATCATGAGCGATATTGCTGATGGCCATATCCAGAGTTTGCTTTTCCCTTTTCATCACCAATCGAGATTGTTCCACTTCCTGAAATAGATTTTCAATTTGCTGGTAGAGATGTAGAAAATGTTTGGAAAAAATGCTGACTCCGACTCTTTTCATACTACCCGTGAGAATCTTGTCTTCAATTTGTTGACTCAAGTTTTTAAGTGCTATATGGTAGCGAATCAATGTAATCGATAAAATAATTAGGAGTACCAGTAGGACAAAAATTATCATGTAGGTCATTGCTTATCTCCTTTTAATCTTACCCCAACTCCCCAAATGGTTTCAATATATTCTTGAGTTGGATCCAGCTGGTTTAATTTTTTACGAAGATTACTCAAATGCGTATTGAGGGTATTATCTCCAGGTAGATAGCTATCCTCCCAGACCAATTCATAAAGTTCTTCCTTGGTGAAAATTTTCTTAGGATGTTTGAGGAGAGTTTGGAGAATTAAGCATTCTTTCTTAGCAAGACGAATGGTTTCCTGACTATTTTTGATTTCAAAACTTTCTGCATCAAACTGGATATTTTTCAAGTTTTGTGGCAGATTTTCAGTTTTTCCTAGTTCTATAGGCTGTTTTTCTACGCTTTGACGTAGTTGAACAGTAACTCTGGCAAAGACTTCGTCCAAATCAAAAGGTTTCACTATGTAATCATTGGCACCGTCCAAGAGATATTGACTGATTAATTTCTTATCGCTCAAAGCCGTTAGCATAATGACTGGAATTTGACTTTGTTCCCTGATGGCTTTTAAAACCTGATCCCCATTTTTCCCAGGAAGCATGATATCTAGCAGAACGAGGTCAATCCCACCTTGATCAAAACGCATGATTCCTTCTGTACCAGAAAAGGCTTGAATCACCTCATGCTCCTCAGTAAGAAGTGTTCGTAAAATTTCTTGAATGTCACTATTGTCTTCAATAACCAATATCCTAGCCATAAATACCAACCTTTCTGCAACTATTATAGCATGTTTTATTGATAAAGATTTGACAGAAAAGATCTTTTCATTAAAATCGTGCAACTTTTTTCAGACAGTTTTAAAAGATTGATTTCCTTATATTTTTCCTTTATACTGGATAAAAAGGAGAATAATATGTCAGAAACAAATCACGAAATTGATTCAAATTTTGCAGGTCGTTTAAATATCCTGCGTGCGGGCGTTCTTGGTGCCAATGATGGGATTATTTCCATTGCGGGTGTGGTTATCGGGGTTGCCAGTGCCACGACCAATATCTGGATCATCTTTTTATCAGGCTTTGCAGCAATCTTAGCTGGTGCCTTTTCAATGGCTGGTGGAGAATATGTATCCGTTTCAACTCAAAAAGATACCGAGGAAGCAGCCGTTGCCCGTGAGCAAGTCTTGCTAGACCAAGATATAGAGTTAGCCAAAAAGTCTCTCTATGCTGCCTATATCCAAAATGGAGAATGTGAAACCTCTGCCCAACTCTTGACAAACAAGGCCTTTCTAAAAAATCCACTCAAGGCTTTAGTAGAGGAAAAATATGGGATAGAGTATGAAGAATTTACCAATCCTTGGCACGCTGCCATTTCTAGCTTTGTTGCCTTTTTCCTTGGAAGTTTGCCTCCAATGCTCTCAGTGACCATTTTCCCAAGTGATTTCCGCATTCCTGCTACTGTCCTGATTGTAGGACTCTCACTCTTGGTTACTGGCTATACTAGTGCCAAACTTGGAAAAGCCCCAACCAAAACGGCTATGATTCGAAACCTTGCTATTGGCCTCTTGACCATGGGAGTTACCTTCTTACTCGGACAACTTTTCAGCATTTAGAACACAAGAAATACCTCGATTTTAAAGTCGAGGTATCTTTTTTACATTTGCACAATTTTGCGATAACTTCTAGAAGTAATCATGAAAATCAGCACATAGGCGATGAGGAAGATAGCGCAGATAGACAAGGTCACGATCAACATCATAGTCGTATCTATTACACCGATCACTTTTAGAATCAGACTAAGCATATGGTAGGCAAAGGCGAGATGTATGAAGGCAAAGAGCAAAGGAAGGAAGAAAACAGTTAAAACCTGTTTGTTGATGGTTTGCTTGATTTGCTTTTGATCTAAACCGACTTTCTGCAAGATAATAAAGCGTTCACGGTCTTCATAGCCTTCAGAAATTTGTTTGTAGTAGATGACCAGAACGGTTCCGACCATAAAGATAATGGATAGGAAAATACCGATAAAGAAGACACCACCAAAGAGGGCACTCATCTGAGAACTAGCATCTGCTAGATTGCTACCATAAACATAGCTACCTTCTGTGTTTAATTGAGCATTAAACTGATTGAGGTATTTATCATACTCGTCAGCGACCTTGAGTTGTTCTTCTTCGCTGGCATTTACATTCATGCCACCGTAAAACTGATTATAGATAGCCGAATCTGGGAATTGGTCCAAAAAAGCTTGTAGATTAGGTACAACAAGATAATTGTAATCAGCAGTCAAAATATTAAACTGATTTGGGACATGGTTGACAATGAAATCATTATTAAATTCTTCTTTTACAGAAAATTGATGATCATTTAGAGTTAGAGTTTTCTGTCCTTTTAGTCCGTCATTTTTGGCAAAGAGTCCGACCTCATTTCCTGATAGAGAAAGTTTTTGACCAGTCATATTTTCATAATCTTTTTGGTCAAATACCATGAAAACTGTTTTGGGTTGGACACGATTTTGTCCTTTTTCAAAAAGTGTTAACTTGGTCCCTTCTTGATTTGCAATACCAAAGTAAGTATAACGAAGCACTTCTTTCTCTTTAATCGTATAACCTTTGTCACTTGCAAACTGGCTCAAGAGTTTGTCCAAATCTTCTTTTTCAACATTTTGCCCTGAAACCCCAAAATCATGAGGATTTAGAACTTTTTTAAAGCTTTCTGAGGCATTGAAAATACTTGTTGCTGCTGACATGGTTACCAAAACCATTGTTGACAAAATAGCGATGGTTGCTAGCCCAACCGCATTTTTCTTCATACGGAAAATCAAGTTGGAAACAGAGATGAGGTTATTAGGTTGGTAATAGTATTTCTTGTTTTTCTTTAAGATTTGGAGGAAAACAGTAATCCCTGCATTGAACAAGAGATAGGTACCAAAGATAACCAGCAAAACAGCTAGGAAGAAAGTTGTTAGAGCTGTAAGAGGATCTTTTACTGTAAGGGCAAGATAATAGCCAATCCCTAAACTAATCGAACCAAGAATAGTTTGGAGAGGAAGGAAGCGGCCTTTTTTCTCTCCGCTTGCTTTCTCACGTGAGAGCTGGAGGGCATTCATACGGGCGATTCGAAGGGCATTCAGGAACATGAGGCCTAGGAAAATCAAACCGAAGACAACAAGTACTGCAATGACAACATTCGTCTGGAAGGTAGCGACTAGTTCTACCTTCAATTTCATCAGTTTGAGTAAGAAGGCGAAAATCAGCTTGTCAAACAAGGCTCCAATACCGATCCCTGCTCCAACAGTTAGAATTCCAAATAGCACCAACTCTTTAAAGGTCATACTGATCAGATGGCGCTTTTCTAAGCCCAACATGCCATAAATCCCCAGTTCCTTGGAACGGTTTTTCATGACAAAACTATTGGCATAAAGGACGATAATAGCTGACGCAAGGGTGACGACAAACATACCAAATCCAAGAGTAGCTTGAATGGTTGTTCCACCACGGATTTCCGCAATCTTGGGATTGAAGGTTAGAGAGTAAAAGAGATAGGTGACGGTGACTGCCAAGAGAACAGCCAGCGCAAAAGGATAGTAGAGTTTGCAGTTTTTAATCAAGTTCGATACCGCTAACTTATTGGTTAATCGAAACATACTAATTCACCTCGCTTGCCATGACAGTCAAGGTATCAGAGATCTCTTGGAACATCTGACGCTCAGTCTTCTCTCCACGGTAGATTTGGTTGTAAAGAATGCCGTCTTTGATAAAGAGTACACGTTTAGCCCTGCTAGCTGCTGCTGTTGAGTGGGTTACCATGAGAATGGTTTGGCCACGTTCATTGATTTCATCAAATACATCAAGTAAGGCTGCAGATGATTTGGAATCAAGGGCACCTGTTGGCTCATCCGCAAGGAGAATTTCAGGTTCTGTGATGATGGCGCGGGCTACTGCCACACGCTGTTTTTGCCCACCAGAAATTTCGTAAGGGTACTTTTCTTGCAATTGGTTGATTCCCAGATTCTCAGCTGTCACCACCAATTTCTTCATCATCTCCGTAATAGGTCTTCTTGACAAGACAAGCGGAAGCAAGATATTGTCCTTTACAGACAAAGTATCTAGCAAGTTAAAATCTTGGAAGACGAAGCCCAACTTTTCACGACGGAAGCTAGAAGCCTGTGAATTTTTAATGGTTGCGGTATCAGTTCCATTCAGGTAAACCTGACCACGGGTTGGTTTATCCAGCATAGCTAGAATATTGAGCAAAGTTGATTTACCAGAACCAGATTCACCCATGATGGCAACGTAGTCACCCTTTTCTACGGTAAAGTGAATGTCCTTGAGAGCCTCTACTTGGTTGCCCTGAAAACGAGTTTTATAAATTTTTTGAACGTGTTTTACATCTAAAAGTGTCATGAGAATCTCCTTTCTTAATATCCCATTAAATGAAATGTAGCTTGCATCATAGCGCATCCCAGCTGAACGCGCTCGATTTCTTTGTGGCTTGGTTTTCTTGTTTTCTTATGTAAGATTTGTTTCATGATGTTACTCCTTTGTTCTTTATGAGTCTAGTTTACATCAAAAAAAGACCGCTTGCCATAACCTAACCTTACAAAAGAGACTTTAATCTTACATTTTTGTAAGATTCGAGGAAATATAAGCAAAATTACTTAGAAAATGATTTGATTTTCTATTTTTAAAATTGTAAAATATAAGTGTGAAAAGGCTTACTTTGGAAAGGAGGAAGCGGGAACTATCATTTGAGTAAGCTTAACCTAGATAACATACCATTAAATTTAACACTTGCAAGTCGTTCTACCTATAAGGAAAGAAGGTGCGCTCTAATGAAACACAAAGAACATATACTCATCGGACTTCTCTATCTCCTCTCTCCATTCATCGGTCAGCTCTTAGTTGAAAAGACATACTTTATCGGTACAGAATTTACAGCTACTGCTTATGCTATTTGCTGGCTATCAGTTGTTATCAGTATCCATCATTTTTCAAAAAACGTATTGTCTCAGCAAGAAAACAAAGATTAAAAAACTGAGTTTAAAATAATGATTTTAGTTTGTAGAAGAAGTTGGAAAAACAGCTAGATGACAAGAGGATGGGTAAAAAGCATTTAATATTAAAAAAGCATAATATCAGGTGTTCGAAAATCTTGATATTATGCTTTTTATTATGAGAAGATTTACATCTTTTTCTATTGACATTGAGTTTTAACCAACCTATTTGATTTGTTATTTGATTGCAACAGTCAATAAGACATTCATAAACAATTTGAAGGTTCATTATAAGAATATGTTACCGGAACTGTTTTCCTCTATACAAAAATCATCTTTAATCAACAAAGTTAATTCTTTTGAACTCACAGCTTCACTTTGGTTAAGTCGGACAGCTTGATTCATTATTAAATCTTCATATAGATTTCGAACAAAGCGACCGTTAGAAAAATTGGTGAGATTACTTTCTAACTTTTCATTAAAATAATTTAATAATACTTCTTTCAGCTTGTCATCTATATGGTAGTCGTCTTTTCTTGCTAATGTTTCAAAAATATCTAATAATTCTGTAGAAGAATAATTTTCAAAATTAATAAAGTAATTAAATCGAGATTTTAAACCAGAATTTGATTCAAAGAAATGGTTCATTGGTTCGGTATAACCAGCCACAATAACAATTAAATCATCTCGTGAATCTTCTAAAGCCTTTGTAAGTTCTGTTAAACATTCTCGACCATATGAATCAGTATTTTCATTTTCAGTAATACTATATGCCTCATCAATAAAGAGAACTCCACCTTTCGCCTTTTCTATGACATTTTTAACTTTCAGTGCAGTTTGTCCTTGGTAACCTGCAATTAAATCTGTTCTGGAGACTTCCATAAAATGTCCTTTGGATAAAAGCCCCAATTGGTAGTACATTCTTCCAATTATTCTAGCAACAGTTGTTTTTCCTGTTCCTGGATTTCCCATGAAAGCCATGTGTAAAGTTCTTTTAGGAATATTTAAGCCAGACTCTTTCCTTTTTGACTGAATTTTTTGATATATAACTAACCTCGAAACTTCCTCTTTAACTTTTTGTAAACCAACTAATTGATTTAATTCATTCATCAATTCATCCAGAGAAGAGTTGTTACGTTTTCCTAACTCCCTCCCCAGTATTTCAAAAAGATAAGAGTAACCTAAATAACAAGCTAAATTATCAGATAATTCTTTTAGCGTTTGACTTATCTTGCTTATTTTATTCTCTTTTTGAAATAAATATATAGATTTATATAAATCAGCTACTTTATTTGTGTCAGAATGATCA
Organism: bacterium; assembly: GCA_905221505.1. Classification (GTDB taxonomy): domain Bacteria; phylum Bacillota; class Bacilli; order Lactobacillales; family Streptococcaceae; genus Streptococcus. The sequence continues at coordinate 48,933 of CAJNDL010000010.1, forward strand.
ATTATAATCTCATTCACTTTTGTGAGAAAAGTCGACTCGTTACCCAGTTGTCGATCCAATTTTTTGGCGCTCTCAATTAGCTTGTCACGAGATACAGTCATAATTTACCTCAAAAACATAAAAAGCAAAGCAATAATTAGCATTCCAATGGATACCCCAGATATGATAAAAACTGTAAGGAGTCGATTAGAAATAAGTTCAATTCGTTGCTTACTTTCTTTCAACTCTCTTCTGAGTTCTTCAATTTCAGAAGTATGCGAGACAGGCTCCAAAGGAAGCGCGCTTACTGTATCCTCTAAGCTTACAATTCTATCGTATAATTTAGAAAGTTGCTCCTCATGTTCCTCAATGGATTCTTTATGATTGTTTTCATTTAATTTTTCTTTGAATTGCTTAAGTGCTAAGAGTGTAGATGTCTGTTTCTCAATTGTTTTATCAATACGAGATTGTTCTTTCAGAATTTTCTTATTGGTATGTTCAATGGCAACTACAGAAGAGAGAATTGCTTGAATATAATCTTTATCAAGAGCCTCTAAAGCTTTATAAACTTGACCAAATTCTTCAATAAGTTTGTGTTGATTATCATAAAATTTTGAAATGTAATTTTGAGTTTGTTCAACTAAAGTATTAAACTCTTTACCAGTAACCCCATGTTCAGCAAATTCAAAACCAAAGAAATCTTCATGAGTTCTAACTGTATCAAAATACAATTCATCTTGACTTTGTTCAGCAAACTCTTTCAGATGCTCTTTCGCTTCGTCGAAATCATGTTTGCTAATGTTTATTTCAATTGTTTCTTGTTCTTGCTCAAATACTTCTTGTTCCATATTTTCTCCTTAATCTAATAACTCTTGTAATAAAGTATCAATCTCATCAAAGTCACTTTTATCGTCTCTTGTAGATTCTGCAAAAATATCTGATAGCTTTTCTTTCATCATTGAAGCAGCTATATCATGTCTTTCCTTAATAGTATTGATAACAGAATTTTTTTCAACTTGTAGTTTCATACTCTTTACATCTAATAATTGATCTTGGATTACTAACATTTCATTATTTTGATCAATTTTCTTAGAACTTAGTTCAGAAATCTGTTTATTAACAATTTGCTGATCAATCATTTTTAGTACGAAAGCGCCAATAATTCCTGATAAAGTTGCTCCCATAAATGTTCCAATGACGCTACCGATTGTTCCCAAAAGTGGTATTGAAATAGCCAAAACTGGAAAACTTGCAGTGAGGGATGCTCCTAAAACTTCCCCAACTACAATTGCACCTGTAGCTGTTAAACCCGCAACAATAATTTTTCCAACCTCTAACATCATAATATCAAGGCTTTTATCTTTATTTTCAGGATTATTTATATAATCTATTGCTTCTTTCAAAGATTTCCAACCTTGGTGTATAAAGGTCCAAGCTTTAAGAACTGTATTAATTACAGGTCCAACTATTGCAGACGCAATCATTGTAACTACAGATTTACCGACATTTAATACATGATTTGCTAAGTTATTTACAAAAGATATGACAGCCTCTTTTATTTTACCAATAAAAGTCGATAAGTTTCTTTCTGTATCTTTTAGCCAAGAGATAAATTTAGAAATCAATTCTCGCAAAAATTCTGATAATAACTGTAAAAGTGCTGCTTTCAAAGCTTTTCCGGAAATTTTTAACGCCTCATCACGACGTGATTTTTTACCTGATTTTATAGCTCGCTTCTCAGCTTCATCTCTCACTCTGTCGTATTCCGTGCGTGCCTCTTTATCTTTCTCTCTTAACTGTTTCTCTTCTTTTGAACTAATATTATGGACTTCTCTAGCATATTGTCCCTTAGAGTTTGGATTATCGAATAATTCTGATGTAGATAAATCTCCCTTCGCTTGATTAACTTCACTCCTAATTTCGTTAAGATTAGCTTTACTATTTGCAAAAGCAATCTGCTCTTCTTTTGTCAAAAAAGCATTTGCTTTTGGATCACGTATAATCTCTCCAGCAGAAACTGTATGATCCATTTGGGTTCCTTTTTCTTTTGAACCTGTTGGCCTTCCGGTGTCAAATGGTTTTCTCGCTTCTTTGGTTAAAGTGTTTACAATTTTACCTGAACGAGTTGAGTGTGTTTGAATATTCCCTAAGTCGTCTTTAACAAAATTATTTTGCCAAGTGTCGTATCTTTCTTGAAAATTAACATCTCTATTATGAGTCGCGAGTTTCCCTTTTTCAAAATTTTCAGCAGTTTGTATATGTGCTTCTTTTCGTAAATCTAGGGTTTGTCCATTATTCTCTTTAATAAACTCATCGCCAATTTGGGCAGCAAGTTGAAGTTGTACTTGCTCCCAGACTATATTCTCAATAGATTCTTGAAGGTATTCATTATTTTGTAATTTTTCCCTATCTAAATCAATTTTTTCTATATCTTTAATAAGATCTGTGAGATTATTTTCTAGAGAATTTTCTAAACTAAGCAATTCATCGTATTCAATCTCAATATCTGATGATCGTAATGCGAGTAACTCATTCTCATTAGCCATAATACATTTCCTGTCAAATTATTTTTATACGCTTATTATACCATTTAGCCATAGATTCTGACAAGATGAAAAAAGCCTTGTCTTTTATAATACAAAGCTTATTTCATTATTCACCTCACCAAAACCAGCCTTCATTATCGTCAATGGCTTGGGCTTCTTTGCGTTTGCGTGGGCCTGTTCCGTACATTTCTGCTTCGATTTCTTCCTTGGTTGGCATGACAGAAGCTAGGATGATATAGATAATCACACCAAGGCCAAAGTTTGCGACTGTAAAAATGGCAAACAAGAAACGAACAAGGGTAACATCAAAGTTCCACTTGTCTGACAAACCTGCCAGAACTCCTGAAATCATGCGATTTCGTCTCATTTTATAAAATTTACTGTTCATGGTATTTCCTCTTTCTGCTAGGTTAGTCATAGTATATCACGGATAGGCTCGGCTTTCATCAGTCCTCAGGCTGATTTATTAGTAGCAATTTACCTCGACAAAGTCCACAGCGATAGCGTTTGGTATCAATCCTACGCTTGCGCTGATAACTTTGCTGGCAGGATTGACAACGATAAAGCTTGATTGTCTTGAAGTTGCTATTGGGTAAGGGTGGCACAAAGCGTAACCCATCCACTGCCTTCAAAAGTTCCTTAAAATCCCGATCCTTGTGTTGATAGCCCTTCCCTTGAAAATAGAGGTGATAGTGACAGAGTTCATGTCGGACAATTTTTCTAAAAACATCCAAACCTAGTTCATTATAGACCTTGGGGTTGAAATCCAGATGCCCATCTTTTGGGAAAAATCGCCCACCTGTCGTTCGCAGACGAGAATTCCACTGAGCTTGATGGATAAAAGGTCTGCTGAAGTCTTCTAGTGAAACCTGATTGACGTAATCAGTCAGTTTCATTTGGAGCTAGGAGCGACAGATTGACTTTTTCACGTTCAGTATCAATTTTCTTAACCCAAACGGTCACCAAATCTCCGACGGACACCACTTGGCTAGGATGTTTGATAAATTTGCGACTCATATGGGATATGTGAATCAAGCCATCCTCATGAATTCCGATATCAACAAAAGCACCGAAGTCAACGACATTACGCACCACACCTTCTAGCTTTTGCCCAACCACTAAGTCCTTGATATCTAGGACATCTTGGCGAAGCACAGGTGCGTCAAAGGAATCACGGAAATCTCGACCTGGTTTGAGAAGGTCTGCAATGATATCTTTAAGGGTTTCAGGACCAAGGTCTAGCTCTTGCACCATTTCCTTGACTGAAAGCGACTTGAGTCTGCTTTGGGCCTCTTCATTCAAGTTCTTGATATCCAAGCGTTTGAATAGCTCCTTAACCGCAGCATAGTTTTCTGGGTGAACCCCTGTATTATCAAGGATATTGCTACTTTCTGGGATACGGAGGAAACCAGCTGCCTGCTCAAAGGCCTTTGCTCCCAGACGAGGAACTTTCTTGATTTGGGCGCGTGAAGTGATTTTTCCTTCTTCCTCGCGGTATTTGACAATATTTTCAGAAATGGTTTTATTAAGTCCAGCAACATGGGAAAGGAGGGCTGGGCTGGCTGTATTGATATTGACACCGACTTGGTTCACCACGGTATCCACAACAAAGTCCAGACTTTCAGACAATTTCTTCTGACTGACATCATGCTGGTATTGACCGACACCGATTGACTTAGGATCGATTTTGACCAATTCAGCGAGGGGATCTTGCAAGCGACGGGCGATTGAGATAGCAGAGCGCTTTTCAACGGTCAAGTCTGGAAACTCCTGACGAGCTAGTTCGCTGGCAGAATAGACAGAAGCACCACTTTCATTGACGATAACATAGCTGACTTCTGGAAAATCTTTAAGAACTTCCGCCACAAAGGCTTCACTTTCACGACTGGCCGTTCCATTTCCGATAGCAATAATCTCCACGCCGTATTGACCAATCAGGTCTGCCAAATCTTTCTTGGCTTCTTCAATTTGACGAGCTGATGCTGGTTTGACAGGATAAATAACCTGAGTCGTCAACATTTTCCCTGTTGCATCCACGACAGCTAGCTTGGCACCTGTACGAAAGGCAGGGTCAAACCCAAGAACCACGCGCCCTTTCAGCGGAGCAACCAAGAGGAGATTGCGCAGATTGTCAGAAAAGAGTTGAATAGCTCCTTCTTCTGCCTTTTCAGTTAATTCTGTACGAATACGGCGCTCAATAGCAGGCAAGACCTTTTTCTTAACAGATTGCTGAACAACTTCATCAATATAGGCATTTTTCACCTTAAAACGAGCAGCAAAGAAGGCAAGAATACGGTCCGTCGCATGTTCAAAACCGATCTTCAAGACACCAAGTTTCTCCCCACGATTGAGGGCCAAGGTACGATAGCCTTGCATATTTCCAACTGTCTCTGAAAAATCATAGTAAATCTGAAAAACCTGCTTTTCATCAAGGCTTTCATCCTTGACTTGCGAAGTGATTTTAGAATGTCTCAGCACTTCCTGATAAGTCATAGCACGTAAATTGACATCTTCCGATAAGGCTTCGACCAAGATATCAACCGCACCAGCCAAGGTTTCCTTACCAGTCGCAAATCCTTCACAGACAAACTTCTCAGCCTCTTTCTCTAAGTCAGCTACATTCTGCAAAATTAAACGAGCAAGTGGAAAGAGTCCAGCTTCACGGGCAATAGTTGCCTTGGTCCGACGTTTTTCCTTATATGGAAGATAGAGTTCTTCTACGTCTGCTAATTTTTCGGCAACTAAGATAGCTTCTTCCAATTCCTTGGTCAACTTGCCCTGTTCTTGAATCTTAGCTAAGACAGCTTCTTTACGATCATTGAGGTTGGTCAGACTTTTATCCAAGTCGATAATGGCCTTAATTGCCACCTCATCCAAACTACCAGTCATATCCTTGCGATAACGCGCGATAAAGGGAATAGTCGCCCCTTCAGCTGTCAAACTTAGAACAGTATCAATTTGCTTTAACGTCACTCCCAAATCCTGGGAGATTTTTTCATATTTTTTATCCATGAATCTATTATACCACAAGCTAAACGTTTCAAATTAGCTCTTACAATTTTAAAACATAAGTTGGGGAATAAATTTGCTTCATTTCAATATTCTATGGGGCAAATAACGTATTATTTATATAGCATTGCCACCTTTTTTTAACCACCCCATGACATCAAAAGTATTTAATGGATCAGACATAACAGCCAGTTCTGGAAGATGTTCCTGACCTGGAATAACACATTGACTTTTTAAATTTTTATCGAAATAAAAAAACCGCAAGCCCGAGCCTGAGGTGGGTGTAATCTATTTTGAAATTTTAAATAAAAAAGGAGCATTTAAGCCCCTCCTTTGAAATAACGGACACTTGGCTGGTCGGTGTACCCAGCATCTCAGATACCTTTTTCAAGGTGCGGCAGGAACCTTTCTGCCCTCAAATGTCTTTCGTTAATGTTATTCTAGCACTATCTACTTTTTTTGTCAAGCTTTCTCAATCTGCCAGACTTAATACGACTTTGTAACTTGAAATCTTGTAAGCGATACATGGTCGGAACATAAAAGAAATCGCCACTTTTATGTAACTTGATGGCAACAAGAACATTATCATCAAATCTTTTAACATATTCAAAACTAGTATCTTTCTCTCGTGGATTGACCCCAACGAAATCTGGATTACTTAGTATAAGTTCCAGGTCTTTGATATGATGAATTACATCATTATGATGCCGTTTCAACATATGGCTTCTTAAACCATCTTTGTTAACCTTAATATCACTCGCTTCAAGAACAATATTAAAAATTTCTTTTACTTCGTCGGTCACTTGACCGATTTTTTCGTGTTCCATCATTTCCTCCGTTATTCCACAACTATTATAGCACAATCATAGTGTATATCAGGATATATCAAGCTCTATTATTCGTTAGATACTCAATTTTAACTTTTCCCTTTTCCTCAAAATAATAGTATAATAGAGGTAGAATTTAGAATCGAGGTACACCTATGGCTGTAAAATTTACAAAACGAGACGACTTGGACAAGATGTTTGAAGAGTTTGCTAAACTCCCTGATTTGAAACAAGTCACTTTCCCTGATGACAAAGAGAAAAAAGCTAAAGCAGAAAAGAAAAACTAGATGACTGCTTTCCAACAACTCCCATCTAGTGTGCTTCAGACTGGAGCTATTTTTCTCTCCATTATCATTGAAGCCCTCCCTTTCGTGCTGATAGGAAGTATTGTATCAGGGCTAATTGAGGTTTATATCACACCTGACAAGGTTTATCTTTTTCTCCCTCGAAATCGTTGGGGGAGAATCTTTTTTGGCACCTTCGTTGGGATACTTTTTCCCTCTTGTGAATGTGGAATCGTCCCCATTATCAATCGTTTTCTGGAAAAGAAAGTTCCCAGTTATACGGCTGTTCCTTTTCTTGTGACTGCACCAGTTATCAATCCCATTGTTCTATTTGCGACCTATTCTGCCTTTGGCAATTCCTTTCACATCGCCCTGTTACGAGCTCTGGGTTCCATCGTTGTGGCTGTAATTCTAGGGATTTTATTTGAAAAAAGCGCAATAAAAAAGCGCAAAAAAACACTTCCTGTGCTATACTATAATTGAAATTTTTTTAGTTTGGGCGTTAGAACTGTTTCCTCAGTCCTAGCGCCTTTTCTTTTTGATAAGTCTGCTTGGTGGAGAGTAGTTTATAAATGATTCTGAGAATCTTATGAGCACAAGCAATAATCGCCTTCATCTTGCTTCCTCTTTGGGAAATTCGATTGTAAAAAGAAGAAAAAGCTGGATCCTTAGAATGTGCTACAATTAATCCCGACATGGTCAGAGCCTGTTTGATATAGCGATTTCCTTGCGTAATGTGTGAGGATTTTTTATAGTAAAATGAACCAAAAACAGTACAGAATGTGGTATAATCTTCTTATGGCATATTCAATAGATTTTCGTAAAAAAGTTCTCTCTTATTGTGAGCGAACAGGTAG
>CAJNDL010000011.1 GCA_905221505.1 bacterium
CTACCTGTTCGCTCACAATAAGAGAGAACTTTTTTACGAAAATCTATTGAATATGCCATAAGAAGATTATACCACATTCTGTACTGTTTTTGGTTCATTTTACTATATATTATGAAAAAGAGGATTGGCGGATCCTCTTTTCTTGTTGAAAAGATAAAAAACTCACTAGCCTAGAAATAAGGTAACTGAGTTCTACTCTGTATTCAATTTTTAGGAATGAGAAGGTCTAGATAAAATTGCACAACTTCCTGGTCTGTAAAGTCTTGCCCTTTTTTGAGCCACCAGGTCAATGTCTCGATAAAGTTTGTTACGACCAAGTGTTGGAGGTAAGAAAGAGGTAGATTTGGGTGAGCTTCTTTTAAATCATCAGTCATCAGGGAATAGACATGGTGTTCTAGCTCTCTCTGGAGTTGACGGAGGAAGTAGTCATTTTTGGAAAATAGCAGACTGGTGATATGGTCTTGATTCTTCTGAAAATGGAGAAAGAGGTGGGCGAGGTAATCTTCGGTTGAAATGGACTCCTCTCTTTCAAAGAGGTGATGGAAGAGGTAGTGACAAAGCTCGTCCAGAAGTAGTTCTTTACTCTCATAGTGACAGTAAAAAGTGGAACGTCCCACATCTGCGAGATCAATGATATCCTGAACCGTAGTGGACTCGTAGCCCTTATCATTCAAGAGTTGTAGAAAAGCCAGATAGATGGCTTTTTTGGTTTTACTGATACGGCGGTCAATGTTAGTCATATGGACATTTGAGGCAAATTGTTCAGAACTGAATAAAGCTGACGTTTTGCTTCTATCCTTTCTTTGAGTTTTAGTGGATAATGATAATGAACAAGGTGTTCATAAATCTATTATAACAAAGGAATGAGAAAGATGAAGGCAAAGTATACTGTTTGGGTAGCTTTTTTCTTAAATTTAAGCTATGCTATTGTTGAGTTTATCGCAGGAGGAATCTTTGGTTCGAGTGCTGTTCTTGCTGATTCCGTCCATGATTTGGGAGATGCTATAGCCATTGGCATATCGGCCTTTTTAGAAACAATTTCAAATCGAGAAGAAGATAGGCAGTATACCTTGGGTTATAAGCGTTTTAGTCTGCTAGGAGCCTTGGTAACAGCGATAATACTCATGACAGGATCTGTTCTAGTTATTTTGGAAAATGTTACGAAGATTTTAAATCCGCAACCAGTCAATGACGAGGGGATTCTCTGGTTAGGAATTATTGCAGTAAGTATTAATGTGTTAGCGAGTTTAGTGGTTGGTAAGGGAAAGACAAAGAATGAGTCTATTCTGAGTCTGCATTTTCTAGAAGATACCCTAGGGTGGCTGGCTGTCATTCTAATGGCGATTATCCTCCGATTTACAGATTGGTATATCCTTGATCCGCTCTTATCGCTTGTCATTTCTATCTTCATTCTAACAAAAGCCATTCCTCGCTTTTGGAGTGCACTCAAGATTTTCTTGGATGCTGTGCCAGAAGGACTAGAGACAGGTGATTTGGAGAAAGATTTGGAGGCTCTGACCAATGTCAAAAGTGTCAATCAACTTAGTATTTGGTCCATGGATGGTCTGGAAAATAATGCCATTATCCATCTCTGTTTAGAAGATTGGGAGCAGATGACGGAAACAAAGAATCAAGTACGTCAGCTCTTAGAAGAAAGAGGTGTGCAGAATATTACTATCGAAGTGGACACCAGTCAAAGCAATCATGCGCAACATAAGCGAAAGGTAACAGCTTTAGAGCAGCCCCACGGGCATCAACACTAGAAAAAGAAGCTGGGACAAAACTCAATTTAAAGAGAGAATGAAGTAAATCTTCACACAAAAACTCATAGTATCAAGGTTTCTAAACATTTGACACTATGCGCTTTTTGCTTTTAGAGACTTTTTGCCTAGCTTATTTAATATCTTAATCATTCCTTGTACTTTCTCTCAATGTCAGTCTGGTTCCTAGCATAGTCAAGCTAGGGATTTTGCGACCGTGGAGAACTTCTTTGTTAAGAATATCCATGCCTGCTCGGCCCATTTCCTCAGTATAGACCGTGATACTAGAGAGGGGAGGATAAACTTGTTTGGTCAGGCTGGTGTCGTTAAAAGAAATGAGGCTGACGTGGTCTGGCAGGCTAATTCCAGATTCTTGGAGGGCACGGAGGGCACCGATAGCTAAACTATCGCTGGCTGCAAAAAAGGCTGGTGGGAGTTGGTCTCCCAAGCTCTGAATAGCCTCCTTCATCAAATCATAGCCAGACTGGGCCGTAAAGCTTCCCTGAAAGACCAATTCATCATGATAGATTCCCTTGGATTGACTGTAGTTCCTAAAATTTTCCAGCCGTTTATCCTCAATAATTTCTTCTTGGTCGGTTGTTTCCTCAAGGCCTGTTAGAATTCCGATACGGTCCATCCTTCGGCTGAGGAAATAATCGACAACCTGTTTCATGGCAGTGTAAAAATCCGTGATAATACAGGTATGTCCTAGCGAGAGGGTATCGCTGTCTAAAAATACAAGAGGCTTTAGGTATTCTTCAAAGGCAGAAATCTGTGCTCGGCTAAATTTTCCAATGCAGAGGATGCCGATTACTTCCTCGCTGAGAGTAAAAGGATGGTCATTAAAATAGCGCAAGATGTCATAGTCCAACTCTTGGGCTCTTTTTTCAATCCCAAGGCGAATCTGGTAGTAGTAGAGGTCGTCCAACTCCCCTTGTTCGCTGACCCATTGGATAATGGCAATCTTTTGCTTGGGCTTGTGGGATTCGCCTGTCTTGAGATGCTTAGTATAGCCCAGCTCTTCAGCAACTGTTAAAATACGGTGTCTGGTTTCTTCTGTGACAGATAGGCTCTGGTCGCGGTTGAGGACACGGGATACGGTCGCGATAGAGACAGAGGCTAGCTGTGCAATGTCTTTTAAGGTAGCCATAAATCCTCCTTGATTAGATTAGTATATCATATTTTTCTGTCTTTTACTAATAGTTTAGTAAAATTTTAGTAAAAAGGATTGACCTTGGCAAATCCCTTGGATACAATATAAGAAAACGATTACACGTTAAGGTGACTTAACGGACAGTCAAAGGAGAATTCATATGACACAACATCTTACTGCTGAAGCTCTTCGTAAAGACTTTCTTGCCGTTTTTGGTCAAGAAGCAGATCAAACTTTCTTTTCACCAGGTCGTATCAATCTGATTGGCGAACACACAGACTACAATGGCGGACACGTTTTTCCAGCTGCTATTTCCTTGGGAACTTACGGTGCAGCTCGCAAGCGTGACGACCAAATCTTGCGTTTCTACTCAGCAAACTTTGAAGACAAGGGTATTATCGAAGTGCCTCTAGCTGATCTCAAGTTTGAAAAAGAGCACAGCTGGACCAACTATCCAAAAGGGGTTCTTCATTTCTTGCAAGAAGCTGGGCACGTGATTGACAAGGGGTTTGATTTTTATGTTTATGGGAATATCCCAAATGGTGCCGGCTTGTCTTCATCAGCATCCTTGGAACTCTTGACAGGAGTCGTGGCAGAGCATCTCTTTGATTTAAAATTAGACCGTTTGGATTTGGTTAAAATTGGAAAACAAACAGAAAACAACTTTATCGGAGTCAACTCTGGTATCATGGACCAGTTTGCCATCGGTATGGGAGCGGATCAACGCGCTATTTACCTAGATACCAATACTTTAGAATACGACTTGGTGCCGCTTGATTTGAAAGACAATGTTGTTGTTATCCTGAACACCAACAAACGTCGTGAACTAGCAGACTCTAAATACAATGAACGCCGTGCTGAGTGCGAAAAAGCAGTGGAAGAGTTGCAAGTTGCCTTGGATATTCAGACATTGGGTGAGTTGGACGAGTGGGCCTTTGACCAGTACAGCTACCTAATCAAAGACGAAAATCGTTTGAAACGTGCTCGTCATGCTGTGCTTGAAAACCAACGTACCCTTAAAGCTCAAGCAGCTCTTCAAGCAGGAGATTTGGAAACATTTGGTCGCTTGATGAATGCGTCACACGTCTCTCTGGAACATGACTATGAAGTAACTGGCTTGGAATTGGATACTCTTGTCCACACAGCTTGGGCACAAGAAGGTGTTCTCGGAGCTCGTATGACAGGGGCAGGTTTTGGTGGCTGTGCCATTGCCTTGGTTCAAAAAGATACAGTTAAGGCTTTTAAGGAAGCTGTTGGCAAGCACTACGAGGAAGTTGTTGGATACGCTCCAAGCTTCTATATCGCTGAAGTTGCAGGTGGCACTCGCGTTTTAGACTAGGAGAGCAGTAAATGGAAGCTGTAATATTTGATTTAGATGGCTTATTAGCTGATACTGAGATCATTTCTCTAAAAGTTTATCAAGAATTGCTTGAGGATTTTGGAATTCCTTTCACAGAAGAAACATATTCTAGAGAATACAGTGGACATAGGGAAGAGGAAAATGTTCAACGATTTTTGGACACCTATGATTTACCTTGGAACTTTGACCAAACCTTGGAAAAAGTTTATGAACTGGAAACTCGAATATTAGCTAAAGGTGTAAATTTAAAAAAAGGTGCTAAAAATTTGCTTGCTTTTTTGCAAAGAGAAGGTATTCCAATCGCTTTAGCAACTTCAAGTGTTGAGTCTAGAGCTAGAATGATTTTGGATAGTAATGGTATACTGTCCCTATTTGACCATCTAGTTTTTGCAAAAGATGTAAAGCAAAGCAAACCTTACCCTGATATATTTTTAAAGGCCTGCAGTGATTTGAATGTTTTGCCAGAGAATTGCTTAGTACTAGAGGATAGTGAAGCAGGGATTGAAGCAGCCTATAGAGCTGGGATACCAGTTATTTGTATTCCAGACTTAAAAATGCCAGCACAGTCTTTCTTAAATAAAACAGAACAAGTTTTTCAGGATTTAGATGCTGTCAGAGACTATTTAGAAAGTAGGAAGGAGAATCAATGAGTCAGAGAGTTCTAGATGCATTTATCACGGAAGTCATTGCAGAAAGTACCTTTGAGGAAATAGATCGAATCTACCTGACCAATCGTGTCTTGGCACGAGTGGGAGAGGGTGTTTTGGAAGTTGAGACGAATCTGGATAAATTGATTGACCTCAAGGACCAGCTTGTTGAGGAGGCGGTTCGATTAGAGACGATTGAGGATAGTCAGACTGCGCGTGAAATCCTTGGTGCTGAACTGATGGACTTGGTGACCCCTTGTCCAAGTCAGGTTAATCGTGACTTCTGGGGAACTTACGCCCAATCTCCTGAGCAGGCGATAGCGGATTTTTACCAACTCAGCCAGAAAAATGACTACATCAAGCTCAAGGCTATTGCTAAAAACATTGCTTATCGTGTTCCATCTGATTACGGAGAACTTGAGATTACCATTAACCTCTCTAAACCTGAAAAGGATCCGAAAGAGATTGCGGCAGCCAAGTTGGTGCAAGCTAGCAATTATCCTCAGTGTCAGCTTTGTATAGAGAATGAAGGCTACCATGGTCGGGTCAACCACCCAGCTCGTAGTAACCACCGTATTATCCGTTTTGAAATGGCTGGTCAGGAGTGGGGCTTCCAGTATTCGCCCTATGCTTACTTTAATGAGCACTGTATTTTCTTAGATGGTCAGCATCGTCCCATGGCGATTAGTCGTCAGAGCTTTGAACGCCTGCTGGCTATCGTAGAGCAGTTTCCAGGATATTTTGCGGGTTCAAATGCCGACCTGCCGATTGTGGGGGGATCTATTCTAACTCATGACCACTATCAGGGAGGTCGTCACGTATTCCCTATGGAATTGGCTCCCTTGCAAAAGACTTTCCAATTTGCTGGTTTTGAGCAGGTCAAAGCTGGGATTGTCAAGTGGCCTATGTCAGTGCTGCGTTTGACCTCGGATTCTAAAGAGGATTTGATTAACTTGGCTGATAAGATTTTGCGAGAATGGCGTCAGTATTCAGATTCTGCAGTGCAGATCTTGTCAGAAACAGACGGGACACCACATCATACTATCACACCGATTGCCCGTAAACGCGATGGCCAGTTTGAGTTGGACTTGGTCTTGCGAGACAATCAGACATCGCCAGAGCATCCTGATGGAATTTATCATCCCCATAAGGATGTCCAACATATCAAGAAGGAAAATATCGGCTTGATTGAGGTCATGGGCTTGGCAATCTTACCACCACGTCTGAAAGCGGAAGTGGAACAAGTCGCTAGCTATCTCGTTGGAGAAGGTGATACAGTTGCATCTTATCATCAGGAATGGGCAGACAAGCTCAAAGCCCAACATCCAGATTTAGCGGATAAAGAAAAAGCCCTTGAAATCGTCAAGGACTCTGTAGGTGCTATCTTTGCACGTGTTTTGGAGGATGCAGGGGTTTACAAGCAGACGGAACAAGGACAGGCAGCCTTTATGCGCTTTGTAGAGCAGGTCGGAATTTTGTCAGACTAGGAGCTTTCTCCTTGCACAGTCCTATAAAAAGTAGTATCATAGTGTCGTTTGAAATATCAGGAGGAAACGATGAAAGATTTTCATTTTGATGCTATATCTGCCTTTGAAAATTACGAAATAGAAAAAATGAGAGATGGTCACGTTGTGGTGACGACCAAAGTAGTGGACTCGTCGCTTAACTACTATGGCAATGCCCATGGTGGCTATCTCTTTACTCTTTGCGATCAGATCAGTGGTTTGGTGGTTATCTCGCTGGGGCTTGATGGGGTGACACTCCAGTCCTCTATCAACTACCTCAAGGCTGGAAAATTCGACGATGTGCTGACCATTAAAGGAGAATGTGTCCATCAAGGTCGCACAACCTGTGTAGTGGATGTGGATATCACCAATCAAGAAGGCAGAAATGTCTGCAAAGCCACCTTTACCATGTTTGTCACAGGCCAGCGGTCAGAAGACAGACAGGTGAGGATATAGATAAACAAAAAAGAGGCTCGCACCTCTTTTTCTTATTTCTTTTTATGATTTAATACGGCGTTGAGGACAATGGCAAGTAGGCTGGCTACGACAATTCCGTTAGAGAAGAACATTTGGAAGGCTGTTGGCATACTAACGAAGAGATTACTGTTGTTGAGTCCGACACCTGCAGCGATGGAGACTGCTGCGATAAGGAAGTTATGTTCATTGTTAGCAAAGTCAACACGGGCGAGGATTTGCATCCCTTGAATCGATACAAAACCAAACATCACCAGCATGGCACCACCGAGGACAGGACTTGGAATGATTTGGGCAAGGGCGCCAAACTTAGGAAGGAGTCCAAGGAGAACCAGGAAACCAGCTGCGTAGTAGATTGGCAAGCGTTTCTTGATGCCTGACAATTTAACCAAACCAACGTTTTGTGAAAATCCTGTGTAAGGGAAGGTGTTAAAGATTCCTCCGAGAAGTACAGCTAAACCTTCTGCGCGGTAACCGTTGCGAAGGCGCGTGCTGTCGATTGGATCTTTCGTGATATCAGACAAGGCTAGGTAAACACCTGTTGACTCAACCATAGACACCGTTGCGATGATACACATCATGACAATAGATGAGATTTCAAAGGTTGGCATCCCAAAGTAGAGAGGAGTTGGGACATGGACAAGAGGTGCTGCAGCAACAGGAGAGAAGTCCACCAAGCCCATGCTAGCAGCGATGGCAGTTCCAACAACCAAACCAATCAAAATAGAGATAGACTTGATAAATCCTTTGGTAAAGATGTTAATCAAGAGGATAATCACAACGGTAATAGCTGCAAGTAAGAGACTTTGGCCAGTTGGCTCTGGAACATTATTTCCCATATTTCCAATAGCGACAGGAATCAAGGTTAAACCAATCGTGGTAATAACAGACCCAGTTACGATAGATGGGAAGAGATTGGCTACTTTTGAGAAGATGCCTGAAACAAGAACTACGTAAATCCCTGATGAGATAAGGGCACCAAACATAGCGCCACTACCATGGCTTTGCCCAATCATAATCAAGGGAGCAACTGATTGGAAGGCAACTCCAAGAACGACTGGAAGTCCAATTCCAAAGTATTTGTTGAGTTGGAGTTGGAGGAAGGTTGCTACCCCACACATGAAGATATCTGTAGAAATCAGGTAGGTCAACTGCTCAGCTGAATAGCCAAGGGCTGTCGCAATCATGATGGGAACTAGGATAGAGCCTGAGTACATGGCTAATAAGTGTTGCAAGCCAAGAATGGCTGCTTGCGAGTGTTTTTCTTGAGTTTGCATTAGAGATCTGCCTCCTTAAATATGACCTGACCATTTTCAAAACGATCCAAGCGAGCGAGTGATAGGACGGGGTAACCTGCTTTTTCAAGCAAATTACGACCATCTTGGAAGGATTTTTCAATCACAATACCGATAGCTTCGACTGTGGCACCAGCTTGTTCGATGATTTGAATCAAGCCTTTGGCAGCTTGGCCATTAGCAAGGAAATCGTCAATAATCAAGACTTTGTCCTCTGGTGAAAGGAATTTTCCAGCGATAGAAACGGTGCTGGTAACCTGCTTGGTAAAGGAGTAAACTTGGGCAGTTAAGATACCCTCGTTCATAGTGATGTTTTTAGCTTTTTTAGCGAAAATCATGGGAACATTCAAGGCTTCAGCTGTAAAAACGGCTGGGGCAATGCCTGAAGCTTCAATGGTCACGACCTTGGTAATGCCAGCAGTAGCGAATTTTTCCGCAAAAACCTTACCAATCTCTCGCATCAAGCTAAAGTCAACTTGGTGGGTTAAAAAGGAATCCACCTTGAGGATGTTATCACCCAAGATATGCCCATCCTCGAGGATGCGCTCTTCTAATAATTTCATAAGACCTCCTAAAGTCTAACAGCCAATAAATTTCCTTGTTTCAGATTTCTATCCAGTAAAACTGATAGAAAAAAGACCTACTTAATTCCTAAGTAAGTCCCCAAAATAGGCATGGCAAAAAAGACCATCCCCTCAAGTTAACTTACTTATTGTTAGGTGTTCCGGCACCTTGTAGAAACGTCGTGCCAATTCACGACATAAACAAGTAAAACGATATTCAATTTTAAATAGGCTTGCGCCAATGTTTTTATTTTACACTAAATAACTTTAGAAATCAAATGTTTTGTCAGTGTTTTGAAATAAAAAACGAACGAATTGAAGAAAAATGGACAAATTCTCAATTATAGGCTAACATTTAGAAGTATTTTTCATCATAAAAGACATATTATCAAGATTCTTCAAGATCTAACAATATGCCTTTTTCTGATTTGAAAGATTTTTTCTATTCGCTAAATCTTAAAAAATAGCCATCTGGATCCAAAACTGCAAATTCGTGAGGGTAAATAAAGCTATCTCCCACTCGAAATTCTCTTTTGGTCAGCGGACGATGGATAGGATAGTCAGCTTCCAGCAGTTTTTGGTGGAGCTGAGGGACATCTTCAATGCCAAAGGAAATATTGATACCGCGCCCGAAAGGATAGATTAGTTGGGCTAATTCTTCTGTGCTGCCTTCTTCTAGCATAAGTTGGCAGTCTTCAAGCGAGAGGAAGAGAAATTTCTCCTCTGGACGCTCGTATTCGACAGAAAATCCCAGCAAGTCGCAGTAGAAGTGGCGTGACTTTTCGAGGTCAGATACTACAAATTCAGGAATGACAGCTTGATAGTCCATTAGCTTTCTCCTTAGAGCTCAATCTCCATGACAATGGGTGTGTGGTCTTGGCGCGCACCCGAGTCAATCATGTCAGACTTGGTTACCTTGTCAGCGATGCGGTTGCTGGTGAGCCAGTAGTCGATTCTCCAGCCTGTATTGTTGATTTTAGAAGTTTTGCTGCGTTGTGCCCACCAAGTGTAGCGTTCTGGAACATCGCCATGAACATGACGGAAGGTGTCGGTAAATCCAGTTGCCAAAAGGTTGGTAAATCCAGCACGTTCCTCGTCGGTAAATCCAGGTGAACGGCGGTTGCTAGCAGGATTTGCAAGGTCGATTTCATTGTGGGCTACGTTATAGTCACCAGTCGCAAGGACTGGTTTTTCTTTGTCTAGTTGAGCCAAATACTCCGCATATTTGACATCCCAGATTTGGCGTTCTTCCAAGCGTTTGAGGCCGTCGCCAGCGTTTGGAGTGTAAACTTGGGTCACGAAAAATTTATCAAATTCCAAGGTGATGATGCGGCCTTCCAAGTCCATGGTAGAAGGAGCACCGATTTCTGGAAAAGTGACAGTGGGTGTGAGTTCTTTCTTATAGAGGAACATAGTACCAGCATAGCCTTTACGGGCAGGTTCTTGGGAAGAACGCCACGTATTTTCGTAGCCTGGGAAGAGTTCCTCTAAAATTTCCAAGTGTTTCTTTGTAGGCCCCTTGGCAGAAAGCTTGGTTTCTTGGATAGCGATGATATCAGCATTTTCAGCGACCAAGGTTTGTAGGACTTCTTGGGACAATTTGGCACGAGCTGAGTCACTAGTTAGGGCAGCGTTTAGGGAATCAATATTCCATGAGATAAGTTTCATAAAGTTACCTTTTTCATTCAGATTATAGATTTTATTATACCAAAAAAAGGTCTATTTCCCCAACGTATGGTTTGAAAAATCACCTTCTTTCGTTTATAATTAGGAATGATTTTATGAAAGGGAGTGAAAATAAATGAAATTTTACTCATATGACTATGTGCTTAGCCAAATCAGTCAACAAAATGGGATTATGATTGGCTTTGGGATTGTGCTCCTAGCTATCACAGGATTTTTTTCTTTTAAGGCTTATCGAGATAAAAAGGGGACTAAGTTTCGGGAATTGGTCATGATTTTGGCCTTGACTTTGGTAGCCATGCTTTTAGTGACAATCTCAAAATACCAGACCAACCAAGCCTCTAACAACCAATTTCAAACTTCACTTCATTTCATAGAGGTTGTTTCCAAAGACTTGGGAGTGGATAAATCAGAAGTATATGTCAATACTTCAGCTGCCACTGATGGAGCGCTTGTCAAGGTAGGTTCAGATGTCTACCGTGCCATGAACGGGAGTGAACCAGACAAGTATCTTTTAGAGAAATTAGAATTACATCAAACAGACGCTATTGAATTGGTGGAGGTAAACAAATGACACTCAACTATATGGAAATTTTAATCAAACTGGCCTTGGGTCTCTTCTCGCTGGTTTTTGTTATCAATGTGACAGGAAAGGGGAACCTAGCACCTAACTCTGCAACAGACCAAATTCAGAACTATGTTCTCGGTGGTATCATCGGTGGGGTGATTTACAATAGTTCTATCAGCATTCTCCAGTACGCAGTGATTCTGATGATGTGGACGATTTTGGTCTTGACCCTCAAATGGCTCAATAACAATGTTCGTTTTGTGAAACGCTTGATTGATGGGAAACCAACTCTCCTCATCAAAAATGGGAAGATTGACCCAGAAGCCTGTCGTTCGGTTGGTTTGTCTGCATCGGATGTAGCCCTCAAACTTCGTAGCCAAGGGATTTTCCAGATGAAACAAGTCAAACGAGCTGTGCAGGAGCAAAATGGCCAACTCATCGTAGTCCAAATGGGAGATGAAAATCCTAAGTATCCAGTTGTGACTGACGGTGTGATCCAAGTGGATGTTTTGGAATCGATTGGCCGTAGCGAAGACTGGCTGCTTGATAACCTCAGCAAACAAGGGCATGATAATGTAGCCAATATCTTTATCGCTGAGTATGATAAGGGTGTCGTCTCAGTCGTAACTTATGAATAAGAAAAACCTGGGGTCTTGTACTCTTCGAAAATCTCTTCAAACTGCGTCAACGTCGCCTTGCTGTATGTAGGTTACTGACTTCGTCAGTTCTATCTACAACCTCAAAGCAGTGCTTTGAGCAGCCTGCGGCTAGTTACCTAGTTTGCTTTTTGATTTTCATTGAGTCTTGGCCTCAGGTTTCCATTTGCAATCAGAAAGGGATGTTATGTCCATTATTCAAAAACTTTGGTGGTTTTTCAAGTTAGAAAAACGCCGTTATCTAGTCGGGATTGTGGCCCTGGTCTTGGTTTCCGTCCTCAATCTCATTCCCCCTATGGTCATGGGGCGGGTCATTGATGCCATCACATCGGGGCAATTAACCCAGCAGGACCTCCTTCTTGACCTATTTTATTTGCTACTTGCGGCCTTTGGGATGTATTATCTGCGTTATGTGTGGCGTATGTATATCCTTGGGACTTCCTACCGTTTGGGGCAGATTATGCGTTCTCGCTTGTTTGAGCATTTCACAAAAATGTCTCCAGCCTTTTATCAAACCTATCGGACGGGGGACCTGATGGCACACGCAACTAATGATATCAATGCCCTAACGCGTCTGGCAGGTGGCGGAGTCATGTCTGCCGTGGATGCCTCTATCACGGCTCTAGTGACCTTGCTGACCATGCTCTTTAGCATTTCGTGGCAAATGACCCTAGTTGCCATTTTACCCTTACCTTTCATGGCTTATGCGACCAGTCGTTTGGGAAGAAAGACTCACAAGGCCTTTGGTGAATCACAAGCCGCCTTTTCCGAACTCAATAACAAGGTACAGGAGTCTGTATCAGGTATCAAAGTGACAAAGTCTTTCGGTTATCAGGCAGACGAGTTGAAGTCTTTTCAGGCAGTCAATGAATTGACCTTCCAAAAGAACCTGCAAACCATGAAATACGATAGTCTCTTTGACCCCATGGTTCTCTTGTTTGTTGGTTCCTCCTATGTATTAACTCTTTTGGTCGGTTCCTTGATGGTTCAGGAAGGGCAGATTACGGTTGGAAATCTGGTTACCTTTATCAGTTACTTAGATATGTTGGTCTGGCCTCTTATGGCCATCGGTTTCCTCTTTAATATTACTCAGCGAGGAAAGGTTTCTTACCAGCGGATTGAGGAACTTTTGTCTCAGGAATCACCTGTACAAGACCCTGAATTTCCTTTAGATGGTATTGAAAATGGACGTTTGGAATATGCCATTGACAGCTTTGCCTTTGAAAATGAGGAAACACTGACGGATATTCACTTTAGTCTGGAAAAAGGGCAAACACTGGGCTTGGTTGGTCAGACAGGCTCTGGAAAAACATCCTTGATCAAGCTCCTCTTACGTGAATACGATGTGGATGAGGGAGCAATTTATCTAAATGGTCACGATATTCGTGACTATTGTCTGACAGACCTTCGCAGTCTCATGGGCTATGTTCCTCAGGACCAGTTCCTCTTTGCGACTTCAATCCTAGACAATATCCGCTTTGGAAATCCTAATTTGCCCCTTTCAGCGGTAGAGGAAGCGACTAAGCTAGCTCAAGTTTACCAAGACATTGTAGCTATGCCTCAGGGATTTGATACGCTGATTGGTGAAAAGGGAGTCAGTCTTTCTGGTGGGCAAAAGCAACGTCTGGCTATGAGTCGGGCTATGATTTTAGACCCTGATATCTTGATTTTAGATGATTCCTTGTCAGCCGTGGATGCCAAGACAGAGTATACGATTATTGACAATCTCAAGGAAACGCGCAAGGACAAGACAACCATTATCACAGCTCATCGTCTCAGTGCGGTTGTCCATGCAGATTTGATTTTAGTTCTGCAAAATGGCCAAATTATCGAACGGGGCACGCACGATGATTTGCTAGCTTTAGATGGCTGGTATGCCCAAACCTACCAGTCTCAGCAGTTGGAAATGAAAGGAGAAGAAGATGCAGAATAAGCAAGAACAATGGGCTGTATTGAAGCGCTTGATGTCCTATCTCAAGCCTTATGGACTCCTGACCTTTTTGGCACTCAGTTTTCTCCTAGCGACGACGGTCATTAAAAGTGTTATTCCCCTTGTGGCTTCCCACTTTATCGACCAGTATCTCAGCAATCTTAACCAACTGGCCGTTACCGTTTTGATGGTCTATTATGGCCTTTATATCCTACAAACTGTAGTTCAGTATGTCGGCAATCTTCTCTTTGCGCGGGTGTCTTACAGTATTGTTAGGGATATTCGTCGCGATGCCTTTGCCAATATGGAGAGGCTGGGCATGTCTTACTTTGACAAGACGCCAGCAGGCTCCATCGTCTCTCGTTTGACAAATGATACCGAAACCATCAGTGATATGTTTTCGGGGATTTTATCCAGCTTTATCTCAGCAGTTTTCATCTTTCTGACAACACTTTATACCATGTTGGTGCTGGATTTCCGTTTGACAGCTTTGGTCTTGCTCTTTCTCCCCTTGATTTTCCTTTTGGTCAATCTCTATCGGAAAAAATCAGTGAAAGTCATCGAGAAGACCAGAAGTCTTTTGTCAGATATCAATAGTAAGCTGGCAGAAAATATCGAAGGAATCAGGATTATCCAGGCCTTTAATCAAGAGAAGCGCCTACAGGCAGAATTTGATGAGATCAACCAAGAACACTTGGTCTATGCCAACCGTTCTGTAGCCTTGGATGCCCTCTTTTTGAGACCTGCCATGAGTTTGCTAAAACTCCTAGGATACGCTGTCTTGATGGCCTATTTTGGCTACCGTGGTCTTTCTATCGGGATAACGGCCGGAACCATGTATGCCTTTATCCAGTACATCAATCGCCTCTTTGATCCCTTGATCGAGGTGACGCAAAACTTTTCAACACTTCAAACGTCCATGGTATCTGCAGGGCGTGTATTTGCCTTGATTGACGAGAAGACCTATGAGCCTCTTCAAAAAGATGGGCAAGCCAAAGTCCAAGAAGGCAATATCCGTTTTGAACATGTGTGTTTCTCATATGACGGTAAACATCAGATTCTGGATGATATTTCTTTCTCTGTTAATAAGGGTGAAACCATTGCCTTTGTAGGGCATACAGGTTCGGGGAAATCTTCCATTATCAATGTCCTCATGCGCTTTTATGAATTTCAGTCAGGGAGAGTTCTCTTGGATGATGTGGATATCAGGAACTACAGTCAGGAAGAACTGAGAAAAAACATCGGTCTGGTCTTGCAGGATCCCTTCCTCTATCATGGGACTATTAAGTCCAATATCGCCATGTACCAAAATCTTAGTGATGAGCAGGTACAGGCTGCAGCTAGCTTTGTGGATGCAGATTCCTTTATTCAAGAACTTCCTTTAGGCTATGATGCACCCGTTTCCGAGCGTGGTTCGAGCTTTTCTACTGGACAGCGTCAGCTTCTTGCTTTTGCCAGAACAGTTGCCAGCCAGCCTAAAATCCTGATTTTGGATGAAGCAACAGCCAATATTGACTCTGAAACAGAAAGTCTGGTTCAAGCTTCTCTGGCCAAGATGAGACAGGGGCGGACAACTATTGCTATCGCCCACCGTCTTTCTACCATCCAAGATGCTAACTGTATCTATGTTTTGGACAAGGGACGCATCATTGAGAGCGGAACTCATGAAGAACTCTTGGCCTTGGGAGGAACCTATCACAAGATGTATAGTTTGCAGGCGGGTGCTATGGCCTAATACTCTTTGATTTTCATTGAGTAAAAGAAGGAAATCATTCAAATTACAGATTTCTTTCACCGCCTTTTCCATTTTGTGGTATAATGAAAAATGTTGACAAATAGTATAATAAAAACAAAGGAGAAACAGCATGCTGAAATGGGAAGACTTGCCCGTGGAAATGAAATCAAGCGAGGTTGAGTCTTACTACCAACTTGTCTCTAAAAGGAAGGGTTCGCTGATTTTCAAGCGTTGCTTGGACTGGGTTCTAGCCTTGGTCTTGCTAATTTTGACTTCCCCAGTCTTTCTCATCTTGAGTATTTGGATCAAGTTGGATAGCAAGGGACCCGTCATTTACAAGCAAGAGCGCGTGACCCAGTACAACCGTCCTTTCAAGATTTGGAAGTTTCGTACTATGGTGACGGATGCGGATAAAAAAGGCAGTCTGGTGACTTCGGCTAACGACAGCCGCATTACCAAGGTTGGAAATTTCATCCGACGTGTGCGCTTGGACGAACTGCCTCAGCTGGTCAATGTCCTTAAAGGCGAGATGTCCTTTGTAGGGACGCGTCCTGAAGTGCCACGTTACACAGAGCAGTACAGCCCTGAAATGATGGCGACCTTGCTTTTACCAGCAGGAATTACCTCTCCAGCCAGTATCAACTACAAGGATGAGGACACCATCATCAGTCAAATGACGGAGAAAGGCCTATCGGTTGACCAAGCTTATGTAGAGCATGTTCTTCCTGAAAAGATGCGCTATAATCTCACCTATCTCCGAGAGTTTAGTTTCCTTGGAGACATCAAAATCATGTTTCAAACCGTGTTTGAGGTACTAAAATAAAGTAGTCATGAGAAAATGAGTACAGATAAAAGGAGCAAATCAATGCCAAATTACAATATTCCATTTTCACCACCCGATATCACAGAAGCTGAAATTGCTGAAGTAGCGGATACCCTTCGTTCTGGTTGGATCACGACAGGTCCTAAGACCAAAGAACTGGAGCGTCGCTTATCTCAATATACACAGACGCCTAAGACTGTCTGCCTCAACTCTGCAACTGCCGCTCTTGAGTTGATTTTGCGCGTCTTGGAAGTGGGTCCTGGTGATGAAGTCATCGTTCCAGCCATGACTTACACAGCTTCATGTAGTGTCATCACGCACGTAGGAGCAACACCTGTCATGGTGGATATTCAAGCAGATACTTTTGAGATGGACTATGACTTGCTGGAGCAAGCTATCACTGAAAAGACTAAGGTCATTATTCCTGTTGAGCTTGCGGGGATTGTTTGCGACTATGACCGTTTGTTCCAAGTTGTGGAGAAGAAACGGGATCTCTTTACTGCTACAAGCAAGTGGCAAAAAGTCTTTAACCGTATTGTGATTGTTTCTGATAGTGCCCATGCTTTGGGGTCAACTTATAAAGGGCAACCTGCTGGTTCTATCGCTGACTTTACTTCCTTCTCATTCCATGCCGTCAAGAACTTTACAACTGCTGAGGGTGGAAGTGCGACTTGGGAGTCCAATCCAGCGATTGATGACGAAGAAATGTACAAGGAATTCCAAATCCTTTCCCTTCATGGTCAAACTAAAGATGCTCTTGCTAAGATGCAATTGGGTTCTTGGGAATACGATATCGTCACACCAGCCTACAAGTGCAATATGACCGATATCATGGCGTCACTTGGTTTGGTACAATTGGATCGTTATCCTGGTTTGCTAGAACGTCGTAAAGACATCGTGGACCGCTATGATCGAGGTTTTGCAGGTTCTCGCATTCGTCCATTGGCACACAAGACTGATACTGTCGAATCTTCACGCCACCTCTACATCACCCATGTAGAAGGTGCTAGCCTAGAAGAGCGTAACCTCATCATCCAAGAATTGGCCAAAGCAGGAATCGCAAGTAACGTGCACTACAAACCGCTTCCTCTCTTGACAGCCTACAAGAATCTTGGGTTTGATATGGCAAATTATCCAAGAGCCTATTCCTTCTTTGAAAATGAAATTACCCTTCCTCTTCATACTAAATTAAGCGATGAAGAAGTAGACTATATCATTGAGACTTTCAAAACAGTTTCTGAAAAAGTGCTAACTTTATCAAAAAAATCGTAAAAAAGTCTTGACAAAGAAAAAACAAAGTATTAAAATAAGTTCAACAAATCAGAAAAGTAACTATTTTTGATCTTCAGGGAGCCTGTGGTGATTGTGAACAGGTGGTTGGAAGTAGTGAAAGTGGGCTGATTTTAAAAATGAATTTGAAACAATGAAAATTCGGTACGCACACCTTACAGTGCAACTTGTTGTTAGACAAGGTAGAGATGTAAAGGAAATAGTCCCTTTATAATTGAGGTGGCACCGCGTTACTAACGCCCTCACATGGAAGTAGATTCTATGTGTGGGCTTTTTTCGTAACATGATAGCGATAGAAAGTGGAAATATTCCAACTATCAAGGAAAAAGGCTAGTAATACTCAATGAAAATCAAAGAGCAAACTAGGAAACTAGCCGCAGGCTGTACTTGAGTACGGCAAGGCGACGTTGACGCGGTTTGAATTTGATTTTCGAAGAGTATAAAAGTGTACCGAGATGAACATCTCATCATCAATGTCTCTGGTCGTGGAGACAAGGACGTAGCTGCGATTGCAGACTACCTAGAAGCTAAAAAATAATAGATGGAAAAATTACAGTCCTTTCTCTCACAGAGAGCTTGTGGTTGCTGGAAACAAGCAGAGAAAGTTGTAAGGTTGGGTCCATCTGAAACAAGAGAAGAAAACATAATTCTCAAGGGAGTGCCCTTTATCGCACGGCCTGTTACAGGAGGTATCTGAGACAGGAATGAGAGATAGGAGAAATCCTATAATTGAGGTGGCACCGCGAATTTCGTCCTCACGCAAGTTATTTTGCGTGGGGATTTTTATATATTTATCGTAGATATGGCTATTAGTTTTAAATTATGCTTCATCACTAGATAGATTTCTATAAAATATTTGCGAACGAAGTGAGCATTAAACCGCTATTTCCCGCCATAGTGGTATTCTAGAGAAGCAAAGATGCTTCTCTAGAACGGAATTTTTGAGACCTGAGGCTCAAAAATTAGGGATGAAATTTCGGAGAAAGTTGCTCCCGTCCGCACTATTTAAGGGAAATAGAAAAAAGACAAAAAATTAAAAATAAGAAACTGAAAGGGAAATTACAATGGAACGAATCATTCATGGAGATGTCTTATCACCAATCTTGGCTTATATGCGCCTAAAGGGGCAACACAAGGTTATCTTAGAAAGTATTCCGAGAGACAAGGAAACCGCTCGTTTTTCTATCCTAGCCTATAATCCAGTTTTTGAGATTAAGTTTGAAAATGGGGTCCTTTATCAAAATGGTCAAGTGATTGATCGGGATCCTTTAGATTTCCTTTATGAAGTGACTCATAAGAGCCAGCACCATTCAGATCTACCTTTTGGTGGGGGAGCCATTGGCTTTGTCGGTTACGATATGATTTCGCTCTATGAAGAAATTGGTCAAATCCCTGAGGATACCATTGGAACGCCAGACATGCATTTCTTTGTCTATGAGAGTTACATGGTCTTTGACCACAAGAAGGAAAAAATCCATGTCATTGAGGATGCTCTTTATAGCGATCGTAGTCAAGAAGATTTGGAAAAAACCTTGAACCAAGTGCTGGAGGAATTACGCATCCTTGCTCCAAATGAATTTGAAGATTTGGATTTATCACCACTTGACTTCAAACCGCATATCGCTCCTCAGAAGTTTGAGGAAATGGTGGAAACCGCTCGTGACTTGATTCGTAACGGGGATATGTTCCAATGTGTACTCAGCCAGCGTTTCTCAGCAGAGGTTACTGGAAATCCATTTGACTTCTACAGAAATCTTCGCGTGACCAATCCATCAAATTACCTCTATTTCTATGATTTTGGAGATTATCAAATCATCGGAGCCAGTCCTGAAAGTTTGGTTTCTGTCAAAAATGGCATCGTGACAACCAATCCGATTGCGGGTACGCGACCAAGAGGGGCTACGGATGAAGAAGACAAGGCTTTGGCGACTGACCTGCTTTCTGATGAGAAGGAAACAGCAGAGCATCGGATGCTAGTAGATTTGGGGCGTAACGATATTGGTCGCATCTCTGAAACAGCCAGTGTCCAAGTCACCAAGTATATGGAAGTGGAGCTCTTCCGCTATGTCATGCATTTGACCAGCGTGGTGAAAGGGCGTTTGCTTCCAGAACTCACTGCTATGGATGCCTTGAAATCAACACTTCCAGCTGGAACAGTTTCAGGAGCACCAAAGATTCGGGCCATGAGACGCATCTATGAATTGGAAACGGAAAAACGTGGCGTATACGCTGGAGCAATCGGCTACTTGTCTGCGACGGGTGATATGGATTTCGCCATCGCCATCCGAACCATGATTCTCAAAAATCAGACAGCTTATGTGCAGGCTGGGGCAGGGATTGTCTATGACTCCATCGCCCAAAACGAATATCAAGAAACCATTAACAAGGCTAAATCTATGACTAGAATTGGAGAACTAAGACCATGATTTTATTGATTGATAACTATGATTCTTTTACCTATAACTTGGCGCAATACATTGGGAATTTTGCAGAAGTGCAGGTCTTGAGAAATGATGATCCCAAGCTGTATGAAGAAGCTGAAAAAGCAGATGGTCTGGTCTTTTCTCCTGGTCCTGGTTGGCCAGTTGATGCTGGAAAGATGGAAGATATGATTCGTGATTTTGCCGGCAAGAAACCGATTCTAGGGATTTGCTTGGGCCACCAAGCCATCGCAGAAGTCTTTGGTGGGAAGCTAGGTTTGGCGCCAAAAGTCATGCATGGGAAACAGAGCAATATCAGCTTTGAAGCGCCATCTGTTTTGTATCAAGGAATTGAGGATGGCCGTGCGGTCATGCGTTACCACAGTATTTTGATTGAAGAAATGCCAGAAGAGTTTGAAGTGACAGCTCGTTCGACTGATGACCAAGCTATTATGGGAATTCAACACAAAACCCTTCCAATTTATGGCTTCCAGTACCATCCAGAAAGTATCGGAACGCCTGACGGCTTGTCTTCTATTCGGAATTTTATCGAAAAGGTTGTAAAGTGAGGAAACTAGGATGAAAGAGATTATTGAAAAACTAGCAAAATTTGAAAATTTATCAGGTGTGGAAATGACGGATGTCATTGAGCGTATCGTAACTGGGCGTGTAACTGAAGCACAGATTGCTTCTCTCCTCTTGGCTCTTAAGATGAAGGGGGAAACACCTGAAGAGCGCACAGCCATTGCTCAAGTCATGAGAGGACATGCCCAACATATTCCAACTGAAATCCATGATGCCATGGACAACTGTGGTACAGGTGGAGACAAGTCTTTCAGCTTTAACATTTCGACAACTGCGGCCTTTGTCTTGGCTGGTGGCGGTGTTCATATGGCAAAACACGGTAACCGTTCAATTTCTTCTAAATCTGGCTCTGCAGATGTCCTAGAAGCCTTGGGCATCAACCTAGACCTCAAACCAGCTGAACTAGGTAAGGTCTTTGATAAAACTGGAATCGTCTTTCTATTTGCCAAAAATATGCACCCAGCCATGAAATACATCATGCCAGCTCGTTTGGAATTGGGGATTCCAACGATTATGAACTTGACTGGTCCCCTGATTCACCCAATGGCCTTGGAAACACAGCTTCTTGGAATTAGTCGTCCAGAACTTCTAGAAAGTACAGCTCAGGTTTTGAAAAATATGGGTCGCAAGCGTGCCATCGTGGTTGCTGGACCAGAAGGGTTGGACGAAGCCGGCTTGAACGGGACAACCAAGATCGCACTTCTTGAAAATGGCGAAATCACCTTATCAAGCTTTACTCCAGAAGATTTGGGGATGGAGCGCTACGCTATCGAAGATATCCGTGGAGGCAATGCTCAGGAAAATGCAGAAATTTTGCTCAGCGTTCTTAAAAACGAACCAAGTCCATTTTTGGAAACGACAGTTTTAAATGCTGGTCTTGGTTTCTATGCTAATGGTAAGGTAGCTAGTATCAAGGATGGAGTTGCCTTGGCCCGTCAAGTGATTGCTAGTGGCAAGGCCCTTGAAAAACTCAGACTGTTACAGGAGTACCAAAAATGAGTCAAGAATTTTTAGCACGAATCTTAGAGCAGAAGGCGCGTGAGGTTGAGCAGATGGAGCTGGAGGAAATCCAGCCCCTGCGCCAGACCTATCGCTTGGCTGAATTTTTGAAGAATCATCAGGACTGCTTGCAGGTAATCGCTGAGGTCAAGAAAGCTAGCCCTAGTCTGGGAGATATCAATCTCGATGTGGATATTGTGCAACAGGCCCAGACTTATGAAGCGAATGGTGCAGTGATGATTTCGGTTTTGACAGATGAAGTTTTCTTTAAAGGGCATTTGGATTATCTGCGAGAGATTTCAAGTCAGGTAGAGATTCCGACGCTGAACAAGGATTTTATCATCGATGAAAAGCAAATCATCCGTGCTCGCAATGCAGGTGCGACAGTCATCTTGCTCATTGTCGCTGCCTTGTCAGAAGAACGCCTCAAGGAACTCTATGACTACGCGACAGAGCTTGGTCTGGAAGTCTTGGTGGAGACTCACAATCTAGCTGAACTAGAAGTAGCCCACAGACTTGGTGCGGAGATTATTGGAGTCAATAACCGCAACTTGACCACCTTTGAGGTCGACTTGCAGACCAGTGTAGACTTGGCCCAGCACTTTAAGGAAGGTCGCTATTACATTTCTGAATCTGCCATTTTCACAGGGCAGGATGCGGAACGAGTAGCACCATTCTTTAACGGAATTTTGGTGGGAACAGCTCTCATGCAGGCAGAGGATGTAGCCCAGAGAATCAAGGAGTTGCAGATTGACAAAGGTTAAAATTTGTGGACTATCTACCAAAGAAGCGGTGGAAACAGCCGTTTCAGCAGGAGCAGACTACATCGGTTTTGTCTTCGCACCTAGTAAAAGACAGGTGACTTTGGAAGAGGCTGCTGAGCTGGCAAAGCCCATTCCTGCTAATGTTAAGAAGGTTGGCGTATTTGTTTCACCAAGTCGGGCAGAATTGCTAGAAGCGATTGAAAAAGTTGGTTTGGACTTGGTTCAAGTTCACAGTCAGGTGGCAGATGATTTGTTTGAGGATTTGCCTTGTGCTAGCATTCAGGCGGTGCAGGTGGATGGAGAGGGTCATGTGCCCAATTCTCGGGCAGATTATCTACTCTTTGATGCCCCTGTGGCAGGGAGTGGCCAGATCTTTGACTGGGGCCAACTGGATACGACGGGATTAGCTCAGCCTTTCTTTATCGCAGGTGGGCTTAAGGAAGACAATGTAGTACAAGCAATTCAACACTTTACTCCCTACGCAGTAGATGTATCAAGCGGAGTGGAGACAGATGGACAAAAAGATCAGGAAAAGATTAGAAGATTTATAGAGAGGGCAAAGAATGGCATATCAAGAACCAAATAAAGATGGATTTTACGGAAAATTCGGCGGACGTTTCGTCCCAGAAACATTGATGACAGCAGTTTTGGAGTTGGAGAAGGCCTATCGTGAAAGTCAGGCAGACCCAAGTTTCCAAGAGGAGTTAAACCAACTCTTACGCCAGTATGTAGGACGTGAAACTCCTCTTTACTACGCAAAAAACTTGACCCAGCATATCGGTGGAGCCAAGATTTATCTCAAACGTGAAGACCTCAACCATACAGGGGCCCACAAGATTAACAATGCCTTGGGACAAGTTCTTCTGGCTAAACGCATGGGTAAAAAGAAAATTATCGCTGAAACTGGTGCTGGTCAGCACGGTGTGGCAACTGCAACAGCTGCAGCCCTCTTTAACATGGAATGTACCATCTATATGGGTGAGGAAGATGTTAAACGCCAAGCCCTTAATGTCTTCCGTATGGAGCTTTTGGGAGCCAAGGTCGAGGCGGTAACAGATGGTTCGCGCGTGCTCAAGGATGCAGTTAATGCAGCCCTTCGTTCATGGGTGGCAAATATCGATGATACCCACTATATCCTTGGTTCAGCTTTGGGGCCTCATCCATTCCCAGAAATCGTTCGTGACTTCCAAAGTGTCATCGGTCGAGAAGCCAAACAACAGTATCGCGACTTGACAGGACAAGACCTACCAGATGCTCTAGTAGCCTGTGTTGGTGGTGGTTCTAATGCCATTGGACTCTTCCATCCATTTGTAGAAGATGAGTCTGTAGCTATGTATGGGGCTGAAGCGGCTGGACTTGGTGTAGACACAGAGCACCACGCAGCTACCTTGACCAAGGGTCGTCCAGGTGTCCTTCACGGTTCTCTTATGGATGTGCTTCAAGATGCTCATGGTCAAATTCTTGAAGCCTTCTCTATCTCAGCAGGTTTGGACTATCCTGGTATCGGTCCAGAACATTCTCACTACCACGATATCAAACGTGCCAGCTATGTTCCTGTGACAGACGAGGAAGCCTTGGAAGGATTCCAGCTCTTGTCTCGCGTGGAAGGGATTATCCCAGCCTTGGAATCTAGCCATGCCATTGCCTTTGCGGTGAAATTGGCCAAAGAACTTGGTCCAGACAAGTCTATGATTGTCTGTCTATCAGGTCGTGGGGACAAGGATGTGGTCCAAGTCAAAGACCGCTTGGAAGCAGATGCAGCAAAGAAGGGAGAAGCTCATGCCTAAGACACTAACAGAAAAATTGAACGCTATCAAAGCAGCTGGAAAAGGAATTTTTGTTCCCTATATCATGGCTGGAGACCACGAGAAAGGTTTGGATGGTCTCGGTGAAACAATCCACTTTTTAGAAGGTTTGGGTGTTTCAGCTATTGAAGTGGGCATTCCCTTTTCAGACCCTGTTGCAGATGGACCTGTTATCGAAGAAGCAGGCTTACGCAGTCTAGCTCACGGGACGTCTACTCAGGCTTTGGTTGAAACCTTGAAAACCATTCAAACAGAAGTTCCACTGGTCATCATGACCTACTTCAACCCCCTCTTTCAGTACGGTGTTGAAAAATTTATCAAAGATTTGGCAGATACAGCGGTTAAGGGCTTGATTATACCAGACCTGCCTCATGAGCATGCCAATTTTGTGGAGCCATTTTTGACAGATACAGACATTGCCTTGATACCCCTAGTTAGTTTGACAACAGGAATTGAGCGCCAAAAAGAGTTAATCAAGGGAGCAGAAGGTTTTGTTTATGCCGTTGCCATCAATGGGGTGACAGGGAAGTCAGGAAATTACCGTGCAGACTTGGACAAGCACTTGGCGCAATTGCATCAAGTAGCTGACATTCCAGTCTTGACAGGTTTTGGTGTATCAAGTCAAGCTGATGTAGAACGCTTCAATACGGTGTCAGATGGCGTTATCGTCGGTTCGAAAATTGTAAAAGCTCTCCACCAAGGAGAGCCGATTGAGGACTTTATAAAACAAGCAGTAGCTTACCAAAAATAATCATGCAAGCAGAAAGTAAGAGGAAAGGCACGAAAGGAAGTCTTTCCTTTTTCTTTTGCAGGAGAAAGGCTAGTTTTAGATATTATTTGCTAAATTACTCTGATATATAACTTTAAGAAAAAGCTAATTATTGTAGTAATTTCTTTAAGAAAATGATATAATTCATTAAAAAGTATTCGGAGGAGGAAGAATTATGTTGAATCAGGATCTCTTTGATTCGCTCAAGGCACAAAAAATTGTAGATACTTTGATGAAATGTCAAAAAGATTATGTAGATGAACGTCTAGAAAAAAGAGAGACAATGAAAGTGTCGAATGGTTATGCATGGACGCGACCTAATCATATTGATAATGCATTTGCATCAGCAGATTTGTTTGAGTATAAATTACAATTAGCAGGACAGACTTGGGGATATTTAGAATTTGAAACAAATACAGAAAAATATGGGAAAGTATTGTTAATTATAAAGGGTAAGAAGCGACTTACGAGCCAATTTCCTTTGGTACAAAAAAATAAGAGTGGCTACTTATTTGAATATGCTCGGATGAATACACTTTATCTTAATCAACATTCTTCCTACAAAAATGATGAAGATAGTCATTCTTTTCCAATTCAGATGGAGTTAGTTTCTGATGAAATGATTCAAGAAATTGAACAAGCTACTAAAAATTCGAATATCGAAAAATTTATGATTTTAACTTATGAGGCGGACTCAGAAAACAATATTATATCTGTAGATGTTGTTATGCCTGATGCACGAACTGGTCAGTTACACTTGATTCAGGATTTGTCTGAGTATATTCAATCAAGTTCGTACCATTTCGAAGAAGCTAAATATCAAGATATTCCTAATTTTTCAGAATTATCAGAAACAGAAGATTTTGAAATTATTCCAAGAATAGAAAAACAAGAAGGTCAAAAGTAGTAAGGAGTATGTAAATGTTTAATGGTCGGGTATTGAAAGAATTACGGCTGTTAAATGGTTTAAGTAGAGCAGAATTGGCTCAGAGAATTAATTTAACGGAACAAGCCATTTGGCAGTTTGAGTCTAACGAAACGAAACCTAAATTATCAACTAGACTGCATTTGGCCAACCAATTTCATGTTGATTTAACTTATTTTGAACAGGAAGAAGAGAGCATTCGATTTGATTCTTCTGTAATTGCCTTTAGAAATGCAGATCTAGCAACACGGAAAACAATAGATATTCAAACTATGTATTTACATAAGGTAGATAGTTTGATTGATTATTTTGAAAGTTTTGTAATTATACCTAATATTACAATTCATGACCTAAGTAATGTAGTGAGTGAATCTTATCATAAGGGAGAATCTATTGAGGAATTGGCTCTTTACGCCAGGGAAAAATTAGGTATTTCAAAAGATAATCATGATTTGCTTTATAAATTAGAACGTTCAGGAATCTATATCGTGGAACGACTAATTAATGGTCAAGCTGATGCTTATAGCGCATGGTCAAAATCGGGAAGACCTTATATTGTATTGGGAACGAATAAATCATCTGTACGTCGAAATTTTGATTTAGCTCATGAGCTAGGACATATTCTTTTGCACAAATATAAAGATATGAATGAAGATGGTGATTGTTTGGAGCAAGAAGCAAATTATTTTGCATCATGTTTTTTATTGCCAAAAGAAGAGTTTTTAGTCAAATTTGAAGAGAGGGTAGGGAAACGTGTTAGCAATCCTGATAGTTATATTTTATTGAAGTCGGATTTGAATGTTTCGATACAGGCTTTAGAGTATCGAGCTTTTAAGTTAGGATTATTGACTCCAAAGCAACATTCTTACTTTTATCGTCAAATTGCGCAAAAAGGTTACAAAATTATTGAACCTTTGGATGATCAAATTTTTGTTAAAAAACCAAGCAAAGTAAAGAGTATTCTGGACGTTGTTTTGAGTAATCGTCTAGTCAGTCTAGCGACGATAATGTCTAAACAAAGTATTCGTTTACAGTTTATAAGCGAAATATTTTCGGTCGAAATGAAATTTTTTGATCAATATCAAGAAGATAAAAGAACAGATCAATTTGATAATATCATTCCTTTGTATAAAAAAAATAATTTGTAATTTAACTGTGAAATAATTTCATGAAGGACATATGATAGAAATTGGACTTTATCAAACAAGCAGTAGCTTACCAAAAATAATCAAACAAGCAGCAAGTAAGAGGAAAGGCACGAAAGGAAGTCTTTCCTTTTTCTTTTGCAGGAGAAAGGCCAGAATGCCTGTCGCAGAAGCGAACTGAATCAAAATCAGTAGTTCAGTCGCACTAAAGACGAGCGCGCAAGAAGCTAGAAAGAGAAAATCCCCTGCCCCCATGCGGATATCGATAAAATGAGCCATGATTCCAAGGACAAGGAAGAAGACCATGACTAGATTCCAATCAGAGCAGTCCATGAGGATTAGGTGGAAAGTCACCCAGACCAGTAAGGGATATTCCTGATGACGAAAGTCGTAGATGCCCAAGGTCAAGCCAGCAGTGATTAGGATGATCTGTCCCAAGGAAAGTAATCCCAAAGACCAAGATAGAAAGAGGAGCCCTAAGCCTAGTTCAAAGAGGGCATACCAGACAGGATAGCGAGCCTTGCAGTAGCGACAGCGAAAACGATTGAAGACCTGAGAGAAAATAGGAATCAAATCTAATGGCCGCAAACGAGTTTGACAGGCATCACAGTGACTAGCCGGTCGGATAAGGGATTGCTCTGGAAAACGGTCAATGACCAAACCAAGAAAGGAAGCGAGAATGCTCCCGACAAGAAAAAAATAAATATCAATCATACTTATCTATTCGTAAAAAATAGGAGAAGTAGTATAATGGAGAAACATAAACAAGATAGTGAGGTCAAGATGACAATTCGTTTTGAAGAAAATGTGAGCACAGAAAATGCTCAGCTCGTATGCCAATGGTCTAACTCCCTTGGCAAGTCTTTTCAAGAACAATGGATGGGACCAAAGATTCCTTTTCCACTGACCCTTCAAGCCTTGCAGGATTTAGAAGGAGTTTTTTCAATCTTTGATGGACAAGAGTTTATCGGCCTTATCCAGAAAATCAGATTGGGAAATAGAAATCTTCATATCGGACGCTTTTTTATGAATCCCCAGAAACAGGGGCAGGGCTTAGGTAGACAGGCTTTAAGGAAATTTGTTAGTTTGGCCTTTGAAAATGAAGACATAGATACTATTTCTCTAAATGTCTTCGAGGCAAATCAAGCAGCTTACAATCTTTACCAAAAAGAAGGATTTGAAATCGTTCAAATGGTTGAAGAACCCGAACGGAAATACATCATGAAAAAGAGTAGATAAAAAGTTTCCAACTATATGAATTGGAAACTTTTACTACTTTTAGCAACTAATTATCTTGCGCTAAAAACTCTGAAATCAAAACTTCTTGACTAATTGTTTCAGCTAAAGCTTGTTTAAAAGCTAATTTTCCTAAAGAATAGGATTTGTGGTCTATGGTTGGGAGTTTCAACAGTTGTCCAACTAATAGATGTTCCTGCCCAATCATATAGGGATATGTTTTTCCACTTTCTTCATATCCTTTTATAAGCCCCGCAGCAACTTCATCGCTTGTAGCTAAAATACCGTCAATACGAGCATCGTTTATCAATTGATAAGATAGGTTCAGGCCATCATTAAAATCATGAATATTTCCAAATACTGCATGTGGAGTCGATTGTTGCCCATAAACATGGTGATAAGCTAATAGTGCTGATTGATATGTGGCAGATGATTCATTGTTTCTGGAAAATAACAATACTAACTGTTTCAGCCCTCGTGCTTTCATGGCAGAAAAAGCATCTACAAATGCAGGGTAGCGGTCAAGGTAAGCAGAGGACAAGTGATGAGATTCCTGCAATTTTTCACAAACGACTATTCGTCCATATTTTGCATAAGTTTCAATAATCTCAAGGCTAATTGCTCTTGAAGTGAAGATTAGAGCATCAATAGCTTCCATTTTGAGTTGCTTCAGATAGGAAAGTTCTAATTCTTGATTGTAATCTGAAGGCATCATGACAAGTTGATAGTCGCTAGCTTTAGCAGCATCTAGGAGGCCATTTATTAATTGTGTAAAATAAGGGTGGCGTGTATGTGGGATGACGACACCTATTTTTTGTGTTTTTCCTCGACTTAAATCCCGAGCCAGCTGATTAGGCATATAATCCAATTCAGCGATAAGATCCATAACTTTTTGTCGTGTTTCATCAGAAACATATGGATGGTGATTGATAACACGAGAAACTGTTGATTTAGCCACACCTGCTTTTTTAGCTATATCACTAATACTTGTCATTATTGGACTCCTACTTTAAAAATTCATGAATCCCATATCCTACCCCATCTTCATCATTAGATTTCGTTATTTTATAAGCTATCTCTTTGATGTCATCAAAGGCATTATCCATTACAATAGGGTAACCAACCATTTCAAGCATAGGCAAATCATTATGTCCGTCACCAAATGCAGCCGTTTCTTCTTTAGCTAACTGCTCTTTTCGAAGGACATGAGCAATTCCCTTAGATTTTTTGGCTAAGAGATGTGTAATTTCAAGATAGGCTTTACCTGAACGTTGAATCGTAATTTGGGGTAAGTATAAACTTTGAAGATACTTCTCTAATTCTCGGATCATTTCCTCATCAAAAGAAATCATCATAATTTTAAAAATATTTGCCCGGCCTTCTAAAAACTGTTCTTCAGTCTCAATAAGTGTTGGATCTTGACGAGTTAAACTCTGTTCGTATAGGATTCCTACATCTATTTTATCACAATACCAGTTATTCATATCGTAATAAGATAAACTAACTTTTGGAAAATGCTGACGTATTCCTTTTAACAACTGTTTTACTGTTTTATTTTTAATAGTTTGTACATGAATTGGTTGAACTTGATGATGATTTCCTATTGTATAAATTAATCCTCCATTAAAAGCTACTTGAACTCCTTTCAGTTGAAGAGCATCGATGGCATCCTTCATTTCCATTGGTGCTCTGGCAGATACCAAAGTTATAGGAATTCCTGCTTCACGGATTAAGGCTGCGTTACTATCACTGACCTGTCCTTTACTATTTAATAATGTACCATCCATGTCACAAAAAATACGTTTGATGTTCATAATATTTACCTCTCTTTCTTTTGAAAACAGTATAAACCATGGAACGCGTTCCATGTCAAGCTTAATTTCAAAGTTTTTTGAGAAAATAAATCCT
Source organism: bacterium (assembly GCA_905221505.1). Taxonomy (GTDB): domain Bacteria; phylum Bacillota; class Bacilli; order Lactobacillales; family Streptococcaceae; genus Streptococcus. The sequence goes on from CAJNDL010000011.1 coordinate 29,999, forward strand.
AGATGACCAACTTGCTCTGTATGTTGCTTGCTCATGTAATGGGCCACAAAACTATAGAATAGTAACAGAAAGGTATAGGTATCTTTTGAAAGAGAAGAAAAAGAACATCAGATTATTCGAAACCTTTTAAGTGAGTATCCGTTGGTAGAACAAAAGTAGAACAGACACACAAAAAAGCCTTGATTCCAAGGCTTTTCCTGTTGTATTAGATGCCCCCTACAGGGATCGAACCTGTGACCCACGGATTAAGAGTCCGCTGCTCTGCCAGCTGAGCTAAGGAGGCAAAGAAAAAAGCTGTATTGGTGCCGAAACTTCACGGTTTGTATTGAACCCGCGCAATTAAGCAGGTGGGCAACTCGCTCTAACTGAAGCTGTTTCCGTGTGAGACGGCCTACATGCTGTTAGAAGACTTTTGTTTCCCTAATAATACAAAAAATAGTCGGTCAACACTTAAGTGTGAAGTCGTACACCACAGCGTTTCTATGTTTATATGATACCACTTTTTCAAAAAAAATCAAGAGGAAAATGCAATTTTTTGAAAAGGATTTCAGATTTTTCGCAAACGGTCGATAGCTTCCTTTCTTTGAGCCAAAGCCCGTTCATATTTACCAGTATCTTCTGCCTGGAAATAGTGATGATTGCGAATTTTTTCTGGTAGATAGTCTTGTTTAACCCAATTTCCTGGATAGTTGTGTGGATAGAGATAGTCTTGGGCATTTCCCAGTTCCTTACTTCCGCTGTAGTGGCCATCACGCAGGTGTCGCGGAATAGGCAAGTGCCCTGATGTTGTGAGATCAGCGAGGGCCTTATCCATAGCTACATAGGCTGAGTTGGATTTTGGAGAAAGGGCCAAATCAATCACTACATTGGCAATGAGAATGCGAGCTTCGGGAAAACCAATCTTCTGGGCAGCATCCAGAGCAGTCACGGTGTGAATCTGGGCTTCAGGATTGGCCAAACCGATATCTTCATAGGCGATAACGGTCAAGCGACGCGCGAGACTAGGCAAATCACCTGCCTCAATCAAGCGGGCAGCATAATGGAGGCTGGCATCCACATCCGAGCCACGGATGGACTTTTGCAGGGCTGAGAGGACATCATAGTGTCCATCCCCGTCCTTGTCCATGGTAATGTAGCTCCGCTGCAGGCTATTTTCCATGATGTCAAGCGTGATATGGCGGATGCCCTTGTCATTCTCAGGGGTAGATAGAACGGCTAAATCCAGCGAGTTAAAGGCAGAACGCAGGTCTCCATTTGTAGAGGTTGCGATGAAATCCAGCGCATCTTCATCTAGTTCTACTGGAAAATCAAAACCACGCTCAGGGTTACTTAGAGCTATCTGAAGGGCCCCTTTGACGTCTTGATTGGACAGAGGTTCCAACTCAAAAATCTGAACACGGCTACGAATGGCTGGAGTGACAGAAAAGAAGGGATTTTCAGTCGTAGCCCCAATCATGATAACCAGACCACTTTCCAAGAGTGGTAGGAGGAAGTCTTGCTTGGTCTTATCTAGTCGGTGAATCTCGTCTAGAAGGAGAACCAGTCCACCTGAAAATTTAGCTTCTTCAGCGATTTCTTGGAGTCGTTTTTTACTATCCACCGTCGCATTGAAAGTTCGAAAGGCATACTTGGTCGTTCCAGCTATGGCTGAGGCAATACTGGTCTTGCCGATTCCTGGAGGTCCATAGAGAATCATGGAAGACAGACGGTTGGCTTCCACCATGCGGCGGATGATTTTTCCAGGTCCGACCAGATGCTCCTGACCGATGACTTGGTCGATGGTTTTAGGGCGCATGCGAAGCGCGAGATTGTCTGGCATAGCAGTCCTTTCTAACATGGATTTTAGTTTTATATTTTTTGAGTAGAATAACTCATCTAAGATATCTTACTATGTCCATTCTAGCCTATTAGTTGTGATATTTCAATGGTTTTGTAATATTCAGGGAGTGAGATAGAGTATTTTTGACCATTTAATTTGATGTGGAAAGGTATCAGCATAACAGAATTGATTTTCCTTAAAACTCAAAATATGAAAGTTGAGTCCAAAGAAGTAGAATTGCTGACTTGTGAAATAATATTGCTAAATGTTATTGTATGAATTATAATGAAGGAGAGGTGGAATAGTAAAAGAAAGAATAAAACTGCCAAGTCAGAAACTTTTCTTGATAAAGTACATAGGGGATAGAAATTTTAGATAATAATATTTGAAAAGGAGAAAATGGAACTAGATGACTACTTTAAATTCAAAATTACTTCAAAATCAGTTATTCATGGAACTTGACGGACTAGTTGGTTTACCAAATGGAGTGAAACCAGCACCTATGAAATACAATCTTGGAAAAATCAACAAATATTTAAACGAAACAGGAAAAGAATTTAAAGAACTGACTGTTCTGGAACTAAAACAATTTGAGAGAGTTAAATAAAGATGGGACTAGATAAAAGATTTGTGGAGAAAGCCTTTGCCAGTGGCAAAGATAGAGTTAATAGAGCGATTTTTGTAAAACCTGAAGAGCTTATTGAACTATCTGATGAAGACTTAAGTTATTTTGGGGAAGGTTTTTTTTATTGCTTGCCTCGTAGCAAATTTGTAGAAAGTCATAAGGAGGAGATTCGAGAGAAATACAATCTTTCAAACGAAATGCCAAAGATAAACGGCATCTATTTGGGGACTTTTATAAAAATGAGGGCATGGGATAGAATTAGAAAAACCAAACCAAGCTTAAAAGAAATTATAAACATGGTTGAAAAGTGAAATAGTGGCTATCTATTAGAAGGAGTTTTTACTCCATTTTATCTTGATTGATAATTTCAACTGTTACAATTTCATTCTTGAATAGTCTAATCCATCTATTTCCTGTTTTGATAGATAAACTGTCGTATTCTTCATCATATACTTCTTTATCTTCAAACAGACAAATCCCTACAAATGTTTGATCGTCAATATCAGTAATTTTAACAAATTTATTGTTGAAGTTTTCAAGTTTCATAAATTTTTCCTTTTTATATTATTGAAATACCTTTTACGTAAGCTTCTTTAGCCTCCGCAAGTGTCATTTCATTAGGTCCACTATCTATATTAGTTTCTCCTGTATTTTGCCACTGACAAACGTCACAGATATCATATACTGCTGTAATAGTTCCACATACTGGGCAATAAACATATTCCTTGCCGTTAATGATGATTAAATTTTCTTCTCCAGTCTTATTCATTTAAGGTTACTCCCAACATTATACAAATATATTAGCTATTTCTATACACTACTTTTTCAATATCATTGATTGTAATTGTGATAGTATCCCAGTCTTTCGGGGAATCTCCTATGTCAGCAATAAAAGTATCTTCACTTAACTTTTCGACAATTGTCGCCGTTTGACCGTTTTTTAACAACACTGTATCAAATTCTCGAATTTTTACGATTTTTCTCCTTGCGTAAGCTTCTTTAGCTTCGGCGAGAGTAATCTTGTTAGGGCCGCCGTCAATATTTATAATACCCGTATTTTGCCAGCGACAAACGTCACAGATATCATAGTCCATAACTTCAGTTCCGCAAACTGGGCAATGTAGCCAGGTTTCCCCGTCAATTTCCCAAGTCTTTTGTGATTCATTCATGTCGTTCTTCCTTTTATAAGCCATTTTCGCTTCTGCAAGCGTCATTTTATTAGGACCGCCATCGATATTAAATGCTCCCGTATTTTGCCAATGACAAACATCGCAAATATCATAAGTTTCTACTAAAGTTCCACATACAGGGCAATGCACATGCTCCCAACCATCAATGAAAATTAAATTCTCTTTTTTAGTTTTATTCATGATAAACAACTCCTGTTATTTTGTAATACCGTCTTGAGTTAACTCTATTGATGCGATTTCAGATTCATTAAATCCAACATATGGATATTTATCTGTTCTTATTGTAATTTCATCATAGAGTTCATCTTCCGTATCAAGTTTCCCTGTAAAGCTATTACAATGACCCTCTAAAATTTGACCGTCAACAAAAACAATCCTAATTTCTTGTCCTAAATACTGTTCTAAATTCATTACTGATTTCCTTACCAATATTATACTTCAAATCAAGGGATATTGCTGGGATATTGCTAATGAATAAAGTATGGTAAATGATAAAACAGTTTATCTGACAATGCAAGTTTCTCGTCTGCCGAACGTATTGATTTAGTAGTTTTTGCTAGTCTTTTAGAAAAATCGCAATATAATTTTGGGCGATAATTATTTTTTAATAAAGAGAGGAGAAGTGATGTTAAGATTCAATCGCGCCACTTCTAGTGGGTCGAGAAAATCAGGAGCTCCGATAGTCCTGCCTATCCTTTTATATAATGCTTCCCTTAGAACCACATCTAGGGGCTATTATGTATAAGAGAATAATAAGTATCACTCCTTTACAATACGTGTAACACGTGTTATAATAGTGTTGTCAGGAGGTAAAAGCGCTATGCCTATGACACAAAAAGAGATGGTCAAAATCCTTACGGCTCATGGTTGGATAAAGACCAAAGGCGGTAAAGGCTCCCATATTAAAATGGAGAAGCAAGGGGAAAGACCTATCACAATTCCTCATGGTGAGCTAAATAAGTACACTGAAAGAGGGATAAGAAAGCAAGCTGGGTTGTAAAATTCAGCCCCTGCTTTTTGATATGGAGGTAGTGAAATGTTAGTGACATATCCAGCTTTATTTTATTATGATGATACAGATGGGGTAAAAGCGACTTATTTTGTCCATTTCCCAGATTTTGAATTTTCAGCAACACAAGGCGAGGGAATTTCTGAGGCTTTGGCTATGGGTTCGGAGTGGTTAGGAATAACTGTCGCAGATTTGATAGAGAGTGATGGAGAGTTACCTCAACCATCAGATATCAATAGCTTGTCTTTGATTGAAAATGATCCTTTTAAAGATGATGACGATTTTGAGTCAACCTATGATCTTGATAAATCTTTTATTTCTATGGTATCTGTTGATGTATCAGAATACCTAGGAAGTCAGGAACCAATTAAAAAGACCTTGACCATACCAAGGTGGGCAGATAAGTTGGGACGAGAAATGGGACTTAACTTTTCTCAGACTTTGACAGAAGCTATTGCAGATAAGAAAATTCAAGCGTAAGATTAAGTGTGGCATCGTGGGAGTAGTCAATAAAAAAAGCACGTCTAATTGTGCTAGTTACTTGTCTATTGATCCTATAGATTTGCTAGCCCTTTCGAGGGCTTTTTGTGTTGAGTTTTTGGAAAAAATAAGGAAATCAACCGTTTTAGAAAATCACTGATACCAAGGGGTTAAATGAGGTAATATGGTATAATTAGGACATAAAATAATTTTGTGGTAAGATGGTAGTATCTATTTTAGCATATTTCCGAGCAATCGGGGCGATTAAGAGTCGCATAGAAAGAGGACAAAATGGCAACATACGGATTTTTAGATGTTTTAGAGGAAGAGTTGGAGAAGAATTTTCCCTTTGATTTTGAGATTAGTTGGGACAAGCGCAACCACGCAGTTGAAGTGAGTTTTCTATTGGAAGCGCAAAATGCTGCCGGTGTGGAGATGGTGGATGAAGACGGAGAGGTTTCATCAGACGATATCCTCTTTGAGGAAGCAGTGCTTTTCTACAATCCTGCCAAGTCAACAGTAAATGAGGAAGACTATTTGACGGTCATCCCTTACTTGCCTAAAAAAGGATTTTCTCGTGAGTTTTTAGCTTATTTTACCCTTTTCCTTAAAGATACTGCCGAGGTTGGGCTGGATGCCCTCATGGACTTTTTGGAAGACCCAGAAGCAGAAGAATTCGTCATGGAATGGAACCAAGAAGTCTTTGAAGAAGGAAAAGTTGGCTTGGAAGAGGGAGAATTTTATCCTTATCCGAGATATTAGGGATTATTGGGAGAGTTTATGAAAAAAATTGTGACGTATTTGATTCAGACAGTGTCTGTTCTTGTGATGATGCTAGCTTTTGCTTGTGGAACCATCGCATTTGCAGAGTTGGGCTATTCTGCATTATTAGTTTTTAGTTTTGGTTATGCCTTCGCTCTTCTAAGCATGTACTTGATCCTTATTCTTCATGAGCTGGGACATGCTTTTTGTGGCTACTTGACAGGCTATCGGCTGGTGGCTTTTGGATTAGGGAACTTTCTTTTAACCAAAAAGTCAGGAAGGCTTCATCTTAGTCGAACAGCAGTTATAAAAAATGTTGGTGCTCAGTATATTGGTTTAAAAGAGAATGAAAGTGATCAAAGAACCATCTTGATGCTTTCAGGAGGCTTGATAGTTCACCTTTGCTTGATATTATTGGCAACACTTTTTGGTTTTTTGACAACAAACTGGTATTTTGCAGGCACTTGGATTTGTCTAAATTTATCTCTTCTTCTATTCAATGCTCTGCCAGTTGGGATTACCGATGGAGCAAAAATTTGGGAATTACTACAACACCCTGAAAATACCAAATACGCCTACCTGATGTTGAGGCATTCTGCCCAGACCTTGCTAGCTCCTCAAGAATATGATTTAAAAGACTTTATCATGTCTGTTGATGAGGATGTGAGAGGAAGTTTTGCAGAAAGTGTTCGGACTCTTCAGGGATTGGTATTCATATTGGATGATAATATAGAGCTTGCAAAGCAACAGTTTCAGTCTGTGTTAGAGAAAACAGATAATCCAATGTCTAAAACTATTTCTCAATTATACCTTCTTCAAGTTGCTTTGATAGAAGGAGATAATAAGAAAGCGGAAGAATATGCAAGTATTCGAGGGGTCAAATCCTTTTTATCTCTAAAAACAGCAGATATGCAGGTCATTCAAGCTTGGTATCAATTTAAGGTAAAGAAAGATGTAGTTCAAACTCACAAGGCTATGAAGATTGCTAGACAGAAAATGAATAGCAGCCGGATGTTACGGGATGAGAAAAGCTATTATCAAAACTGGTTAGCCGAGCTGGAAAAAGAATTAACCGAAGGAGTCTGACATGGAAATAGAAATTTCTGATTTCACAGGCTGCAAGATTGCTTTGTTTTGTGGGGATAGGCTCTTGACTATCTTACGCGATGATAAGGCAAGCATTCCCTGGCCCAATATGTGGGAACTGCCCGGTGGTGGACGTGAAGGCGATGAAAACCCTTTTGAGTGCGCGGCGCGTGAAGTTTATGAAGAACTAGGCATTCATTTGACTGAGGATTGTCTGATTTGGGCGAAGGTTTATCCAAGTATGCTCTATGAAGGTCGGCACTCTGTCTTTATGGTTGGTCAGCTAAGTCAAGAACAGTTTGAGAGTATTGTCTTTGGTGATGAAGGACAGGGCTATCAGCTGATGAATGTGGAGGAATTTCTTAGTTCCAGTCAAGTTGTCCCTCAACTGCAAGAGAGATTAAAAGATTATTTAAAAGTAAGTGATTAGAAAGGATGGTTCAGTTACATTTCTAAACTGAACTCGCCCTAAACACTGTGCCAAAAAGATAAATGTCTCTTAGACACAAGCGTCTTCAGAGAGTTTCCTATTTTGGCTTTGTGTTTTACGGGCTTGGTATCTTAATAATGGAAACATGGCAAGAGTTAAAAGTTACAGTGAAGCGTGAGGGGGAGGAGCTGGTCTCCAATCTCTTGATTGAGTTAGGTGCCCAAGGCGTTGCAATCGAAGACAGCATGGACTATGTGGGGAATGTGGATCGTTTTGGTGAAATTTTCCCTGAGGTCGAACAGCAAGAAGAAATTGTAGTGACAGCCTATTATCCGGATACTGTTGATGTGGCAGAGGTTGAGGCAGAATTGCAAGCACGTATGGCAGAATTGACAGACTTTATGGATTTGGGAGAGGTCAAGATGGGGACGACTGCCTTGGCTGAGGAAGACTGGGCAGACAACTGGAAGAAATACTACGAACCAGCTCGCATCACTCATGATTTGACCATAGTTCCCTCTTGGACAGACTATGAGGCGACTGCGGGAGAAAAGATTATCAAGCTGGATCCTGGCATGGCTTTTGGGACTGGGACACATCCAACCACTAAGATGAGCCTTTTTGCCTTGGAGCAGGTTCTTCGTGGTGGCGAAACGGTGCTGGATGTGGGGACTGGATCAGGCGTCCTTTCTATTGCCAGCTCTCTTCTTGGTGCCAAGGAAATCTTCGCCTACGACCTGGATGATGTAGCGGTTCGTGTGGCTCAGGAAAATATTGAGCTCAATCCTGGCATGGAAAATATCCATGTAGCGGCTGGAGATTTGCTTAAAGGCGTGGAGATTGAAGCAGATGTGATTGTGGCTAATATCTTGGCGGATATCCTCATTCATCTGACGGATGATGCTTATCGCTTGGTCAAGGATGAAGGTTACCTCATCATGAGTGGCATTATCAAGGATAAGTGGGACATGGTGCGCGAGTCGGCTGAGTCAGCTGGATTTTTCCTCGAAACCCATATGGTTCAAGGGGAATGGAATGCCTGTGTCTTTAAGAAGACCAAGGATATTTCAGGGGTGATTGGAGGCTAGCATGCAGCAGTATTTTGTAAAAGGCAGTGCTATCTCTCCTATCACCATTGAGGACAAGGAAACCAGCAAGCATATGTTTCAGGTCATGCGCCTGAAAGAAGATGATGAGGTGACATTGGTCTTTGATGATGGTATCAAGCGCTTGGCGCGTGTGCTGGATGTGGGAGCGCATCAGTTTGAGTTGATCCAAGAATTAGCTGATAATGTGGAACTACCAATCCAAGTGACCATCGCATCCGGCTTTCCCAAGGGAGACAAGCTGGAGTTTATCACTCAAAAAGTGACGGAACTGGGTGCTAGTCAGATTTGGGCATTTCCTGCAGACTGGTCAGTTGCCAAGTGGGATGGCAAAAAATTGGGTAAAAAGGTTGAGAAGTTAGAAAAAATCGCCCTCGGAGCGGCCGAACAAAGCAAGCGTAACTTCGTTCCAAGTATCAAGCTGTTTGAGAAAAAGGCAGACTTTCTAGCACAACTGGACCAGTTTGACTCTATCATCGTAGCCTATGAAGAATCAGCAAAAGAGGGAGAAGCCGCTGAGCTTATTAAAGCAGTCGCTGGTCTTGAAAAAGGAGCTAAATTGCTCTTTATCTTTGGACCAGAAGGCGGTCTCTCACCTGCAGAAATCGAGAGTTTTGAAGCTAAAGGAGCTGTCTTGGCAGGCCTAGGTCCTCGCATTTTGCGAGCGGAAACAGCACCACTCTACGCCTTATCAGCCCTTAGTGTTTTATTAGAATTAGAGAAATAAGAGGAAGAAAATGGAACAAAAACACCGTTCAGAATTTCCAGAAAAGGAACTCTGGGATTTAACAGCCCTATACCAAGACCGTGAGGATTTCTTGCGTGCAATCGAAAAGGCCCGTGAAGACATCAACCAGTTTAGCCGTGACTACAAGGGTAATCTTCATACTTTTGAGGATTTCGAGAAGGCCTTTGCGGAATTGGAGCAAATCTACATTCAGATGAGCCATATTGGCAACTATGGATTTATGCCTCAGACGACAGATTATAGCAATGAAGAATTTGCCAATATTGCCCAAGCTGGGATGGAATTTGAAACAGATGCCAGCGTAGCTTTGACCTTCTTTGACGACGCCTTGGTGGCTGCAGACGAGGAAGTCTTAGAACGTTTGGGTGAGCTGCCACATTTGACGGCAGCCATTCGTCAGGCCAAAATCAAAAAAGCCCACTACCTAGGGGCAGATGTGGAGAAGGCCTTGACCAATCTGGGTGAAGTTTTCTACAGTCCACAGGATATCTACACTAAGATGCGAGCTGGGGATTTTGAAATGGCCGACTTTGAAGTCAATGGCAAGACCTACAAGAACAGCTTTGTTACCTATGAAAATTTCTACCAAAATCACGAGGATGCTGAGGTTCGTGAGAAATCTTTCCGCTCCTTCTCAGAAGGACTTCGTAAGCACCAAAATACAGCTGCGGCAGCCTATTTAGCCCAAGTCAAGTCTGAAAAATTATTGGCAGATATGAAGGGCTACGATTCAGTCTTTGATTATCTTCTAGCTGAGCAAGAAGTGGACCGTGCCATGTTTGACCGCCAAATTGACCTGATTATGAAAGATTTTGCACCAGTTGCCCAGAGATACCTTAAGCATGTTGCCAAGGTGAATGGTCTTGAAAAGATGACCTTTGCAGACTGGAAATTGGACTTGGACAGCGCCTTGAATCCTGAAGTGACTATTGACGACGCCTATGATTTGGTCATGAAGTCGGTAGAGCCTTTGGGACAAGAATATTGTCAGGAAGTTGCTCGCTATCAAGAAGAGCGCTGGGTGGACTTCGCTGCCAACAGTGGCAAGGATTCTGGTGGTTATGCGGCGGATCCATATCGCGTGCACCCTTATGTCCTCATGAGTTGGACTGGTCGTTTGAGCGATGTCTATACCTTGATTCATGAAATCGGGCATTCTGGTCAATTCATCTTTTCTGACAATCACCAGAGCTACTTCAACGCCCACATGTCTACTTACTATGTCGAAGCGCCGTCAACATTCAATGAATTGCTTCTCAGTGACTACTTGGAACACCAGTCTGATGACCCACGTCAAAAACGCTTCGCTCTTGCCCACCGCTTGACAGATACCTATTTCCATAACTTCATCACCCACCTCTTGGAAGCAGCCTTCCAGCGTAAGGTTTATACATTGATTGAAGAAGGGGAAACTTTTGGAGCAAGCAAACTTAACAGCATTATGAAGGAAGTCTTGACAGACTTCTGGGGTGATGCCATTGAAATTGATGACGATGCGGCTCTGACTTGGATGCGCCAAGCTCACTACTACATGGGCCTGTATAGCTACACTTACTCTGCTGGTCTTGTTATCTCGACTGCGGGTTACCTCCATCTGAAACATTCAGAAACTGGAGCCGAAGACTGGCTCAATCTCCTCAAATCAGGTGGTAGCAAAACACCGCTTGAGTCAGCTATGATTATCGGTGCTGATATTTCAACAGACAAACCACTTCGTGATACCATTCAGTTCTTGTCAGGCACAGTTGACCAGATTATTGCCTACAGTGCCCAGTTGGGAGAGTGAGGGAATAGGAAGGTTGTTCTAGAATGATGTTTATGGGCTTGTTAAGCGTCATTATAATTGGATTGGCTGTAGCTATTTTCAAACACGCTGTTGAAGGCCGTGATGTTAAATTTGAACTTGTTGTAGAGTTAGTATTGATAGTTATTTACTTCATTTTTTATCAGATTGTATTTAATTGAGAATTCAATATTAAGTCATTTAAGGACAGTTTTTTGAACAGTTGCTAGAAATGTAGAGGTATTGCCCATGTATCAAGAGTTACTAAGAAAAATAGCAGAAGAAAAACCAAGTTATCATGATGAAGAAATCCAGTGGTTGCTTGACCATTTGGGAGATCCTTCTCCAGAAATTCGCGATGACCTTGTTTTTACAAGCTTTGCTAGAGGGATTCGGGAAGAGCTATTTACACAGGAACAATTTCATTTTATTGCTAAAGTAGTTTCATCTGATGGAGGACTAGACAAAGAGATTGATAAGGAAGGTCTGCCAACACTTGAACGTTCTTTTAGGGCACTTGTTTATGCAAATCTCTTGTCTGCAGATGCTAACCAGCAATCGGTTTTTTATCAGGGATTAAAAGCAGAAATTCGCAATGTCCTTTTAAATCAAGGTTTGCACTATCTTTCAAAAGAAAAAGACACGACAGGTTTTTCAAGTCAGTATGGTTGGGTTCACGCTTTTGCACATGGAGCCGATTTACTGACAGAGGTAGTTTGTCATCCAGACTTTCCAAAAAACAGAGCTCATGAAGCATTTGACATACTTGGGCAATCGTTTAAAAGAATTACCATTCGTTTTACAGATGATGAGGATTGGCGTTTAGCCAGAGTACTTTATGAACCGATTTTACAAGGGAAGTTAGCGCAAGAACAAGTAGCTTCTTGGATAAAAACGGTTGATTTTCCGATAGAAGAAAGGGAGGATTTTTACAAATTTTCCAACTTTAGATCCTGTCTGTTGGAAGTCTATGTCCAACTTGACCAGAGAAATAGTTTACAAGATGACTTGAAAGAAGCTATTCAATCTTTTCAATACTAAGAAAAAGTGAGTCATATTTTCAAGAAATTTCCAATCAATTTTCTTGGAACCCTTTCCTTCTTTTGATAGACTAGTATCTAGTTTTTGAAAAAAGGAGAAAGAAAATGAAAAAATTTGTCGCTGAATTAATCGGTACTTTCATGCTTGTGTTCATCGGGACAGGAGCTGTTGTTTTTGGAAATGGTCTTGATGGCCTTGGACACCTTGGAATTGCTTTTGCCTTTGGTCTGGCAATCGTAGTCGCTGCTTACTCAATCGGAACTGTTTCAGGTGCTCACTTGAACCCAGCTGTTTCAATTGCTATGTTTGTAAACAAACGTTTGTCATCAAAAGACCTTGTCAACTACATCCTTGGTCAGGTTGTTGGAGCTTTCATCGCTTCTGGCGCTGTCTTCTTCCTCTTGGCGAATTCAGGTATGTCAACTGCTAGTCTTGGTGAAAATGCCTTGGCAAACGGGGTCACTGTCTTTGGTGGTTTCTTGTTTGAAGTCATCGCAACCTTCTTGTTTGTCTTGGTTATCATGACCGTGACTTCAGAAAGCAAGGGAAATGGAGCGATTGCTGGTTTGGTAATCGGTTTGTCCTTGATGGCCATGATCCTTGTGGGATTGAACATCACTGGCCTTTCAGTAAATCCAGCCCGTAGCTTGGCACCAGCTGTCTTTGTAAGCGGCGCAGCCCTTCAACAAGTATGGATTTTCATCCTTGCCCCAATCGTTGGTGGGATTCTTGCAGCACTTGTTGCGAAAAATTTCCTTGGAACAGAAGAATAATTGAAACTCAAAAAGCCTTGCTCCTCAGCTTGAGGAACAGGGTTTTTTCGTATTATACTCTTTGAAAATCTCTTCAAACCACGTCAGCTTCCATCTACAACCTCAAAACCATGTTTTGAGCAACCTGCAGCTAGCTTCCTAGTTTGCTTTTTGATTTTCATTGAGTATGAGTTTAGCGGTTGTCAATTTTCTCTGGATAGAGGTCGTGTTGGAAGAGGCGTTGTTCTGCCAAGCCTTCATACTTGGTTCCTGGCTTACCGTAGTTGTAGTAGGGGTCGATTGAGATTCCACCGCGCGGAGTGAATTTCCCCCAGACTTCTAAATAGCGAGGGTCTAGCAAGTTGACCAAGTCTTTCCCGATGGTATTGATACAGTTTTCGTGAAAATCCCCATGATTTCGGTAGCTAAAGAGGTAGAGTTTGAGGGATTTTGACTCGACACAGAGCTTGTCAGGAATGTAGGAAATATAAATGGTCGCAAAGTCTGGCTGAGCAGTGATTGGGCAAAGGGAAGTAAATTCAGGACAGTTGAATTTGATGAAATAGTCATTTTCCACATGACGGTTGTCAAAGGATTCGAGAACTTCTGGTTGATAGTCGAAAATGTAGTTGGTTTCTTTATTGCCTAGTAGGCTAAGGTTTTTCATTTCTTCTTGTTGTGACATGATTTTTTCTTTCTAATTTAAACACCACGTTGGTTATCGTAGAGGAGGGTATGGAGTTGAGGAAGGACGCGGACATTGCCCCAGCTATCGTCAGTAGCGACGCGTTCCCAGAGTTCTTTGAGGCGATCCAGTTGGTCTTGGACAATATTGCCTGTGGCCTGGGGCTCAGGATTTCCTGCTGATAAGAAGAGAACATCTGGTTGGTAGCGTTCTTGAATTCCTTTGGCAAAAGCCAAATCAGCATCATCAAAGACAGGGATTTTAAAGGTGACCTTGTCTGGATCTAGTTGGGAAACGATAAAGTCCAAGGTCTCAAAGTTGACTTCCATCTTAGATGAAGGAGGTTTGGGACTCAGGGTGACCTGGTCGATATCTTTTAACCAATTTTGCCAGCGGGATCCTTGAGTCTCAACAGCCAGAGTGACACCACGTTCCTTGAGCTTAGTAACCAGTTCAGCCATGTTGGCTGCTAGGATAGCGGGATTTCCCCCAGACAGGGTGACATAGTCGTAGCTCCCTAGTTTATCCAACTCAGCAATGACTTCGTCAGCTGTCATGCGAGTTGGTTTTTCAGAACCATCCCAAGTAAAGGCAGAGTCACACCAGTCGCAGTGGTAGTCGCAACCAGCAGTGCGGACAAACATGGTTTTTTGCCCGATAGCACGACCTTCACCTTGAAAGGTAGGACCAAAAATTTCCAGAACTGGTAGTTTGAGGACACGTTCCCTAGTCATCTAACCACTCCCGTCTAAACTCCGCAAAGGCAGTCGGAGTCTCATAGAGGCGAATGTATTCCAAACGGAGACCACGTTCGTCTGGCAACTCTTGACTCATGGTTTGAAAAATCCAGTAAACCATATTTTCAGCAGTCGTGTTCATATAGGGAAGAGTTTCATTGAGATAGCGATGATCCAAGTGGGGCTCTAAGTAGTTCTTATAGATTGCTTTGATGTCTCCGAAATCGTAGGTCATGCCACGTTCATCTAAAAATCCACTGACAGCAATCTGCAGATGATAGGTGTGACCATGGAGGGATTTACATTTTCCCTCATAGTGAAAGAGGTGGTGGGCAGCATCGAAGGTAAACTCTTTTGATACCAAGGTTCTGTGAGGATTGTAGACAAGAGACTCCCCAGTTTCCTGTTTGATTTCTTTGGGTGCAAAAAACATTAGGCCTCTCCTTTCTGTGAGAGATAAACATCTAAACCATGTTGACGTAGGTGGCAGGCTGGGCAATCTCCACAGCCACTGCCGATAATCCCGTTGTAGCAGGTTAAGGTCTTTTCACGAACATAGTCAAAGGCACCGAGTTGGTCGGCTAATTCCCAAGTTTCAGCCTTGTCTAACCACATGAGAGGCGTTTGGATAACAAAGTCGTAATCCATTGCAAGGTTGAGAGTAACATTGAGAGATTTGACAAAGACATCTCGACAATCAGGGTAGCCTGAGAAGTCTGTCTCACAAACACCTGTTACGATGTCTTTAATACCACGTTGCTTGGCAAGAACAGCCGCAAAGGACAGAAAGAGGTGGTTGCGACCATCAACGAAGGTGTTAGGGATTTCTCCTTCTTTTTGCTCAATTTCTAAATCTGATGTCAAGGCATTTTCAGTGATTTGTCCCAGCAGAGACATATCTAGGATGTGATGACGAATCCCCTGTTCCTTGGCGATTTCTTGGGCAATTTGAATTTCGAGATGATGGCGTTGGCCGTAGGCAAAGGTGACAGCTTCGACTGTTTCATAATGTTTTTTAGCCCAAAAGAGGCAGGTTGTGGAATCTTGACCGCCACTAAAGACGACCAAGGCTGATTGACGTTTCATAGTACTCCTTCCAAAATGGGAAATGTTCAGAGCACGCAAAAAGCTCCCTTGAGGGAGCTAAAAAATACCAAGTAGAGGTTTTTTTTAGCGATGGCATGTCCCAAACATCGTAATATTCTACCTACAGTCTAGCATATTTTTTGAAAAATGGCAAAGGGCAAGAAAAAAGAGACCAAAGCAAGTACTTGGTCTCTCATTTGATTAGCTCAATTCAGTAACGATGGCCTTGATTTGTTCTGCTGTGTGAACACCAGCAACTTGTTTCACCACTTGGCCGTCTTTTTTGAAGAGAAGAGTTGGGATAGACATGATTCCAAAAGCACGAGCTGTGTTTGGATTTTCATCAACGTCCATTTTAACGATTTTCAAAACATCTTCTGAAAGTTCTTCAGATAATTTATCCAAGATTGGACCTTGCATGCGACATGGACCACACCAAGTTGCCCAGAAGTCTACCAAGACCAAACCGTCTTTTGTTTCTTGTTCAAATGTTGCATCTGTAATTGCTTTTGCCATTGTATTTCTCCTTTTTTAGTTATATTGGCTTAAATCTTGTTTCATGAGATAGAAGAAGACATCTCCATAAGTCCCATGATAGTCCAAATCATGACCGTTGTAAGTTAATTTTTGGACAGGGTAGTAGTCTGCGACGCCGATAAGGCAAGCTTGTTGTGAACGATCAAAATCTTCATAAGACTCGAAAGTCACAGTTCTTTCGTTCTTGCTGGCATCTAGATAGGTAATTTCAACCATTTAAAAAACTCCTTTGTTTAATGATGACTTTATTTTACTCCTTGTAAAAGAGAATGTCAAGAAAAATGATTGCGCACGCAACTTTTTCTAAAATCATCTTAAATCAAGAAATCCAAACCAGTTTCCAAGCTTGCTTCGACAGCTTTCTGTAGAGAGGCCAGTGTCTTTTGCCCATCACTTGTCAGGCAGATAAAGCTAGAGCGTCTATCTTGATCACAACACCTGCGACTGAGTAGACCGCAATTTTTAGCTTCTAAGCGAGCCACCATCCGAGAAACAGCGCTCGGGCTCAGATGAAGTTTATCTGGCAGGTCAATCTGGCGTAGAGACTTTTCTTGAGCCAAGTCCAGATAGTAGAGGAGGTAAAACTCTTTCAAGGTCAGACTTTGCTCGCTCTGCTGGGCAATTGTCTCTTCCAAAAGACTTTCAATTTCTTTCTGACGCCGGTTGAAATCAAACCATTTTTCTAAATAGGTCATAGTATCTCCTTTCTTTTTAGAGTCATGAATAGAAGAGTGTCCATTCACGGACAATCTCTGTATCACAAGATGATTGCGCATGCAATAATTATACTACTTTTCAAGAAGGCTGGCAAGAAGGACGCTGAAATCTTTGATCCTAAATTACGCCTGTTTTCACTAGTCTGTAATTGCCTGTATCCCCTTTCCTCTCTAATTTTCATCAACTCTTGTGTATTTCCTTGAAATTTTCTGAAAAAAGAGTAAACTGGTATGCAAGAAGTCTATTTCGTGGAGTTTAGGATGAAATTATATGTTCAATTAATGATTCTCTTTGTGATTTCTCTAATCGGAGAGGGGATTTCCAGTTTCTTTCATTTGCCCATCCCAGGCAGTATTATCGGTTTGATTATTCTCTTTCTAGCCCTACAATTCAAGTGGCTGAGAACCAGGCATGTCAACATGGTTGGGAATTTCTTGCTGGCCAATATGACCATTCTCTTTTTGCCACCAGCAGTGGGAATCATGGAAAAGTTTGATGTGATTGCTCCCTATCTCTTGCCCATTGTTTTGATTGTCTTTTTTGCGGCTGTTATCAATATTATCCTTATTGCCTTGGTTGTTCAGTTTATCAAACGACGGTTTGAGGGAGATTATAAGAAAGGAGATGCCAAATGAGTGAATTTGTTTCCAATCCCCTGTTTGGGCTAGCCCTGTCTATCCTAGCTTATCTAGTGGGAATGCTGATTTACAGACGTTTTCCCCATCCATTGACAACGCCCTTGCTTTTGTCAGCTGTTTTCATTATCATCTTTCTCAAGGTGACGGGGATTTCTTACCAAGATTACTACCAAGGTGGGGTTTATCTGAATAATTTGATTGTCCCATCGACTGTGGCTCTAGGGATTCCGCTTTATAAGAGTTTTCACTTGATGAAGCACCATGCTCGGAGTATTCTCTTTGGTAGTCTGCTAGCGGTAGTGGTCAATACCTCTTTCACAGCACTTGTAGCTAAAATCTTTGGCATGGACTTTTTCCTAGCCATTTCTCTCTTTCCTAAGTCAGTAACAACCGCCATGGCAGTTGGGATTACAGAAAAATTGCAAGGTTTGACGACTGTGACCTTGGTCGTTGTAGTGGCGACTGGGATTTTAACCAGTGTCATCGGCCCAACCCTTTTGAAGTGGATGAAAATTGACGATCCAGTAGCAGTCGGGCTTTCCCTCGGAGGAACAGGGCATGCAGTCGGAACAGGAACAGCCTTTCGCTACGGCTCTGTAGCAGGAGCTATGGGTGGTTTGGCTATCGGTGTCACCGGTATTCTCTATGTCTTTGTCAGCCCTATCGTAGCCAGTTTGATATTGAGTTAAAAAGCAAGGAATTTGAGTTCCTTGCTTTTTTAAATCGTATGTTATAGAGTATTACTTTTCTTTGCTTAAGTGAATGACTTGGTCATAGTGTTTTAAGTCTTCTTCTGTGTAGTGGTGAATGACTTCAATGACTGTTTGAGGTAGGGAGAAGAGCAAGTCGCTGATCTTTCTACTATTTTCCAAGTCAAGATTGGCCTTAATCTCATCTGCTAAGATGAGTTGGCTATCATGGTAGAGGGCGCGAGCAATTTCTAAGCGTTGTTTCTCGCCACCAGACAGACTATCATTGCTGAGCGTTCGATTTTTCAAATGTTCTAATCCTGTTTTTTTGAGGATATGATTTAAAGTCTCTGGATTTTTATCCAGTCCTAGAAGGATATTGTCGTCCAGAGAGAGCGTGTCAAAGTAATGGCTATCTTGGAGGATATAGGAACTAAAGCTTGTGATTTCTTGACGTGACAGGTTTTGACCAGCAAAGCTAATCTGACCACTTGTTGGTGTCTCTTCTCCATGAATGATATTGAGCAGGGTTGTCTTACCAGAGCCACTTTCCCCGATAATAGCAATTTTTTCTCCTTGCTTGATGTGCATGGAAATCGGAGACAGGAGGCTATTCCCCTCTTTTTCTAGGGAGATGCTGTTAAGTTGGATAGGAAAAATGTTTTCTATGCTTCTAGGCGAGATGGAGTCAGACTGACCCAAAAGTTTTTGGTATTTGTTGAGAAGAGTTCGAGTCGCTTTTCGGGTGTTGGTAAAGTAGGCCAACTCTTGGAATTGATAGCCGATATTATGTGAAACTAGATAGATGGCCACAAAACTCGCCGCATCTAAATAATTATAGTAGGTCATAAAGCCACCGATGACGATAGGTGTGACAGAACAAAAGGCATCGATGCTATTGATCAAGAGACTGTTTAAAGTTCGTTGTTTTTCATAGTTGACTTCGGCATTTAGACTAGTTTGTAATTGCTTTTGATAGCGAGCAAAAAAGTAGTCTTGCCCTTGATAATGGCGAATTTGTTGGCTACCACCAATAAAATTTGTCAAGCTTGCTAAGTAGCTCTGGTTAACAGTGGACCGCTTTTCAGAAAGTGAATCCAAACGCTTTGATCCGATAGCACTGCAGAGTACAGGAAAGGAGTAGAAGAGGATGAAAATCAAGCCCAGGTAAAAATTGGTCCATAGGGCATAGAGAATGGACACAGTTGTGAAGCCAAGAGAAGAAATGATGATGACCGTTGGCTCAATATAGCTTTCTTCTAGTTGCTTGACGTCGTTTTCTAGGTCAGACAAAATATCCTTTTCATCAATCTCATAACTGTTTAAAAATCGCTTGAAAATAGCACTCTTGATTTCATATTTGAAATCAGTAATCAAACGGGCGTAGTAATAGCGTTTCCCAGCCAAACCTAGTAAGAGGATGAGGTTTCCAAGGATTCCCAAAATCAAAACTTTCCAAAGAAGGCCTAGTTCTTGATTGGTAAAACTAGCAACAATATTTTGAACAAGGGCTGGCGTGATAATCGCTTCCAGCCAAGTAATGGCAATAGAAAAGAAGTGAAGTATGAGGTGCTTCTTAGCAACAAATCTTCTCAGCATAAAGAGTTGACCTCCTTATCGATATATATGTAATCAGTTTTAAAATTATTATACTCCTTTATCTCAAATGGTTCATATAAAAATATAAATTTTGGGGAGATATACAATTAAATGAAAATGTCAAAATGTAACAGATTAAATAAAAAGCGAACAAAACAGAATTCATTGTTTCGATTCGCTTTTTGTATTATTATCTAGATTTTTTGTAGCTCTGATAATATTTAGTCTGAGCAGGTACACTAATAGCTAATGGAATAAAATGTGTACTTTAGGTTATTTCCAAGCGCCACTGACATCTACATAGTAACCATCTGGTGTGTAGGTATTGTGAAGCATCTTACCTGATGAAGCAAGGTAATACCAAGATCCACCGTCTTTGACCCAGCCTGTTAACATAGCACCTGAATTGCTTAGGTAATACCAAGATCCATTATCTTTGATCCAACCTGTCGCCATAGCACCTGAGTCTTTTAGGTAATACCAAGAGTTATTATCATATAGCCAATCGCTAGCAATCATAGCTCCTGATGATTTAAAGGCATACCAGTTGCTACCTTGATAGAGCCAAGTTTGATTGAACATGACACCTTTATCGTTCATAAAGTACCAAGTTCCCTTATCCTTAACCCAAGCATTTTTAACTAATTGCCCTTGTTTTTGATAGTACCACTTTTCACTGTAATTCTTTTTTAGCCAGCTTTCTGCTTTTACAATCGGATAAAGTATTTTGAAGGCTCCTGCCCCCCTGTAGGAATGACTGATAACTCCTGGTTTTTGAAGTTTCAATTCTACATAGTCGTCTGCCCAAGCAAAGACTTTTTGACCATTGACAGTCTCTGGTAAGGTAGCAGTGTAGGTCTTGGTTTGATAGTCCCATTTTGCATCAAGGTAGGTGTGTTGATCATTTGATTCGTCAATACGGAAGTAACCACTCTTTCCACCGTCATTATATACATCATCTACTACTTTAGTGGACCAGGTCTTTACTTCATTTCCGCTCTTGGCTTCTACCTTGATATCCCCTCTATAGCCATAAGGAACGTAGAAATTCAGGTAACGCCCCTCTGTACCGACCATAGACTTGTCCTTTTCTTGACCTAGGAAATTGACTGTCTGATCTTGACCATTGAGACTGACCGTCCACTCGATTTTCTCAGTTTTTGGCAAATCCAATACTTTGATATCTACTTCATTGCCATTGTCAAATTGAAGAATTTTGCCATCTTGATACTTAATACCACCCTTGACAACCCATTCTTCTTTCAATTCGAAGGCCTTTCCTGAATGAGGGAAAGCTAGTAAAGCTAAACCTGCTAGAGATAAACCAAATAATGTGATTTTTTTTGATACTTTCATTTTCTTAACCCCTTATTTTTGAAATAAAACAAATTGGCTGTTTTCTGGATAAACTTCAATATGTTGTTTATGATTTTGTTTTAAGACTTGTTCACGTGAGTAAGAATACAATTCGTTTAACGTGATTCTATTGTTATAATTTTGATCAGCAATTAAAGAACCTTGAGATTGCTGTACAGGGTTCCATCCTGAACCTAAAGACCAATATTTAGTTGCCAAACTTAAAGCTCCGCCGCTAGAGTATTCTGACGAACTTGATGAGCAGAGTACTAAAAATTTAGAGTCAATCATCTCACCTGCTTTTTCGTTACCATTTGTATTAGTAAATCCTAAAATAAATTCATCCATATCAAATTTTTCGGTAATAGATTCTTCATTAGATTTGATTGAATTATCTTTAGAAATAATTGTCCCAGCGTGACAACAATCCAGCATAACCACAAACTTACCTTTATATTGTTTCAGTATAGATGCTAATTCCCAACCTGAAAAGGATGTTTTATCGCTACCAATGGCTATCGTCCCATCTTCTCCACCATGACAAGTAAGGTAACTAGATTTTTTGTAGTTCTGATAACATTTAGTTTGAGCAGGTACACTAATAGCTGATGGAATAAAATGTGTACTTTAGATTATTTCCAAGCGCCACTGGCATCTACATAGTAGCCATCTGGTGTGTAGGTATTGTGAAGCATCTTACCTGATGAAGCAAGGTAGTACCAAGAACCACTGTCTTTGACCCAGCCTGTTGCCATAGAACCTGAGTTGTTTAGATAATACCAAGATCCACTATCTTTGATCCAACCTGTTGCCATAGAACCTGAGTCTCTTAGGTAATACCAAGAGTGATTATCATATAGCCAGTCACTAGCAATCATAGCTCCTGATGATTTAAAGGCATACCAGTTGCCACCCTGATAGAGCCAAGTTTGATTGAACATGACTCCTTTATCATTCATAAAGTACCAAGTTCCCTTGTCCTTAACCCAAGCATTTTGAACTAGTTGGCCTTGTTTTTGATAGTACCACTTTTCACTGTAATTATTTTTTAGCCAGCTTTCTGCTTTTACAATCGGATAAAGTATTTTGAAGGCTCCTCCCCCCCTGTAGGAATGACTGATAACTCCTGGTTTTTGAAGTTTCAATTCTATATGGTCGTCTTCCCAAGCATAGACTTTTTGACCATTGACAGTCTCTGGTAAGGTAGCAGTGTAGGTCTTGGTTTGATAGTCCCATTTTGCATCAAGGTAGGTGTATTGATCATTTGATTCGTCAATACGGAAGTAACTACTCTTTCCACCGTCATGATATACATCATCTACTACTTTAGTGGACCAGGTCTTTACTTCATTTCCGCTCTTGGCTTCTACCTTGATATCTCCTCTATAGCCATAAGGTACATAGAAATTCAGATAACGCCCCTCTGTACCGACCATAGACTTGTCCTTTTCTTGACCTAGGAAATTGACTGTCTGATCTTGACCATTGAGACTAACCGTCCACTCAATTTTCTCAGTTTTTGGCAAATCCAAGACTTTGATATCGACTTCATGGCCATTATTAAATCGAAGAATTTTGCCATCTTGATACTTAACACCACCCTTAATAACCCACTCTTCTTCAAGCTCGAAGGCTTTTCCTGAATGAGGGAAAGCCAGTAAAGCTAAACCTGCTAGAGACAAACCAAATAGTGTGATTTTTTTTGATACTTTCATTTTCTTAACTCCTTATTTTTGGAATAAAACAAATTGACTGTTTTTAGGATAAACTGATACATGTTGCTCTTCGTGAATTTGTGATGCAGCTTCAAGGACTAGAGGATAAGAGTATTGGTACAGTTCCTCTAAAGTGATTTTTCCGTTAGTATTGGTGTCTGCCATAGGCGAAATCATTCTATTTTGAAGTGGATCCCAACCTGTACCCATTGCCCAGTATCTGGTGGCAAGACTACCTACTCCGACTGCACTATACGACTCTTCATCCTTACAAGAGGCACATAGTACGAGGAATTTAGAATCAAGCATTTCACCATTCTTGCTTGCTAGATCTCCTGTTGAAAATCCTGCCAAAAATGCTTGTTCATCAAATTTTTCTTCAGACTTGGAGGCAACCTTTTTGTCTGACTTACCTACATCTATAATTGTTCCTGAATAGCAACAATCCAGCATAACCACAAACTTACCTTTATATTGTTTCAGTATAGATGCCAATTCCCAACCTGAAAATGTCTGACCATCGCTACCAATGGCTATCGTCCCATCTTCTCCACCATGACAAGTAAGGTAAAGATAGTTCACATCGCTTTCGCTAGAAGATTTGAAAAGCTCTTGCATTTTTGCAATAATCTCGGACTTAGTTTTATCTGGGAAACGAACAACTTTACTAAAGTTTTGGTTGCTAAAAACCTTTTCCATAGTATTAACGTCTTCGATAGGTACTGCTCTCGTTGATGTTTCACCAAGAACTAAAGCACGACGATTAATCGTTTGTCTTGCTCCACTACTAGCAAAGAAATAAGTATCATCTCCAATATTGTGCCAACCTGTCTGCAT
>CAJNDL010000012.1 GCA_905221505.1 bacterium
GAAGGACACATGGCTGTTCGCAAAGCAAGGACAGGGAAAAAATATCAAAATAAGAATCAAGTTGTCACTCATTACTTTGACATTGAGAAGTGCAAGAGTTGTCTTTCCAAGGAAGGATGTTATAAGGAGGGGGCAAAGTCTAAAACTTATTCAATAGCCATTAAGAGTGACGACCATCTTTTCCAGAAGAAATTTCAGGAAACACCTTATTTTAAAGAAATGGCCAGACATCGCTATAAAATCGAAGCAAAGAATGCCGAACTAAAACAGAGACATGGCTTTGATGTCGCGAGAGCATCGGGTCTTTTCAGCATGGAGTTACAGGCAGCCACAACCATCTTCGTGGTCAATATGAAACGAATTATGACCTTAATAAATACAAAATAACCGAGGAATTCGCTCAAATTGACGAGAGATTCCTCGGTTTTCATTTCATTAAAAGTAAGAGACCTATTTTTTCAGTGGACTCCTCCACCTCTGGTATTTCTTTTTGTCCAGTTACATTAAAACTAAACTCAGGTTATATTTTTTGTCGCGCTTATCTAGCCACTTTCTGACTATCCACTCAGAAATGACATTACCGGTAATAGTAATCAGTAATGGTGCTAGAATAACTGTAACGAAGATTAGCAAAAACTCACCTCCAAACTAAGTTCATTAGTGGAGTTGCGACAAATTCATTTTAACATACTTCAATTTGTTATGCTAGCGTTATTCTATCATGTATTTTTGCGGTCGGGGGGCTTTTGTAGTATAATAGAGATACGTTTTGAAAGTAGGAGGTATCTATGGACTTAACTAAGCGCTTTAATAAACAGCTAGATAAGATTCAAGTTTCGTTGATTCGTCAGTTTGACCAGGCTATTTCGGAGATTCCTGGGGTCTTGCGTTTGACCTTGGGGGAACCTGATTTTACAACGCCGGATCATGTCAAGGAGGCGGCCAAGCGGGCGATTGACCAGAACCAATCCTACTATACAGGGATGAGTGGCCTGCTGACTTTACGTCAGGCAGCCAGTGATTTTGTTAAGGAAAAGTACCAACTGAACTATGCTCCTGAAAATGAAATCTTGGTTACAATTGGGGCGACAGAGGCTTTATCTGCGACTTTGACGGCTATTTTGGAAGAGGGCGACAAGGTGCTTTTGCCAGCTCCTGCCTATCCAGGTTATGAACCGATTGTCAATCTAGTTGGGGCAGAGGTTGTCGAGATTGATACGACTGAAAATGGTTTTGTCTTGACTCCAGAGATGTTGGAAAAGGCCATTTTGGAGCAGGGAGATAAGCTCAAGGCGGTTATTCTCAACTATCCAGCCAACCCGACAGGCATTACCTATAGTCGGGAGCAGTTGGAAGCCTTGGCAGCTGTTTTACGCAAGTATGAGATTTTCGTTGTCTGTGATGAGGTTTACTCAGAATTGACCTACACAGGCGAAGCCCATGTGTCTCTAGGAACTATGTTGAGAGATCAGGCTATTATTATCAATGGTTTGTCGAAATCGCATGCTATGACAGGTTGGCGTTTGGGGCTGATTTTCTCTCCTGCTGTCTTCACAGCCCAGTTGATCAAGAGTCACCAGTACTTGGTTACTGCCGCAAATACCATGGCGCAACATGCTGCGGTGGAAGCCTTGACGGCTGGTAAAAACGATGCAGAACCTATGAAGAAGGAATACATTCAGCGTCGGGATTATATTATCGAGAAGATGACTGCTCTTGGTTTTGAGATTATCAAACCAGACGGTGCCTTCTATATCTTTGCTAAGATTCCAGCGGGCTACAATCAAGATTCCTTTGCTTTTCTGAAGGATTTTGCTCAGAAGAAGGCCGTTGCCTTTATCCCTGGTGCCGCCTTTGGTCGTTACGGGGAAGGCTATGTTCGCCTATCTTATGCAGCCAGCATGGAGACTATCACAGAAGCCATGAAACGGCTTGAGGAGTACATGAGAGAAGCATGATTCAGTCTATCACGAGTCAAGGCTTGGTGCTCTACAATCGCAACTTTCGTGAGGATGATAAGCTAGTCAAGATTTTTACAGAGCAGGCTGGGAAGCGCATGTTTTTCGTCAAACACGCTGGTCAATCCAAACTGGCGCCTGTTATTCAGCCCTTGGTGCTGGCACGATTTCTCTTGCGAATCAATGATGACGGGCTCAGCTACATCGAGGACTATCATGAGGTCATGACCTTTCCCAAGATTAATAGTGATCTCTTTGTCATGGCCTATGCGACCTATGTGGCAGCTCTTGCAGATGCTAGTTTGCAGGACAATCAGCAGGATGCTCCCTTATTTGCTTTTTTGCAAAAGACTTTGGAGTTGATGGAAGCGGGCTTGGATTATCAGGTTTTAACCAATATTTTTGAAATTCAAATCTTGACTCGATTTGGGATCAGCCTCAATTTTAATGAGTGTGTCTTTTGTCATCGGGTTGGTCAGGCTTTTGACTTTTCTTTCAAATATGGAGCCTGTCTCTGTGCAGAGCATTATCATGAGGATGAGAGACGTTGCCATCTCAATCCTAACATCCCTTATCTGCTCAATCAATTTCAAGCCATTGATTTTGAGACCTTGGAGACCATTTCGCTCAAACCTGAAATCAAGCAAGACTTGCGAAAGTTTATGGATCAACTCTACGAAGAGTACGTTGGGATTCACCTAAAATCAAAGAAATTTATTGATTCCCTAGCAGACTGGGGTCAATTACTAAAAGAGGAAAACAAATGAAAAAAATCGCAGTAGATGCCATGGGGGGCGATTATGCACCTCAGGCCATCGTTGAGGGGGTCAATCAAGCTCTTGCTGACTTTTCAGATATTGAGGTTCAACTCTACGGAGATGAAAGCAAAATCAAGCAATATCTGACAGCGACAGAGCGCGTCAGCATTATTCATACGGATGAGAAGATTGATTCAGACGATGAACCTACGAGAGCTATTCGGAAGAAGAAAAATGCCAGTATGGTATTGGCAGCCAAGGCTGTCAAAGAGGGTGAAGCAGACGCTGTCCTCTCGGCTGGGAATACAGGTGCTTTGTTGGCGGCTGGATTCTTCATCGTGGGTCGTATCAAGAATATCGACCGTCCTGGGCTTATGTCGACCTTGCCGACTGTAGATGGGAAGGGTTTTGATATGCTGGACCTCGGTGCCAATGCGGAGAATACAGCCCAGCACCTCCATCAATACGCTGTCCTCGGTTCCTTCTATGCTAAAAATGTCCGCGGTATTGCGCAACCACGTGTTGGCTTGCTTAACAATGGAACAGAAAGCAGTAAGGGCGACCCGCTTCGTAAGGAAACCTACGAATTACTAGTGGCTGATGAAAGTTTGAACTTTATCGGAAACGTGGAAGCGCGTGATTTGATGAATGGCGTTGCAGATGTTGTCGTGGCAGATGGTTTCACGGGAAACGCTGTGCTCAAATCCATTGAAGGGACAGCTATGGGAATCATGGGTTTGCTCAAGACAGCTATTACAGGTGGTGGTCTTCGAGCGAAACTAGGCGCCCTTCTTCTCAAGGATAGCCTCAGAGGTTTGAAAAAACAGCTCAACTATTCAGATGTTGGTGGAGCGGTCTTGTTTGGTGTCAAGGCACCGGTTGTCAAGACTCATGGCTCAAGCGATGCCAAGGCTGTTTATAGTACAATCCGCCAGATTCGTACCATGCTAGAAACAGACGTAGTTGCCCAGACTGCGCGTGAATTTTCAGGAGAATAAAAGAGATGACAGAAAAAGAAATTTTTGACCGTATTGTGACCATTATCCAAGAGCGACAGGGAGAGGACTTTGTCGTGACAGAATCCTTGAGTCTGAAAGACGATTTGGATGCTGACTCAGTTGACTTGATGGAGTTTATCTTGACACTGGAAGATGAATTTAGTATCGAAATCAGTGATGAGGAAATTGACCAACTGCAAAGTGTAGGCGATGTGGTAGAAGTCGTCAAAAGTAAAGAATAGTAAGAAGCAACATGCAAGTCGTGTTGCTTTTTTATTGTCAGGAAAAATAAAAAATTTAGAACTTTTAGTGGGAATTACGAATAGATAAGGAAGAAAAAGGAGGAATATTTATGTATCTACCAATCTTGTATCCGTGGTTCATTAAATTATTTTTGAAATAAAATTTAATTTAGTTGTACATTTTCGAATTGTTTTTCGAATAGATAAGTAAGAGGAAACAGAAAGGAGCCTAGTTTATGTATCTACCAATCTTGTATCCGTGGTTCATTAAATTATTTTTGAAATAAAATTTAATTTAGTTGTACATTTTCGAATTGTTTTTCGAATAGATAAGTAAGAGGAAACAGAAAGGAGCCTAGTTTATGTATCTACCAATCTTGTATCCGTGGTTCATTAAATTATTTTTGAAATAAAATTTAATTTAGTTGTACATTTTCGAATTGTTTTTCGAATAGATAAGTAAGAGGAAACAGAAAGGATTCTGGTTTATGTATCTACCAATCTTGTATCCGTGGTTTACTAAATTATTTTTCAAATAAATTTAATTAGTTGTACATTTTCGAAATTTTTTTCGAATAGATAAGTAAGAGGAAACAGAAAGGAGCCTGGTTTATGTATCTACCAATCTTGTATCCGTGGTTTACTAAATTATTTTTGAAATAAAATTTAATTTAGTTGTACATTTTCGAAAATTTTTTCGAATAGATAGGTAAGAGGGAAAAGAAAGGAGCCTAGTTCATGTATCTACCAATTTTTTATCCGTGGTTTACTAAATTATTTTTCAAATAAATTTAATTAGTTGTACATTTTCGAAATTTTTTTCGAATAGATAGGTAAGAGGAAACAGAAAGGAGTCTGGTTTATGTATCTACCAATCTTGTATCCGTGGTTTTTTAAATTATTTTTTAAATAAAATTTAATTTAGTTGTACATTTTCGAAAATTTTTTTCGAATAGATAAGTAAGAGGAAACAGAAAGGAGTTTGCTTCATGTATCTACCAATTTTCTATCCATGGTTTACTAAATTATTTTTCAAATAAATTTAATTTAGTTGTACATTTTCGAATTCTTTTTCGAATAAATAAGTAAGAAGAAAAGGAAGGAGATTAGAAATGATTATTGCAGTTATTTATCCAATCTGGCTATTTAAGTGGCTTAGAGGATAAACATTAAACATATAAAAACATATACAAATTGAGGAGAAAAAAGATGACAAATTTTGACAAAATGGAACAGAACTTTGTAGCTCTTACAGAAGAAGAGTTGGTGAATGTAGATGGGGGGATTGCTTGGGAGGTAGTCTCTGTGGGTATTGCAATTGGTTGGGGGATTTACCAAGTTGGTGAAGCTGCTGGTAAAACGTTCTACTATATTACTCATCCGTAGTTTTTGATAAATATGAGCAAGAAAACATTTTGGATTATATTACTCGTTATTACAATTGTGGTGACTGCCGTTGGTTTAGGATTATCTGCATATAATTATTATGTTTTTGATAGACCTTTTTTCAATAGTACTACTAAAGGATTGTTGTCTGCGTTTGTTATGAGTGTATTGATGATTATTATTGGTGTATTAAAAGAAAACTAATTTTTATTATTAAAATGGAGGATAAATATGTCAAATTTACAAACTATTGAACAAAATTATACTACGTTAAGTGATATTGAATTGCAAGAAGTTGATGGTGGAGGAGTGTTACTTTTGGTTGGTGGTGGTATTTTGGCTGTCGGACTGTTAGCTTGGGGTGCGTATAATGGTTATCAGTCGGCATCACGAGGTGGATAAAAGATGGTAGAATGTTTTTTAGTAAAATAGGAGTCTAGCATGAAAACATTTTTATTAGGATTCGCTGAGGGATATTTTACCGTATCATTCATTATCTACATCGCAGCGTATTTGATGTTGAAAAATCCGATCAATACCCTATTTTATCCAGAAATTTACCCCGTTTTATTTGGGCTCTTTTATCTAGGATATAAGGCCAATAAAAAGCAAGTAGAGTGAGCAGTTAAGAATGACTTGTTAGTCTTCGCTGAAAATAGTTAGGAATGCATCACATTGGAGTTTAAAAGGAGTAACTATGAATCGTAATTTAGAACGGTGTTATCTATTCTGACTGTGAATAGATCATACCAGAGGTGGCTTAGAAATAGCAGGGACATTAGTAATTGAAGTAATAAATAGGATGTCGTAAGTGTTACTATCAATGATTTATTTGTTTCAAGCTTGCCTAGGGTGTCAGTAAAACATCACTTTCCTTTCATATCATATTTTAGGCATGACGTTTGTTCTGCCTATTTTTTTATCCCAAAAGTGCATTTGGGAGGTAGATAGGCGCATTTGGGGAAGAAGTCCAGTTTTTGTTTGGGGATTGGGGTAAGATAGGTATTATCAGATGAGTTTATACTCTTCGAAAATCAAATTCAAACCACGTCAACGTCGCCTTGCCGTGTAGATGTTACTGACTTCGTCAGTTCTATCTACAACCTCAAAGCAGGATTTTGAGCAACCTGCGGCTAGTTTCCTAGTTTGCTCTTTGATTTTCATTGAGTATAAGTTTAGGAAAAAGGAGATGAATATGAAATTTGGGAAACGTCACTATCGTCCGCAGGTGGATCAGATGGACTGCGGTGTAGCTTCATTAGCCATGGTTTTTGGCTACTATGGTAGTTACTATTCTTTGGCTCACTTGCGCGAATTGGCTAAGACGACTATGGATGGGACGACGGCTTTGGGCTTGGTCAAGGTGGCAGAGGAGATTGGCTTTGAGACGCGAGCAATTAAGGCGGATATGACGCTCTTTGACTTGCCGGATTTGACTTTTCCTTTTGTTGCCCATGTGCTTAAGGAAGGAAAATTGCTCCACTACTATGTGGTGACTGGGCAGGATAAGGATAGCATTCATATTGCCGATCCAGATCCTGGGGTGAAATTGACCAAACTGCCACGTGAGCGTTTTGCGGAAGAATGGACGGGAGTGACTTTGTTTATGGCACCTAGTCCAGACTACAAGCCTCATAAGGATCAAAATAATGGTCTGCTCTCTTTTATCCCTATATTAGTGAAACAGCGTGGTTTGATTGCCAATATCGTTTTGGCAACACTCTTGGTAACTTTGATTAATATTGTGGGTTCTTATTATTTACAGTCTATCATTGATACCTATGTGCCAGATCAGATGCGTTCGACACTGGGGATTATTTCTATTGGGCTGGTTATCGTTTATATTCTCCAGCAGATCTTGTCTTATGCTCAGGAGTATCTCTTACTTGTTTTGGGGCAACGCTTGTCGATTGATGTGATTTTGTCCTATATCAAGCATGTTTTTCACCTGCCTATGTCCTTTTTTGCGACACGTCGTACAGGGGAAATCGTGTCTCGTTTTACGGATGCTAACAGTATCATTGATGCGCTGGCTTCGACCATTCTTTCGATTTTCCTAGATGTGTCAACGGTTGTCATTATTTCTCTTGTTTTATTTTCACAAAATACCAATCTCTTTTTCATGACCTTATTGGCACTTCCTATCTACACAGTGATTATCTTTGCTTTTATGAAGCCGTTTGAAAAGATGAATCGGGATACCATGGAAGCCAATGCGGTTCTGTCTTCTTCTATCATCGAGGACATCAACGGTATTGAGACTATCAAGTCATTGACCAGTGAAAGTCAGCGTTACCAAAAGATTGACAAGGAATTTGTGGATTATCTGAAAAAATCCTTTACCTATAGTCGGGCAGAGAGTCAGCAAAAGGCTCTGAAAAAGGTTGCCCATCTCTTGCTCAATGTCGGTATTCTCTGGATGGGGGCTGTTCTGGTCATGGATGGCAAGATGAGTTTGGGACAGTTGATTACTTATAATACCTTGCTTGTTTACTTTACCAATCCTTTGGAAAATATCATCAATCTGCAAACCAAGCTTCAGACAGCGCAGGTTGCCAATAACCGTCTAAATGAGGTTTATCTGGTAGCTTCTGAGTTTGAGGAGAAGAAAACGGTTGAGGATTTGAGCTTGATGAAGGGAGATATGGACTTTAAGCAGGTTTCCTACAAGTATGGCTATGGTCGAGACGTCTTGTCGGATATCAATTTGACTATTCCTCAAGGCTCTAAGGTGGCTTTTGTGGGAATTTCAGGGTCGGGTAAGACGACATTGGCCAAGATGATGGTTAATTTTTATGATCCAAGTCAGGGAGAGATTAGTCTGGGTGGTGTCAATCTCAATCAGATTGATAAAAAGGCTTTGCGCCAGTATATCAACTATCTGCCTCAACAGCCCTATGTCTTTAATGGAACGATTTTGGAGAATCTTCTTTTGGGAGCCAAGGAGGGGACGACTCAGGAGGATATCTTACGGGCGGTTGAATTGGCAGAGATTCGAGAGGATATCGAGCGTATGCCACTGAATTACCAGACAGAATTGACTTCGGATGGGGCAGGGATTTCAGGTGGACAACGTCAAAGAATCGCTCTGGCGCGTGCGCTCTTGACAGATGCGCCTGTCTTGATTTTGGATGAAGCGACCAGTAGTTTGGATATTTTGACAGAGAAGCGAATTGTCGATAATCTTATGGCTTTAGACAAGACCTTGATTTTCATTGCCCACCGTTTGACTATTGCTGAGCGGACAGAGCAGGTTGTTGTCTTGAATCAGGGCAAGATTGTTGAAGAAGGAAAGCATGCTGATTTGCTTGCACAAGGTGGCTTTTACGCCCATTTGGTGAATAGCTAGAAAGAGGAGAGGATGAAACCAGAATTTTTAGAAAGTGCGGAGTTTTATAATCGTCGTTACCATAATTTTTCCAGTCGGGTGATTGTACCCATGTCCCTTCTGCTCGTATTTTTGCTTGGCTTTGCAACTTTGGCAGAGAAGGAGATGAGTTTGTCAACTAGAGCTACTGTTGAGCCTAGTCGCATCCTTGCAAATATCCAGTCAACTAGCAACAATCGTATTCTTGTCAATCATTTGGAAGAAAATAAGCTGGTTAAGAAGGGGGAGCTTCTGGTTCAATATCAGGAAGGGGCAGAGGGTGTTCAAGCGGAGTCTTATGCCAGTCAGTTGGACATGCTTAAGGATCAAAAAAAGCAATTGGAGTATTTGCAAAAGAGCCTGCAAGAAGGGACGGATTACTTTCCAGAGGAGGATAAGTTTGGCTACCAAGCCACCTTTCGCGACTACATCAGCCAAGCAGGCAGTCTTAGGGCTAGTACATCGCAACAAAACGAGACTATCGCGTCCCAGAATGCAGCAGCTAGCCAAACCCAAGCCGAAATCGGCAACCTCATCAGCCAAACAGAGGCTAAAATTCACGATTACCAGACAGCTAAGTCAGCTATTGAAACAGGCGCTTCCTTGGCCAGTCAGAATCTAGCTTACTCTCTCTACCAGTCCTATAAGTCTCAGGGGGAGGAAAATCCGCAAGCTAAGGCTCAGGCTGTTGCGCAGGTTGAAGCGCAGCTTTCTCAGTTAGAATCTAGTCTTGCTACTTACCGTGTTCAGTATGCAGGTTCAGGTAGCCAGCAAGGCTATGCGTCAGGTTTAAGTAGTCAATTGGAATCTCTCAAATCACAACACTTGGCTAAGGTTGGTCAGGAATTGACCCTTCTAGACCAGAAAATCTTGGAGGTGGAGTCAGGTAAGAAGGTTCAAGGAAATCTTTTAGACAAGGGGAAAATTACGGCCAGTGAGGATGGGGTGCTTCATCTTAATCCTGAGACTAGTGATTCTACCATGGTCGCAGAGGGAACCCTGCTAGCCCAACTCTATCCGTCCTTGGAAAAAGAAGGGAAAGCCAAACTCACAGCCTATCTCAGTTCCAAAGATGTAGCAAGAATCAAGATTGGTGATTCTGTTCGCTATACGACGACTCATGATACCAAGAATCAAATTTTCCTAGATTCTACTATTACCAGTATAGATGCGACAGCTACCAAGACTGAAAAAGGGAATTTCTTTAAAATCGAGGCGGAGACTAATCTAACTTCTGAGCAGGCAGAAAAACTTCGGTACGGGGTGGAAGGTCGTCTGCAGATGATTACAGGCAAGAAAAGTTATCTGCGCTATTATTTGGATCAGTTTTTGAATAAAGAGTAATGTTCGTATTTTTAGAGTTAAATGATTTTAAAACTGTGAGAAAGATACTTCTTGCAGTTTTTTTCTTCACGATTCTTTCTCTGTGGTTGTTATTTATTCGGTTAAATTCTTGTAATTTTGATTTTTTTGTGGTAGAATGTGCTCAAGTAATACGAAAGGCGAACTTTAAAATGTCAAAACAATTGATCTATTCGGGAAAAGCTAAAGATATCTATACAACAGAGGATGAAAATCTTATTATTTCAACTTACAAGGATCAGGCGACTGCTTTCAATGGTGTCAAGAAGGAGCAGATTGCGGGTAAGGGAGTCTTGAATAATCAGATTTCATCTTTTATTTTTGAGAAATTAAATGCGGCTGGTGTAGCGACTCACTTTGTGGAGAAACTTTCGGACACGGAACAACTCAATAAAAAGGTTAAGATTATTCCTTTGGAAGTCGTGCTCCGCAACTATACTGCTGGTTCCTTTTCAAAACGTTTTGGTGTGGATGAAGGGATCGCATTTGAGACTCCGATTGTCGAATTTTACTATAAAAATGATGATTTGGATGACCCATTTATCAATGACGAGCATGTGAAATTCCTACAGATTGCGGATGAGCAGCAGATTGCCTACTTGAAGGAAGAGACGCGTCGTATCAATGAACTCTTGAAAGTCTGGTTTGCTGAGATTGGGCTTAAATTGATTGACTTTAAGCTAGAGTTCGGTTTTGACAAGGATGGCAAGATTATCTTGGCAGACGAATTTTCACCAGATAACTGCCGTTTGTGGGATGCAGATGGCAACCACATGGACAAGGATGTTTTCCGTAGAGGTCTCGGAGAATTGACAGATGTTTACGAGATTGTCTGGGAAAAGTTGCAGGAGTTGAAATAACAACCTCAAGGTCGTTTGGGAACATTGCAAGAGCTGAAATAAAGGAATAAGAATTGATGGATAAACGTATTTTTGTTGAAAAAAAGGCTGATTTTCAGGTCAAGTCAGAGAGTTTGGTAAGAGAGCTCCAACATAACTTGGGACTGTCAAGCTTGAAAAGTATTCGCATTGTGCAGGTTTATGATGTCTTTGATTTGGCGGAGGACTTGTTTGCACCTGCAGAGAAGCACATCTTCTCTGAGCAGGTAACAGACCATGTCTTGGACGAAGCAGCTGTGCAGGCGGATCTTGCTAACTATGCTTTCTTTGCCATTGAAAGTCTGCCAGGGCAGTTTGACCAGCGTGCAGCTTCTTCACAGGAAGCTTTGCTTTTGCTGGGAAGTTCGAGTGATGTGACGGTTAATACCGCTCAACTTTACTTAGTCAATAAAGATATTGATGCGACTGAGTTGGAAGCGGTCAAGAACTATTTGCTCAACCCAGTTGATTCTCGTTTCAAGGATATCACGCCTGGGATTGCCAAGCAGGAATTTTCAGAGTCGGACAAGACCATTCCGAAATTGACTTTCTTTGAAAGCTATACGGCAGAAGATTTTGCCCACTACAAGGCCGAGCAAGGAATGGCTATGGAAGTGGATGATTTGCTCTTTATCCAAGACTACTTTAAGTCAATCGGGCGCGTGCCGACGGAAACAGAGCTCAAGGTTTTGGACACTTACTGGTCTGACCACTGCCGTCATACGACTTTTGAAACAGAGTTGAAACAGATTGATTTCTCAGCATCGAAATTCCAAAAGCAATTGCAGGCGACTTATGACAAGTATATTGCCATGCGTGAGGAGTTAGGGCGTTCTGAAAAACCACAAACCTTGATGGATATGGCCACTATTTTCGGTCGTTATGAGCGTGCCAATGGACGTTTGAATGACATGGAAGTGTCAGACGAAATCAATGCCTGCTCGGTTGAAATCGAAGTGGACGTTGATGGTGTCAAGGAACCTTGGCTCCTCATGTTTAAAAACGAAACCCACAACCACCCAACGGAAATTGAGCCATTTGGTGGAGCGGCTACTTGTATCGGTGGAGCCATTCGTGACCCGTTGTCAGGCCGTTCCTACGTTTACCAAGCCATGCGTATCTCTGGTGCGGGTGACATTACAGCACCAATTTCGGAAACTCGCGCTGGGAAATTGCCACAACAGGTCATTTCTAAGACAGCTGCTCATGGTTATTCTTCATATGGTAACCAAATTGGGCTTGCGACGACTTATGTCCGTGAATATTTCCACCCAGGCTTTGTAGCTAAACGTATGGAACTTGGTGCAGTTGTTGGTGCTGCTCCCAAGAGTAATGTAGTCCGTGAAAAACCGGAAGCGGGCGATGTGATTATCTTGCTCGGTGGTAAGACCGGACGTGATGGTGTCGGGGGTGCAACGGGATCTTCTAAGGTTCAAACAGTTGAGTCTGTAGAGACTGCTGGTGCTGAGGTTCAAAAAGGGAATGCCATCGAAGAACGTAAGATTCAACGTCTTTTCCGTAATGGTGACGTGACACGTCTTATCAAGAAATCAAATGACTTTGGCGCTGGTGGTGTCTGTGTGGCTATTGGTGAATTGGCAGATGGTCTTGAAATCGACCTTAATAAAGTGCCTCTTAAATACCAAGGTTTGAATGGTACAGAAATTGCCATCTCTGAATCACAAGAACGGATGGCGGTCGTGGTTCGTCCTAAGGACGTAGATGCCTTCGTTGTCGAATGTAACCAAGAAAATATTGATGCTGTTGTCGTTGCGACAGTTACTGAAAAACCAAATCTTGTCATGCACTGGAATGGTGAAACCATCGTCGACTTGGAACGTCGTTTCCTTGATACCAATGGTGTGCGCGTGATCGTTGATGCCAAGGTTGTCGATAAGGATGTCAAACTCCCAGAAGAACGCACAACAAATGCTGACACACTTGAAGCAGATACCCTTGCGGTTCTGTCTGATCTCAACCATGCGAGTCAAAAAGGATTGCAAACCATCTTTGACTGCTCGGTCGGTCGTTCAACGGTCAATCACCCACTTGG
Source organism: bacterium (assembly GCA_905221505.1). Taxonomy (GTDB): domain Bacteria; phylum Bacillota; class Bacilli; order Lactobacillales; family Streptococcaceae; genus Streptococcus. The sequence goes on from CAJNDL010000012.1 coordinate 13,003, forward strand.
TGGTCGTTACCAACTCACACCAACTGAGGCTTCTGTGCAAAAATTGCCAGTTCAGCATGGTGTAACTCATACCGCGTCTGTCATGGCGCAAGGATTCAATCCTTATGTAGCAGAATGGTCTCCATACCACGGTGCTGCCTATGCGGTTATCGAAGCAACTGCTCGTTTGGTTGCTGCTGGCGCAAACTGGTCTAAGGCTCGTTTCTCTTACCAAGAGTATTTCGAGCGGATGGATAAACAGGCAGAGCGTTTTGGTCAGCCAGTAGCAGCTCTTCTTGGATCTATTGAAGCACAAATCCAACTTGGTTTGCCATCTATCGGTGGTAAGGACTCCATGTCTGGTACCTTTGAAGAATTAACTGTGCCACCAACTTTGGTAGCCTTTGGGGTGACGACGGCAGATAGCCGTAAGGTGCTTTCTCCAGAGTTCAAGACTGCTGGCGAAAATATCTACTACATTCCAGGTAAAGCCCTCTCTGCAGAGATTGATTTTGACTTGATTAAGTCTAACTTTGCTCAATTTGAAGCCCTTCAAAAGGCTCACAAAGTAACATCTGCATCAGCTATCAAATATGGTGGTGTGGTTGAAAGCTTGGCTCTTGCTACCTTTGGGAACCATATCGGTGCAGAGGTAACCTTGCCTGAACTTGAGACAGCTTTGACAGCTCAATTGGGTGGATTTGTCTTCACATCTCCTGAAGAAATTGCTGAAGTAGAGAAAATCGGTCAAACGAAAGCAGACTTTACACTCATTGTCAACGGTGTGAAGCTAGATGGACACAAGCTTGACAGTGCCTTCCAAGGAAAACTAGAAGAAGTTTACCCAACAGAATTTGCCCAAGCCAAAGAACTGGACGAAGTTCCAGCTGTGGCATCAGATGTTGTGATTAAAGCCAAAGAAAAGGTTGAAAAACCTGTGGTTTACATCCCAGTCTTCCCAGGAACCAACTCAGAATATGATTCAGCTAAGGCTTTTGAAAAAGAAGGTGCAGAGGTCAACTTGGTGCCATTCGTGACCTTGCATGAAGAAGCTATTGTCAAGTCAGTTGAAACTATGGTTGACAATATCGACAAGGCCAACATTCTCTTCTTTGCCGGTGGTTTCTCAGCTGCGGATGAACCAGATGGCTCAGCTAAGTTTATCGTCAACATTTTGCTCAATGAAAAAGTGCGTGTGGCTATTGATAGCTTTATCTCTCGTGGTGGCTTAATTATCGGTATCTGTAATGGATTCCAGGCCTTGGTCAAATCAGGTCTTCTTCCATACGGAAACTTTGAAGATGCCAGCAGTACTAGTCCAACCCTCTTCTACAATGATGCCAACCAACACGTGGCTAAGATGGTGGAAACTCGGATTGCCAATACCAACTCACCATGGTTGGTTGGAGTGCAGGTGGGTGATATCCACGCTATTCCTGTTTCACATGGTGAAGGGAAATTTGTCGTGACGGCTGAGGAATTCGCTGAGCTCCGTGACAATGGTCAAATTTTCAGTCAATACGTTGACTTTGACGGCAAACCAAGTATGGATTCTAAGTACAATCCGAATGGTTCGGTAAATGCCATCGAAGGAATTACCAGTAAGAACGGCCAAATCATCGGTAAGATGGGCCATTCAGAACGTTATGAAGACGGTCTTTTCCAAAACATCCCAGGAAATAAAGACCAGCACCTGTTTGCGTCGGCTGTGCGTTATTTCACAGGGAAATAAAAGGTATATAAAATGACATACGAAGTAAAATCTCTTAATGAAGAATGTGGTGTTTTCGGTATCTGGGGGCATCCAGATGCTGCCAAATTGACCTATTTTGGGCTCCACAGTCTTCAGCACCGTGGTCAGGAGGGGGCAGGAATCCTCTCCAATGACCAAGGGAAACTAAAGCGCCATCGTGATATGGGGCTTTTATCAGAAGTATTCAGAAATCCTGCTAATTTGGATAAATTGACAGGAACTGGTGCGATTGGGCATGTTCGTTACGCGACTGCTGGCGAAGCTTCTGTAGATAATATCCAGCCCTTCCTCTTCCGTTTTCACGATATGCAGTTTGGCTTGGCTCATAATGGGAATCTGACCAATGCAGCCTCTCTCAAGAAAGAATTGGAAGATAGAGGAGCGATTTTCAGTGCGACTTCGGATTCGGAAATCTTGGCTCATCTCATTCGTCGCAGTCATAATCCGAACTTGATGGGCAAAATCAAGGAGGCGCTCAGCCTAGTTAAAGGTGGTTTTGCTTATATCTTGCTATTTGAAGACAAGTTAATTGCGGCTCTTGACCCCAATGGTTTCCGTCCGCTTTCTATCGGGAAAATGGCTAATGGAGCGGTGGTTGTTTCCTCTGAAACCTGCGCTTTTGAAGTCATTGGTGCTGAATGGATTCGTGATTTGAAGCCAGGTGAGATTGTGATCATTGATGACAAGGGAATCCAGTATGATAGCTATACAGATGATACTCAGTTAGCAATCTGTTCTATGGAGTATATCTATTTTGCTCGCCCTGATTCTAATATCCACGGTGTCAATGTCCATACGGCACGGAAACGTATGGGTGCTCAATTAGCGCGTGAATTCAAGCATGAGGCGGATATCGTGGTCGGTGTGCCAAATTCCTCGCTCAGCGCAGCTATGGGATTTGCAGAAGAATCTGGTCTACCAAATGAAATGGGTCTGATTAAGAACCAATACACCCAACGTACCTTTATCCAACCGACTCAAGAATTGCGGGAGCAAGGGGTGCGGATGAAACTATCTGCTGTTTCGGGTGTTGTTAAAGGCAAGCGTGTGGTTATGATTGATGACTCTATTGTACGTGGAACAACCTCTCGTCGTATCGTTCAGCTCTTGAAAGAAGCGGGTGCAACTGAGGTTCACGTTGCTATTGGCAGTCCAGCGCTAGCTTATCCGTGCTTTTACGGGATTGATATCCAGACCCGTCAGGAGCTGATTGCGGCCAATCATACGGTCGAAGAAACTCGTCAAATCATTGGGGCGGATAGCCTGACCTATCTTTCTGTTGAGGGGTTGATTGAGTCAATTGGTATTGAAACGGATGCGCCAAATGGTGGTCTCTGTGTCGCTTACTTTGACGGTGATTACCCAACGCCTCTCTACGACTATGAAGAAGACTATCGTAGAAGTTTGGAAGAAAAGACCAGTTTTTACAAGTAGGCGACAGATTCTCCATTAAAGAAAAGGAAGAGGAAAAAGATGACAAATAAAAATGCTTATGCTTCACGTCTCACTACTGACTAAAAGCTAAAGCATTTGTCAGTAGACGCTTTCTCCTATGGGACCAAAGCTAGAGACCTGACTAGTATTTTTAGATAAAATAATTGTTTATCTAAAAATACGTCGCAATCTTTCTCAAAGAAAAGGAACATAAAAATGACAAATAAAAATGCATATGCCCAGTCGGGTGTGGATGTTGAAGCGGGTTATGAAGTTGTTGAACGGATCAAAAAGCACGTGGCTCGTACGGAGCGTGCAGGTGTCATGGGAACTCTTGGTGGTTTTGGTGGTATGTTTGACCTTTCAAAAACAGGTGTCAAAGAACCCGTCTTGATTTCAGGGACTGATGGTGTCGGAACCAAGCTCATGCTGGCTATCAAGTACGATAAGCACGATACCATTGGTCAGGACTGTGTTGCCATGTGTGTCAATGACATCATTGCTGCAGGTGCGGAGCCTCTCTATTTTCTGGACTATGTGGCGACAGGGAAGAATGAACCAGCTAAACTAGAACAAGTAGTCGCTGGTGTTGCAGAAGGCTGTGTGCAGGCAGGCGCTGCCCTCATTGGTGGGGAAACGGCTGAAATGCCTGGCATGTACGGCGAAGATGACTATGATTTGGCTGGTTTTGCGGTCGGTGTGGCTGAAAAATCTCAAATCATTGACGGTTCAAAGGTGGCAGAGGGAGATGTTCTTCTCGGACTTGCTTCAAGTGGGATTCATTCCAATGGTTACTCACTCGTGCGTCGTGTCTTTGCGGACTACACGGGTGAGGAAGTCTTGCCAGAATTGGAAGGCAAGAAACTCAAGGAAGTTCTTCTTGAGCCGACTCGTATCTATGTCAAGGCTGTTTTGCCCCTCATCAAAGAAGAGTTGGTCAACGGTATTGCCCACATCACTGGTGGAGGCTTTATCGAAAATGTCCCTCGTATGTTTGCAGATGACCTGGCTGCAGAGATTGAGGAAAGCAAGGTTCCAGTGCTTCCGATTTTCAAAGCCCTTGAAAAATATGGTAAAATCAAACATGAAGAAATGTTTGAAATCTTCAATATGGGTGTGGGGCTCATGCTGGCAGTTAGCCCTGAAAATGTAGGTCGTGTTAAGGAATTGCTGGATGAACCAGTCTATGAAATTGGTCGCATCGTCAAGAAAGAAAACGAAAGTGTCATCATCAAATGAAAAAAATAGCGGTTTTTGCCTCTGGTAATGGCTCAAATTTTCAGGTGATTGCTGAAGAATTTCCAGTGGAGTTTGTCTTCTCAGACCATCGTGATGCCTATGTGCTTGAGCGTGCAGACAAGCTCGGCGTTCTGTCCTATGCTTTTGAACTCAAGGAGTTTGAGAGCAAAGCAGACTACGAAGCAGCCCTTGTCGAACTCTTGGATGAGCACCAGATTGACTTAGTTTGCCTAGCAGGCTACATGAAAATCGTTGGGCCAACCTTATTGGCAGCCTATGAAGGTCGGGTTATCAACATTCACCCAGCTTATCTGCCAGAATTTCCAGGAGCTCATGGGATTGAGGATGCTTGGAATGCTGGCGTTGCTGAGAGTGGTGTGACCATTCACTGGGTAGACTCCGGAGTGGATACAGGCAAGATCATCAAGCAAGTCCGTGTGCCACGGCTGACTGATGATACGATTGACAGCTTTGAAGCTCGGATTCATGAGGCGGAGTACAAGTTGTATCCGGAAGTAGTGAAGGCTCTATTTACAGATTGACTTTTTGTTGATTCATATGATATCTTTGATTTAAAATTGGAGTCAGTGATTGTTGAAGACGGCTTCAAACGGAGGTATTTGTAATGTTAGAATCTAAAAAAACAACTCGATATGTATTTTATGTCTATCTGATTTTATTAACTTGGGGAATCTTATTTAAGTTTGAAACAAATCCTGAATTTATAGCATTTTTCTTAGCTCCAAGGTACATCAATTGGATTCCATTTTCAGAGCCACTAATAGTAGATGGAAAAATTGTTTTTGCTGAAATGTTATTTAATCTGATTTCCTTTATTCCATTAGGTATTTGTTTCCCTCTGATAAAAACTAATTTATCTAGTTTAAGAATAGTCGGGACAGGTTTCTTGATTAGTTTATTGTTTGAGTGCTTACAGTATATTTTAGCAATAGGTATAACAGACGTAACGGATTTGACTTTAAATACGCTAGGTGTTTGTGTAGGCTTGCTGATTTATCAAATTTTTATAAGAGTGTTCAAATCACAGACTAGAAAATGGGTCAATATCTTAGGTATGCTTAGCCTTGGTTTTGCTTATCTTGTTTTACTGTTACTGGATTTAATTGGTGTTTAACTAATGATTAAAAAGGAGAATAGAATGACTAAACGCGCCTTAATCAGCGTCTCAGACAAAGCGGGCATTGTCGAATTTGCCCAAGAACTCAAAAAACTTGGTTGGGATATCATCTCGACAGGTGGTACCAAGGTTGCCCTTGATACAGCTGGTGTGGAAACCATTGCAATCGATGATGTGACTGGTTTTCCAGAGATGATGGATGGTCGTGTCAAGACCCTACACCCAAATATCCACGGTGGATTACTCGCTCGTCGGGATTTGGCTAGTCATTTGGAAGCAGCCAAGAACAATCAAATCGAGCTTATCGACCTTGTGGTAGTTAACCTCTACCCATTCAAGGAAACGATTCTCAAACCAGATGTGACTTATGCGGATGCTGTGGAGAACATCGATATCGGTGGGCCATCTATGCTTCGCTCAGCAGCTAAAAATCATGCCAGCGTGACAGTTGTGGTAGACCCTGCCGACTATGCTGTGGTTTTGGACGAATTGTCAGCAAATGGTGAAACGACTTACGGAACGCGTCAACGTTTGGCAGCCAAGGTTTTCCGTCATACAGCAGCTTATGATGCCTTGATTGCAGAATACTTCACAGCTCAAGTGGGTGAAACAAAACCTGAAAAGCTCACTTTGACTTATGACCTTAAGCAACCAATGCGTTATGGGGAAAATCCTCAGCAGGATGCGGACTTCTACCAAAAAGCTTTGCCAACGGATTACTCAATTGCGTCAGCGAAACAGCTCAACGGGAAAGAATTGTCATTTAACAATATCCGTGACGCTGATGCGGCCATTCGTATTATTCGTGATTTCAAAGACCGTCCAACCGTTGTAGCATTGAAACATATGAATCCATGTGGAATTGGTCAGGCAGATGACATCGAAACTGCTTGGGATTACGCTTATGAGTCTGACCCAGTGTCTATCTTTGGTGGCATTGTCGTCCTTAACCGTGAGGTGGACGTTGCGACAGCTGAGAAGATGCACGGTGTTTTTCTTGAAATCATCATCGCACCGAGCTATACGGATGAAGCGCTAGCCATTTTGACCAACAAAAAGAAAAACTTGCGTATCCTTGCCTTGCCATTTGACGCTCAAGATGCTAGTGAAGTGGAAGCAGAGTACACAGGTGTTGTCGGTGGACTTCTTGTGCAAAACCAAGACGTGGTTAAGGAAAGCCCGGCTGACTGGCAAGTGGTGACCAAACGCCAACCAACGGAGACAGAGGCGACTGCCCTTGAGTTTGCATGGAAGGCTATCAAGTATGTCAAATCAAACGGCATCATCGTGACCAATGACCACATGACACTTGGTGTTGGCCCAGGTCAAACCAACCGTGTGGCTTCAGTCCGTATTGCCATCGAACAAGCTAAAGACCGCCTTGACGGCGCTGTTCTTGCTTCTGATGCCTTCTTCCCATTTGCGGATAACGTGGAAGAAATTGCCAAAGCAGGAATCAAGGCCATCATCCAGCCAGGTGGGTCCGTCCGTGACCAAGAGTCAATCGAAGCGGCTGATAAATACGGCTTAACCATGGTCTTCACAGGTGTGAGACATTTTAGACATTAAAAACGAAAGGGAAGAAAACAGTTTCTTTCCTTTTTTTGGCTTAAAATGCTAAGTGAAAGAAGATTAATACGAACGTTTGTGATATAATGTTATTAAATAATTCGCAAAAAGAGGTTAAAAGATGAAGCTGTTAGTTGTCGGTTCGGGTGGTCGTGAACATGCGATTGCTAAGAAATTGCTTGAATCAAAAGACGTTGAACAAGTCTTTGTAGCTCCTGGGAATGACGGGATGACTCTGGATGGTCTGGAATTGGTGAATATCTCTATTTACGAACATTCTAAGTTAATTGACTTTGCAAAGGCCAATGATATTGCTTGGACCTTTATCGGTCCAGATGACGCACTGGCCGCTGGAATCGTGGATGATTTTAACCAAGCTGGGCTCAAGGCTTTTGGCCCGACTAGGGCTACAGCGGAGCTGGAGTGGTCCAAGGATTTTGCCAAGGAAATTATGGTCAAATACGGCGTTCCGACGGCAACCTATGGCACATTCTCAGACTTTGAGGAAGCCAAGGCCTATATCGAAAAGCATGGTGCGCCTATCGTAGTCAAGGCGGATGGCTTGGCGCTTGGGAAGGGTGTCGTCGTTGCTGAGACGGTTGAGCAAGCGGTCGAAGCCGCTCATGAGATGCTTTTGGACAATAAATTTGGTGACTCGGGTGCACGTGTAGTTATTGAGGAATTCCTTGAAGGAGAGGAATTTTCACTCTTTGCCTTTGTCAATGGCGACAAGTTCTACATCATGCCAACAGCTCAGGACCACAAACGTGCCTATGATGGCGACAAGGGGCCTAACACTGGTGGGATGGGTGCCTATGCGCCAGTTCCTCACTTGCCACAGAGCGTGGTTGACACAGCGGTTGAGACTATTGTCAAGCCAGTTCTAGAGGGGATGATTAAGGAAGGTCGCCCTTATCTTGGTATCCTTTACGCTGGTCTTATCTTGACAGCGGACGGTCCTAAGGTCATCGAGTTCAACTCTCGGTTCGGAGATCCTGAAACTCAGATTATCTTGCCTCGTTTGACATCTGACTTTGCACAAAATATTACTGACATTTTGGATGGCAAAGAGCCGAATATCACGTGGACGGATAAGGGTGTGACTCTGGGTGTGGTTGTCGCATCCAAGGGCTACCCGCTAGACTATGAAAAAGGTGTCAAGTTGCCAGCCAAGACAGAAGGCGATATTATTACCTACTATGCAGGGGCTAAGTTTGCGGACAATAGCAGAGCACTGCTCTCAAACGGAGGCCGTGTTTATATGCTCGTCACCACGGCAGAGACCGTTAAAGAAACCCAAAATGCCATCTACCAAGAACTCGCTCAACAAAAAACAGAAGGTCTCTTTTACCGAACAGATATCGGAAGTAAGGGAATATGAATATGATTGAAAAATTAAGTATTATAATATCGTTGCTAACAGCCTTAGTTGCTGTATGGAACAGTTGGTTCACAATAAAATCATTTAATGAGACACGTAAATACGATGTAAAAAAAATGAGATATGAAAAATTATACTACTATTATATGGAGTATATCTCAAGAAAAGAAAAATTAAATTATTTGTCTCCGACAGATACAATCAACACATTGAACTATATATTTAGTGTTTATGAGAATATTAAATTTTTAATGGATAAAGAAATTTCAGATAAACTCAATATTCTTCAAAATAATCTTGAAAAAGAGAGGAATAAATTTTTATCAGATTTTGATAGAATGAATTTGGACGAAAGAAATAGAAGCTTGGAAGAGTTGATACAGGCTTCTAAAAGTTTTAATGGGGAATTTAAGAAATATTATCAGCTTCAACTGTCAAAAGATTATAATAAATTAGTTTAAAAAGAAAGAAGTTAAGAAAATATGAAACCAGTAATTTCCATCATCATGGGCTCAAAATCCGACTGGGCAACCATGCAAAAAACCGCCGAAGTCCTAGACCGCTTCGGTGTAGCCTACGAAAAGAAAGTTGTCTCTGCCCACCGCACACCTGATCTCATGTTCAAACATGCCGAGGAAGCACGGAGTCGCGGTATCAAGGTCATTATTGCAGGTGCGGGTGGCGCTGCTCACTTGCCAGGTATGGTAGCTGCCAAAACAACCCTTCCGGTCATCGGTGTACCAGTCAAATCACGTGCTCTTAGTGGCGTGGACTCGCTCTACTCTATCGTACAGATGCCGGGCGGTGTGCCTGTAGCGACAATGGCTATCGGTGAAGCAGGGGCGACTAACGCTGCTCTCTTTGCCCTCCGTCTTCTGTCAGTAGAGGATCAGGCTATCGTGACAGCATTGGCAGATTTCGCAGAAGAACAGGGAAAAATCGCAGAGGAGTCTAGCAATGAGCTCATCTAAAACAATCGGGATTATCGGTGGTGGGCAACTAGGTCAGATGATGGCCATTTCTGCTATCTACATGGGGCACAAGGTTATCGCTTTGGACCCAGTAGCGGATTGCCCGGCCTCTCGTGTAGCGGAAATCATAGTGGCTCCTTATAACGATGTGGATGCCCTCCGTCAGTTGACTGAGCGTTGCGATGTCCTCACCTATGAGTTTGAAAATGTCGATGCTGACGGTTTGGATGCTGTCATCAAGGATGGGCAACTCCCTCAAGGAACGGACCTGCTCCGCATTTCACAAAATCGCATTTTTGAAAAGGACTTTCTCTCAAACAAGGCCAAAGTCGCTGTGGCACCCTATAAGGTTATGAAATCTAGCCAAGATTTGGCAGATATCGACCTGTCGAAAAACTATGTCCTCAAGACTGCGACCGGTGGTTACGATGGCCATGGTCAAAAGGTTATTCGTTCAGAAGCAGACTTGGTAGAAGCCTATGCGCTAGCAGACTCAGCAGACTGCGTTTTGGAAGAATTCGTCAACTTTGACCTGGAGATTTCTGTCATCGTGTCAGGAAATGGTAAGGACGTCACTGTTTTCCCAGTTCAGGAAAATATCCACTGCAACAACATTCTTTCAAAAACCATTGTGCCCGCTCGCATTTCAGAAAGTCTAGCTGAAAAAGCAAAAGCTATGGCCGTGCGAATCGCTGAGCAACTCAACTTGTCTGGCACTCTCTGCGTGGAAATGTTTGCGACCGCTGACGATATTATCGTCAACGAAATTGCCCCACGGCCACATAACTCAGGACACTATTCAATCGAAGCCTGCGACTTCTCTCAGTTTGACACCCATATCTTGGGTGTTCTCGGAGCACCATTACCAGCTATCCATCTACATGCGCCTGCTGTCATGCTCAATGTCCTTGGCCAGCATGTCAAGGCTGCTGAAAAATATGTCACAGAAAATCCAAGCGCCCACCTCCACATGTATGGTAAAATAGAAGCAAAGCACAACCGCAAGATGGGACATGTCACTTTGTTTAGTGATGTGCCGGATGGTGTGGAAGAGTTTGATTATTAAGGAGAAAGTATAAGTTATATGCAAATTAATATTGATGATAATTTGTTACAAGATTACTCGGAAGATGCTAAATCAGGGATACAGGAATCAATTGAAGAATTTTCAAAGGCATTAATTTCTGAGACAGATAAAATTGAGAAAAAATATAGGTTAAATCCGAATTCCAATCATAAAGATGTAACAGGAAGTCATGTTATAAGAGCTCAGATGAAAATGAATGATGAATATTTATTTTCAGGTAAAGATAAAAAAATATTAGCATCCCTCCAAATTGCTAGTACAATTTTATCCGTACTAATAGGTTTTTTATGGACCGATAAAATTTCAGAACATCCATGGCGTTTAGGCTTTTTTATCTTTGATTTAATTCTGATTGTTTTTGTTGCTGCAGTACAATTTTATTATTCTGTATTACGGACAGGAGTGTAGTATGCTAAGTAGAGATAAATTAGACTTATATTTAGATGCACTAGCAGATGAATATAAAGATTTGTTACGAGCCAGAGTTTTACAGGGTTCTAGAAATGGTGAGTTTTCGTTTAATGAACTGTTAAAATTGGATGCAGCTGTAAAGAATAACTTAAGGTCGGATTCAAGAATTCGAAAATATAAAAGAATTCAATTATTAGGATTGATATATATTCTATTAGGATTGGTACTTGCATTGTTTGCACTTATTCAACAGTATTTTCTATATAGTGATAATGATTTTTTTGTACTACTATCTATGATAATGATAATTTTTGGGGTGTATGTAGCTGTATTGTCGGCAATATTGCAATTACTACCAAGAAATATAAAAAGTAAAGTGAAAAAATTAGGATATACTAGATTGGAAGATGATATTTTGAGTTTATATAGTCGCTTAGAGTCTATTGTTCAAGTAAAATTGACAAATTCTGAACAGAAAACAATGAGGGAGTCAATTAGTACTTTACGTAATAAAAGAATAATTAGTGAGTCAGAAGCAAATATTTTATACTCGTTCTTAGAATTACGTAATAGAGCAATCCATTACTCCATGGAGAATGATTATGCGAATAGTGAATCTTATGAAATATTAAGAAAAGTAAGTATGCTATTAAATAAATTATATAAAACGGAAAGGGCTTAATATCATGATCAACCGTTACTCTCGCCCTGAGATGGCGAACATTTGGAGTGAAGAAAATAAATACCGTGCTTGGCTTGAGGTGGAAATCTTGGCTGACGAGGCATGGGCTGAGTTGGGGGAGATACCTAAGGGAGATGTGGCTTTGATTCGCGAAAAGGCGGACTTTGACATCGACCGTATTTTGGAGATTGAGCAGGAGACGCGTCACGATGTGGTGGCTTTCACGCGTGCGGTTTCTGAGACTCTGGGTGAAGAGCGCAAGTGGGTCCACTATGGTTTGACTTCTACCGACGTGGTGGATACTGCCTACGGCTACCTCTACAAGCAGGCCAACGACATCATCCGTCGTGACCTTGAAAATTTCACCAACATCATCGCTGATAAGGCTAAGGAGCACAAGTTTACCATCATGATGGGTCGTACCCACGGTGTGCACGCTGAGCCTACAACTTTTGGTCTTAAATTGGCGACTTGGTACAGCGAAATGAAACGTAACATCGAGCGTTTCGAGCATGCGGCTGCTGGTGTGGAAGCTGGTAAGATTTCTGGTGCGGTTGGGAACTTTGCCAATATCCCACCGTTCGTAGAGCAATACGTCTGCGATAAGCTGGGTATTCGTGCCCAAGAAATCTCTACACAAGTCCTTCCTCGTGACCTTCACGCTGAGTACTTTGCGGTTCTTGCTAGTATCGCGACTTCCATCGAGCGTATGGCGACTGAGATTCGCGGTCTTCAAAAATCTGAGCAACGCGAGGTCGAAGAATTCTTTGCCAAAGGGCAAAAAGGTTCATCTGCTATGCCTCACAAACGTAACCCTATTGGTTCTGAAAACATGACAGGTCTTGCGCGTGTTATCCGTGGTCACATGATTACGGCCTATGAGAACGTTGCTCTCTGGCACGAACGCGACATTTCCCACTCATCAGCTGAGCGTATCATCACACCAGATACGACTATTTTGATTGACTACATGCTCAACCGTTTCGGAAACATCGTTAAGAACTTGACAGTCTTCCCAGAAAATATGATCCGCAACATGAACTCGACATTTGGTTTGATTTTCAGCCAACGCGCTATGTTGACCTTGATTGAAAAAGGAATGACTCGTGAGCAAGCCTATGATTTGGTACAACCAAAAACAGCCTACTCTTGGGACAATCAAGTAGATTTTAAACCACTTCTTGAAGCAGATCCAGAAGTAACATCACGCCTCACACAAGAGGAAATCGACGAAATTTTCAATCCTCTTTACTACACTAAACGAGTGGATGATATCTTTGAACGTCTTGGTTTAGGATAATTAAAATAAAATCGAAGTTCTATTACTTTATTTACTGGAGTAGAAGAACTTCGGTTTTTCTTGTTTATTAAAGCTTTTTTGATAAAAAGATTCCCAATATTTTAGTAAAATTTAAACAAATTTAATCAATCTTCATTGACATATAGAAAATACAGTTTTGATGGGATATAATAAGCATAGAAAAAGCCCAAGCGATGAGGCTCAGGCTTTCTTCTTAGTGATCACGGTCACATGAGATGAATTTAATCTTGTAGTAATCAGATCGTTTGTAGGTTTCACTATATTCCAAAACTTGACCAGTAGATTCGAGTTTCGTAATCTTGGTCTGAAGGACAGTAGGGAATTGATCATTGATTCCTAGAATGGAAACCACGTGTTCTGGAGTTGGAAATGCTATTTCATTGATTTCTTCAAAGTGTTCATCATTCATGTGAATGTGGTAATCCAATTTGAAACGGCTATAGATAGAGCTATAGTATTCAAGGTTTGGATAATTTGCGTTGATGTATTGTTCTGGAATGTAAGATGTATGGTAGATGTATACAACACCGTTTGATTTACGTACGCGCTCAATCTTATAGTAGAACTGGTCACCACGTAATCCAAGTTTTTCTAAGTAGCTTAGTTTATTTCCGCGTTCAATAGAAAGGACGGTCACTTTATCATCTTTAGTTTCAAAAACTTCTACATCTGAAAACTCCACGAGTTTGTGTTTGCGTGCGCGTGAAACGAATGTACCCTTTCCTTGTTGGCGGACAATATAGCCATCTTTGGCAAGGTCGTTTAAGGCGCGGACAACTGTGATAGAACTCACATCATACATTGAAATCAATTCAGCTTCAGTGTAAAATTTATCTCCACTGGCGAATTGACCAGAGATGATTTTGTTCTTTAATTCGTCTTTTATATATTGATATTTAGGAATTGCCATATTTTCACCTCGATTTTCCTTTTCCATAAAAGATTTTACCATAAAAAAGAAAAGAATAGTAGTCTTTTGAATAAAAAATTAAAATAATAGGCTAAAAGGTTAATTTACATCTAAATAATCAGGGTTTTATACATTTTTATACAAGGTTTTTTGGCGAAAAAGAGCGAAGTGCCAGGACTTATACGATTTTATAAGTATTTTGCCTAAAAGTTAGTAAAAAAATAGAAAAATTTTAAATAATCTAGTTAAGACTATTGACAAACATGAATGATTGCGCTATATTTAATATAACAATAAATGAAAGCGCGAACTTTTGCAATCAAAAGGTAGTTTTATGACACGATTTGAGATACGGGATGATTTTTATCTAGATGGAAAATCATTTAAGATTTTATCTGGCGCCATTCATTATTTTAGGGTTCCTCCAGAAGATTGGTATCATTCGCTCTATAATTTGAAGGCTCTTGGTTTTAATACAGTAGAGACTTATGTAGCCTGGAATTTACACGAGCCTCGTGAGGGCGGGTTTCACTTTGAAGGGGCTCTGGATTTGGAGCGGTTTCTACAGACAGCACAAGATCTGGGTCTCTATGCGATCGTTCGTCCGTCACCTTTCATCTGTGCAGAGTGGGAATTCGGTGGCTTACCAGCCTGGCTCTTGACCAAGGATATGAGGATTCGTTCCTCAGATCCTGCTTATATTGAAGCTGTCGGTCGCTATTATGACCAACTCTTGTCACGGTTGGTTCCACATTTGTTGGACAAGGGTGGCAATATTCTCATGATGCAGGTTGAGAACGAGTATGGTTCTTATGGAGAAGATAAGGCTTATCTGAGAGCCATTCGACAGTTGATGGAAGAGCGTGGCGTAACCTGTCCCCTCTTTACATCAGATGGTCCATGGAGAGCTACTCTGAAAGCTGGAACCTTAATCGAAGATGACCTCTTCGTAACAGGGAACTTTGGTTCCAAGGCACCTTATAACTTTTCACAGATGCAGGAATTCTTTGATGAGCATGGCAAGAAATGGCCTCTCATGTGTATGGAGTTCTGGGATGGCTGGTTCAATCGCTGGAAAGAACCGATTATCACACGGGATCCCAAAGAATTGGCAGATGCAGTTCGAGAGGTTTTGGAACAAGGCTCCATCAATCTTTACATGTTCCATGGTGGTACAAACTTTGGTTTCATGAATGGTTGCTCGGCTCGAGGGACTTTGGACCTGCCACAAGTTACATCTTATGATTACGATGCCCTTCTGGATGAAGAAGGAAATCCAACTGCCAAATACTTGGCAGTCAAGAAGATGATGGCAACACATTTTCCAGAGTATCCGCAGTTGGAACCACTCTACAAAGAGAGTATGGAGTTGGATGCTATTCCACTGGTTAAAAAAGTTTCCTTGTTTGAAACTCTGGATAGTTTATCTAGTCCGGTGGAAAGCCTCTATCCTAAAAAGATGGAGGAGTTGGGACAAAGTTATGGCTACCTACTCTATCGAACAGAAACAAACTGGGATGCAGAAGAAGAAAGACTTCGTATCATTGATGGTCGAGATAGGGCTCAGCTTTATGTCGATGGTCAGTGGGTCGAAACCCAATATCAGACAGAGATTGGGGAAGATATTTTTTATCAAGGTGAAAAGAAAGCGCTGTCTCGATTAGATATCTTGGTAGAAAATATGGGACGTGTCAACTATGGACACAAGTTCTTAGCAGATACGCAACGTAAGGGAATTCGGACAGGGGTTTGTAAGGATTTGCACTTCTTACTAAACTGGAAACACTATCCACTCCCACTGGATAATCCTGAGAAAATTGATTTTTCAAAAGGATGGGCAGAAGGACAACCAGCCTTTTACGCTTATGACTTTACAGTCCAAGAGCCAAAAGATACTTACCTAGACTTGTCTGAGTTTGGTAAGGGAGTTGCCTTTGTCAATGGGCAGAATCTAGGACGTTTTTGGAACGTCGGCCCGACCCTCTCGCTTTATATCCCTCATAGCTATCTTAAGGAAGGTGACAATCGCATCATTATCTTTGAGACAGAGGGCGAATATAAAGAAGAGATTCATTTAACTCGTAAACCTACACTAAAACACATAAAGGGGGAAAACTTATGACAATTGTAGGATGCCGTATCGATGGACGTTTGATCCACGGACAAGTAGCCAATCTTTGGGCTGGAAAACTAAATGTTTCACGTATTATGGTTGTAGATGACGAAGTTGTCAACAATGACGTTGAAAAGAGTGGTTTGAAACTTGCGACACCACCAGGTGTAAAATTGAGTATTTTGCCAATTGAAAAAGCGGCAGCCAATATTCTTGCTGGAAAATACGATAGCCAACGTCTCTTTATCGTGGCTCGTAAACCAGACCGCTTCCTTGGTTTGGTAGAAGCAGGTGTACCACTTGAAACCCTTAATGTTGGGAATATGTCTCAAACACCAGAAACTCGCGCCATCACACGTTCTATCAACGTAGTGGATAAGGATGTGGAAGATTTCCACAAATTGGCAGAAAAAGGTGTTAAACTTACTGCTCAAATGGTTCCAAATGATCCAATTTCAGACTTTTTGAGCTTATTAAAATAGGAAAAAATTTTTAGGAGGTCATTGTTATGATACAATGGTGGCAAATTTTACTTCTCACTTTGTACTCAGCTTATCAAATCTGTGATGAGTTGACGATCGTTTCATCTGCAGGTTCCCCTGTATTTGCTGGTTTCATTACTGGTTTAATCATGGGAGATTTGACTACTGGTCTGCTTATCGGTGGTAACTTGCAACTGTTCGTTCTTGGGGTTGGTACCTTCGGTGGTGCTTCTCGTATCGACGCAACTTCTGGTGCGGTTCTTGCGACAGCCTTCTCTGTTTCACAAGGAATTGATACAGCACTTGCGATTACAACAATCGCTGTGCCAGTAGCAACTCTCTTGACATACTTCGACGTTCTTGGACGTATGACAACTACTTTCTTTGCTCACCGTGTGGATGCTGCAATCGAACGCTTTGACTATAAAGGTATTGAACGCAACTACCTACTTGGTGCGATTCCTTGGGCTTTATCTCGTGCCCTTCCAGTTTTCTTTGCCCTTGCCTTTGGTGGTGCCTTTGTACAATCAGTTGTAGACTTCGTTGAAGCATACAAATGGGTTGCAGCTGGTTTGACACTTGCAGGACGTATGCTTCCAGGTCTTGGATTTGCAATCTTGCTTCGTTACCTTCCAGTTAAACGTAACCTTCACTACCTTGCAATGGGATTTGGTTTGACAGCTATGTTGACTGTTCTTTACTCATATGTAACAGGTCTTGGTGGCGCTGTTGCAGGTGTTATAGGTACTCTACCTAAAGATATTGCTGAAAAAATTGGTTTCGTGAACAACTTCAAAGGATTGTCTATGATTGGTATCTCTATCGTAGGTATCTTCCTAGCAGTGCTTCACTTCAAAAATAGCCAAAAAGTAGCTGTAGCAGCACCTTCTACACCATCAGAAAGTGGGGAAATCGAAGATGACGAATTCTAATTACAAACTTACAAAAGAAGATTTTAATCAAATCAACAAACGTAGCTTGTTTACTTTCCAATTGGGTTGGAACTACGAACGTATGCAAGCTTCTGGTTACCTTTACATGATCCTGCCTCAGTTGCGTAAAATGTATGGGGATGGCACTCCTGAATTGAAAGAAATGATGAAAGTTCATACTCAATTCTTCAATACTTCACCATTCTTCCACACCATTATCGCTGGTTTTGACCTTGCCATGGAAGAAAAAGATGGTGTAGGTTCAAAAGATGCCGTTAACGGTATCAAGACAGGTTTGATGGGACCATTTGCTCCTCTTGGAGATACAATCTTTGGTTCACTTGTACCTGCTATCATGGGATCTATCGCAGCAACTATGGCTATCGGTGGTCAACCTTGGGGTATCTTCCTTTGGATTGCAGTTGCAGTAGCGTATGATATCTTCCGTTGGAAACAGTTGGAATTTGCCTACAAAGAAGGGGTTAACCTTATCAACAACATGCAAAGTACCTTGACAGCTTTGATTGACGCTGCATCTGTACTTGGTGTCTTCATGATGGGTGCTCTTGTAGCAACAATGATCAACTTTGAAATTTCTTACAAATGGGCAATCGGTGAGAAGATGATTGACTTCCAAGACATCTTGAACCAAATCTTCCCACGCTTGCTTCCAGCAATCTTTACTGCCTTTATCTTCTGGTTGCTTGGTAAGAAAGGTATGAACTCTACTAAAGCTATCGGTATTATTATCGTACTTGCTTTGGCTCTTTCTGCCTTTGGTAAATTTGTACTTGGAATGGGCGCATAATTTATGGCTAAATCATTAATTTTGGTGAGTCATGGTCGCTTCTGTGAAGAACTTAAAGGTAGCACTGAAATGATTATGGGTCCACAAGACAATATTCATGCGGTAGCTCTTCTTCCAGAAGATGGACCAGAAGACTTTACTGCAAAATTTGAAGCTGCTATTGAAGGATTGGATGATTTCCTAGTCTTTGCGGATCTTCTCGGTGGAACACCATGTAACGTGGTAAGCCGTTTGATCATGGAAGGTCGTGATATTGACCTTTACGCAGGGATGAATCTTCCAATGGTGATTGAATTTATCAATGCGAGCCTTACAGGTGGAGATGCGGACTATAAGAGCCGTGCTACAGAAAGCATTGTGAAAGTCAATGACCTGTTAGCGGGCTTCGATGATGACGAAGATGAATAATACTCTTCGAAAATCAAATTCAAACCGCGTCAACGTTGCCTTGCCGTACTCAAGTACAGCCTGCGGCTAGTTTCCTAGTTTGCTCTTTGATTTTCATTGAGTATACGATGTGACAACGTGAAAATCGTTAGAGCATTTTATATAGAATATACATGGGAATGGGGCTTACTCCCATTCCCATATTTAATAGAAAAAGAGGAACTCAATGCTACATTATACAAAAGAAGACTTGCTCGAATTGGGTGCAGAAATCACGACTCGTGAAATCTACCAACAGCCTGATGTATGGAAAGAAGCTTTTGAATCTTATCAAGCAAAACGTGAAGAGATTGCAGCCTTCCTGCAAGGGATTACTGATAAACATGATTATATCAAGGTTATCTTGACGGGTGCTGGTACTTCTGCTTATGTGGGAGATACCTTGGTACCTTACTTTGAGGAAGTCTACGATGAACGCAAATGGAATTTCAATGCCATTGCGACAACAGATATCGTTGCCAATCCAGAAATTTATTTGAAAAAAGATGTGGCGACTGTCCTTGTATCTTTTGCTCGTAGTGGAAATTCGCCTGAAAGTGTCGCAACTGTTGATTTGGCTAAAGCCTTGGTGGATGAGCTTTATCAAGTGACCATTACTTGTGCAGCGGACGGGAAATTGGCTCTTCAAGCACATGGCGATGACCGCAATCTTTTGCTCTTGCAACCAGTTGCTTCCAATGACGCTGGATTTGCCATGACTTCTAGCTTTACGTCCATGATGCTAACAGCTCTCTTGGTCTTTGATCCTACAGAATTTGCTGTGAAAGCTGAACGTTTTGAAGTGGTGTCTAGTCTTGCCAGTAAAGTTCTAGACAAGGCAGAAGATGTTAAAGAGCTTGTTGACCTAGACTTTAACCGTGTTATCTATCTAGGTGCGGGTCCATTCTTCGGACTTGCTCATGAAGCTCAGCTCAAGATTTTGGAATTAACAGCTGGCCAAGTGGCGACCATGTATGAAAGTCCAGTCGGCTTCCGTCACGGTCCAAAATCTCTTATCAACGAAAATACAGTTGTTTTGGTCTTTGGTACAACGACAGACTACACTCGCAAGTACGACTTGGACTTGGTTCGTGAAGTTGCTGGTGACCGTATTGCTCGTCGTGTTGTGCTTTTGAGTGATCAAGCCTTTGGTCTTGAAAATGTCAAAGAAGTGGCCCTTGGTTGTGGCGGTGTTTTGAATGATATTTACCGTGTCTTCCCTTACATCGTTTATGCCCAACTCTTTGCCTTATTGACTTCGCTCAAGGTAGAAAATAAACCAGATACACCGTCTCCTACAGGTACCGTAAACCGTGTGGTACAAGGTGTTATCATTCACGAATATCAAAAGTAATACTGCGTTTATAGATTCTTGATAAAGGAGTTTGTAAATCATACAAGTAAACCATAGATTGTCAGTAGGCTTTCTATGGTTTGTTTGCTTGAGAGAAATAGTAAAAGGAGAACAGAATGAAAGCATACACAGAGCGTGTATTTGGAAATCATGAGGGACAAGATGTCTTAGCCTATCGTTTTGAGACGGACGGTGGTTACCAACTTGAGGTCATGACTTATGGTGCGACCATTTTGCGCTATGTCACACCTGACAAGGCTGGAAATTTTGCCAACGTTATCTTGGGATTTGATGATTTTGATAGCTATGTAGGCAATAGTCCTAAGCATGGAGCTAGTGTGGGTCCCGTGGCAGGCCGTATTGCAGGTGCGACCTTTGAGCTCAATGGCCAGACCTATGATCTTGAAGTCAACAATGCTAGCAACTGTAACCACAGTGGTTCAACTGGCTGGGATTCAAGCTTGTTTGAACTAGTTGAAGTGAGCGACCATGGCTTGACTCTCTATACAGAGCGTACAGATGGCACAGGAGGGTTCCCTGGTAACCTCAAGATATGGATTAGTTACCACTTGGAAGAAACTGGTGCCTATGAAATCAGCTATAAGGTAACGACAGATCAGGATACGCTGGTCAATCCAACCAACCACAGCTATTTCAACTTGTCTGGTGATTTCACGCAGACCATTGACCGCCATGTCTTCCAACTGAATACAGAGGGGATTTACCCAATCGCTCCTGACGGTGTTCCTGCCAAAACTCCAGATGCAAATCGTGATGTAGTCAAACACATCTACAATGGTGCCTTGTTGAAAGACATCTTTGCAGAAGAAGATGAGCAAATCCAGCTGGTATCTGGCTTGGACCATCCATTTGCCCTTCCTGCAGGTCATGACAATGCTGGATTCCTTTATGACCAAAACTCAGGTCGCTTCTTGCTTTTCAAGACAGAGGCTCCTTGTTTTGTTGTCTACACAGCAAACTTTGTGGATGAGAGTGTACTTGTGGCTGGTCAGCCAATGGTACAGCACAATGGAATTGCCCTTGAAGCGCAAGCTTTACCAGATGCCATCCACAGTGACCTCAAAGACCAAGTCATTCTTAAAGCAGGTCAAACTTTTACGAGTAAGACACGTTATGAGCTTGTTGTGAAGTAAAAAAAGCTGGTCAAAAAGTCTTTAAAATTAAAATAACGCATATTGTCAGGTGCTGAAAAGTTTGATAATATGCGTTTTATTATGGAAAGATTTACTTTATCTTATCCTGAAATGGTGCTATTTTCAAGTTGTCTGGCTTGACTTTCTTGATGGAAATTACATAATAGTTGTAATAATTAAAATTACAATAAAAGAGGAAATATTTATGACCTATGAATACAAGAGCTACATTTATTTAGCAGAGGTAGTTTTAAATGTAAAGGATTTGGCAAGTCAAATAGCCTTTTATCAGCAGATTATTGGTTTAGAAATCTTATCTCAAACGGATACAGAGGCCGTTCTAGGAATTGGTGGAAAAGCCTTGGTACACTTGATTCAAGCACAAGAGAGCGGTGAAGTAAGGGAACATTATGGCCTTTACCATCTGGCTATTCTTCTGCCTACACGAAAGGCTTTGGCGGATGTCTTGAAACACCTGACAGATTTACAGATTCCTCTTGTCGGCGGTGCAGATCACGGTTACAGTGAGGCCCTTTATTTGGAGGATTTAGAGGGAAATGGCATTGAACTCTATCGAGATAAGCCGATTTCCACATGGGATATTCGAGAAGATGGACGCATTATCGGGGTGACTGAGGCCCTTGCGGCGCAGGATATCTATGAGTTGGGGGACAGAGTAGAGCCTTTTATCCTAGCCGATGGTACGAGAATGGGGCATATCCATCTTTCTGTCAAGGACAGTCGAAAGTCCAGCCAGTTTTATCAAAAGGTGTTAGGGCTAGAGGATAAATTCAGTGTGCCTAGTGCTAGTTGGATTGCAGCTGGGGACTATCATCATCATTTGGCAGTCAACGAATGGGGAGGAAAAGGTCTGGCTCCGCGTAAGCAAGGATTGCCAGGTTTGGCCTATTATGTCATCGAAGTCGCACATAAAGAAGAACTGTTAACGATTGCCCAGCGAGCACAGGCAGTTGATGCACCAGTTAAGTGGCTGACATCTAGCCAGCTGGAAGTCACAGACCCAGATGGAATCGTGACTCGTATTCGCTTAGACAGGATGTGATGACAATCAGAACATCAATTCTATAAAGTGCTCCTTATCCTAGTCAGATACGTAGAAAATTGATATGATAGTAGGGAATAAGGAGAAGAATACAATGACTAGTGAATACCAGAAAATGATAGCAGGCGAGTTTTACCGTCCATCAGACCCAGAACTAAGAGCCTTAGCTCAGGCTTCTCGCCAAAAACAGGTTGCCTTTAACAAGGAAGAAGATCCCTTAAAAGGAGCCGAAATCATCAAGACTTGGTTTGGCTCAACCGGGAAAAATCTTTATATCAATACACGCTTGATGGTGGACTACGGTGTCAACATCCATCTAGGGGAAAATTTTTACTCTAACTGGAACTTGACCATGCTGGACATCTGTCCCATTCGTATCGGGGACAATGCTATGATCGGCCCCAACTGTCAGTTTTTGACTCCCCTCCATCCACTAGATCCACAGGATCGCAATTCAGGTATCGAGTACGGAAAGCCTATCACAATCGGAGATAATTTCTGGGCTGGTGGTGGCGTCATTGTCCTTCCTGGAGTGACACTGGGAAATAATGTCGTTGCAGGAGCAGGGTCCGTAATTACCAAGTCCTTCGGTGACAATGTTGTCCTAGCGGGTAATCCTGCGCGCGTGATTAAGGAAATACCTGTGAAATAAAAGTAGAAAGAAACAGCGGAAGTTGTTTCTTTTTTGTAGGTTTCATCATTTTTACCCAGCTCACATTTACCTACTCTATCTCTTAGCAAGTCTGTTTCATTAAGCAAGTTCAAAGTATCTCGTAAGTGGGATGTTTTTCTCCTCAGTTCATCAGTTCCCTCCTTGACACTCTGCCAGCTTTTGATACAATAGTACAAAATCAGAGGAGGTGGGCTATGATTCAGAAACATGTGATTCCCATTTTAGAGTTTGATGATAATCCTCAGGCGGTCATCATGCCTAATCACGAGAGGTTGGATTTGCACTTGCCCAAGAAGTGTGTCTATGCATTTTTAGGTGAAGAGATTGACCGTTATGCGAAGGAAGTAGGGGCGGACTGTGTCGGCGAATTCGTTTCTGCCACCAAGACATATCCGGTATATGTTATCGACTACAAGGGTGAGGAAATTTGTCTGGCTCAGGCTCCTGTTGGTTCTGCCCCAGCAGCCCAGTTTATGGATTGGTTGATTGGCTATGGTGTGGAGCAAATCATTTCCACTGGTACCTGTGGTGTGCTAGCTGATATAGAAGAAAATGCCTTTCTCGTCCCTGTTCGGGCTTTACGAGATGAGGGGGCCAGTTACCACTATATGGCACCTTCTCGTTATATGGAAATTCAGCCAGAGGCTATTGCTGCCATTGAGCGAGTTTTGGAAGACAGAGAGATTCCCTATGAAGAAGTCATGACCTGGACGACAGATGGTTTTTACCGAGAAACGGCTGAAAAGGTGGCTTATCGCAAGGAGGAAGGCTGTGCTGTTGTGGAGATGGAGTGTGCTGCACTTGCGGCAGTAGCTCAACTGCGCGGGGTTCTCTGGGGAGAGTTGTTGTTTACAGCGGACTCTCTAGCCGACTTGGACCAGTACGACAGTCGTGACTGGGGTTCAGAAGCTTTCGAGAAGGCCTTGGAACTCTGCCTTGAGATAGCCTTTCATATCTAACTCCTATCCTTCTTTTTATGGTACAATGGATGTATGTTATTCAAATTATTTGTGAAAAAACTTGAAAGGGTCTTTGGCGGACTTTCGCCAGCTCGTCGGATTTTTTTAAGTTTCGCTGGAGTTATTTTTATAGGTTCTCTCCTTTTGAGTTTGCCTTTTGTTCAGGTAAGTGGTTCGCAGGCTACTTATTTTGACCATCTCTTTACGACGGTTTCTATGGTCTGTGTGACTGGGCTTTTTACGCAACCAGTGGCTACCACCTATAATGTCTGGGGGCAGCTGATTTGTATGCTCTTGATCCAGATTGGTGGTCTGGGGCTCATGACCTTTATCGGGGTCTTTTATATTCAGGGGAAGCAAAAGCTCAGTCTTCGCAGTCGTGAAACTATTCAGGAGAGTTTTAGTTATGGGGAGACTCGGTCACTGAAGGCCTTTATGCGGTCCATCTTTTTGACGACTTTTCTGGTGGAGGGCTTGGGTGCCTTCCTGCTAAGTTTCCGTTTTATTCCTGAGTTCGGCTGGGGAAGGGGCATTTTTACCTCTATCTTTTTAGCCATTTCAGCCTTTTGTAATGCTGGTTTTGATAATTTTGGCAGTAGCAGTTTAGTGAATTATCAGACGGATCCTTTAATCAATCTGGTCATTGCTGGCTTGATTATCACGGGTGGTCTGGGTTTTATGGTCTGGTTTGACTTGGCAACCCAGCTAGGCAAGAAGAAAAAACGTCGACTACGTTTCCACACCAAGTTGGTCCTCTTCTTGACCGCAGGAATTTTGCTGTTTGGGACAGTATCCACACTCTTTACAGAGTGGCACAATCCTGGGACCATTGGCAATCTCAGTGTCCCAGAGAAAGTGCTGGTTAGCTTTTTCCAAACCGTCAGCATGAGAACAGCTGGCTTTGCTTCTATTGACTACACCCAAGCTCGACCTGTGACCCTGTTTATCTATATCCTACAGATGTTTCTGGGTGGAGCACCTGGAGGAACGGCTGGGGGGCTCAAGATTACGACCTTCTTTGTCTTGTTGGTCTTTGCTCGTAGTGAGTTGCTGGGCTTACCTCATGCCAATGTTGCGCAGAGAACTATTGAGGCTCGAACAGTCCAAAAATCCTTTAGTGTCTTCATTATCTTTTTGATGACCTTCTTGTTGGGCTTGATGTTGCTGGGAATTACGGCAGAAGGAACGCCGCGATTTATCTACCTCATGTTTGAGACCATTTCAGCTCTTGCGACAGTTGGGGTAACGGCAAATCTGACACCAGAATTGGGCAAGCTAGCTCTTAGCATTGTCATGGTGCTCATGTTTATTGGCCGTATCGGTCCCTTGACCTTGCTGGTTAGTCTAGCTGACTACCAGCCTGATAAGAAAGATTTGATTCAGTATATGAAAGCAGATATTAGTATTGGATAAGAAAGGAAGAACGATGTCAGATCGTACGATTGGAATTTTAGGTTTGGGGATTTTCGGGAGTAGTGTCCTGACGGCCCTCGCCAAGCAAGATATGAATATTATTGCCATTGACGACCACGCCGAGCGCATCAATCAATTTGAGCCAGTTTTGGCGCGTGGAGTTGTTGGTGATATTACAGACGAAGAACTCCTCAGAACTGCGGGGATTGATACCTGTGATACGGTTGTAGTGGCAACAGGGGAAAATCTGGAATCGAGTGTTCTTGCAGTGATGCATTGTAAGAGCTTGGGTGTGCCGAGGGTTATTGCCAAGGTCAAAAGCCAGACAGCCAAGAAGGTGCTGGAAAAAATCGGTGCTGACTCGGTAATCTCGCCTGAGTATGAAATGGGGCAGTCTCTAGCGCAGACCATTCTCTTTCATAACAATGTTGATGTCTTTCAGTTGGATAAAAATGTGTCTATCGTGGAGATGAAAATTCCTAGTGTTTGGGCTGGTCAAAGCCTGAGTCAGCTAGATCTACGTGGCAAATACAACCTCAATGTCCTAGGATTTCGTGAACAAGAAAATTCACCACTGGATGTCCAGTTTGGGCCTAATGACCTCTTGAAGTCAGATGCCTATATCTTAGCAGTCATTAACAACCAGTATCTAGATGACTTAGCAGAATTAAATTCGTAAGGAGGGGAATCCCCTCTTTTTTGATGTCCAAGATAGCAAATAGAGAGAAATCTGTATTCCAATTGAGACTAGAACCCCTTGTATTCTAGTAAAAGTCCTTCAGAAGCTGGACTTTATGGTAGAATAGAAAGAAGTGACAAGAGAGTAATACTCAATGAAAATCAAAGATCAAACTAGGAAACTAGCCGCAAGCTGCTCAAAACACTGTTTTGAGGTTGTGGATAGAACTGACGAAGTCAGTAACCATATCTACGGCAAGGCGACGTTGACGCGATTTGAAGAGATTTTCGAAGAGTATAAGAAAAAATCAGTCCCCTAAAGGAGTAGATCATGAAGTTATTGTCTATCGCCATTCCTAGCTATAATGCCGCGGCTTATCTTCATTACTGTGTGGAGTCGCTAGTGATTGGTGGTGAGCAAGTTGAGATTTTGATTATCAATGATGGATCTCAGGACCAGACTCAGGAAATCGCTGAGCGTTTAACCAGCAAGTATCCTAACATCGTTAGAGCCATCTATCAGGAAAATAAGGGTCATGGCGGTGCTGTCAATCGTGGCTTGGCAGAGGCTTCTGGGCGTTATTTTAAAGTGGTTGATAGTGATGACTGGGTGGATCCCCGTGCCTATTTGAAAATTTTGGAGACCTTGCAGGAACTAGAGAGTGAATGTCAAGAGGTGGATGCTTTTGTGACCAATTTTGTCTATGAAAAGGAAGGCCAGTCTCGTAAGAAGAGTATGAGTTATGAGTCAGTTTTGCCTGTCCAGCAGATTTTTGGCTGGGACCAGGTCGGAAATTTCTCAAAAGGCCAGTATATCATGATGCACTCGCTGATTTACCGGACAGATTTGTTGCGAGCGAGCCAGTTCCAACTGCCTGAGCATACTTTTTATGTCGATAATCTCTTTGTTTTTACCCCCCTTCAGCAGGTCAAGACCATGTACTATCTGCCTGTCGATTTCTATCGTTATTTGATTGGGCGTGAGGACCAGTCTGTCAATGAGCAAGTGATGATTAAACGCATTGACCAGCAACTCAAGGTCAATCGACTCTTGGTAGACCAGCTTGATTTGTCTAAAGTAAGCCACCCCAAAATGAGAGAATATCTGTTGAATCATATTGAGATTACGACAGTTATTTCTAGCGCCTTGCTCAATCGAGCAGGAACAGCGGAGCATCTAGCTAAAAAGCGGGAGCTGTGGACCTATATTCAGCAGGAAAATCCAGAGGTCTTTCAAGCTATTCGTAAGACTATGTTGAGCCGTTTGACCAAACATTCCGTCTTGCCAGCTCGCAAACTGTCCAATGTCGTCTATCAAATCACCAAATCTGTTTATGGATTTAATTAATATAAGTATTTTATAAGAGGGATTTAAGAAAAATTTTAACTTTTTCTTAATCCTTTTTAATTTTAGGAGATTATACTAGAGTCATCAAATAAAGAAAAACTCTAAGGAGAATCCTATGAAATTCAATCCAAATCAAAGATATACTCGTTGGTCTATTCGCCGTCTTAGTGTCGGTGTTGCCTCAGTTGTTGTGGCTAGTGGCTTCTTTGTCCTAGTTGGTCAACCAAGTTCGGTACGTGCCGATGTAGTCAATCCGACCCCTGCTCAAGTCGTGCCAGACGCTGCTTCGGTTAGTGAAAAGAGCGACTTACCAGCAGAACTTCTCAAAGAAGCAGTCGATACAGCTCTTCCTTCAGAACAGGCAGACTCAGCACCTAAAGCAAGCTTGGATACTACAAGCTCTCCAGAGAAAGCGGATGTGGCTGCTAAAGACCAAGTAGTAGCACCAAAAGAAGAAGTGCAAGCAAAACCAGAATCTAAGAAAGAAACAGAAGATGCGGTTAAACCTGCGACAAATCCTGTTCCTGCAGTTACTGGACAAGACCGTGAAGCAAATGAAGCGCAACCAGCAACTACACCAGCTGAAGTACAAAAAGGCGTAGCCGACAATACCAAAGACACAGTAGACGTTCCAGCCACTTACTTGGACAAGGCCAATTTCCCTGGTCCATTCACAGCCGGTGTCAACCAAGTCATTCCATACGAATTCTTCGCAGGTGACGGCATGTTGACACGCCTTATCTTGAAAGCATCAGACAAGGCCCCATGGTCAGACAATGGCTCAGCTAAAAATCCCGCCCTTCCACCAGTAGAGAAATTGGGCAAAGGCCTTTACTTCTATGAAGTAGATTTGGCAGGCACTCAAGATAAATCAGATAAAGAGCTTCTTGACTTGTTGAAACAAAACGGTACGCAAAGCTATAAAGCTACCATCAAAGTGTACGGTGCGAAGGACGGCAAGGCAGACTTGAGCAACCTTGTAGCAACTAAAAATTTGGATGTCAACTTGAACGGCTTGACTACTCCAGCTGAAGTTCAAAAAGGTGTGGCCGATAATACTAAAGACACAGTAGATGTTCCAGCAACATACTTGGACAAAGCTAACTTCCCTGGCCCATTCACAGCTGGCGTCAACCAAGTCATCCCATACGAGTTCTTCGCTGGTGACGGCATGTTAACACGCCTTATCTTGAAATCATCAGACAAGGCCCCATGGTCAGACAACGGCTCTGCTAAAAATCCTGCTCTTCCACCAGTAGAAAAATTGGGCAAAGGCCTTTACTTCTATGAAGTGGACTTGGCCGGCACCCAAGGTAAATCTGACAAAGATCTTCTTGACCTCTTAAAACAAAACGGTACGCAAAGTTATAAAGCTACTATCAAAGTGTACGGCGCAAAAGACGGCAAGGCCGACTTGAGCAACCTTGTAGCGACTAAAGATTTGGATATCAACTTGAATGGCTTAACTACACCAGCTGAAGTTCAAAAAGGCGTAGCCGACAATACCAAAGACACAGTAGATGTTCCAGCAACATACTTGGACAAAGCTAACTTCCCTGGTCCATTTACAGCTGGTGTCAACCAAGTTATTCCATACGAATTCTTCGCTGGTGACGGCATGTTGACTCGCCTTATCTTGAAAGCTTCTGACAAGGCTCCATGGTCAGACAATGGCTCAGCTAAAAATCCAGCTCTCCCACCAGTAGAAAAATTGGGCAAAGGCCTCTACTTCTATGAAGTAGATTTGGCAGGAACTCAAGGTAAATCTGACAAAGAACTGCTTGACCTCTTGAAACAAAACGGCACTCAAAGCTATAAAGCTACCATCAAAGTGTACGGTGCGAAAGATGGCAAGGCAGACTTGACTAACCTCGTAGCAACTAAAGATTTGGATGTCAACTTGAATGGATATCAGTCTCTTATTCCGATGCAATCAGGCTTCGTCCCATCTTCTAATGGTTCAGCTATGCCGGCTCCAATGATGAATAGTCATCAAGATGCATCTAATATGAACGCTCAAATGCCAAGTGTCAATCAAGATGAGATGAAATCTCAAATGCCAGCTACTAGCCAGGATAAGATGATGCCTAACAAAGAGCAGGATAAAACCATGAATGCTAGCCAATCAATGGCAACTCCAAGCATGAAACAAGACCAAACTCCAGCAGCCTCAAGCAAAATGTCTGATGAAGGCAAGATGGCGTCTAATAACAAGGTGTCAAGTCCAATGATGGCTGATCAAATGAAAGAGCAAAAAGACATGCTTCCATATACTGGTGAAGCTCAAACATCAATGGCTACTATTGGATTCTTTGGACTCGCCTTGGCTGGACTGCTAGGTGGCCTCGGTTTGAAAGCTAAAAAAGAGGAAAATGACTAGTCTAGATACAGACTTTCTATCTAGGATTTGAAAAATCCAGATATCGTTTAGAATGTTCGTAAAGAGATTAAAATAGTGTTATACTATTGTGGTATAGCACTGTTTTTTTCAAAGGAGAGACAGATGGGAAAGACAATTTTACTCGTTGACGACGAGGTAGAAATCACAGATATTCATCAACGCTATCTGGTTCAGGCGGGATATCAGGTTTTGGTGGCTCATGATGGAGTAGAGGCCTTGGAAATCTTCAAGCGAAAAGCGATTGATTTGATTATTACAGATATCATGATGCCTCGGATGGATGGTTATGATTTGATTAGCGAAGTTCAGTATCAATCTCCGGATCAGCCTTTTCTCTTTATCACGGCTAAGACCAGTGAGCAGGACAAGATTTATGGCCTGAGCTTAGGGGCAGATGACTTTATTGCCAAGCCCTTTAGCCCGCGTGAGCTGGTTTTGCGTGTCCACAATATCTTGCGTCGCCTTCATCGTGGAGGTGAGACAGAGGTTGTCAGTCTCGGGGATTTACGGATGAATCACGGTAGCCATGAGGTCCAAGTTGGAGATGTAGCGCTTGATTTGACAGTCAAATCCTTCGAACTTCTATGGCTTTTAACCAGCAATCCAGAGCGGGTTTTCTCTAAGACAGACCTCTATGAAAAGGTCTGGCAAGAAGATTATGTGGATGATACCAATACCTTGAATGTTCATATTCATGCTCTTCGACAGGAGTTGGCTAAACATGCCAGTGCAGAAACGCCTACCATCAAGACCGTCTGGGGCTTGGGCTACAAAATTGAGAAAGCACGAGGTAGTCAATGAAATTAAAAAGTTATATTTTAGTGGGGTATATCATTTCAACACTTCTAACGATTATCGTGGTTTTTTGGGCTATCCAGCGCATGTTAATTGAGCAAAGAGAAATTTATTTCCTGATTGGCATGACTTTAATCGCAAGTTTTGTCGGTGCTGGGATTAGTCTCTTTCTCCTGTCGCCAGTCTTTACATCATTGGCCAAACTTAAGGAACATGCCAAGCGGGTAGCGGACAAGGATTTTCCTTTAAATCTGGAGGTTCAAGGGCCTGCAGAATTTCAGCAGTTAGGGCAAGCCTTCAATGAAATGTCCCATGATTTGCAGGCAACCTTTGATTCCTTAGAAGAAAGCGAACGAGAAAAGGGCTTGATGATTGCCCAGCTGTCGCATGATATCAAGACCCCCATCACTTCGATCCAAGCGACGGTAGAAGGGATTTTGGACGGGGTTATCAAGGAAGGAGAACAGGAGCACTATCTAGCAACCATTGGGCGTCAGACGGAAAGACTCAATAAACTGGTTGAAGAGTTGAATTTTTTGACCCTAAACACAGCTAGAAATCAGGCGGAGAAGACTAGTAAAGACAGCATTTTTCTGGATCAGCTTTTGATTGAGTGTATGAGTGAATTTCAGTTCTTGATTGAGCAGGAGGAGCGAGATGTCCACTTGCAGGTAATCCCAGAGTCTGCCTGGGTTGAAGGAGATTATGCCAAACTTTCTCGTATCTTGGTAAATCTGGTCAATAACGCTTTTAAATACTCGGCTCCAGGAACCAAGCTGGAGGTGGTGGCTAAGCTGGAGAAGAACCGGCTTTCAATCAGTGTGACCGATGAGGGACAGGGCATTGCACCAGAGGACTTGGAGAATATTTTCAAACGCCTTTATCGTGTAGAAACTTCGCGTAACATGAAAACAGGTGGTCATGGCTTAGGGCTTGCGATCGCGCGTGAATTGGCCCATCAACTAGGTGGAGAAATCACAGTTACCAGCCAGTACGGCCTCGGAAGCACCTTTACCCTCCTTCTTAACGGTAAATTCCCAAACTAAGTTCCACTGCTAATCCAAGTGGAAGTTAGTCTGATAAAAATCGTAAAAACCAGTGGAAATCCGTGTCAGGGTAAGTTCCACTGGTTTTACTAATGCTTGATTTCATCGCTTTTGTAGCCAAAATGAATCGAAAAAAAGAGCGCACAAAATCCCCTTATCTGAAAGCGTTTCAGATTAAGTTCCGCTATGGTGGAAGTTAGTGTGAGACGTTTGAATGCGGTTAAAGATTAGTTTTTAGAACTTATGTTGGAGTAATTTAGAAGACTGACAGACGTCTTCTGCAGGTATTTTAGAAATACCGAGAAGCTTAGGAATCTCTTCTCCATAGGTAAAGGCAAAGCGCTCATAGGCTGACTTTCCATTCAAAGCAGCACG
>CAJNDL010000013.1 GCA_905221505.1 bacterium
CTACCTGTTCGCTCACAATAAGAGAGAACTTTTTTACGAAAATCTATTGAATATGCCATAAGAAGATTATACCACATTCTGTACTGTTTTTGGTTCATTTTACTATATATATTCCATTCTGAATTTGTAATGTCGAGGATTTGTTGCACATCATTAATTTTCATCATTTTACTCCAATTCATCATTTGTGAGATTAATTTTAAAAATCCAAGGAAATACAAAGAGAAGCAAGAGTAGCACGAGACCTGAGAGAGTGAAAATAGAGGCCACGTTCATTGTATCAAATAAGAATCCAAAGAGTAACATGCTTATTGGTAAAAATGCCTGTGTTAAAGCATTTAAGACAGCAAAAACTCTACCTTGAAATTCTTGTGGAATTTTGAGAATTGACCAACTAGAGATTAGTATATTGCATATTGTAATTGATAAACCAACTACAAGAAAATAAATAATGAGAATAGCAATCCAGCTACTTTTGGACAAATGTAAGATTAATAATAATCCCAGTAAGCAGGTTGTGAACGCAACCATAGCAATGGCATATCTAGCAATATTCAAATTACTTTTCGTACTTATTTTCGAAGCAATAACTGATCCTAATAAGAGTCCAAAAGCTAAGACACTATCGTTCAATGCATAAGATTGATTGGATAAAGCCAACTCTTTAATTTGAAGAAATGGGAGACCAACATTTACTATTCCAAGTATGAAATTAATCATAAGGACAAAAATTAATCCAAAAACAATTTTTTTATATCTAAAAATAAACTGGAAACCTTCTTTAGACATTGTGAGTATGCTTGAGTCATCTTCTGAACTTTCTTTTACCTTATGATGAAATTCAACTTTCCAATAGATTACTAGGACTAAAAATTCTATAAAAAATTCAATTAGCATGATACTAGATAATGAAATTTTGTCGAAAAGAGCAACTGCTATTATTGGGGATAAAATCATACTAGCTGCTTGAATTAATTGTAATTGTGAGCGAAATGATTGAACATTTTCCTCTCCTACCAACCCAATAGTAGCAGCATTTAAGGTAGTTGATAAAAATTGATCTGAAATTTTAAGTAAAATAAGTAAGACTATAATCTGAGTGTAATGGGATGTGATGTGAGTGTCACTTAGTATAAAGAACAGTAGAGCGAAACAACTGACGGTCTGAGAAGTTTTTATAATAAAATTTTTATTGTATTTATCTATAATACTTCCTAAAAAAGGAAGGAGTAAAACTGCTACTATAGGTCCAATTATTTGAGAGAGGCTGTATAAAAATACAGAATCTAAGTTTCTTAATATATAAAGACCAAGGATAAAGGAAAGTATCGTACTTCCAAATTGTCCCAACGAATTTCCGATGAGTAATTGTATTTTAAGATATTTTTTTCTCACTAATGACAATCCTTTCTTTTGAATTGATAAAATAAATGGTATAATCTTGTAAGCTATCAGTTCCAAGCTTTACTTTCCATTGAAAATTAAAGGATCGTATAAATATATTTTTAACGAGGAGTTTTTCTCCGCTAAATGTAAAAATCAAGTGATTTACTTTTGCGATTTTGTTCAAAGCAAAACCATTTATCCCTAAAACAAAGTTCATGCTCCGTTTTACACTTTTTTCACTGAGTCTAAAATCATCAGAAATAAAGGAATTATTGGCACCTAAATCTAGCAGGGTGTGATAAGAATTACCATTGTAATCTAATAAAACAACTGCTTGTTTTTTTGATATTATCGGAATACTTGCGACAGATTTTGGTGGTTGGATAGAACCTATATAAAAATATTTATTTTTAAAATCAATAGCAAAGTCAAAACGCTGTAGAATATCCCATCCAAGTACACCATCAATGGATAAATAATAAAACATTACATTTCTATCTTTAATCAAAAATTCAGTATTTGAGATAATTTCATTCTCGATTTTAATTTCTGGTATAAAATATGCATGTTGAATGATTTTATTTTTACCGACCCCTTTTACGAGTATTTTATTTGATAACTCTATTTGAAAGTTTTTTAAGTCTTTATTAGGAGCCAAGAAACTTTTTTCTGATCCGGTATCAACTAAAAATGTATAGTATTGTTCAGAAATTTTAATTTTAATTGTAACTAATTTATTTTTATAAGAGAATTTCATAATAAACAAATCTAAAAATTTAGAGCTTTGATTATTCAAAGCTCTAAATACTATATTACCACTTGATTTTGATAGTAACTTCACCAAGTGATTCGATTTCAACCACAGAAGAATCAACTGAAAAATCAGTCAAAAGTTCGGCTTTTTCCATTAAATCTTCTTTATTAGATTTCATAAATTTCAACCTCCTTAAATTAATAAGCCTATTATAAAACACTTTTATTTTTTGTCAAGAATTTTTTGAAAATTTAGACAAAATTATAAACGAATGATTGTTACCTAGTTTCATTTTAAAGTTAGCTTTCACATTTTAATCACAGAATCTCATAAAAATAGTTCAGAATTGATTGATAATTCAGAATTATTAGTATATAATATATTACGAAGTTAGATTTTAAACTTAGGTGATAGAAGGAGAGATAGACCAACGGAAACCATATTGTAACCTAAAGACTTTCTGACTTCCCTCAATTTCCCTGAAGATACGAAAGCTAAACAGTGGAACTCGTGTCACATACACTGGTACCTTGACTGGATTTTGGAATTAAAAATCCTCAAGATACTTTCTTTTATCCTTTAGTTTATAAGGAGAACACCTATGAAAAAAACTGCTATTTCTATCTTTGCTCTCCTAGTGTTAGGAGTTAGCTGCCTGTTTCTATTCAGCCAGCAAAGCTATAAAAAAACGGTCGTTCAATACTATGCTA
This sequence comes from bacterium, assembly GCA_905221505.1. Taxonomy (GTDB): domain Bacteria; phylum Bacillota; class Bacilli; order Lactobacillales; family Streptococcaceae; genus Streptococcus. Next base: position 2,851 of record CAJNDL010000013.1, read on the forward strand.
ACGACCAGAACCTGCCCAATAGGATAACTTATAGTGAATATAGCGATAAACGAGAAGCCAACTACGGTGGCACTCTAAACATCACGTCTATCAAACAAGCTAATGACGGAGTTTATGCAACCTATGAAGGGCAATTGACACCTCTCCAATATTGATAAATTGATAACCAGCCTGTCTTGATCTAGTCATGCTGGTTTTTAAGTTCATTCTAAATCCTTACCTATTCTCCCCAACTGTGCTATACTTAATTTAGTACATTCTTTTAGATTGGAGCTAGTATGAAAATCCATAAAACCGTGAATCCTGTTGCCTATGAAAACACCTATTACCTGGAAGGTGAAAAGCACCTTATCGTGGTAGATCCTGGTAGCCATTGGGAAGCCATTCGTCAGACTATCGAGAAGATCAACAAACCAGTCTGCGCCATTCTATTGACCCACGCCCATTATGACCATATCATGAGTCTGGACTTGGTGCGCGAGACTTTTGGCAATCCTCCTGTCTATATCGCAGAGAGTGAAGCCAGCTGGCTCTATACTCCTGTCGATAATCTCTCTGGGCTTCCTCGCCACGATGATATGGCGGATGTGGTCGCAAAACCTGCAGAACACACCTTTGTCTTTCATGAAGAATACCAATTAGAGGAATTTCATTTTACCGTTCTACCGACCCCAGGGCACTCTATCGGCGGTGTTTCTATCGTCTTTCCTGATGCTCACCTAGTCTTGACGGGAGATGCTCTATTCCGCGAAACCATCGGACGGACCGACCTTCCAACTGGTAGTATGGAGCAACTCCTTCATAGTATCCAGACTCAACTCTTCACCCTACCAAACTACGATGTCTATCCAGGGCATGGTCCTGCTACGACCATAGCTCATGAAAAGACCTTCAATCCTTTTTTCTAGCAAGATGATGACAATGACTAACACAATTTAAGTAAACTATCCAGCAAATCTTTCCATTACAAAAGGCATCCTGTCAAGGTTTTCACACCTGATAGGATGCCTTTTTCTGATGACGAGATTTTTTGCCTTACCAAATAATCACGCGCTCTTCTGGTGAACGCCACATACCGTCGCCTTCTTTGACATCATAGGTTGTAAAGAAATCATCGAAGTTTGGCACTTGCACATTGACACGGAGTTTGGCTGGTGCGTGTACATCGACACTTGCCAAAAGTTTCATAAATTCTGGACGACCTTTCATGCGCCAGATGCGACCGAAGTTATGGAAGAACTCTTCTGCTGAGAAGTCTGCTTCTCGTTTAGCTGCTTCAAGAGCTGCAGCGATTCCTCCCAAGTCAGCCACGTTTTCTGATACAGTCAATTTACCGTTGATAGTTGCACCATAAGAATCCTGTCCATCAAACTGGTCAATAACTTTTTGTGTTTTCTCCTTGAAGGCAGCATAGTCACTCTCTGTCCACCAATCCTTGAGGCTACCATTTTCATCAAAGGAAGCTCCGTTGGTATCAAAAGCGTGAGAAATTTCATGGGCAATAACCGCCCCAATCCCACCGTAGTTAGCAGAAGATGACTGATGCAAGTCATAGAAAGGTGCCTGTAAGATAGCTGCTGGGAAGACAATCAGGTTCTTCTGTGGATTGTAGTAGGCGTTGACCATATGAGCAGGCATGCCCCACTCCTTGTAGTCTACAGGCTGATTCCACTTGCTCCAACTGTGCTTGATTTCCACACGCGCAAAGGCTAAAGCATTGTCAAAAAGGCTAGCATTTTCATCGACCACCTTGTCCTTGTAGCGTTCTGGCAATTCTTCTGGGTAACCGATATAAGGCTTGATGACATTGAGTTTGACAATGGCCTTGTCACGAGTTTCAGGAGTCAGCCAGTCATTTTTGGCCAAGCGTTCCTTATAGACATCAATCATAGTTGCCACTTTTTTCTCCACGTCTTCCTTAGCTTCTGGGGAGAATTTTTCATGGGCATACCAGAGCCCCAAGGCTTGTTTGAATGGACCTTGTGCTAGCTGGTAGGCTGCCTTGACCTTGTCTTTGGCTTCTGGAACTCCTGAAAGCGCACGGCTATAGGCACCTGACAAGACACGGATTTCTTCTGTTAAGTAGCTGGTTGAAAGATTGACAACACTCAAAATCAAGGTTGCCTTGAGAAGAGGCCAAGCTTCTTCACTATAGAATTGCTCTGCTGCTTGCCAGAAACGTTCCTCGTCTACGATCACCTTGTCTGGCACTTGTCCAAGAACTGCTTGGAAGAAGTCATCCAAAGGTAGGGCAGGCGCAAATTTCTTGAAGTCTTCATATGAGTATGGATGGTAGAGTTTAGCATATTCTGAACTTTCTTCATTAGAGAGCACCACTGTCGCAACTCGACGGTCCAATTCTAGTCTTTTCTCTAGCAAGTCTTCAATTTCTTCATCAGAGAAATCATAAGCCTTGAGAAGATTTGCGCTAGATTCTTTCCACAAAGTCAATAGCTCCTCGCGCTGAGGATGGTCTTCAGCATAGTAGGTCGTATCTGGCAAAATCGTGCTTGGAGCACTAGCCCATAAAACGTTGATTCTGGCATCCATAAAGTCTGGCGATACACCAAAAGGAAGAAAATTAGGTTTGCCAGCAAGCTCAAACTCTGCTAGTTTGGCAGTGAAATCCGCAAAAGTCTCCAATTCTTGGAATTCTTTAAGGAGAGGTAATACAGGTGTGATACCATCAGATTCTCTCTTGTCAAAATCACGAACTAGACGGTGATATTTGACAAAGTTTGCCAAGATAGCATCCTCAGGCACCTCTTCTCCTGCCAACCACTTGTCTGTTGTCGCCAACATCAAGTCTTCAATTTCCTGGTCTAAATCCACAAAACCTCCAGTTTGAGACTTATCTGCTGGGATTTCAGCAGTCTTCTGCCATTCCCCATTGATTGCATCATAAAAATCATCTTGATAACGTGTCATCTTGTTCTCGCTTTCATTTATACTTGTTTTTAGCTTAACAAAAATTAACTGGGAATGCAATTAAAAATGAACTGATATTTCCTAGTATTTTCAGTTATTATTTTAATTTTTTTGAAAATTAACTTGACTTAATTTTTTTTTTAATGTATATTAAGAGACAGGAGGAATACAAGTTTATGATACGTATCGAAAACCTCAGTGTCTCCTACAAAGAAACGTTGGCACTTAAGGATATTTCACTAGCGCTCCATGGACCAACAATTACCGGTATCATTGGTCCAAACGGCGCTGGGAAATCAACATTATTAAAAGGTATGCTGGGAATTATCCCACATCAAGGTCAGGCATTTCTCGATGACAAGGAAGTTAAAAAATCCTTACATCGAATCGCCTATGTCGAACAAAAAATAAATATCGACTACAACTTTCCCATCAAGGTCAAGGAATGTGTCTCTCTAGGACTCTTTCCCTCTATCCCTCTCTTTCGCAGTTTAAATGCTAAACATTGGAAGAAAGTGCAAGAGGCCCTTGAAATCGTCGGTCTAGCTGACTACGCTGAACGTCAAATCAGTCAACTATCTGGAGGTCAGTTCCAGCGGGTCTTGATTGCCAGATGTTTGGTTCAGGAAGCCGACTATATCCTCTTGGATGAACCCTTTGTTGGGATTGACTCTGTTAGTGAGGAAATCATCATGAATACGCTGAGAGATTTGAAAAAAGCTGGGAAGACGGTTCTCATCGTCCACCACGACCTCAGCAAGGTTCCCCACTACTTCGATCAAGTCTTGCTTGTCAATCGAGAAGTGATTGCCTTTGGTCCAACCAAAGAAACCTTTACCGAAGCCAATCTCAAAGAAGCTTACGGTAATCGACTCTTTTTCAATGGAGGTGACCTATGATTGCAGAATTTATCGATGGATTACAAAAATTCCATTTCTTACAAAATGCCTTGATAACAGCCATTGTCATCGGGGTCGTAGCTGGAGCTGTAGGATGTTTCATCATTCTACGCGGGATGTCACTCATGGGAGATGCCATTTCACATGCTGTCTTGCCAGGTGTAGCCCTCTCCTTTATCTTGGGCCTTGACTTCTTCATCGGAGCCATTGTCTTTGGACTACTAGCTGCTATCATCATTACCTACATCAAGGGAAACTCGATTATCAAAAGCGATACCGCCATCGGCATTACCTTTTCTTCTTTCTTAGCCCTCGGTATCATCTTGATTAGTGTCGCTAAAAGTTCAACTGACCTTTTCCATATTCTTTTTGGTAATATCCTGGCCGTCCAAGATACGGATATGTTTATTACTATGGGTGTAGGAGCAGCCATTCTCTTGTTGATCTGGATTTTCTTCAAGCAACTCTTGATAACATCCTTTGATGAACTCTTGGCTAAGGCCATGGGAATGCCTGTCAATTTCTATCACTACTTACTCATGGTACTCCTAACTCTCGTATCTGTGACAGCCATGCAAAGTGTCGGAACTATCCTGATTGTAGCCATGCTGATTACCCCAGCAGCAACTGCTTATCTCTATGCTAATAGCCTGAAAAGCATGATTTTCCTTTCCTCAACATTTGGAGCGACAGCTTCAGTTTTGGGGCTCTTTATCGGCTATAGCTTTAACGTTGCGGCAGGTTCTAGTATCGTGCTCACAGCTGCTAGTTTCTTTCTCATTAGCTTCTTTATCGCTCCAAAACAACGATATTTGAAACTGAAAAATAAACATTTGTTAAAATAAGGGGCAAAACCCCAATAAATTGGAGGATCTAATGAAAAAATTAGGTACATTACTCGTTCTCTTTCTTTCCGTCATTGCTCTTGTAGCATGTGCTAGCGGAAAAAAAGATGCAGCTTCTGGTCAAAAACTAAAAGTTGTTGCTACAAACTCAATCATCGCTGATATTACTAAAAATATTGCTGGTGACAAGATTGATCTTCACAGTATCGTTCCTGTTGGCCAAGACCCACACGAATACGAACCACTTCCTGAAGATGTCAAGAAAACTTCTGAGGCAGACCTCATTTTCTATAACGGTATCAACCTTGAAACAGGTGGCAATGCTTGGTTTACAAAATTGGTAGAAAATGCCAAGAAAACTGAAAACAAAGACTACTTTGCAGTCAGCGAAGGCGTTGATGTTATCTACCTTGAAGGCCAAAACGAAAAAGGCAAAGAAGACCCACACGCTTGGCTCAACCTTGAAAACGGTATGATCTTTGCTAAAAATATCGCAAAACAATTGAGCGCGAAAGACCCTAGCAATAAGGAATTCTACGAAAAAAATCTCAAAGAATATACTGATAAGCTAGACAAACTTGATAAGGAAGCTAAAGAGAAATTTAACAACATCCCTGCTGAGAAAAAACTCATCGTAACCAGCGAAGGATGCTTCAAATACTTCTCTAAAGCCTATGGTGTCCCAAGTGCCTACATCTGGGAAATCAACACTGAAGAAGAAGGAACTCCTGACCAAATCAAGACCTTGGTTGAAAAACTTCGCCAAACAAAAACTCCTTCACTCTTTGTAGAATCAAGTGTGGATGACCGTCCAATGAAAACTGTTTCTCAAGACACAAACATCCCAATCTACGCACAAATCTTTACTGACTCTATCGCAGAACAAGGTAAAGAAGGTGACAGCTACTATAACATGATGAAATACAACCTTGATAAGATTGCTGAAGGATTGGCAAAATAATACTCTTCGAAAATCAAATTCAAACCACGTCAGCGTCGCCTTGCCGTACTCAAGTACAGCCTGTGGCTAGCTTCCTAGTTTGCTCTTTGATTTTCATTGAGTATAAGCCTCTGAAAAACGTCATTCTCACACGTGAGATGACGTTTTTTCTATGCCCATATTTCCAGTCAAATCATTGGAAAATTCTGACTGTTTCAGCTAAAATGGAAGAAAAAAGATTGGAGTATCTTATGGTAACTTTTCTCGGAAATCCTGTGAGCTTTACAGGTAAACAACTACAAGTCGGCGACAAGGCACTTGATTTTTCACTCACTACAACAGACCTTTCTAAAAAATCTCTATCTGATTTTGATGGGAAGAAAAAAGTTTTGAGTGTCGTTCCTTCTATCGATACAGGTATCTGTTCAACTCAAACGCGTCGCTTTAATGAAGAACTGGCTGGACTGGACAACACGGTCGTATTGACTGTTTCAATGGACCTCCCTTTTGCCCAAAAACGTTGGTGTGGTGCTGAAGGTATTGAAAATGCCATCATGCTCTCGGACTATTTCGACCATTCCTTTGGACGTGATTATGCCCTCTTAATCAATGAGTGGCACCTATTGGCACGCGCAGTCTTTGTCCTCGATACTGACAATACCATTCGCTACGTTGAATACGTGGACAATATCAACTCTGAACCAAACTTCGAAGCCGCAATTGTAGCTGCTAAAGAACTATAGAAAAAAATCCTCTGTCACAAAGAGTTTCCTGCTCTTTGAAACGGAGGATTTTTGAATACTAGTAAATAAAAGTTCAATCAGAAAAACAATCGCCTTACTCTACAGATTTCAAGGCTTCTAACATATCAACTTTTCTCAGATGATGATTGACAAAGAAACCAAGTACAGTCAAAATGATGCTTACTGCTGCTACTGGGATTACGTAGACCTCCCAACCTACCTGTGGATAAAAGAGAATAGTCGCAGGCGAAATCATTTGAATCAAAAACTGGTGTAAATAGAAACCTGAGAGCAGACCAAGTACGATTCCCACAAGAGATAGTACAATCGTCTCACGGTAAATGTAGAGGGTGACTTCCTTATTATGAAAACCAAGCACCTTGATAGTGGAGAGTTCACGGATTCTCTCAGCCACGTTGATATTGGTCAGATTGTAAAGGATAACGATAGCTAATAGAACTGATACAATAACTAAGATGGTCATGGTCTGATTGAGTGAACTTGCGACCGAGTCAAAGAGTCGAATGGCTGAAGCATTCTGGACGACGCTAGACACCGCAGCTTGATTCATAAGCAAGCCTGCCTGCCTTTCGATACTAGGCGCACTAGTATCCTTTAGCGTAACCAAATAAGTGTTGGCTTGGGGTAGCTGTCCGTAAAGTTGCTCATAACTGGCTTGACTCATATAAATAAAGTGACCAACGTAGTTCTCAGCAATGGCAGCGACCTTTAGTTCCTTACCTTCAATTTCTAGTGTCTGTCCAGCCTTGACACCTGCCAGCTGGGCTAGTTTAGCTGTAATAACGACGCCATCGTTTAATGTCAGCTCCTGCTGATGATTTTGCAGATGGATAAAGGGTGTCAAATCCTCCTTCTCTGTCATCATAAGGGTAATGGTCTGAAGGCCAGCCTTGCCTTTGAAATCCTTGTCTAGAGTCTTAGAATAAATTTTCTGGTAGGCTTGGATATCCTGCCCTTTCAACACTTCTTCTAGCTCTTCTTTTTCCTGATTGGTCGCACTAGGATTTTCAGAGACAATCATTTGATACTGTTGGATTTGTTGAAACTGTCTAGACGGAACTCCTGCTACAGAGGATTGGATTCCCAAGCCTGCAAAGAGCAGAGCGACTGAACCTGCCACACCAAAGATTGTCATCAACATTCGCTGTTTATAACGGAAGATATTGCGGGCTGTTACCTTATGGGCAAAACTGAGACGACGCCAGATAAAACCGATGCGCTCTAGTAAGATTTTAGCTCCTTTGACAGGTGGTTTAGGCAGTAAAAGTTGGGCTGCTTCGTCGTGAAGTTCCTTCCTAGCCACCAGATAGGCTGGTAACACACTCGCCAACCAACTCAGACCAAGTGCCAGTAAACTATAGCTCCAATAGAACTGAATCTGGGTTTCTCCCACCACCATGCCTTTTGTAATGACACTTGAAATCACACTGGCTAGCAAATAATGACCAAGTATACTGCCTAGAGCTGTTCCGACAGTCCCAGCTACTAGACCGTAAAGGAGAAACTTGGCGATAATATCCTTACTACGATAGCCCAAGGCCTTAAAAATCCCTGCATGAGTTCGCTCTTCATCCACAAAACGAGTCATGGTGGTAAAGGTTACCATAGCTGCTACGGCATAAAGTACCACAGGAAAGATATTGCCCACTGCCCGAATACTGGCTGAAGCATTGCTGTACATGAGATAGCCTTGAACGCCAGGCATGGTCTGACGATTATATACTTGATACTTGGGCTCAGCCAAATCATCCAAGACTTGCTGATGTTTGTCTAATTTTTCCTTTTCTTGGACTAGATTTTGTTCAGCCTGCTTTAGTTTATCTTCTTCCTTGCTTAATTCCTGCTTCGCTTGGGTAAGTTGAGCACGGACCTGCTCTCTCTGAGCTTGAGGCAGCAAGGCTAATTGACTTTCCTGAGCCTGTAAACGAGCTTGAGCAGTTGCTAAACGACGCTTGCCTTCCTGCAAATTACCCTGTGCTTGGTCAAGTGTCTCTTGCCCCTTATCGATAGATTCTTGTCCTTCTTTTTTCAAGACTTGCAGACGTGCCTTGCCATTATCTGATAAAGCTTGTTCAAGGTCTTCCTGATGTTGCTTGGATTTTTCTTCATAAGCTGATGAAAAGGCATTTAAACCTGCTAAATCTTGATATTTCAAACGACCTATATTGTAGACTTTCTGATCAAACTGGCTAGGCAAAATCACCCCGTAGGCTGTCAGAGTCCCACTTCCACTTCCTGAGTATCCCATATCTCGCTGGGAGAGGATTTCAGCTGAATCCACAAAACCAGTAATGGTAAAAGTATGGTCTTTTAAAGAGGAATGACTGCCTTCTTTTTCTTTAAAACTAATCTCCTGTCCTAATAGATATTGCCCTTGCAGATGACTGGCCAAAGCAATTTCCTGGTCTGACTGCGGAAGTCGTCCCTCTCTTAGCTGAAAGGTTGAAATTCGCTCTGGTTTGGAGTACAGCCGAATAGCATCCTGGCCATTATCCATAGCCACATCTGTCAAATAGCCAAACTCGACCTCTGCGCCCTCTATATGTTCTAGTTCTTTTTGATCTGCTTGATCCAAACCATAGTTAGACATGACTGCCAAATCCAAGGTTTTAGCAGTTCTTAAATAGTCATTAGCTGTCTCCTCCATATTGGGGCTGGTTACTTTGAGACCTACTAGGGCTAGAGAGCCCAACATCATCAATGTCAAAATAGATAAAAAACGCCCCTTGGAGCCTGTAAAGGACTGAATTAAGTCCTTCCAATAAGTTTTTCGCTTAATCATGCTAGTACTCCAAACTGTCAATATCCTGAGCCTGCTGGTTGATCACCACATCCTTGACACTAGCATCATGCATATGAATCACGCGATCCGCAATAGGAGCTAGCGCGCTATTATGGGTCACGATAATCACCGTCGCTCCCTTTTGACGAGACATATCTTGGAGAATCTTCAAGACTTGCTTACCCGTCTGATAATCCAAGGCTCCAGTAGGTTCATCACAAAGGAGGATTTTAGGATTTTTAGCTACCGCGCGTGCAATGGAGACTCGCTGTTGCTCCCCTCCAGAAAGCTGTGCTGGAAAATTATTGAGACGATGAGCCAGACCTACATCTGTCAAAACCTGCTCAGGATCCAAGGCATCTGTCACGATTTCAGAAGCCAGTTCCACATTTTCCTTAGCTGTCAGATTGGACACTAGATTGTAAAACTGAAAAACAAAACCGACATCATTTCTACGGTAATTGGTTCGCTGGTGGGAACTATAGTCTGCAATATTGACACCATCAATCCAGATTTGCCCCTCGTCATTGGTATCCATTCCCCCAAGAAGGTTAAGAACCGTTGACTTGCCTGCACCTGATGCACCAAGGATAATCACCAGCTCTCCTTTTTCAATCTCAAAATTCACATCACGATTGGCCACAATCTCCGTGTCACCAACCTGATAACGTTTGTAACAGTGTTTCATCTCAATATAAGCCATCAGACTCACCCTCTCTCAAACAAATTACTTCCTATTACCATTATAACGCTTTTTCAACTAGTTGGAAACTGCTTACATTCTCAAATCCTTCAAAAAAGGCAGTCTCAAACCACTGCCTTCCATTATCTTCTTAAAAATAAAACTGAACAAAATCGCCTTTTGCTGTCGCTACTGAAATACAATCTTTCCCCATGCAATTCACTTTTGCTTTTTCTTGATTGACTTCAATTACACTTTTTTCAATACCTGGATAAGAGACTCGCAAATCTCCTCCACTTCTTGATAAAATGGTCATCTGTAAGAGTTTTTTATCCTCCCACTGCATGCTCACTTCAAAATGTCCACGTGCCATTAAGCCTGAAACAGAACCTGTTGACCAGGCATCAGGTAGGGCAGCTAGAGGCACCAGATAAGCTGTATGAGACTGGAGTAACATTTCTGCCATGCCACTAGTAGCACCAAAATTACCATCTATCTGAAAAGGTGGATGGCTACACCAAAGATTGAGCAAGGTGGATGTCTTTAACTGCTCTGCTAATAATTTATGGGCTCGATTGCCATCTCCCAAACGTGCCCAGAGATTGATCTTATTAGCCTTGGACCAGCCTGTTCCTCCATCTCCACGATCATTGAGACTAGCACGCGCCGCATCAAGATACTCTTGTCCCTTATAGCTAAAGAGAGTTCCAGGATAGAGCCCCACCAGATGGGAAGCGTGCCGGTGTTGGGCCTCCACCTTCTCATTTTGAAAATGCTGTTCTTCCTCCTCATACCACTCCCTGATTCGACCAGATTGAGTAATTTGCAGAGGATTTAGTAAATCAAATTTTTCTTTGACTTCAGTCAACAAGTCCTCATCCAGCCCCAATTCTTGAGCAGCCTGAATAAAATCATGAAATAATTGCCAAATCAGAGATTGGTCGTAGGTATTGCCAATCGAAATCGGCCCATGTTCTGGAGAATAAGACGGAGAAGATACCCAACGCTGGGCCTCCTTATCCTCATGTAAAAAAGAATTCCAAAAACGAACCGTTTCCCTCAACATGGGATAAATTTTCTCCCTGAGATAGTCTTGGTCCCTGTAAAATGAGTAGGCTTCATAAACCGTTTGCATCATCCACGCATTGGCAGCTGGTGACCAGCCCCAGTAGTAGTCCCAACCAGGTGCCGTCCAGCCAAAAGGAGTCGCTTGGGTATGGACCAACCAACCATTCTCCTCACCTTCCTGAGAGACGATTCCTGCATACCTTGCAGCTGCTAGGCGACCATAGACACGCAAATCATCGATATAGTTGATGACCGGAAAGGCCGTTTCTAAGAGGTTAGTCACATAGGCTGGCCAATAATTCATCTGCAGATTGATATTCAAGTGATAATCTGAATTCCAAGGAGGATTGTCGACCGCATTCCAGACACCTTGCAGGTTAGCTGGTAGCGCATCTGGGCAATCTCTGGACGAACTAATCAATAAATACCGCCCATACTGGAAGAACAGCTCCTCCAAAGCCTGCCCCTCTTGTGGCTTATAATTTTTTAACAAATCATCTGTAGTGGATGCGTCAACTTCGGCCCCCAAATCCAATTGAACACGCTGAAATAAAGCTTGGTAGTCCTGAATATGCCTGGATTTCAATTGGTCATAGCCCTTTTCTTTAGCTGTGTCCACCAAGTCTATCACCTGCTGCTCCAAATCTAGTTCCTTGCGATAATTGCTAGCAGGATTTTGGGCAAAATCCGTCTTAGCTGCCAAGAAAAGATTGGCATAACTGGCTCCTGATATCTGAACCTTATCTGACCTGACTCTAATGTCTCCATCCGTTTGCCAAGCGAGACAGCCAGCAAACCGCAGATCATTATCCTTAACTCTTCCCTTCATAAAGATATGAGAATCAGTGATATCCAGCTGGCATTCCTTGTAATCAGATTTTTTCTGCTCATACTTTCCATCAGAAGCCAAATCACGGGTCAAGGACAGTTCTATAGTAAAATCTAGAATTTCCGATCCTTCCTTAGTAAAGCGTTGAACCAAGAGATCATCTGGAAAACTGGCAAAGGCTTCACGTTCAAATCTCGTTCCCTTATAGTCATAAGAAGTCGTAGCCAGCGCCTTACTGATATTCAGCTGTCTCTGGTAATCCGTCACCTGAGACAAAGTCGTGCCTTGTAGGCTGAACTCAATGAAAATATCTCCAAAAGATAGATAGGTTCCATATTGACTCGTTTTTGGCCCGACTAGGTGCTGCTCAGCCAATTCCTTAGCCCGATTGTAATCTCTCTTTTCCAAAGCCTGCCGAATTTCAGCTAAAAAACCATACTGGTCCTGAAGATTTCCACCCTGATAATCTGAACTATCAGGAAGGGGACCACCAGACCAGAGACTTTTTTCATTGAATTGAATCCGCTCAGCACCTATAAGCCCAAATACTTTAGCACCTAAAGAACCATTGCCTATCGGTAAAGCCTCTTCTTCCCAGCCCTTGTAAGTGGTTGAAGCTGGTTGCTTGTAGGCCAATATATAATCTTGTTTTTTATTCCTTATCATACTACCATACTAACATAAAAAGCCTAGAAATCAATTCTAGACTTACAATTTTTTATTTTCCAAGGTAGTACTCAGAAACTACGTTCAATTTTTCGTCAAATTCGAATACCAATGGTGGGAAGTTAGGGATTTCCACGTCCATGATTTCGTCATCTGACAAACCTTTGATGTGTTTTACAAGGGCACGGATTGAGTTACCGTGAGCTCCTACGAATACGTTTTTACCATCTTTAAGAGCTGGAGCGATTTTATCTTCCCAGAATGGAAGGGCACGTTCCAAAGTCACTTTCAAGTTTTCAGCATCTGGAATTACTGAGTCGTCAAGTGAAGCGTAACGACGGTCTGTGTGAGCTGAGTGCTCATCATCACGATCCATGTTTGGAGGCAATACATCGTATGAACGACGCCAGATGTGAACTTGCTCATCACCAAATTGTTCAGCAGCTTCAGCTTTGTTTTTACCAGTCAAACCACCGTAGTGACGTTCGTTCAAGCGCCATGATTTTTCAACTGGAACCCACAATTGGTCAGAAGCTTCAAGAGCCAAGTTCGTTGTTTTGATAGCACGTTTCAATACTGAAGTGTAAGCTTGGTCAAATTCGATACCAGCTTCTTTGATCAATTTACCAGCGTCAATCGCTTGTTGTGTACCTTTTTCAGACAAATCAACATCAGCCCAACCTGTGAAAAGGTTAGCTTTGTTCCATTCAGACTCACCGTGGCGAGCAAAAACCAATTTTACCATTAGATGGATTCTCCTTTAAATTTTCCGAGGTTTCCCCTCGTTTATCTATTCTATTTTACACAATTTTTCACAAAAAAGCTAGTCAAAACCAAAAAGGAAAGGACTGTTTGGCAATCCTTTTCCTTATTTTTTATCCTTCAACTTTGAATTTTTTGAGACTTCCTAAAAATAGTGAACCACCAATAATTGCTAGGATTCCTCCTACCCAGCCTAATACTGGAATCAAACCTACCGCGCCACCTACAATCAGAAGAACAGAAGGAGCCGAACCAACTCGCTCTTCTCCCTTATAGTAAACAATCGCGATGATTCCCAAAACAAGAATGGCTATTTTTAATACTGTTGGAAGTAGAACACCTGCTATACCTGCTGTTGCTGCAGAAGCTGTTAATTCTGAGCTTTGAGTCGCTACTGCTGTTGCTGCTGTATTGACAGCTGCAGCCAATAAGAATAATGGTGCAATTAATAAGTAAATACCACCTACTAAACCAACAATACCACTATAAAGTGCTAAAGCTTTTGACTTCATAATAAATCTCCTTTTTATTTTTTTCAAATAGAATTGTATCATATTTGCTAAAAAAAAAAAAGCATTTTCTGAAATTATAAAATAAAAACTTGCATAATATGAAATAAAATTAAGCAAATATGTGAAAAGAAATTTCCATTTCACCCTTGCTAGTCTCCTTACTTTTTGTTAGAATGATGTCAAAAAATAAAGAAGGTTAACATTATGCCACAACATCTCTTTAAAGAATTGGCTCAACTAGAGCAAGTAGAGGCTCTAGCTCTAGGAGGTTCACGGGCTGGACAAGATTTTGACAAAGACTCTGACTATGATGTATATGTCTACCTCAGTGCTCCTCTCTCGCCAGACATACGAAAAGAAATCCTCAGTAAACACTGCACCTATATGGAAATCGGTAATCAATTTTGGGAATTGGAAGACGATTGTGTTCTCAATAATGGTATCGAAATCGAGCTAATTTACCGCTCTTTGAACGAATTTGACAAAGATTTACAAGCCGTGGTTTTAGAGCACCAAGCCCAGAATTCTTACACTACTTGTATGTGGTACAATCTGCTCAACAGTAAGATTATCTACGATCGAGATGGTCACTATGCTGCTCTCCAGAAAAAATACAATCTTCCTTATCCAGCTGAACTGAAAAAGAATATCATAAACAAACAGTCCCTACTTCTCGACCAAGCTATGCCAGCTTTTTCAAGACAAATTAAAAAAGCACTCAAACACCAAGATTTACTCAGCATCAATCACCGCACTAGTGAGTTTTTCGCCTCTTATTTCGATTTGCTCTTCGCCTTCAATGAGCAGCTCCATCCAGGAGAAAAACGCATGCTCCAGTTCGCGAAAAACAATTGCTCTCATCTACCTCAAAATTTTGAAAACGATATTCAAGACTACTTTCAAAATCTCTACCAACTAGCTCACCAGCAGAAAACAGTCCTAACTTTGGAGCATCTCCTATCAAATCTTAAACACTTGATTGATGAATCCCTTTAGAATGCCAACAAATACAAGCTCATGAAATCTACTTTTCAGATGATTCATGAGCTTTTTGAAATTCAACAATATACAATGATGTAAAGCTAATTGAGACAAGAAAACGACAATAAACTTCAAACATTATTAAAACGCATCATATCAGATATTCAAAACCTTGATACAATGCGTTTTATAGACTATAAGACTAGTTGTCTTTTCTTCTCAAATTGAGTTTTCCCTAGACTTTGCAACCTTACTTCGCTTCAAATCCTTCTGATACTGCGTCTGCAAAATTTTCTTCTACAATGCTTGCACAGTGGTCACAGATGACTGCATGGTAGCTGCGTTCTGCTGTTGTTGGGTCGATACGACGGCAACGGTCACATACTTCACCTGCAGCGCGTTCAACTGTAAAGGCTACATCTTCGAAGCTAACGGCAGCTTCTGGAGCTGGTCCTTCTGCGATGGTCAATTCTGACACAATCAAAAGTTGTGCTACATTGCTGTTTACTGCTTCGAGTAGAGTTTTCACAACTTCGTTTGGATAAACTGTTAAGTGTGCTTCAAGTGATTTACCGATTACTTTTGCATTACGCGCTTCTTCCAAGGCTTTTTGAGCTTGTCCACGGAAGTCCATAAAGGCAGCCCATGTATCCAAGATTTCTTCTTGGTTAGCAAATGTCTCTGCTTCTGGCAATTCTGACAATTGAACGAAGTCTTCTGCTTCAAACTCAAGATATGACCAGATTTCTTCCGCAGTGTGAGGGAGGATTGGTGTCAAGAGTTTGGTGATTTTGACAAGAATGTCATAGAAAACAGTCTGCATTTGACGGCGTTCCAATGATTTGGCTCCTTCGATGTAGACAACATCTTTGGCAAAATCAAGGTAGAAGGCTGACAAGTCAACGTTGATAAAGTTTACCAAGGCCTTGTAAATTGTCAAGAATTCAAAGTTGGCATAAGCATCACGAATGGTCTTGACAAGCTGGTTAAAGCGAATCGTCATGTACTTATCAACTGAACGAAGCTCATCGTAAGCTACTGCATCTTGAGCTGGGTTAAAATCAGATGTATTAGCAATCAAGAAACGAAGAGTGTTACGAATCTTACGGTAAGTTTCAGAGACTTGGCTCAAGATATCCATAGAGATACGCACGTCATTGCTTGAGTCAACACTTGTTACCCAGAGACGCAAGATTTCCGCACCAAATTGTTTTTCAACATCGCTTGGAGCAATGGTATTTCCAAGAGATTTAGACATCTTTTCACCTTTACCATCAAGGGCAAAACCTTGTGACAAGATTTGTTTGTAAGGCGCTACGCCATGGTTGGCAACAGATGTGATAAGTGATGAGTTGAACCATCCACGGTATTGGTCAGAACCTTCAAGGTAAAGGTCTGCAGGGTAAGTCAATTCTGGACGGTTTACTACAACCCCATTCCATGATGAACCTGAGTCAAACCATACGTCCATGATATCTGTTTCTTTCTTGAACTCGCCATTTGGTGAACCTGGATGCGTAAATCCTTCTGGTAATAGGTCTTTGGCATCACGTTCCCACCAGATGATAGAACCGTGTTCCTCAAAGAGTTGAGCCACGTGTTCAATCGTTTCAGCTGTCATGATCGCTGTACCATCTTCAGCGTAGAAGATTGGAAGCGGAACACCCCAAGCACGTTGACGAGAGATAACCCAGTCGCCACGGTCACGAATCATATTGTAAAGACGGACTTTACCCCATTCTGAGTGGAATTTCACTTTTTCAATTTCATCCAAGATTTCTTGGCGGAATTTAGAAACTGAAGCAAACCATTGTGGAACTGCACGCCAGATGATTGGTTTTTTCGTACGCCAGTCAAATGGGTATGAGTGAGAGATTTCTTCTTGGGCAAGAAGGAGGTTACCAAGTTTTTCAATAACAGTTGGTACAACCTTTTCGTAGAACTGACCTTCAAACTCAGGACCAGCATTAGCCATCATAATTCCACGTTCATCAACAGTCACCGCAACTTCAAGGCCATTAGCAACACCAACATTGTAGTCGTCCTCACCAAAACCAGGGGCTGTATGGACAATACCTGTACCAGAGTCAGTTGTAACGTGGTCACCAAGGATAACGAGTTCATCTACAGCTGTATCCCATGGGTGTTCTGTTACGATGTGGTTCAATTCTTGACCACGGTAAGTTGCCAAAACTTGAACGTCAGCCCAACCAAATTTTTCAGACAAGCTATTCAATAATTCTGCAGCAGCGACAAACTTACGAGCTTCACCAGCAGGTTGAACTAAAACGTAATCAATATCTGCTCCAACAGTCAAACCACGCGAAGCTGTGATAGTAAATGGAGTCGTTGTCCAGACAACGATATAAGTATCTGTATCTAGAACACCTTTGCCATCTTTTACCTTATTGGCATAGTAAAGAGAAGTTGAAAGCAAGTCATGGTATTCGATTTCTGCTTCAGCGAGGGCTGACTCAGATGACCAAGACCAGTAAACTGGCTTAGCTCCACGGTAGATATAACCCTTGTTAGCCATCTCACCGAAGACACGGATTTGGGCTGCTTCATAATCAGGAGTCAAAGTCACATATGGATTTTCCCAGTCACCAGAAACACCCAAACGTTTAAAATCTTCACGTTGTTTATCTACTTGTGAAAGAGCGTATTCACGGCAAAGTTTCAAGTACTCAACCAAGTCCATTTCTTTACGTTTGACACCCTGTTTTGCCAAAACTTGCTCGATTGGCAGACCATGAGTATCCCAACCTGGAATATAGGGTGCATAAAAACCTGACATAGATTTTGAACGAACAATGATATCTTTTGAAATCTTGTTCATAGCGTGTCCAACGTGGATATTTCCGTTCGCGTATGGAGGGCCATCATGCAAGGTGAAATGAGGTTTTCCTTGGTTCAATTCTTGACGACGTTGATAAAGTTTTGCATCTTCCCATTCCTTTTGCCAAACTGGCTCTTTGGTAGGAAGGCCTGCACGCATTGGGAAAGCTGTTTTCCCAAGGTTAAGGGTATCTTTGAGTTTCATGGTATCTCCTTTATAAATAATAACAAATTAAAAACCACGACTTCCAAAAAGGACGAAAATCGTGGTACCACCTTTATTCGGAAAAAGATCTGGTCTTTCTCCCTCTTATCCCGTAACGTGGGGAACGTCAAATCTTACTTCATTCAGACTTGATTGTTTGAGAGGATAATCTTATCATTAGGGAATGCAGGACTCACACCATCTCCTGCTCGCTGGAAATATAAGGATAAGATATTGTTCTCAGATCATTTCTTATAAAATTGTAACAGATTCTTGCGGTGCCACAAAACCTGGTTCTGAGTTTACAGCTTCAGTAGCTGGTGTTGGCCCTGAGTAATGGCTTGGAGCTACCTCTGGCTCTTCATACATTGGACCAACTGGATGAGCAGGCTCTTCTTCAACTTGAGGACTCACTACAGGAGTTGGAACTTCCACTTCCTGTTTAGCCTGAGCTTCAAATTCAGCCAATTCTTTATTAGCTGCCTCAATACGAGCCTGTAACTCTGTCATTTCTTCTGGAGAAAATTGACGTGTCATATCAATTGGTTCTTCCTCAACTGATGAAGGAATCGGTTCCCCAAGCACTTCGCTAACAACTTCTTTAAAGGCTTCATCACTTGTCTGAAGATAAGTAGCTGTTGGACGAAGAATGTCTTCCCAATCTGAAGATTCAACAATAGCCAACTGACTCTCAATTGTAGATTTGAGACGTTGGTGGAAGACACGACTCTTGTTCTTCAATTCTTCGGTTTCAACAGCAACTTTCTTAGCATTATCAGCAGCCTGACGAAGAATTTCATTTGCCTTGTATTTTGCTTCTTCCAATAATCGATGTGCATCTTGTTCAGCCTGATGAATGATATTATTTGAACGATCGTGTGCTGTTTGTTTCACTCTCTCAGCTGTATCTTGGGCAATCAATACAGACTGACTCAACGAATCTTTCATCTCATCAAAGTAAGACAAACGCTCTTCCAAATTTTTAATATGTAAATCCTTATCATGATTAGAACGAACCAAATCTTCATAATCA
This sequence comes from bacterium, assembly GCA_905221505.1. GTDB lineage: Bacteria > Bacillota > Bacilli > Lactobacillales > Streptococcaceae > Streptococcus. The sequence goes on from CAJNDL010000013.1 coordinate 21,585, forward strand.
CGAACTACAATATCTAAAAATTCATCTACTTCTTCTGGATCAAAACCTCTAAAACGTGTGCTAAAGGTTTTATCTTTGATTTCTAACGATGTAATTGGCATATTTTTCCTCACTTACTTAATAATAACTGGACTGTTATTTTTTTCTTCTCTTTTTTAGTTTGTCCCTTATCTTGAAGCAATCTCAAGCGCCCAAATTTTCTCACACTAATCAAGTCTCCAACTTGAACAGTATAATCTGATTTGTCTACCACATGGTAATTTACTTGGACAAGTTTCCTTTCAATCAATTGGTTTGCTTGATTCCTAGATAGCTTCAAAACATTTGATAAAAGAACATCTAATCTAAAACTAGACACACATAAATCCAGCTCTCGATACTGTTCTAGCTTATCTATTTTCTCGGTGAAAGGACGTTCCTCCAGCGAAACGGGTATACGGCCAATTTTCTTTAATCCATCTTGAAAGAGAAGAAGAAACTGCTGATTAATCATAATCTGCGCCCGTTCTTCATCTACTAGGATATCTCCAAAAAGTTTCCGTTCAATCCCTAATTGATTGATGACTGTCCCTAAAATCTTAGCATGCGTTAAGTGTTCAAATTTATTGGAATACACAATTTCCTGGAGAGATATTTCAAAATCTGAAAACTCTGGTTGGAAATAATCTGGGTATAATAAAACTCGAACATACTCACTCGAGACGAATTCCCCACTACTGCTACAAGCAAGACCATAGGTTTTGGCTAAAATTTTTAATAGCTTCTCCTGATGAGGATTGATAAAAGGAGTTAAAAAAGGAGCATAGCTATCTTCTACCTTCTTTATCCATTCCATTCCCTTATCAAGAAACGGACGATCTTCTATGGAGAAATGCTGGTAAATCCCTTTATTCATCCTATCATCGCCAGAAAACGAACTAGGTTTTCTCCTAAAAATCGAATCAAAACAATCGCAACCCAAACAGATAAATCAAGACCCGCTATCTGTAAAGGCAGGCGTTGCAAGGGAGCAAGCACTGGTTTTACCAATGCTACAATCCAACGACCTAAACTTGATTCGTAGGCGCCTGGAAACCAAGACATGACAGCAAAGGCTACCAAAATCAGGGAGTAAATATCCACTGCATTATAAATCATACGAATTAAAAAAATCATTATCGTACTCTATTTCGCTTCATATCAAAGCCAAACTCACCATTTTGTTCTTCTTCTGGTAAACGAATATCTTCTACATTCACAATAACATTCACTGGTGTTAACAGATACATAGTAGATGCTACCTTTTTCAGATTACCAGCTAAAACATGACAAGCCCCATCCAAATAGTCCAAACAACGACGGGCCTGTACCTCTGTCATATACTGAAAATCAATTAAAATACTTTCGTTTCCTGCCAATAAATCAACAATTTCTGTTGCATCTTCATATTTTCTAGGATAACGAACATCTATAATTACCTTATCCGTTGAACGCTGGCTCTGATTTGCCAATTCCTGTTGTCGTGCATGCAGTCTGGTGATATTGCTATCTTTTGCACCAGCAGACTGTGAAGGTTGATTCATTGGGAGAGCCGGTTCCTGTGAAGAATTTACTGGAGTAAACACGGGTTCATTTCCTTTTTCATAAGGAATCGTTGAATCCTCATCCTCCGTAAAATAATCTATAAATCTATCGAATCTATCTTTTAAAGACATAGTTCTCTCCTACTTAAAAAATGCTGTACCTATACGAACAAAGGTAGAACCGAATTGAATCGCTTCTTTATAATCACGACTCATTCCCATACTTAACTCGGTCATAGGCATATTGGGAATTTGTTTTTCTTGGATTTCTCTTTGTAAATCTTGGGTCGCCTTGAAAATTTCTTTCAACTGCTCACTGCTAGCCTCAAAAGGTGCCATCGTCATTAAACCAACATATTCAATCTTATCTAGTCTGGCTAACTCTGGCAAGATTTCCAGCAGTTCCTCTCTCGAAAAACCGTGTTTGCTTTCTTCTTTAGAAATATTTACCTGAATGAAACACTTGATGACTCGGTCACTTCTTTTTTGAATTTCCTCTGCTAGCTTAACTGAATCCAAGGCATGGAAATAATCAACGTATTGAATGACATCTTTCGCCTTACGTCTTTGCAAGGTACCAATCAAATGCCAAGTAACATCTCGATCTTTTAAAGCTTGATATTTCTCCAGAAACTTATCGACACGATTTTCACCAATATGATGAACACCTAGCGGAAGCAAGGCTTCCGCTGTCGGTACATCTACATACTTGGTAACTGCAATGACAGAGACCGAGTCACTCTCTCGATGAGCACTCAGACTCGCCTCTGCGACTTCTCGAAAAACAAGTTCTGTATTTTCTTTTACATTCATTTACTTAACGATTTTTGAAAAATGGAGGTGTATCCAATTCATCTTCATCTTGTGACGTTGGGGCTTCAAAGCGTTCAACCGGAGAAACGACTGAATCTGTTGTACGAACAATCGATTCACGGCGAAGATCCCAATCACCAAAAGCAGATGCCTGAGTTGGTTCCAAACGACGTGGATTTTGTTTTGGCAATTCAGCTGTTTCTGCCATATCAAAATGACGATCAAAGCCATGTGAATGAGCTGGTTTCACTGTCTCACGGTAGTTAGTAGTAGGTCTAGCTTGTGGAGCCACAACCTTTTCTACGCGGTCTTGACGAACACCCGTTGCGACAACTGTTACACGAATTTCATCACGCATACTTTCATCAATTGAAGTACCGAGCCAGATGTTCACTCCTTGACCTGCTGCCTGGTTCACAATTTGTGAAGCCTCTTCAGCTTCAATCAAGGTTAAATCAAGACCACCAGTTACGTTGACGATAACATCTTCTGCACCGTCAATAGTTGTTTCAAGAAGTGGGGAGTAAATTGCCTTACGAGCCGCTTCCACCACACGTTCTTCTCCACTACCGATACCAATACCCATAAGAGCGTTCCCTTTATTTGCCATAACTGTTTTCACATCGGCAAAGTCAAGGTTAATCAAACCAGGATTTGTAATCAAATCAGTAATCCCTTGAACACCTTGACGAAGTACGTTATCTGCCTCGCTAAGAGCTTCAAGAAGGGGAGTTTTCTTATCAACAATTTCAAGCAAGTTGTTGTTTGAGATAATCAATAAAGTATCTACATGCTCACGAAGTTGGTTGATTCCTTCTACAGCAAATTGACCACGTTTGCTTCCTTCAAAACCGAAAGGACGTGTCACAACACCAACTGTAAGGGCGCCCAAATCTTTGGCGATACGAGCAATAACAGGAGCAGCTCCAGTTCCAGATCCTCCTCCCATACCAGCAGTGATGAAGACCATATCTGCACCACTGATAGCTTCAGTCAGTGTCTCTTCACTTTCTTCAGCAGCTTTACGACCAACCTCAGGTTGACCTCCTGCACCCAAACCGCGAGTCAATTTAGGGCCCAACTGAATAACAGTCTCAGCTTTTGTACTGCTCAATGCTTGTACATCTGTGTTTGCTGCGATAAATTCTACGCCTGTAACACCTTCGTCGACCATACGGTTGATGGCATTGCCACCGCCTCCACCGACACCAATTACTTTAATCACTGCACCTTGAGCAGCAGCTGTATCAAATGAAAATGTCATAATTTATTTTTCCTCTTTATTCGTCAAACATGCTTCCGATCAAGCCACGGAAACGATCTGCTAATTTCGGTTTATTTTGTGAAGCTTGTTGGAAATCCGCTATTGGTTCTGTAGGCGCCACAGGCTCTACTTCTGGAGCAGGGGCTGGTTGAACAGGCGTTGATTGTACAAACTGAGCTGTTTTCTGAATCATTCCTCCAAAACTAATTGGTTGATGAGTCAGAGCAACCTCACCCTTGACTGCTCTTTGAGCCAAAAGATTAACTTCTGTCAATTGTCCAGCGAATTCTGATAGACTAATCACATGCGCAAAGGCTGGATTGCGAATACCAACTTGGTTTGGAACATAGAGTTTCACACGGACACCAAAGACTTCTTGAGCCAATTCTACCATACCTGGTAAAATAGCATTTCCACCGATCAAAACAATTCCACCTGGAAGATCCAATAAATGTCTTCTTTCTAGATCTTGTTTGATTTGTTCAAAGATATGCTTGATTCGTGCGGAAATAATCTCTGACAAGTAATCTTCTGTCACTTCAACAGGTTCTACTTCCCCAATAACCTCTACTTGGAAGGTTTCTTTACTTGCAAGAGGAGGATAAGCCTCTCCATAGTTCAATTTCAAACCTTCAGCCAACTTCTGAGAAGTTTTCAAGACTTTAGAGATATCCTTAGTTACATAATCTCCGCCTTCTTGAAGAATATTGGTGAACTGGAGTTCTTGGTTACGGATTGTAGCGACAGTCGTTTGCCCTGCCCCCATATCAATCACTGTAGCACCAAATTCACGTTCACCTTCGTTCAAAACTGATTGAACCATTGCTAGTGGCGAAATGATAACATTTTCAACCTGAACACCTGCACGCTCAACTGTCTTACGCAAATTGTGCAAGATAGTGCGAGGTCCTGTATAAAGCAAGCCACGCATTTCAAGGCGAACCCCCATCATGCCCCGTGGGTCACGAATCCCTTGGAAACCATCCACAATAAATTCTTCAGGAATAAAGGTAATGACTTCACGGTCAGGTGTCATACTCTTTGTCAAAGCTGATTTGACAACATTTTCAACATCTTGATCCGTAATTTCCTTGGTATCAGATGTTACTGGAATCATCCCTTGAGTTGGTTCTACCTGCAAAAGATTACCAGGCAAGCCGACATTCACTGATTTAATCGAAATGCCTGCCTTTTCTTCCGCTTGGGAAATAGCTGATTTGATAGCAGTTGCTGCTGCATCAATATCAACAATAATTCCATCCTTTACACCTTTACTTTTGGCATTACTCACGCCAATTACATTTAATTCACCATTTCTCTGCTCGGCTACAAGCACCTTGACAGAGCTTGTTCCAATATCTAGACCTGTAAAAAAGCCTTCTCTAGCCATTACATCGCATCCTCTCTATCTTCCAAGTTTCTCACTTCGTAATATTCCATAGCTAAACATGGGCATAGCTATTCACAAAATATTATAACACAAAAAATCTGATTGTGCTTAGTTTTTCCTAAATTTACTAGCCAATTTTTCACTTTTCTTTTACAAGAATTTTTCTGTTCTATGTAGCCAACGACAATCTGTCTATTGCCAAAAAAGAAAGCTCATTTCTAAGCTTTCTTTGCAATCATTTTTTCTGCTTCTTGTTCTAAAAATAGTTCCAAGATTTTCTTTGTCAAAGTAATCGCTGCTGACAAGGCCAGAGAAACGATTAAATAATTAGCTACTAAGCCGTGATCCCCAACCAATGGCGGTTTGGTCAAGAATCCGTAATCTCCACCTGTCACTAAATTGACCACAAAAATCAAGGCATTTAGGGCAAAAGTCATGATAAAAATTCTCTTCACATCTAGCATTCTCGCATCGTACTGTCTTAAGAGATAAACTAGAGAGTTCCCCAAGAGAGCTAAGTGCCCAAAGATAAAGGATAAAATCGCAATGTGTGGGAAAGGATAGGCATCTGGCACTGGATAAACAAAGGCTGCTAATGTCCCAAATGTTCCTAGCAATGCAAAATACTGCCGATATTTGGACTGACCAGGAAGCAAAAGTACCACAAACATGGCCATACGGCAATGGTAAAAGGGTAAGCTTTCTGACAGTGGCATATGATTGATCCAGTACCAACCATAGAGAAGGATTAACTGAACAGCCTGTAAAATTTGGAAAAATCGTTGGTAAACCTTCTTTTCACGATAACGATAGGCTGTATAAAAGGTCAAGGCCAAGAGTGTAAATATACTGACATACCAATAAAGATCAAACTTGGGTGGCTCTGTTGCTTGGGTCGTAAAGAAAATATCCCATAAATTCATCTAGTATTCCTCATGATTCAAAATTTTCCTGCATTTTATTATACCATGCTATTTGTCAAAAATGAATTTAGAAATACGATAATCATCTTCTTAATCAAGATATTGCTCCCTCTGACCTTGATAAACCTGCCAAAGAATCTCTATTTGCTCCTTGGTAATGCGTTTTTCAGATAAGGCTGGTAGTTGGTCAATGGCAAAAAATTGAAGGTCAGCGATTTCTTGATTTTCTTGGAATTGTCCATCGAGAAACTTACATTCAAAAACAAACTTTGCATATTGTTTACTCTGTAGTTGGAAACGATTGGTATCAAACACAGCTAGCAGTCTTTCAACTTTGGCTTCAAAACCGGTTTCTTCTTCAATTTCCTTGAGAATATTTTCTGTTGGAGAATAGCCAACCTCACCAAAACCACCTGGCAAAGCCCAACTATCCTCTCCTTGTCCCCTAACCAGACAAATCTTTTCGTCCTCAACAATCCAAGCACGGACGTCCATTAACGGAGTCGCATAAGCAAAAGTTGGCTTCAAGACTTCTGCCACTTCTTCGGCATCCAGGTCTGATGCTTGATTCAACATTTCAGATAAAAGGCCTCGCAAGTCTTCGTAGCGCTCACGGTCAAACGGATCCTTTGTAAAGGTTAATCCAGTATCTGTAATGGCAATCATTCTTTGCAAATACTTGACAAAATCACTTGTCTTCATTTTCTAAACTTTCTACCAATTTGGCTAGGTTCATAGAGTTAGAGCCTTTGAGCAGGATTTGATCATGAGCCCCAAGGCTTTCCTTGACCTGCTTAACTAGGTCTTCAAATTGGTCCTCGTCAGCTGTTTTCTTGAAGTAGAAAACATGTCCGATTGGGAACATTTGACTGGCAAGTTGGGCCAATTCGGCAATGTCTTCTCCGTAGAAAATAACGGTATCCAACACATCTGGCGAGAGACTCAAAATCATCTGGTTATGGAGCTGAACAGACTGGTCACCAAGTTCCTTCATATCCGCCAAGACAGCGATTTTTTTGCCACCTTCATTGGCTGGAATGGCAGAGAAAGTCTCTAAAATCAGCTTCATAGCAGTTGGATTGGCATTATATACGTCAGACAGGATATCTGCTCCATTGGCTGCTTTCTTCCACTCGGTACGATTACGCGTCAATTCAAGATTTTGGAAAGCCTGACGAATCTGCTCCTCTGAAACTCCTTCTTGTAGGGCAACATAAGACGCAATCATAGCATTGGTGGCATTGTACTTACCAGTCACTGGCAAATCAAGGGCTTGTTCCAAAAAATTAGCCTTAAATGTCAGACTATCCTTGCGCTCAATCAAGTCTGTTATTTCCAGCTCTGCTCCTTGCCCAAAACAGACTACCTTTTTATCTGTTGGCAAATAGGCCTCTACAATCGGGTCAGCTGGTGCCAAAAGCAAAGAACCCGATGCCATACCATCTGCAATTTGCATTTTCCCTTTAGCGATTTCCGAACGATCTTTGAAAAAGGCCAAATGAGCCTCTCCAACCAAGGTCACGATGGCTGTTTTTGGATGAGCCAATTCTGACAAGAGATGAATATCTCCCAAGTGATCCTGCCCCATCTCCAAGACTAATTTTTCTGTTCCTTCAGGCATATGAAGAACTGTGTAGGGAAGGCCAATCTCATTATTGTAATTGCCCTGTGTTTTGTAAGTCTTGTATCTTGTTGACAGTAAATGCGCCAACATATCCTTAGTCGTTGTCTTGCCATTTGAACCTGTAACTGCAAAGACCTCAACAGCCGTTTTCTCAAGATAGTAGGCAGCTAGTTGTTGAAAGGCAGTCAACACATCATCTACTAGAATGTAAGGATGATTTGCGACCTCTTTCTCAGACAAGGTTACTGCTGCACCATTTTCAAAGGCTGTTTCGATAAAGTCATGACCATCACGCGCACCTTTAAGTGGCACAAACAAGTCCCCTGCCCTAATCAAACGACTGTCAAACTCAGCCTTTTCTAACTGAGCATCCGCAAAAAGACTAACATCATTTTTAGCTCCAACAGCTTGGGCAACTTCGTGAATTGTAAGTTTCATTTCTACTCCTTTAAAAAGGGTTGAAGTCCGAGAACTCTGATCACCTTACAGTGATGGTTCTGGCTTCTACCCTCTCTTTCATTTTTATAGCAAATGCGCTTCGCGCTTGTCAAAACTTTGCTTAGCAAGGTCAACCAAATGCTCTATTAGGTCTGGGTAGCTGATTCCCATATTATCCCAAAGTAGTGGATACATAGACCACTGGGTAAAACCTGGCATAGTATTGAGCTCGTTTAGGAAAATTTCGCCCTTATCTGTATAGAAGAAATCACAACGAGATAGACCAAGTCCACCAATCGCACGGAAGGCCGTTTCTGCATTCTGACGCATGACAGCTACTACATCATCACTGATCTTGGCTGGAATATCCATAGTAATCTTGTTATCAATATACTTGGCATCGTAATCATAAAAGGCAACATCTTTGACAACTTCCCCTGGTAGCGTGCTTTTGACATCGTAGTTACCCAAGAGGCCAACCTCGATTTCACGTGCATTCACCCCTTGCTCAACCAAGACACGGCTGTCATATTGGAAGGCAAGTTTCAAGGCTTGACGGAGTTCTTCTTGATTTTCAGACTTAGAAATACCAACACTAGAACCCATGTTTGATGGTTTTGTGAAAACTGGATAAGCCAATTTCTCTTCCACTTCAGCAATTTTAGCAGTCACATCATCACCTTCAACGATAGCCACATAAGGAACTTGGGCAATGCCAGCAGATTCTAAAACACGCTTGGTCGTGATTTTATCCATGGCAAGACTGGATGACAAGATGTTGCAACCAACGTAAGGCATTTTCAAAACTTCCAAGAATCCTTGAACAGAGCCATCTTCTCCCATTGGACCATGAAGGACTGGAAAGACCACTGCACCTTCTTCGTAGATAGCACTTGGTGCAACCTGCTTATCCCAATCAATGGTTTCATTGGTCATGAGACGGTCTTCTTGCCCCGGAGTCTGACTAAATTCCTGCGTTTTGATAAAGTCACCTGACTGGCTGATGAAGAAAGTCTTGACTGTGAAACGGTCATAATTGACCGCACGCATGACACTTTCAGCTGAAAGGACAGAGACTTCGCGTTCCGCACTCCGCCCACCATATAAAAGAATAATCGTTTGTTTCATATTATTTGTCCTAATTCTACTAGAATACTCGCTCTTTAGTATATCATATTTGCTTGGTTTTTTAAAACTTGAACCTGACACTGGTCTTCAATAAATCTAAAAAGAGACCGATAAAACAACTGTCGGTCTCCGTGATTTTTGTATAAATGAATTGAGTTTGTTAATTTGTCTACACTTACAACTCTGTTCGATTTTCAATGGCTCGTAAGAGGGTCACTTCGTCCGCATACTCGATATCTGCTCCCACAGCGAGCCCTCGTGCCAGACGAGTAACCTTTATCCCAGCTGGCTTGAGCAGACGCGAAAGATACATCGAAGTCGCTTCCCCATCTGCTGTGGCATTGGTCGCCACAATTACTTCTGAAACCTCACTATCCATAAGACGAGTCATGAGACTCTTGAGATTGATATCATCTGGACTAATGCCATTCATAGGAGAAATGAGACCATGCAGGACATGATAGAGGCCATGGTATTCTTGGATATTTTCCATAGCCGCCACATCCCGACTATCCTCTAGCACTAAAATCGTTGTCTGGTCACGACTTGGATCGGTACAGATAGAGCAAGGATCGTCGTCTGTCAAACGTCCACAAATAGAACAGTAGGTCAATTCTCTCTTAGCAGAAAGGAGATTTTTTGCAAATTCATTGACATCGTCATCAGACATCCCAATCGTATAAAAGGCCAGACGCGTGGCCGTCTTAATCCCGATACCTGGTAACTTAGAATAACTGTCAATCAGCTTGGCAATGGGTGTTGGATAAAGCATAATTTCCTTTCTAGTTCATTGGATGGTATTTTTGATACAGATTGATAATATCACGCGCAATGGAAGGTCCTACACCATTTGTTAGATTGGTATTATGAGGAAAGACCACTGCCACAGCAATTTGGGGATTATCAGATGGGGCATAGGCCACCGCATTGGTATTGGTTGCTTGCTGACCATCTGCCACATAGCTTTCGGCTGTCCCCGTTTTTCCGCTAATGGATACCAAGGCACCATTTGAAAAGGCACGGCCAGTTGTCAATCCACTAGTCCCATGAGCAACCTGATAAAAACCTTGGTGCAAGACACTCATATCGGAGTCGGATATATTGACCTTATTCATCTCAGTCGGTTGCAGTTGCTGAATCAAGTCACCCAGTCCTCCCTTATCATTATTGCCATAAATACCTTCAACAATACGAGGAGCCACACGAACACCATCATTTGCAATAGTTGCTACATACTGAGCCAATTGCATTGGGGTATAGTTATCAAACTGCCCAAAGGCATTGGTGATGTAATTGGCAAAATCATAGTCTTTAGGAATAAATCCAGTAGATTCATCTGGTAGGTCAATCCCAGTCGCAGACCCCAAGCCATATTCGCCAAAGGTTGAACGCAGTTTCCCCATAGCAGACTCTAGATTGCTGGTGCCCACAAACATATTAGGTTGATAGGTCTGCCCCATAAGACCTAAGGCTGTTTGGACCATATAAGTATTGGATGAATACTCTAGAGCCTGAACCGCCGTAATCGGCATTGGCCCAGAAAAGGCAGTATACCAAGAATTAATTGGGGCTGAACCTTGAAAGACGATGGACTGGTCTGTCAAGGTCTGGTTTCCTGACAAGACTCCATTTTCCCAACCAGAGCTGATGGTCGCTGCTTTGACAACCGAACCTGGGACAAAGACATTGGTTACCGTTCCCAAGGAATCCGGCGTCAACTCTCCCGTTTTCAGGTCATGTTTGATCCCTGACATGGATAACACAGCACCTGTTTTTGGATTAAGGGCGACTGCATACACACCTTCAGAATACTTAGCTCCACCATTTCCCAACTCTGAATTGAAATAACTTTTCAGCAGGGCATCCACGCTATCTTGGAAGGCCAAATCAATGGTCAGTTTAATATTATTCCCTTTGGTACCATCTTCGATATTTTCGACACTTTCCATGTTACCGTACTTATCTAGATGAATTTCCTTCACTGATCGTTTACCTTGCAAGGTTTCCTCGTATTGCTTTTCTAGATAAGAGGTCCCCACACGGTCATTTAGAGAATAACCTTTTTTAAGATAGGCATCTGCTTCTTCCGCTGGGAGACCAGCTTTTTCACTGGATACACTACCTACTATAGAGGAAAGGGAAGTTTCTAGAACTTTTCGATCCCATGAAGTTGAGATGCTGACGCCGGGTAATTGTTTCGAAGCAGAGGCAATCAAAGCAATCTGGGTATCTGTCAAGGCATCTGTCACAATGGTTCCTGTCGCGAAGTTTCCAACGGCATTTAACTGACTAAAAAGATAGATTTCTTTCTTTTCATCCTCTGTATAGTTTAGTTGACTCGCTTGAACGCTATCGACCGCATTGTTATACAGTTCTGATTCGGATAGGCGATTGCCATCTGAATCCAAGCGTTTCTCACTTGGGAGAGCCTCTACTGTTTTTTTATAGATTTCAGGATCAGCTAAATAGTAATCTGCCAACTGGCGTTCTGTCAAATTTGGCGAAGTGATGCTCACATATCTCAGTAACTGACTAGCGATTCCTTTTAGATCTTTAGCCGTCATTTTATTACTACGCGTAAAGGAAACAACCTGCTTTAACGTATTTTCTACCAAAGGTTTTCCACTAGCATCATAAATTTCCCCACGGGCAGAACTGGTTGTGACCTTGGTCTGACTAGCTGAGGCTAGCTTTTTTTCGTAAAAATCCTTGTTCAAAACCTGCATATACAACAAACGACCAATAATGGTCATAAAGAGTAAAATGACGATTGAAAACAATAAATTAAGCCGAATCGGAATCGAATGGCTGTTAAATTTTCTCATACAAATCAGTCTCATTTCTAACTTAAAATCTTACTCTTAATTGTACCATAATTTGAGCAGAAAATTATGGAAAAGAAAGAAGCTTTTTTTCGTTTTTACAGTAAGATACGTTTTTATTTATTCATCCCTATATTATATGTTATAATGAATGTAAAAGTTCAATAATCTAGTCTTTTTCCAACACGACTCATTTAAAGGAGCCTTCCCTATGGACAAACCAGATATCGCAACTGTCATTGATTCACATTTTGAAGAAATGACAGACCTAGAGCAAGAAATCGCTCGCTATTTTTTACAAGCAGAAACCATTCAAGATGACCTTTCCTCCCAACAGGTCACTCAAAAATTACATATCTCTCAGGCTGCACTAACTCGCTTTGCTAAAAAGTGTGGCTTTACTGGCTACCGAGAATTTATTTTCCAATACCAACATGAGGCAGAAAATCAAGCCAACCAAGTCTTCAAGCACAGTCCACTGACCAAACGAGTCCTCAGAAGCTATAGCAATATGAGAGAACAAACACAGGACTTGATTGACGAAATCCAACTAGAACGAATTGCCCAATTAATTGAAGATGCTGAGCGTGTCTACTTCTTCGGAACAGGGAGTTCTGGCCTTGTTGCTCGTGAAATGAAATTGCGGTTCATGCGTCTGGGTGTGGTCTGCGAGGCTTTGACCGATCAAGACGGCTTTGCCTGGACAACCAGCATTATGGACGAAAATTGTCTCGTACTTGGTTTCTCACTTTCTGGCACAACTCCCTCTATTTTAGACAGTTTATTAGACGCTAAGGATATGGGAGCAAAGACTGTACTCTTTACAAGTGTTCCCAATAAAGATAGTCAGTCCTATACAGAGAATGTTCTTGTAGCCACCCACAGTCAGTCATCCTACATCCAACGAATATCCGCTCAACTTCCAATGCTCTTCTTTATCGATTTGATTTATGCCTACTTTTTGGAAATCAATCGCGAAAACAAGGAAAAAATCTTTAATAGCTACTGGGAAAATAAAAAACTCAACGGCTATCGTAGACAAAAACGTGTCAGAAAATCCTAGTTTGGCTAAGCCAAACTAGGATTTTTATTCATCACCAAACATCCCTCTTCTAGATTATGAATTAGTCGTATCTTGACTTAGTCTTAAATAATTTCATGTAATCACTTTTTGAAGGGAGTAAATAAGCAAGTCTGACGGTATCCTCAACAATTGTATATAATACGATGTAATCCTTACTCAAGGTCAACCCTCGCGTTTGGTAGTGAGGATCTAATTTCTTACCAAATTTTTCATCGGCATCAAATCCAGCTTGGGGGAAAATTTCTAGCCGATTAATATCTTTTCTAATATTGGCTACTTTTCGTCTCGCAGCCTCTACTGAACCAATTTCCTCCGCTATATACTGATATATTTTATCCAGACTATCAATCACTCTAGGAGAATACAAAATCCTATATCTTTTATAATTCATAGCGTGTCACGACATCCTCATCTGTCAAGTAATTTCCAGCCTCAATCTTGGCATAACTTTCTTGAACTTCTGCTTGTAATTGTCTAAACAAATACTCCTTCTCTAATTCCTCTTCACTCAGTAAATCTACTTCATTTGTTACGACAACATTCTTTAAAAATAATCTGAGTGCTGATGAAAGAGAGAGATTTTGTTCTTTTAACACTTCCATGGCATCATTTACTAATTCTCTATTAGCTTGGAAGGTCACAACTTTACTTGAATTTGCTATAGCCATTTTATATAATTCCTTTATGTATTTTATTTATTATCTCACAATTATAAAGAAAGTCAAGGTAACTTGATTAGAAAATCCTAGTTTGGCTGGGCCAAACTAGGATTGTTTTGTTCTGAAATGATAATAAGCTCCCAACATCCCTGCTGTATTTTGGTGATGGGCAAATTCTAATCGTGTTTTTTCGGCTAGACTTGGTACCAAGGAATCTTTTAAAGCTGTGCGGATCTTCGGTTTGAGAATCGCCTCTTGTCCCATGATACCACCACCTAGAATGACCACTTCTGGATTGGCAACGTAGCAAATATTTGCCAGACCTTTTCCTAGATAGTCTACCATGCGGTCAATACCAGCCATACAAATCTTGTTGCCTTCAGTAGCTTCCTTAAAGATGCGTCGGCCATTCCACTGGTCAACTGAATCTCCATGAGCTGCTGCTACATACTCAACCAAGGCTGTCGTAGAGGCCAAGTCTTGGAAAGCTCCATCCTGCATATGCATATAACCGACTTCACAGGCCGAATTGCTAAATCCATGGAAGACTTTCCCATCCATAATCAAACAACCACCGATACCGGTTCCAATGGTCAAGCAAAGAGTGACACTCGCCCCCTTGCCTGAACCAGATACTGCCTCAGCCAGACCTGCACAGTTGACATCATTTTCAATCTCACAAGGAATCGCAAAGCTAGTCTCGATTTCCTTCTTGAACTGAGTTCCTGCATAGTTAGGAATCTGAGGACCAGCGTAGAAAATCTCACCCTTATCAGGATCCACCATCCCCGCAGAAGAAATAGCAACACCTGCTACTGGGCCTTTTTCTAAATAGCTGGCTACAATATCTTTGGTCTTTTGTAAGATATGAGGTCCACCTTTATGCGCCTCTGTTGGCATTTCATGCGATTCAACAAGTTGGCCTTCTTGGTCAATCAAACCATATTTGATGTTGGTTCCACCGATATCAATTGCAACGTAGTGTGTCATAAATACCTCCTTATGGATTAGAGGAAGCGCTCCTTAGTTTCACGAATCAAGGCTGCAGCTGCTTCTACAACTGGACGATCTTCTTCAGTCACTGGTGTCAATGGTGAACGAACAGAACCAATGTTCAATCCTTCATTGATCTTCAAGACTTCTTTAATGACACCATACATATTTCCATGTGCAGCAGTGAGTTTGCCAATGATTGCGTTGATAGCATACTGCAATTCACGAGCTGTTTCCAGGTCCTTATCCGCAATCAACTGATTAAGTTTCAAGAAGAGTTCAGGCATAGCGCCATAAGTACCACCGATACCAGCTTTGGCACCCATGAGGCGACCACCTAGGAATTGTTCATCTGGACCGTTAAAGACGATGTGGTCTTCTCCACCAAGGCTGACAAAGGTTTGGATATCTTGAACTGGCATAGAAGAATTCTTAACACCGATAACACGAGGATTCTTCAACATTTCAGTGTATAGACTTGGAGTCAAAGCAACACCAGCTAATTGAGGGATGTTGTAGATTACGTAGTCTGTGTTTGGAGCTGCAGAACTGATATCATTCCAGTATTTAGCAACTGAGTATTCTGGCAAGCGGAAGTAAATCGGTGGAATCGTTGCAATGGCATCTACACCCAAGCTTTCTGCGTGGCGAGCAAGTTCCATACTATCCTTGGTATTGTTGCAAGCAACGTGAGCAATGATGGTCAATTTCCCTTTGGCAACTGCCATGACTTCTTCCAAGATTAACTTGCGGTCTTCAACGCTTTGGTAGATACACTCACCAGAAGAACCATTGACATAGAGACCTTGAACACCTTTATCAATGAAGTATTGAACCAAAGCACGCGTACGCTCTGGGCTTACTTCTCCTTGATCATCATAACATGCGTAGAAGGCTGGAATAACACCTTCGTATTTTTTTAAATCTGACATAGATTTTCTCCTAAGATTTCTTTTTTCTGCTAGAAGCAGGATTTATTCTTTACGTGTTTAGTATACACCTTGTAAAAACCGCTTTCAACATCTGGTGTACACTTAGATTTTAGTTTCGATATGTATTTGGAAACGTTTAAAGCTTGAAAGTAGTTTCAGAAACAAGCCATCCTATTGATATTTTGCAAAAATTTTCTCCATCAATCCAGTCTGGATAAAAACCAATAGTCCAAACCCAAAAAGTAGGAAGGCTGAGCCACCTAACAGTAAACTGAAAGCTGACAGATAAAGAATCATCACAATGAGAAAAAGAATGGCTAACATAAGGAAGAACCAAGGAAAGTTAAAACTTGCCAAGATAAGCCCTTTTTGTAGCACTTCTTTCCAAGTTAAATCATAGCGCGCAGCGATCGGATAGCTAGCCAGCATCACGATAGTGAGGAAGATAAGAATGCCTAGACAAATAGCTTTCACCATTTGGAAAGGCATAGCTGTCTGCCCCCAAAAGAGATAGAGGTCTAGAAGACTCAACAAAACAATGCCTAACTCAAGCAGACCTAACTGAAGACCTAGTTTCAGATTTTGCTTGAAAGCTCTTAGATAGATTTTAAAGACAGGCACACGTCTACTCTTCTTAATCTCAAACATGGTCTCGTAGAGGCTGATTTTAGCCACTCCAATCGTCACGATGGGCAAACAAGAAACGACAAAAAGAAGATTGGCTGTGACGATATCCAAGACCTTTTCACTAAAACGCATGAGAAAGTTGTCTGTATCAAATGCTGCCTTGATAAGGCTTACTCCTTTTTGTGCCATGTTTGCTCCTCCTGATTTTTTAATCAATCAAAATTTTAAAGAGATATTTGCGAACCTTCTCTTCCATACCTGCATAGCCATTTGGCTGGTGTGGTTCTCCTGGGAAGAAAATTGCAAAATTGTGATAACCCAACAAGAGTTGGTATTTTTCATGACAATGAACAAAGCCAATGTCACTCGCTTCGTCAAATGCTACTGCTTCATCTTTGATACGTGAACCGTAGCTCGAATATTCATGTCCTTCTACCAGCAAATGCAAGTCTGCATAGTTCTGATGATGCTCAAATCGATCATTTTCAGCTTGATTGAGGACATTTTCCTGAACAACTAGAAAGACCTTGTCCCCGTCAATCTCATACTTTCCTAACTCGAAAGAATCTTTACGATGTTGATAGAGATAGTCGATAGCCTTGTCTAGATTAGGATGAATCCCCTTGTAAAAGGTAATATTTTTCAAATCGTCAAAAATCATACTGTTTCCTTCGTTTCTGATAGTTAACTAAAACCATTCTTAAGTTGATAAGTGTCTAACAAAACTTCATAAAGTAACTGCATACCCTCCATTTTGTAGACACTTATAACCTCTATATTCTTTTATACTCAATGAAAATTGAAGAGCAAACTAGGAAGCTAGCCGCAGGCTGTACTTGAGTACGGCAAGGTGACGCTGACGTAGTTTGAATTCGATTTTCGCAGAGTATTATCCTTTGACCGCTCCCATAGTAATACCCTGAGTGAAGGATTTTTGGAAGACTAGGAAGACTGTTACGATTGGCACGGCTGCAAGAGCTGCACCTGCCATAATCAAACCATAGTTGGTTGCCATTTCAGCTTGCATGGTCGCAACCCCGAGTGAGATAGTCAAGTTTTGACGTGAAGTCAACATAACTAACTGCATGAAGTAGTCGTTCCAAGTATTGATGAAAGTGAAGATTGCAAGGGCTGCAAATCCTGGTTTCACAATTGGGAAGGCTACGCTCCAGAAGGTACGAATCTCACCACAACCATCGATTTTAGCTGATTCAAGCAACTCTGTTGGGATGTTTTCGCTGAATTGTTTCATGAGGAAAACCCCAAATGGCCATCCAATCAAAGGCAAGATAACTGCCCAAAGTGTATCATGGATTCCCATGAAGTTGACGATACGTACCAATGGTACAAGGACAACTTGTTTTGGAAGAGCCATAGCAGCGATGAAGATGGCAAATAGGATACGTTGACCATAGAAACGTTTTTTAGCCAATACATAACCTGCTAGAGATGAAGTCGCACAAACTAAGAACATGGTTACCAACGAGATAAATACTGAGTTCCACATCCATTGCATAGCAGGGTTTTGCACCATGAGTTGTTGGAAGTTTTCCATGGTTGGCATTTTAGGGAACCACTGAGGAGGAATAACGATTGTATCAGGTTGTGATTTGAATGCCCCTGTCAAAATCCAGTAGAATGGAAAGATGAACAGCACAGTCAACAAGAGCAAAATGATTGTTGAAATAACAGTAAAGGCTGTTAATGGTTTTTTTTCTGTAGATTGCATAGCTGTCTCCTTTCTTTAGTATTCTACGTCGTTTCCAAGTACTTTAAATTGAACAAAACTTACGATCGCAATCATGACTGCCAAGAAGACACCAATTGTGTTGGCATAGCCGTATTCTGTCAATTGGAATGCTTTTTCGTAAAGGTAGTACATAAGTGTACTTGTTGAGTAGTTTGGACCACCAGATGTCAAAAGTTGAATCAAGGCGAAACATTGGAATGAGTTGATTGTTGTGATGATTGCGATATAAAGAGTTGTTGGAAGAAGGCTTGGCCATTTAATCTTCCAGAAAACTTGAAACTCAGTTGCGCCGTCAACACGCGCCGCTTCAACCAGTGAATTGTCAATATTCCCCATAGCAGCGATATAAAGGATAATCGGCTGACCAACTGAAGTTGTCAAAAGGATAATCATAATCGCCATCAATGCCCAGTGCTTATCACCAAGCCATGAAATGTTTTGAGAAATAATATGACTTGACTTGAGTACAAAGTTTAGAATCCCTGATAGTGGGTCATAGATCCATTTCCATACAACTGTTACGGCAACACTACCCGTTACAACAGGAAGGAAGAAGACGAAACGGTAGAAGGATCTGGCAATGGCATTTTGATGATAGGTCTGAGATGCTACAAAGAGTGAGAATAGAACAACAACTGGTACAGATCCAATAACCAGGATAACCGTGTTAATCAAAGACTTCATAAAGACAGGGTCTTTAAACATACGGATATAGTTGTTTAAGCCTACAAACTCAAAGTTTGTCATAGAATAATTAAAGAAACTTGTAATGAATCCCATCACCATAGGAGCCAATACAAAGATGACAAAGAAGAACAACACTGGTGCTAGGAAAGCGTAGGAAATCACTGTTTCCCGCATACGAATTTTATTGACTTTCACAGTCGGCACCTCTCTTTCAAATAGAATAATTTTTTGACTTTCTTGAACTGTTTTAAAATCAAAATGAAATTTTTTAAGATTCGCTTATGTAAGAACTTCATTTTAATTTCGTGACAGTTCCTTACATTTCAAACAAAATCCTCCCTTTTCTTACATAGACTATGCACAGGGAAAAGGGAGGGATCAATCTGATTTAGTGCTTATTGTTTTGTAGCTTTTTTAATTGTTTCGTTAGCTTTTTCAGTGAAGGCTTTCAAAGCGTCCGCTGGTTTTTCGTCACCATTTGATACAGATTGCAACATTGGGAACCAAAGTGTTCTCATTTCAGCAAAACCATTGATAGTGTTGTAGTATGGTGAGTAGTATTTAGTCCAACCACTGATTGTTTCCATACGTTTGTCATCATAAAGTTTGCCAAATGAAGTACGCACTGGGAAGGCACCTGTACGAACAACGTCTTTTGGACCCCATTCTTTATCATCCGCGATAAATTGGATGAATTTCTTAGATGCTGCAACTTTCTTGTCGTCTTTGTTATTGAATACTGCAAATCCGTTTACAAGGTATTCAAGAGCTGGTTTACCTGAATCTGATGGGAATGGTACTTCTACCACTTCTACTTTACTTGCTTCCAAGAGTTTAGCTTGGATACCGTTTTGAGCTGGTGCCCAAAGGATTGTGTAAGATGTTTGACCGTTCGCAAAGTTTTGGATATCTGCTCCACCGTCAAATTGTGAACCGTTGTTCAACAAACCGTCTTTGATCCAGCCAGCTGCTTTCTCAAGACCTTTGACGAATTTAGGATCATCAGTTGTATATTTGGTCACATCTTTATCTGTTACAGAACCTCCATAAAGGTTAGAGATGAAGGCACGTGTTCCTTGGTCTCCCCCTTGACCAGAACTGAACAATGAACCTGGTGTATATCCTTTATCTTTAAGCGCTTTCAAAACTTTTTCAAAATCATCAGTTGTCCAACCTTCTTTTACAAGGTTTGCAACTCCAGCTTCTTCCAACATTTTCTTGTTCATAGCCATGTAGAATGGAGCTGAACTGATTGGATACATGTAAGCTTTGTCTCCAGCTTTACTTGCTTGTACGATATTTTCGTTATTAACATCTTTGACAAATTCATCTGTGAAAATATCATTCAACTCAGCCAATTTCCCATTTTTACCGTATTGGATGATACGTCCTGGTGCGTCAAAGAGTACGTCTGGTGCAGTTCCAGCTTCGATAGCTGTTGTGATTTTTTCAGGCCCTGACTTGAAGTCGATGGTTTCCAATTTCACTTTTACATCTGGATTTGCTTTTTCAAACGCTTCGATGATTGATTTTTCATATGTTCCAACACCGTCACCAGTTTTTTCTTGAGTGAAGACTGGGAATGCCCACCAAGTGATTTCTGTTTTTCCGCTATCGCCACCAGATTTTCCAGCATCTTTACTTCCGCCAGAATTTCCACATGCAGCAAGGCCAAGAATCGCAGCACCCGCAAGTACTGTACAAGCTAGTTTTCTAAATTTCATTTGTATTCTCCTATTTATAAGCGTATCCATATTGGATAATGAGCAAGTTTGCATCTGTATACGTTTTCATTTTGTTCGACGCATCCACCACTCTCCTCTGTTTTAAGATTGTGTTATTTAAGACCAGCAACGAAACGTTCTGTAATCTCTTTTGGTCTAGTAATAGCGCCACCAACAACGATGCCTCTCACTCCATATCCCAGGATTTGTTTGGCTTGTTCTGGTGTATGAATTTTTCCTTCTGCAATGACATCCACACCAGCATCACAGAGTTTTTTGATTAATTCAAAATCTGGGCCATCCACTTTTGGACTGTAAGATGTATATCCTGATAAGGTTGTTCCGACAAAGTCAATTCCTGCTTCAACAGCTGCTAGTCCTTCTTCAAAAGTACTTGTATCAGCCATCAAGAGCTGGTTAGGATATTTCTCCTTGACCTGACGAATGAACTCTTGAATCTCCAAACCATCGTAGCGTTCACGCTTGGTACAATCCAAAGCAATCACCTCGATGTCGAGTTCTGCCAATTCATCAACTTCTTTCATCGTAGCAGTGATGAAGGGCTCTTGCGGTGGATAATCTCGTTTAATTATCCCAATGATTGGAAGGTTTGTGACCTCCTTGATTTCCTTGATATCGCGAACACTGTTTGCTCGGATACCGACTGCTCCACCTTGCTCAGCCGCTTTGACCAGCAAGGGAATGACTCCTCCCGCTTCTGTATAAAGCGGTTCGTGAGGAAGGGCCTGACAAGAAACGATGATTCCATCTTTGATTTGTGCAATCAAGGCTTCTTTAGTAATCTGTGGCATCCTCTTTCCTCCTTTTCTTTGTTCTTATGGGTTCATTATATATCATTTATTAAGCGCTTTCAATAGTTTGTGGTAGAATAGATTTCAGTTTCAAAAGTATTTTATAGAACAGCCGTTTCTGAAAGTAGTTTCAGATAACATAAATATCCGTATATACAACCAAATAAACTAAAACTATAGTAAACTGAACTAAAAACAGTACATAATGTGGTATAATATTCTTATGGCATATTCAATAGATTTTCGTAAAAAAGTTCTCTCCTATTGTGAGCGAACAGGTAGTATAACAGAAGCATCACAGATTTTCCAAATCTCACGTAATACCATTTATGGCTGGTT
>CAJNDL010000014.1 GCA_905221505.1 bacterium
GCCTATGAGCTCTTTGCCTTTACCTATGGAGAAGAGATTCCTAAGCTTCTCGGTATTTCTAAAATACCTGCAGAAGATGTCTGTCAGTCGTCTAAATTACTCCAACATAAGTTCTAAAAACTAACCTTTAACCCCATTCAAACGTCTCACACTAACTTCCACCATAGCGGAACTTAATCTGAAACGCTTTCAGATGAGCGGATTTTGTGCGCTCTTTTTTTCGATTCATTTTGGCTACAAAAGCGATGAAATCAAGCATGAGTAAAACCAGTGGAACTTACCCTGACACGGATTTCCACTGGTTTTTACGATTTTTATCAGACTAACTTCCACTTGGATTAGCAGTGGAACTTAGTTTGGGAATTTACCTAATTTTTAATAGGGATTGTCACGGTAAAATCTGAAAAAGAGGGCTCTATTCGAGTCCCTCTGTAAATTAATCTGCGTAAATATATGTAACAAAACCTTCAGAAGTTGTTGTTGGATTGAACCATCCACGGTGATTTCCAATTGTACGATTACCTGCATAATTTGATTCTGATACTTGAATACTTGTTGATGATGAAACAGCTGTAACTACCGCTACGTGTCCATATCCACCATCATTCCAACATGCAATCGCACCAACTTGAGGGGTAGATCCTGTACGGAATCCTGCTGCTGCTGCACTTGTAGCCCACTGTGCTCCATTACCCCAGTAGTCTCCAGCCCAAGGGGCCAATGTTTTAGCTCCCCATGTACATTCTCCAATTGGATAACTTGAAGCATTTGTACTGTATGTTGGACGAACTTTTGCACGGACAGGTGCTACCGCAGATTCAGATACTGCTTGAACTTCTGCTGTAAAAGTTGTATTTCCAGAAGCAACGACTGTTTGTTGTTGACTTGCTTGTTTAGCTTTATAAGCAGCTTCTGCTTCTGCAGCTGCTTTAGCTTCCGCTTCTGCTGCAGCTTTTTTCTCAAGTAAACTTGCTTTTTCATCCTCTGCAGTAGCCTTTTCAGCAGCAAGATTCAATTCGGCAGCTTTCAACTCTGCTTGTTTTGTAGTTAATGTTTGAGCATCATCAGCTAGTTTTTGCTGATTTGCAATAACTGTATTGATAGCATCATTATTTGCTACTTGTTTTTCAGAAATAGCCTTTTTATCTGCTTTTTGTTGTTCCAACATCTTGTTGTTTGCAGATACGATCTCACTCATTGCAGCAACACGTGAGATAGCTTCTGTAATTGATTTTGAATTTACAATTGTATTGATGTAGTTTGTTGCAGCTCCATTTGTTTGAGCGCTACGAGCTTGTTTTTGCAATGAATCATTACGAGATACAATATTCTTAGAAAGTTCTGTAATTTCACCCTCAAGCTTTTTAGATTCTGCTTGTAGTCTATCATTTTCAGCTTGCAAGTTTGATTGCTCTGTTTGAATAGCAGATACTTGCTCCTGAATTTGATCAACTTGTTTTTGGGCTTCTTGTTGTTGTGCTGTTAAGTTACTAATTTTATTATCTTGAGCAGCAATTTTGTCATCAGTAGTTTCTGCATGCGCAGTTGTTAAAACAGCTACTTGAGAAACCATTACTGTACTTAGTAAAAGTGACGCTAAGATTTTTTTCTTCATATTGCGTAGATACTCCTTCTTTTAAAGACATTACTAGTATACCAAAAAAAGGACTAATGAATATTACGCCTTTGTTACATTTTTATTTCTTTCTTATAGGTAAAATTTTTCAAAAATAAACTGAAAAACAATCATCCATATAAGGTTCAAAATCATTGATGGAACTAAACTATAGACTATGAATAAAGACATACTATCCACAGTTAAACCTACCGCTATTGCAAGTATGTAAGCCCCCATTTCAAATAGAAAAGTCATGACAATAATTGCTAACATTCTCGTCCAACGATTCAATAAAATAACACTATTAAATTTATGGAGAAATACCCCCAACAAGACGAACAACAGAGTTGCAATCCCTATTAGATGGAAAAAGTAAACATCATAAACCAAGCCTATCACAAAACAATAGACTAGGTAGAGATACTCTGATACTTCTATCGTCTCAAATAAGAGAAATAGAAAAAGAAAATGACTAGCCAAATGTACATGGGGGAAAAATGAGCCCAGAAGCTGGCTAATATGGGCGTCAATTAGAACAAAGAAAGGAAGCAATAAAAACACTCCAACCCGCTTCAACTGTCTCATCATGAATTCCCCACTAATTCTATCACATCCACATTATGAGTATCTGCACTCAATTTAACAGTTACTTCTCGTGTCAAATAGTCTGTACTATGCGTTGTGGCAACCACTTCACCAACAGGAATATCCGCAACGTTAAAGTTTCCTAATCCACCCGTTGTCACCTTATCACCTGTACTAATATCGCTATTGCTATTTAATTGGCTAATTTTAAGAACTTCATTTTCCTTGTCATAGCCAACAATAATCCCATAAATTGTAGTAGAACCATGTTGAATTTTAACAGAAATCTTATCAGCATTTTCCGTATTTGTTAGAAGGTTGACCATGGTAGAGTTCTCCTCTACTTTCGAAACGCTCCCAATCAAACCACCATTTGCAATAGCTAACATGTTCTCAGAAGCCCCTTTTGATTTGCCCGCATCTAGAGTCAATTCCTGTTTCCAAGATACCGGAGAACGCATAATAACATCTGCTGCTAAAGTCTTTGTGGCTTGCAATTTAGACTTCATATCAAGCAATTGGCGCAGTTGCTCATTTTCTGTCTTTAAACTTTCCGCCTCATTCGATTTAACTTCTAACTGGTAAATCTGTTTCTTCAAACTTTCATTTTCATTATATGTTCGTGTCAAATGTGCCAAATCTGATTTAACAGAATCAAACCACTGAAAAGGTTTTTGCACAACCCTATCAACCAATGAGATTCCATCTCCTAATTTCGTCACAATTGCGCTTGAATAAGTCGTCGCTAAGAGAGCTGACACAAGCAGAACAGTAACAAAAACAATAATGACATATTTTGATTTTTTAAAACGGTTCATATCCCTACCTTTATATCAAAAACTGTTACAGTAACTTTTTTATTAATTCCTGAAAGCTACTAAGATTTTAAGAAAAATAAGCAACAACCAAGTACGAGAATAACAAGGATTGCTAGCGTATCTTTTCGAGTCCATTTCAATTGTCGGTATTGACTTCTGCCTTTCCCACCCTGATAACCACGCGCTTCCATAGCGATAGCCAAGGAATCCGCACGTTTTAAACTTGTCGCAAAAAGAGGAATCAAAATAGGAATCATCGCCTTTACTTTTTGAACAATACTTCCTTCACCAAAATCCACTCCACGCGCTTTCTGTGCATTCATAATCCGCGTCGTATCATCCATCAAGGTTGGGACAAAACGCAAACTCATGGACAGCATCAATCCAATTTCATGAACTGGAACTTTCACACGTTTTAAAGGCGCTAACAAAGCTTCAACAGCTGATGCCAAACTTAAGGGCATAGTCGTTAAGGTTAACAAAGTTGAAAAGAAAATAATCAATATAAAGCGACAAAAAATAATTCCAGCTTGTTGCAAAGCATAATCCGTGATTCTCACAAACGAAAACTCAAATAAAACATTCCCACTAGAAATGAAAAACAGTTGAAAAATAGTTGTGAAGGCAATCAAGAAAAACATAGACTTCAAGCCCTGAATAAAAAATGAAAGAGATACTCCTGACAAGGCAATAAATATCCCTGTCGCTATAAAAAGAATCAGATTCGTCAAGGGATTATTAGCCCAAAAAACGATCAAAATTAGTAGCATCATGGCCAGCAATTTGCTGCGTGGGTCCAACCGGTGAACAATCGAATCCCCTGGGATATAACGCCCCAAAATCATACTATCCATTTATCGACTCCTTGAACTCATCTATCTTAATCGGTAATCGTTTAAATGACACGCCTCTATCAGCCAATCGTTTACAAAAAGCTGTAATTTTAGGTACTCCCAACTGCACTTCTTCCATAAAGACAACATCTTGAAAGACATCACTCGGTTTGCCACCCTTAACTAAACGTCCCTTTTCCATCACATAGACTTGATTCGCATATTCAGCAACATCATCCATCAAATGCGTGACTAAGACAATAGTCATCCCTGACTGGTGGAGTTTTTTGAACAGGATCATCAACTCTTTTCTCCCTAGAGGATCTAGGCCTGCTGTGGGCTCATCTAAGACTAATATTGCTGGCTCCATGGCAAGTATGCCTGCAATGGCGACACGTCTCATTTGTCCACCTGATAGCTCAAACGGGCTACGATTAAAAAGTGATTCATCAATTCCAACTAGAGCCAGTTTTTCACGCGCAATCTTCACAGCATCTTCTTCAGAAACACCAAAATTTTGCGGTCCAAAAGCAACGTCCTTCAAAACCGTTTCTTCAAAAATCTGATTTTCAGCAAACTGAAATACCAAGCCAACCTGTTTTCTAATTTGACGAATATCCTTGTTTTTAGAAGTCGAAGTGATTAAGGTATCAAAAACTCGCACAGTTCCTTGACTTGGAACCAATAAACCATTTAAGAGTTGTAAAATAGTTGATTTACCGCTACCTGTGTGGCCAATTAAAGCCGTATAAGAACCATCTTCAATCGTTAAAGAAACATCCGACAAAGCTGTTGAAGCTAAGGGAGTACCTTCTTGATATGTAAAACTCACATTTTCTAGAGCAATTCCCATAGCTTATCCTCTAGCTCACTTTCTGTCAAATAATTTTCAGGAAAATCATAGCCATTCTGGCTCAAAGAATTTTTTAATTGATTAGCAAAAGGATCGTCTAATCCAATTTGATCTAAATCATTTCGAGAGAAAAGTTCTCTTGGACTACTAGTTGATTCAATTGATCCTTTTTTCATGACCAACACGCGATCACTCATGGCAACTTCTTCCAAATCATGTGTAATGGAAATGACCGTCATATCATAGTCTTTTCGAATTCCTCTTACTGTCTCAATAAGTTCTCTACGACCCTCAGGATCCAACATACTCGTTGCTTCATCTAAGATTAAAATAGCTGGTCTTAGGGCTACAACACCTGCAATGGCCACACGTTGCTTTTGGCCACCCGATAAACGCGCTGGCTCTCGCTTTTTAAAGTCCAACATGCCAACCAAATCCAGAGCTTCTTCCACTCTCTTTTTCATTTCTTGACGAGAAAGGCCTTGATTTTCCAAACCAAAGGCAACATCATCTTCAACAGTCGCTCCAACAAATTGATTGTCTGGATTTTGAAAAACCATACCGATTTGACGACGTATATCCCAAACATTTTCCTCAGTCAGCAGTTGGCCATCGATTACAATCTCTCCGGATTCTGCTTCCAGTAAGCCATCAATTAACCGTACTGTCGTTGATTTACCACTACCATTATGCCCTACAATCGAAAGCCATTCTCCACGTTTCACGTGAAACGTAATATCCTTCACATCATAGTATCCCTGACTTTCCTTATAGCGAAAAGAAAGATTTTTTACATCAATTATTGATTTCATTTCGAACCAAATGTCCCTTTAAATACATAGGCACTACCCTTGAAATAGTCATAGCCAGAGTAGATAGTGAAAAATAAGGCTACATAAAGTAGAACTTGACCAATCAAAGTCCAATGTAATAGCAAGAAAATAATGGCAAACATCTGACTAAAAGTTTTAATTTTTCCAGGCATTGCCGCTGCTAAAACTGTTCCGCCAGTTTCAACCAGTAAAAGCCTTAAACCTGTCACAGCCAACTCTCGACAGATAATCACTGCAACAATCCAAGCTGGAGCCATACCTAACTCAATCAGCATAATAAAAGCCGACATAACTAGTAGCTTATCCGCCATAGGATCTGCAAATTTACCAAAATTACTGACCACATTCCATTTACGAGCTAAATATCCATCTAAATAATCTGTAATACTGGCAATCGCAAAGATAATAGCTGCTACTATATGACTCTCTATCGAATTTCCTACTGTTAAAATAAAGATAAAAATAGGTATGAAAAGAATTCGACCTATTGTTAAGAGATTTGGAATTTGTTCTTTTTTCATTCGTTTTTCCTTAATTTTTAGTGAAGGTTACAGTGATTTGTCCAGTCTGAGCTGTTAACTTCGATAAATCAACAGTCTGATTATCTACTGTCAAAGTAACACCTTTTACAACACCTAACGTAATTGTTACAGGACTTTTAGTTGCAACTGTTGTTTCCGTACTTTTCTTCTCTGGCGATAAGGTTACACCGCCATCAAGTTCGCTTTCTGAAACGCTGACCCAACTTGTAACATCTGAAACTGCCAATTGCAATTTAACTGTTTCCTTACTTGTCTTATAAGCGATTTCTACATGATTTCCTTCACCCGATACCGTTATAGATGGTTCTGCACTAGAAGAACTGCTAGAGGAACTACTACTTGAAGAGTGGGGAACAGAGCTAGTTGAACTTATTGAACTTGTTGATTGAACCACACTGTAATTAGAAAGAGAAGACCCCTCTGGTTGAGTTTGAATATAGTTCCAAACATAATAGGTCACAAAAATTAAAATCGATAAGGCAAAAAGGATAAAATAAAATAAAGGTAAAAAGGATGTTTTTTTCTTATTTTTCTTACTTGAACGTCTGCGCCCTGTCAACTCGTCTTCATCAACGTCTACTTCCTCATAAGTAATCATACTCCCAGAATCATAAGCATCCAAAACAATTTGGTCATCTAACTCAACAGCCCATGAATATTTTCTCAAGAAAGAGCGTGTGTAAAAAGGACTTGGAAGTTGATCGAAATCGTCTGCTTCCATTGCTTCCAACATATCTAACTGGATGTCTGTCTTTTTCTGCAATTCATCTAAACTCAATCCCTGATTGATTCTAGCTAATCGTAAAACCTCACCAATTGTTTTTTTCCTCATACTTGTCATCCCTTCTTTCTAGTGTCTATTATGATAGGTTACTACGATGGGAATATTGTAAAATCAACTATATCCCCTTCATCTATTAAGTGATGTCCTGCTTCAAGGACATCCTCTAAAGTAATTTCCTGTAAAATCTTTGGTAAGTCAAAAATTGTCTCACCATGTTCAAAAGCATCATATTGTGTTGCAATAAATTCAAAAGAGTTCATGCTACTAAAAAATTCTCCAAACATCTCTCTTTTGATAATATCTAAATGATCCTCTGTAATATCCAAATCCTTTGTAAAATTACGAATGGCCTTCCTAAACTGATGAGATAAAGCAACTGGCTCTTTCGTATCCATTGTCAACATAACAAAATGAAAACGACTTGTTACTTCAATTTCAAGAGATAAAGAAGCATCTATTTTACCTGATTCATATAATTTTTGAAAACGATCCGAAGTCCAACCAAACATCATTGCAAACAATAATTTTAATAAAATATGATGTCGATAGCAATCCGCCTCAGCAACTTCTCGATTACCTCTAACTCCAATCGCTAGTTTGGGAGAAGATACTTCCATTCTCATACTATCTGTTGGCTTTACATCTTGTAAAAGCAATTTTTCTCTTGCTACTTCCTGAAGATCTGAATCTTTCAGTTCTTTGCTTTCAAAATAGTCCTGTACTCGTTCCACATCAAAATTACCAACTAAAAACAGAGACATATTTACAGGTTTGTAAAATCTTGTAAAATTTTCTTGCAAATTAGTTAGATTGATTTGGGGAATGGACTCCTCACTTCCAACTATATCCGTTGCTAAAGGTGTACCAGGATACAAATTCGCTAAGGTTGAAAAGAATAAACACGAATCTGGATCATCTTGATACATTTCTCGTTCTTGCTGGATAATATCCTGCTCTCTCAAAATGGAATCTTCAGTAAAGTGTGCTGATGTTACCAATTCATCAAGTAAATCTAAATTCTCTAAGAGATAATCCGTCGATGAAAAAAGATAGTTTGTTTTTGTAAAGTTTGTAAAGGCATTGCTATCTGCACCTAGACTCGTAAAAGCTGACATCAAATCGCTAGAATCTTCTCTCTCAAATAATTTATGTTCAAGAAAATGAGCAATTCCTACAGGATATTGTTTTACATCTCTGTCAACTCCTGTAACAAGCGTATCTACCGAACCAAACTGAACAGTGACACTCCCGTAAACCTCTTTAAATTCCTTTTTAGGTAGAAGAGCTACTGTCAATCTGTTTGCCAAACGAGTTCGATAAACCATTTCTTTTACAGCTGGATAGTATTTTTCTTCAAAAACAACCTTTGTCATTCTATTCCTTCCATAAAGTAAATCGCCTGTAATTTTACATTATTAGCTGCTCTACAAATAGCTTCTTTGTCAATTTGTTCGAGTTTTTCAATCCAACTTTTAAAGTCTGTTGAAGATTTTCTAAGTAAGGCATTTTGGTAAGCACGTTCAATCAATGAAGATTGATTATCTTGAGAAAGCAACAAAGACCGACGAATCATTTCCTTGGTCTGCTCTAACTCAAGGTATGTAAAATAACCTTTTTTTAAATCAAGCAGTTGATTATTCATCATTTTTCGAGCCTGATTCCGATTTTCTCGATCAATACCAGCATACATCCTCAAAAATCCACTAAATAAATCAAGCTGACTTGAAATGGTATAAGCTAATCCAGCATTTTCACGGACATTTGTAAAGAGCTTAGAATGAGCAAATCCGCCCAGTAAACCATTCATTACAATCATGGATAAATGTTGCTCATCACCATATTCAGCAGAGCAATGATAGCCCAACTCTAAAATAGACTGTCCCAAATTTTTCCGAACCATGCCTTCCTGAAGGATATTGGAATAAGGTTGACAATACTGAACCTTCACATCACCTTCTCGACCTTTAAAACCAAATGATTCTAATACATTTTGAATTTCAATCTCATTAAAATCACCTAAGAAAAAGAAATCTATTCGATCATTGGCCAAAAATTCTTGGAAACAAGAATAAGAACTTTGTGGAGTTTCAGCTAAAATACGATTTCGTAAATCACTATATTCCAATTGGAGACGTTCATCATGAAAAAATAATTTATCTAATTCTTTATGTGCAAAATAAAAAGAATCATCCATATCAGCTGCTAAACTTGCTAGTAATTGCTTTCTCTCAATTTCAAATAAGGCCGAATCAAACCCATTATCAACTACAACGGGTGAAAAAAGAGTTTCTTTTACTAGTTCCAAAACCTGTGAAGTTAACACATTTTTCTTACTTAAAAACTCATCACGAACATATGTGAATGTCAATTCTACAATGTGGCTTTGTCCTCTTCTAAAACAATTGGTTGACATATCTGTACCATATAGGCTAGCCAAGTGTCTTCTCAAATCTTGAGAAGTAGGGTACATCAGATTAGCAGTCTCTAGCATACTCGCACTCAACATGCGACCTGAAATCGTATCGAGGGATAATGGAGCGGTAAAACGCACGGCGATTTTGTTCGTTTTAAACTTTTTTGATTGGATAAAATGTGTTGAAATTCCATGCACTAACTCCATGATTTACCTCCTTATATACAGACTTCTATTATATCACGAAAACCTGAAATTTTCTTGTTCTCTGTAACACTTTTGAAATAAAAATCGCTTACATTACTCCTTGTTTCTCTCACTATTTTTAGGAAAATATGGTATAATACCAAAGATTGAGGTGAATTATGGAATACAAATTATTTGAAGAATTTATTACCCTCCAAGCACTACTCAAAGAACTTGGAATTACACATAGCGGAGGAGCTATTAAATCATTTCTCTCTGAACATTCTGTTTACTTTAATGGAGAATTAGAGAATCGTCGTGGTAAAAAACTTCGTATTAGTGATAAAGTTGACATCCCTGACATGAATATTGACATCTTGTTGACACAACCTACTTCTGA
The DNA here is from genome assembly GCA_905221505.1 of bacterium. Taxonomy (GTDB): domain Bacteria; phylum Bacillota; class Bacilli; order Lactobacillales; family Streptococcaceae; genus Streptococcus. The sequence goes on from CAJNDL010000014.1 coordinate 9,866, forward strand.
GGAGCAAGAGGAATACCAAGCTGATAAAGTTGAAAAAGAACGAATCGCTAAGCTTGTTAAAGAGATGAATAAGGGAGTAAAAAAAGATAAATCAAAACCTACTTCTTCACCCAAAAGCAAACAAGCTCCGCGATTCCCTGGTAGATAATCATGTGGCTACAACATCTATCTCTCAAAACTTTTCGTAACTATAAAGAGACGAAAATAGACTTTAATCCTAAATTAAATGTCTTTTTAGGACGTAATGCTCAAGGAAAAACAAATATGTTAGAGGCTATCTATTTTTTAGCCTTAACACGTAGTCATCGAACTCGAACAGATAAAAATCTCATTCATTTTGATGAGGAACAACTTCATCTTTCAGGTCTTGTTCAGAAAAAAACGGGATCCGTTCCTCTCGAAATTGAACTAACACAAAAAGGACGTGTGACAAAAGTGAATCACTTAAAACAGGCACGACTTTCAGATTACGTAGGACACATGAATGTTGTCCTATTTGCTCCTGAAGATTTACAACTAATTAAAGGAGCACCTTCGGTTCGACGAAAATTCATTGATATGGAACTTGGACAAATCAAGCCAATCTATTTATCTGACTTAACCAATTATAACCATATCCTAAAGCAAAGAAACACTTACCTAAAATCAGCTCAAAAAATAGATGAAACCTTCCTTTCAGTATTGGATGATCAGCTAGTTGATTATGGATGTCGTGTAATGAATCACCGCTTAGATTTCATAAAAAAACTAGAATCATTTGGACGTAAGAAACATTTTGAACTCTCTAATCAGATTGAAGAGTTGTCAATATCCTATCAATCTTCTGTCAAGTTAACTGACAAAGAAGATTTATCCGAATCTTTCAAAATTGCTTTAGAAAAAAGTAGATCCAGAGATTTATTTAAAAAGAATACTGGTGTCGGTCCTCATCGAGATGACATTTATTTTTATATAAATGGGATGGATGCTAGTTTTGGAAGTCAAGGTCAACATCGTAGTCTCGTCCTCTCGATAAAATTAGCAGAAATCGAATTAATGGAAAGCATAACTACAGAATCTCCAATATTACTGCTTGACGATGTTATGAGCGAACTTGACAACACTAGACAACTAAAATTATTAGAAACGATTTCTCAGTCAATCCAAACCTTTATTACAACAACAAGCTTAGATCATCTTCAAAATCTACCAGAAAATCTAAGTATTTTCGCTATTCAAGATGGTCAAGTTTCTGTAAATAAAAATTGACAACATTGTAAAAGAACTCCTATTTTCACGGGAGTTCTTTTTATTTCTTTTACATAGAATAATTTGGTGCCTCATTAGTAATTTGTACATCATGAGGGTGGCTTTCTTTCAAACCAGCACCAGACATTTCAATAAATTGAGCATTATCATGCAACTCTTTAAGGTTAGCTGCACCACAATAACCCATACCAGAACGAATACCACCAATCATTTGGAAGACGATATCAGCTGCCGCTCCTTTATAAGCAACACGACCTTCAATTCCTTCTGGAACAAGTTTATTTGCTTCATTGACAGAACCTTGGAAGTAACGATCACTTGAGCCTTTTTTCATAGCAGCAATTGATCCCATACCACGGTATGTCTTGAACTTACGTCCTTGGAAGATTTCAGTTTCACCTGGAGCTTCATCAGTTCCAGCAAACATTGATCCAAGCATAACTGCATTTCCACCTGCAGCAAGGGCTTTTACAATGTCTCCAGAATACTTGATTCCACCGTCAGCAATGATCGTTTTACCATATTCACGTGCAACAGCTGCAGCATCATAGATAGCTGTTACTTGTGGGACACCAACACCAGCAATCACACGAGTAGTACAGATAGAACCTGGTCCAATACCAACCTTGACAACGTCTACACCTGCTTCATAAAGGGCACGCGCTCCCTCAGCAGTAGCAATATTTCCAGCAATCAAAGTACGATCTGGGAAGTGAGCACGAATCTCAGCAATTTTACGCAAGACACCTGCAGAATGACCATGTGCAGTATCAATAACAATCGCATCCGCTCCTGCCTCAAAAAGAGCCTCTGCACGTTCAAATGTATCTGAAGTAACACCTACTGCACCTGCAACTAGAAGACGACCAAACTCATCTTTAGCAGCATTTGGAAACTCAATAACTTTTTCAATATCTTTGATAGTAATCAAACCAGAAAGACGACCTTCTTCATCTACTAAAGGAAGTTTTTCAATACGGTGTTCTTGAAGAATACTCTCAGCTGTTGCAAGATCTGTCCCAACAGGAGCAGTAACAAGATTTTCACTGGTCATATGATTTGAGATTGGTTGGTTATAATCTGAAATAAAACGAAGATCTCGGTTTGTCAAAATACCAACCAATTTACGATTTTCAAGTGTTTCAACAACTGGAACACCACTGATACGGTAACGTCCCATAAGCTCATCTGCTTCAGCAATTGTATGTTCAGGGGTTAAGAAGAAGGGATCAATAATAACTCCATTTTCAGAACGTTTTACCTTGCGAACCTCGTCTGCTTGTTGAGCAATAGACATGTTTTTATGGATAACTCCGAGACCACCTGCACGAGCAATAGCAATAGCCATTTGACTCTCTGTTACTGTGTCCATAGCAGCGGTAATAATTGGGATATTTAAAGTCAAATTATCTGCCAATTTAGTTGTTAAATCTGCATCGTTAGGCAACACATGACTTTCAGCTGGAATAAGCAATACATCATCAAAGGTAAAACCTTTTTTCAAAAATTTAGTGTCCCAATTAGACATTCGAAGTTTCCTCTTTTCTTTCTTTTTGAGCTTGACTCTTTTTATATTGTTTCTATCATACCATTCTATAAAAATTTGTCAAATGTTACAGGGGTAAATAAAAAACTATCTTTTCTTTCTGATAGAAATGATAGTTTCTTGTAAAATAAACTTAGTTAAAGTAATGAAGTCCCATTGCTCCTTTAACCTCAGATAGGGTTTGACCTGCAACTTCTCGCGCTCTTTCACTACCTTTTTGAAGCATATTATAAACTTCTCCCATATCTTTAGCAAATTCGATACGGCGCTCACGAATAGGACCAAGTTCTCGTTCTAATATTTCAAGTAGATAACGCTTGGTCTTCACATCACCAAGACCACCTCGTTGATAATGTTCTTTCATTTCAGCAATTTCTTGAGCATCTTCTAGACGACCAAAAACATCTAGATAATGGAAAACCATATTTCCTTCAATTTTACCTGGATCCTCAACTCGGATATGATCTGGATCTGTATACATACTCATTACTTTTTTACGCAAAGTATCCGCATCATCAGCTAAATAAATACCGTTATTGAGTGATTTAGACATTTTAGCATTTCCATCTAAACCAGGTAAACGCCCTGCTCTCTCATTTTCTGGATAAATACCTTCCGGTTCCACCAAGACATTACAGTTATATGCATTGTTAAAAGAACGAACAATTTCACGAGTCTGCTCAATCATTGGTTTCTGATCTGTCCCAACAGGAACATAATTAGCTTTGAAAGCAGTAATGTCAGCTGCTTGAGCGATTGGATAGACCAAGAATCCTGTAGGAATACTTTCCCCAAATCCCTTTTGAGCAATCTCTGTCTTGACAGTTGGATTTCGCTCCAGACGTGCTAATGAAACCAGATTCATATAGTACATAGATAGTTCAGCCAGCTCTGGAATTTGACTTTGAATAAAGATAGTTGATTTACTCGGATCCAATCCAACTGCAAGGTAATCCAAAGCCACATTTCCGATAGACTCTACAATGGTTTGAGGATCTTTGGCGTGATCTGTCAAGGCTTGTTGGTCAGCCAAGAACACAAACATGTCATACTTATCCTCTTCCTGTAATAATACTCGATTTTTGAGACTTCCAACATAATGTCCAATATGCAATTTTCCTGTTGGACGATCTCCTGTTAAAATAATGGGTTTAGTCATTTTGTTCTCCTTCGATATAGTCCTTTCAATTATAGCATTTTTTTAATGAAATAACCGCAATTTATCAAAATAAATCAACCTTGCTATTCACGGATTTGTGTAAAGTATGCTGTAAATATAATTTACACAAAATTGACAGATAAAAATTTGAATATTTCCGTATTTTCTAGTAGAATAAATATATTACACATATAGGAGAAAAACATTGCTTACAGTATCTGATGTTTCACTACGTTTTAGTGATCGTAAACTTTTTGATGATGTCAATATCAAATTTACAGAAGGAAATACTTATGGATTAATCGGTGCTAATGGTGCCGGAAAATCAACCTTTTTAAAAATTTTAGCTGGAGATATCGAACCTACTACTGGTCACATCTCTCTTGGTCCAGATGAACGTCTCTCTGTTCTTCGTCAAAATCACTTTGACTATGAAGATGAACGTGCCATTGATGTCGTTATCATGGGAAATGAAAAACTTTATAGCATCATGAAGGAAAAAGATGCTATCTACATGAAGGAAGATTTCTCAGATGAGGATGGAGTGCGTGCTGCCGAACTCGAAGGAGAGTTTGCCGAGCTTGGAGGCTGGGAAGCAGAAAGTGATGCCTCTCAACTACTTCAAAACCTAAATATTCCAGAAGAATTGCACTATCAAAATATGAGTGAATTGGCCAATGGTGAGAAAGTAAAAGTTCTCCTTGCTAAAGCACTTTTTGGTAAACCAGATGTTCTTCTTTTGGACGAGCCTACTAACGGTTTGGACATCCAATCAATTACATGGTTAGAAGATTTCTTGATTGACTTTGATAATACAGTTATCGTAGTATCCCACGACCGTCACTTCTTAAACAAAGTATGTACTCACATGGCAGACCTTGACTTTGGAAAAATCAAACTCTATGTCGGAAACTATGACTTCTGGAAGGAATCTTCTGAACTCGCTGCTAAATTGCTAGCAGACCGTAATGCTAAAGCAGAAGAAAAAATTAAGCAATTACAAGAATTCGTAGCTCGTTTCTCTGCCAATGCTTCTAAATCAAGACAAGCAACATCACGTAAAAAAATGCTTGATAAGATTGAACTAGAAGAGATTGTACCATCTAGTCGTAAATATCCATTTATCAACTTTAAAGCGGAGCGTGAAATTGGTAATGATCTCTTGACAGTAGAAAATCTAACTGTAAAGATTGATGGTGAGACTATTTTAGATAATATCAGCTTTATCTTGCGTCCAGGTGATAAGACAGCTCTTATTGGACAAAATGATATCCAAACGACTGCATTAATTCGTGCAATTATGGGAGATATTGACTATGAAGGAACTGTCAAGTGGGGAGTTACAACTAGTCAATCTTACCTGCCAAAAGACAACTCAGCTGATTTCGCAGGGGGAGAATCAATCCTTGACTGGTTGCGTCAATTCGCAAGTAAAGAAGAAGATGACAATACTTTCCTACGTGGCTTCCTCGGCCGTATGCTCTTCTCTGGAGATGAGGTTAACAAACCTGTAAACGTCTTGTCAGGGGGAGAAAAAGTTCGTGTCATGCTTTCAAAACTCATGCTCTTGAAATCAAATGTGCTTGTACTTGATGATCCAACCAATCACTTGGACTTGGAATCTATCTCAAGCTTGAATGACGGATTGAAAAACTTTAAAGAATCAATCATCTTTGCCAGTCATGACCACGAGTTTATTCAAACTTTGGCTAACCATATCATTGTCTTATCTAAAAATGGCGTCATCGATCGTATCGATGAAACCTATGATGAATTCCTAGAAAATGCAGAAGTACAAGCAAAAGTTAAAGAACTTTGGAAAGACTAAATAAAACTTCAAAACTCAGTTGGGTTAACCAGCTGAGTTTTCTAACATTTTATGAGGTAACATGAAATTATTTTTTAAAACATATTGGATCTATTTTGTTTCTTTCATCATTCCCATAATCATTATGATAGGAGTATATCTATCTCAAGGTATCTACTGGAATAGCGACAACTCTCCTCTATTAGGAGATGGCTTTCATCAATACGTTATTTTTGATATAGCTCTAAGAAATATCCTACATGAAAATGGTAGTCTGTTTTACACCTTTACAAGTGGCCTAGGACTAAACTTCTATGCCCTATCTAGTTATTACTTGGGTAGTTTTCTCGCGCCTCTGGTTTACTTTTTTGATCTAACGAATATGCCAGATGCTGTCTATCTGACAACTCTCTTAAAATTTGGATTGATTGGTCTGTCAACCTTCTTTAGTTTAAATAAATTATTTAAAAATATTCCGAAATCTTTAAAACTAGCTTTATCTACTTCCTATGCTCTGATGAGTTTCACTGTTAGTCAACTAGAGATAAAAACCTGGCTGGATGTTTTTATCTTGATTCCTTTAATTATAACTGGTTTACACCTACTTATAACTGAAAAGAAATCCTCATTATACTTTACAAGTCTGTCAATCTTATTTATCCAAAACTATTATTTTGGCTATATGACAGCATTGTTTCTTATTTTCTGGTATCTCTGTCAAATTTCTTGGGACTTTAAAACTCGAAAATCATCTTTTCTTGATTTCATAATCACCTCCGTTTTAGCTGGTATGGCTAGTTTGATTATGACTCTTCCAACTCTGTTTGATTTACAGACACATGGGGAAAAATTGACTGAAATTACAAAGTTTCAAACTGAAAGTAGCTGGTATCTTGATCTCTTTGCTAAGCAATTCATTGCTTCCTTTGACACAACAAAGTATGGAGCTATTCCAATGATTTTTGTTGGACTGCTTCCCTTTATTTTAACTATTTTATTTTTTACGCTGAAATCTATTAAGTTTCAGGTGAAACTTATCTATGCAATCTTCTTTACATTTCTAATTGCAAGCTTTTATATTGAAGCGCTTGATTTATTTTGGCAAGGCATGCATACTCCAAACATGTTTTTACATCGCTATGCTTGGATTTTCTCTACCTTGTTAATTTACACAGCAGCGGAAGTCTTAAATCGTCTGAGAGAAATTAAAATCTGGAACTTTTTAGTTTCGCTTTTTCTTGTAGTAACAGGATTTTTAGCTACCATCTATCTAAAATCACATTATTCTTTTTTAACAGATTTAAATATTCTGCTTACTCTTGAATTTTTGGTTGTCTATTTGCTTTTACTCCTTGCGGTTATCAAAAAGTTTATCTCTGTGAATCTGTTTGCCATTCTAATTTCTTTATTTATAATGGTTGAAGTGAGTTTAAATGCTTCATCTCAAATAGACGGAATTGCTAAGGAATGGGGATTTGCTTCTCGAAGTGCATATAGTCGAGATATCCCAGCTATGGAATCTTTCTCAACATATATTGGAAATTCATTTACTCGTACTGAAAAACTAGAAACTCAAACAGGAAATGACAGTATGAAATTTAACTACAATGGAATATCTCAATTTTCATCTGTTCGAAATCGTTCAGCAAGCTCTACTTTAGATAAACTTGGTTTTAAATCCTCTGGGACTAATCTCAATCTCCGCTATGCAAATAATAGTATTTTGTCTGATAGTTTATTTGGTATCCAGTACAATATCTCAGACAGTCCTATTGATAAATATGGTTTTAAAGATATCTATCAAAAAGATAATCTTACCCTATATGAAAATCAATTCTCTCTCCCGATTGCATTTGCTAGTCAATCTGTTTACAATGATGTCAAGTTCAATGAACACACTCTAGATAATCAGGCCTCGTTTTTAAATCAACTTGCTAACACCAATTTTGATTATTTTTCTCCAATACCCTATGAAAAAACAGAGAATACTGATGATTTGATTAGTGTTACAGGTTCTTCAAATGAGGATGCAGCAATCCAGTATCAAATTGAAGTGCCAGAAAACAGTCAAGTTTATCTTTCTTTCACAAACCTTCACTTTTCTAATGACAAACAAAAAAAGGTTGACATCCTTGTAAATGGAGAAAAGAAAATTTTTACAACTGATAATGTCTTCTCCTTCTTTAATCTAGGCTATACAAAAGAGAAAAAAACTTTCAATATTAATGTTAGTTTCCCTGGAAATTCACAGGTATCATTTGAATCTCCTACCTTCTATCGTTTAGATACCAAAACTTTCACCGAGGCAATTCAAAAAATTAAAGAACAACCTGTCACAGTATCAACTTCTAAAAATAAGGTCTTTGCTACATATGATGTCAAACAAGATACATCCATTTTCTTCACCATTCCTTATGACAAAGGCTGGTCTGCCTACCAAGATGGGAAGAAAATAGAAATTAAACAAGCTCAAACTGGTTTTATAAAAGTTGACGTTCCTAAGGGAAAAGGAACTATTACACTTTCCTTTATTCCTAATGGGTTTGTTGTTGGAGCAATCTGTTCCTTTACTTCTCTTTTACTATTTGGAATCTATAATCACAAACGAAAGTCATATAAGACATAAAAAATCGACCAGTTGGTCGATTTTTTTAATCTTCTCCCATTTTCTTAGGTCGATAGGCTAGCATACCTAAACCAGTAAATAGGGCTAATATCACAGCAAGGAAAATGACTTGATGATGAATATTTCCTGTCATAGAGATTGTTTGTCGTAATCCCGAAACTGAATAACTCATTGGTAACCAAGGATTAATAGCTCTAAAGAAATTATTTGTCAAGGCAAGTGGATAAGTACCGGCACTTGATGCTAACTGTAATAATAGCAAAATAAGAGAGAAGAAAGCTCCTATACGGCTATTCCATGTTGTTAATGCAGTTACCATAGACATAAATGTTAAGCTTGCGATAATAATTAAGAATAAGGTTCTCATTTCATGATTTGCTGTTAGACCAATAAGATGAACGCCACCATAGACTAAGACAGCGGCTAAAACAGCTATAACTCCATTTATCTCAAATCGAGATTTGAACCAAGCCCAGCGAGTTTCAGGATGACGACCTGAAGGTAATTTAGCAAAAATCATATTTGTTGATAATGCAGCGACAAAGAGAGCGACTGATATCATATAAGGAGCCATAGCAATCCCATTTACAGGAACTTGATCATTGTCTGTTTTTGAAAGATTGAGTGGATTTGACAAAATCTCTGCATTTTTAGATTCTGTTGATGCTGATTTGAGTTGATCACTAGCATTACCTAGTCCTTGTCCTAAAGAAGCAACTCCTGTCTGTAAATCTTCCAAACCAGAAGTTAACTTTGTTCCACCTTCTGCAAGCTTCCCAGATCCATCTGCCAATTTATTAGCTCCATTCTCTAATTGAGAAGCACCTGAAAGTAACTGACTGGATTTGTCTGCTAATTGACCTGATCCTGATTGTAATTTATCAACTCCTGCTATTAATTCTTGACTCTTTTGATTCAATTGGTTAGAGCCAGTTGATAATTTTTCAATACCAGATACTAATTCTGGAGTTTTTTTAGCTAATTTTTCAATACCAGATACTAATTCTGGAGTTTTTTTAGCTAATTTTTCAATACCAGATACTAATTCTGGAGTTTTTTTAGCTAATTTTTCAATACCAGATACTAATTCTGGAGTTTTTTTAGCTAATTTTTCAATACCAGATACTAATTCTGGAGTTTTTTTAGCTAATTGACCAACTCCTGCTGTCAAGCTAGAAGATTTTTGTGTCAAGGTGTTTGAGCCTGAAACTAGTTGATCCAAACTACCTGTCAAGGTGGAATTTTTTTCACTTAGTTGACTTGCACCCTGAGAAACTTTATCAACACCTGTAGTATATGCGTTTACACCTGATGCAATTGACTGACTGGCAGGAACTAATTTGCTAATAACAGCTCCTTGTATCTCTGTTAATCCACTTGACAATCCTGTCAAAGAAGTAGAAGCAAGCGGTAATACTTGATTAGCTTGATTTTTTAACGTCGAAAGATTTGAAGATTGATTTTGTAAGTTTTCTAAACTTCCCTGTAAACCTTGTACTAAAGCTATAATTGACTGAGCCGATTGAATACTATCAGTCGAATTTTGAGATACAGAAGCACTTATCTCAGCTTGTTGCTCACTTGTCAAGGATTGATAAGCTGCTGTTGATTGAATATTGGCTAATGTAGTTGCTTTTTCAGACTGAGCACTTACTAGCATTTGATTAGAAAGAGATACTATACTTGATAAAACAGAATCTAACTGTTTTGTATCTCCAACATCAATATTTTGAATAACTTGATTTAACTGATTCAGACCAGAAGATAATTGATTAATTTGATCTTTTTGCCCAGACGAAGCATCTAACTTACTAGAAAGTTGTTGAATCCCTTCACTTAATTGCTCCACACCCATTCGAAGGGTAGCTGATTGATTAGATAACTGACTCGCACCTGTTGCAAGATTTCCCACCCCATTTGTATAGGCACTAACACCAGATGAAAATTGAGTAAGACCTGCATTAAGCTGAGAAACACCGCCAGTATAGGATTCTACACCAGTATATAATTGATTGATTCCTCTTACTAATTCAGGACTTTTAGAAGATAATTGATTGATTCCTCTTACTAATTCAGGACTTTTAGAAGATAATTGATTGATTCCTCCTACTAATTCAGGACTTTTAGAAGATAATTGATTGATTCCTCCTACTAATTCAGGACTTTTAGAAGATAATTGACCTAATCCGCTATCCAATTTACTCACTGCACCAGTATATGTAACCAAACCACTATTAAAAGTTCCTAAGCCAAGATGAAGTTGTTCAACACCAGAAACATAAGCAGATAATCCTTTAGTAAACTGCTCCGTTCCATTTGAAAATGTTAAACTTGAATCTGCTAAAGAGTGTAGGTTAGTAGTCAATGTTTGACTTCCTGTCACTAACTGATTCGCTCCATCAGTTAATTTTTCACTACCAGAAGCCGCTTGACTCATACCATCCTTTAATTCGACCATCTTATCAAATAAAGCTTTAGTATAGGTCTCGGTTACATTGGTAGAAACATTCTGCTTCAATTGTGTCATCGCAGAATCGCTCATCTTGCTGGCAATAAAACTATGACCACTTGAAGTCTGATAATCGATTTGCATTTGCTCTGGATGATCCGTTAAAATCGAAGCTGCTTTTTCAGATAAATCACTTGGTAAAGTCACTACCATATAGTAATTGCCATCTTCCAATCCCTTCTTTCCTTCCTCTTCATCTACAAAATGAAAATCCAAGGTTTTATTTTCTTTTAAATTGGACACCATGTCTTTTCCTATAGCCATGGTATTACCATTATAAGAGGTCTCTTTATCATTATTGACAACTGCCACAGGTAAGTCAGACACTTGACCATATGGATCCCACATTGATGACAAAAATATGATATTGTACAGAGCTGGAATAAGAGAAATCCCTATCATGACAATAATAAAGGTTGGTTTTTTAAAAATTGCTTTCCATTCTTTAAACATATCTTCTCCTTTTTTAAACATATTGTCTAAAATTTTGATATAATAGATTATACATTAAAAAATCTAAATTACAAGATAAAAAATCCATTTTTAGACATATAGTCTAATTTGTTTACAAGGAGGAAGTATGCAAGAAAGTAACAAACGCTTAAAAACAAAGCGAACTATTGAAAATGCTATGGTACAACTACTGATGGAACAGCCATTTGATCAAATTTCTACTGTCAAGCTAGCAGAAAAAGCCGGAATTAGTCGTTCCAGCTTCTATACTCACTATAAGGATAAATATGATATGATTGAGCACTATCAAAGCAAGCTATTCCATACATTTGAATATATTTTTCAAAAACATGCTCATCACAAAAGAGACGCTATTTTAGAAGTCTTTGAATATCTAGAGTCAGAACCACTTCTGGCTGCCCTTCTTTCTGAAAATGGGACTAAAGAAATCCAAAATTTCTTACGAAATAAACTCCATATCATGCTCAGTACAGATTTACAAAAGCGATTTATGCAGCTGAATCTCAATACCACTGAATTAGAATATAGTAGCATCTATCTAACTCATGCACTTTTTGGTGTCTGCCAAACTTGGATTGCACATGGAAAAAAAGAAAGTCCTCAAGAAATAACAGATTTCCTTATGAAGATGATTGGTGATACAAATTGATACAAAAAGAGAGTTTGGGACAAAAAATTTTGATTTTAGGAATTCTTTATTATAAGTTTTTAAAATCGATAGATTAGACAAAAAAGCGAACAAAATAGAATTCTGAGTTTCAGATAACTCGTTTTGTTCGCTTTTAATATTTAAGGTTAGACTTTTGTCCCATACTCCTTTTATCTATACTCCGCCAGTAGGACTCGAACCTACGACATCATGATTAACAGTCATGCGCTACTACCAACTGAGCTATGGCGGATAAAATAGTCCGTACGGGATTCGAACCCGTGTTACCGCCGTGAAAAGGCGGTGTCTTAACCCCTTGACCAACGGACCTTCTATCTGTAGCAGATATAACCATTATATCAATTTCTTACTAATTGTCAATCACTTTTTAGATTTTTTCTCCAGAATATCTTTTAACTTTCTAATTTTTAACCTTGAAATAGGACAGCGATGATCTTCATAGAAAACAACTTCTAGATTCTTTCGGTCAATTTCTCTGATATTGCCTATATTTACCAAAAATGACTTATGAGGAGAATAAAATCGTTGGGTATGTTTATCCTTTTCCTGAATATCTGTCATGGTACCGTAAAACTCTTTGGCAAAATTCTTACCAATAATGCGCAATTTATGAGAGACACCTGTCGTTTCAATATACAAAACATCATGGTAAGGGATTTTTAAATCATTTCCCTTGTAATTGTAATCAAAATAATCTACCACATCTTCATTTTCAAGTAACATACTCTTCGTGTAGAATATATTTTGCTCAATTCTCTTCTTAAACATCTCATCATTGATATCCTTATCAACAAAATCTAGGGCTGATACCTGGTATTTATAGGTTAGAGTCGCAAACTCTGATCGACTGGTGATAAAGACGATAATAGCGTAAGGATTGTAATGACGAATAAGCTGCGCCACTTCAAATCCCTTTTTCTCAATTCCATGAATATCGATATCTAGGAAATAAAGCTGATTTACTTCATCATTTTCAATGTATTCTTCAAATTCACGGACTTTTCCCGTTGTCTTGTATGATATTGGAATATTCGATTCTTTCGAAATTTCATCCAATATTCTCTCTAGTCTCACTTGATGTTCAATAACATCCTCTAAAATTAAAACTTTCATTCAAATTCCCTCTTAAATCTAATGATTTGTCTAAATGTACTGCCTTCCATCTCTGTTTCTAAAATAATATTGTGGTACTTATCTAGTAGTTCTTTCACATTATTTAATCCTACTCCGCGATTTCTTCCCTTAGTGGAGAATCCTAAAGCAAATAGATCTCCTGAAGGAGTCATCGTCATTTTACATGAATTCTGAATCACAATAACTGTTTCAGTTTCCATCTTAATAACTGCTACTTCCATCTGCTTTTTATAGCTATCAGCCGATCCTTCGACAGCATTATTCAATAAAACACTCATGATACGAACTAAATCCAGCAAGTCTATTGGTAGTCTAGTAATTATATCTTTTACTTCCAGTGTAAACTCTACACCATTATTTCGAGCATAGACAATTGACTGAGCAACCAAACTTCGTAAAGCTGAATCTTCTATGTTGTTCAAATCAAAATAAGTATATTTATCTGAACGCAGTTTGTGATTAGCTTTTACCAAAACTTCATTGTAAATTCTGTCAATTTCCTGTAAATCACCACTGTCAATTGCCATCTGCATACTGACAAGCATTCCAGCATAATCATGTCGAAAACCACGGATTTCATTATACAGACCGACAATTTCATCTGTGTAGTTTTGTAAATGTTTCTGTTCAAATTTCTTCTGCTTCAAAGCAATCTCTTTCTCCATTTGTTCTTTATGAGAATTCATTGCAAAGAAGGTCAAAAGGAGAGAAATAAAGACAATAGATGACAAAATACTTCCAAAACTATTCAAATGTTTAATCGTACTTACCATATCTGAAACGAAAGATACAATATGGAGCAGTAGTAAGGCAAAAAATACTTTTTTCAAGAAAGGATAAAGGTAATCTTTGTCAAAATAGTTCAGTTCCAAATGGAAGTAACGAATGATTGTTACGATAACGATATAAGTCAATACTGTTACAACGAAAAAGAATGGGTAATAATGTTGTAAAACAAAATTGTCTCCTGTTATAGAGGAGAAAGTTACGGACAGAAAGTTATGAGTGCTCTCATATAAAAGAGATAGTAGTAAACTTAGAAATAGTCCTCTATTCCTCTCATACTGTTTAATCCATCGAAAATAGGAATATAAGCCCAAAGGAAGTAAAAATGTTGCAGTCCCTAACCCATCCAAATTTAGAAGATAAAAGGAAAGTTCAAGTACTACTTCTACTAGTAATGTATAAGCACCAAAAACGTATAGCTCTTTTCTATTTATTTGACCTTTACAAATTAAATGATAACTGTGACTAATAATTAAAAAATGACCAATAACTGTACCAAATCCAAGTAAATTCATTACTCTTTCTCCTTATTTCATTACTTTTTTCGTTGGAAAAGAAAATCAAGGAGGAGGTCTGAAATTCTACTTTCCCCACCTTGAATCTCCTGCAAGTCTTTTTCCTTCAAGGCTACAAACTGTTCCAATTTAACTGTATTTTTCATAATAAAATCTCCTCAATGTTTTTTTCTTGTAAGCTAACTTACGAAAACCATTATACAAAATGGAATTTCATTTTAGATAAAATTCTCTCAACTGTCATTTTTTTCTCCCCAAGTGTACTTTTTTAAGAAAAAAGCCGGGAAAATTCCCAGCTTTGCTACTATATTGATCCCAGCAGGATTCGAACCTGCGACCGTTCGCTTAGAAGGCGAATGCTCTATCCAGCTGAGCTATGAGACCTAACAAAATCATTCTACCAAAAATTCAATTAAAAGTCAATTTTCTATTTATGATAGGGCGATCCCTGCTGAATCGTAAAAGCGCGATAGATTTGTTCAACAAGAACTAGTCTCATTAACTGATGGGGTAAAGTTAGACGGCCAAAACTAACAGAAAGATTGGCTCTCTTTTTTACATCCTGTGCTAACCCCAGACTCCCTCCAATAATAAAGGTAAGAGTAGAAAATCCTTTTATAGAAGCTTCTTCTAACTGCTTACTAAATTCTTCCGAGGAGAAAGTTTTCCCTTCTATAGCCAACACAATAACGAAATCACGGTCAGCAACTTTTGATAAAATTCTCTGACCTTCTATTTCTAAAATCTTTTGATTTTCTGACTCACTGGCCTTATCTGGTGTTTTTTCATCCGCTAGCTCAATCATTTCAAGCTTAGCAAATCGAGAAATTCGTTTTGAATACTCTGCAATACCATCTTTTAAATACTTTTCTTTCAGTTTCCCAACTGTTACAACTTTAATTTTCATGACTCTATTCTAACATATTCTCTATTTTTTCACATCTTATTCACAAAATAAAAGGTTAATTTTAACCGAGAA
The DNA here is from genome assembly GCA_905221505.1 of bacterium. Lineage (GTDB taxonomy): Bacteria > Bacillota > Bacilli > Lactobacillales > Streptococcaceae > Streptococcus. The sequence continues at coordinate 25,319 of CAJNDL010000014.1, forward strand.
AACCACAGATTTTCGAAAGTTATCCACAATCTGTGAAAAACTTTTGTGTTTAAGTTATAATTAAGCTAGTCAGTTTATACTTTCAGTAATTTCAAACAAATGGAGGCAAATATGAAACATCTAAAAACATTTTACAAAAAATGGTTTCAATTATTAGTCGTTATCGTCATTAGCTTTTTTAGTGGAGCCTTGGGTAGTTTTTCAATAACTCAACTAACTCAAAAAAGTGGTGTAAGTATCTCGAACAGCACTAGTACTATCACACAGACTGCCTATAAAAACGAAAATTCAACAACGCAGGCTGTTAACAAAGTAAAAGATGCTGTTGTTTCTGTTATTACTTATTCGGCAACCAGACAAAATAGCGTATTTGGTAATGATGATACTGACACAGATTCTCAGCAAATCTCTAGTGAAGGATCTGGAGTTATTTATAAAAAGAATGACAAAGAGGCTTACATTGTCACCAATAATCACGTTATAAATGGTGCCAGTAAAGTAGATATTCGCTTATCAGATGGAACTAAAGTACCCGGAGAAATCGTCGGAGCGGATACTTTCTCTGATATTGCTGTCGTCAAAATCTCTTCAGAAAAAGTGACTACAGTAGCTGAATTTGGTGATTCTAGTCAGTTAACCGTAGGAGAAACTGCTATTGCTATTGGTAGCCCATTGGGTTCTGAATATGCAAATACTGTTACTCAGGGTATCGTATCTAGTCTCAATCGAAATGTATCCTTAAAATCTGAAGATGGACAAGCCATTTCTACAAAAGCTATCCAAACTGATACTGCTATTAACCCAGGTAACTCTGGCGGCCCACTGATCAATATTCAAGGACAGGTTATCGGAATTACCTCAAGTAAAATCGCCACAAATGGAGGAACATCTGTAGAAGGTCTTGGTTTCGCAATCCCTGCAAATGACGCTATCAATATTATTGAACAGTTAGAAAAGAATGGAAAAGTGACGCGTCCAGCTTTGGGAATCCAAATGATCAATCTCTCAAATATTAATACAAGTGATATTAGAAGACTTAATATTCCAAGCAGTGTAACATCTGGTGTAGTTGTTCGTTCGGTACAAAGTAATATGCCTGCCAATGGTCACCTTGAAAAATACGATGTTATTACCAAAGTAGATGACAAAGATATTGCTTCATCAACAGACTTACAAAGTGCTCTTTACAACCATTCTATCGGAGACACCATTAAGATAACTTACTATCGTAACGGTAAAGAAGAAACTACATCCATCAAGCTTGACAAGAGTTCAGGTGATTTAGAATCTTAATTGACATCTATGTAAAGAAAACTTTACATAAGAGAAAAGATGTGTTAGTGTAGAATCATGGAAAAATTTGAAATGATTTCTATCACAGATATACAAAAAAATCCTTATCAACCTCGAAAAGAATTTGATAGAGAAAAACTAGATGAACTAGCACAGTCTATTAAAGAAAATGGGGTCATTCAACCGATTATTGTTCGTCAATCTCCTGTAATTGGTTATGAAATCCTTGCAGGAGAGAGACGCTATCGGGCTTCACTTTTAGCTGGTCTAACATCTATCCCCGCTGTTGTTAAACAGCTTTCAGACCAAGAGATGATGGTCCAGTCCATCATTGAAAATTTACAAAGAGAAAATTTAAATCCAATAGAAGAAGCACGCGCCTATGAATCTCTCGTAGAGAAAGGATTTACCCATGCTGAAATTGCAGATAAAATGGGCAAGTCTCGTCCATATATCAGCAACTCCATTCGTTTACTTTCCTTGCCAGAACCGATCCTATCAGAAGTAGAAAATGGCAAACTATCACAAGCCCATGCGCGTTCTCTAGTTGGGTTGAATAAGGAACAGCAAGACTATTTCTTTCAACGAATTATAGAGGAAGACATTTCTGTAAGAAAGTTAGAAGCTCTTCTGACAGAGAAAAAACAAAAGAAACAGCAAAAAACTGATCATTTCATACAAAATGAAGAAGAGCAGTTAAAAAAACTACTCGGATTAGATGTAGAAATCAAATTGTCTAAAAAAGACAGTGGAAAACTCATTATTTCTTTTTCAAATCAAGAAGAATACAGTAGAATTATCAACAGCCTGAAATAAGGCTGTTCTTTTATTTTTTTATCTCACAAGGTTATCCACTATTTTTTTCGATAAAAAGCTTAATAAATCAAGAGTTTCTGATTTTATCCCCAACCTGTGGATAAAACTTGATAACATTGTGGATTATTTTTCACAGCTTGTGGAAAATTCTTACTATCTATGGTAAAATAAGTCTAGCATTAAACTTTTAAACAAGTAGTAAAGGAGGAGAACGGATTGAAAGAAAAACAATTTTGGAATCGTATCTTAGAATTTGCGCAAGAAAGACTAACTCGATCCATGTATGATTTCTATGCTATTCAAGCTGAACTCATCAAGGTAGAGGAAAATGTTGCCACTATATTTTTACCACGATCTGAGATGGAAATGGTCTGGGAAAAACAACTAAAAGATATTATTGTAGTAGCTGGTTTTGAGATTTATGATGCTGAAATAACTCCCCACTATATTTTCACAAAACCTCAAGATACGACTATCTCACAAGTTGAAGAAGCTACAAATTCAACTTTATATGACTATGGTCCAAAGTTAGCATCTATTCCTTATTCGGAGACTGGATTAAAAGAGAAGTATACCTTTGATAATTTTATCCAAGGGGATGGAAATGTCTGGGCTGTATCAGCTGCTTTGGCTGTCTCTGAAGATTTGGCTCTGACCTATAACCCTCTTTTTATCTATGGAGGACCGGGACTTGGTAAGACTCACTTATTAAACGCTATTGGAAATGAAATTCTAAAAAATATTCCGAATACGCGTGTTAAATATATCCCTGCTGAAAGTTTTATTAATGACTTTCTTGACCACCTAAGACTTGGAGAAATGGAAAAGTTTAAAAAGACCTACCGCAGTCTTGATCTTTTGTTAATCGATGATATCCAGTCACTCAGCGGAAAAAAAGTCGCAACTCAGGAAGAATTTTTCAATACCTTTAATGCCCTTCATGACAAGCAAAAACAGATTGTCCTAACAAGTGATCGTAGTCCAAAGCACTTAGAAGGACTCGAAGAGAGGCTTGTCACGCGCTTTAGTTGGGGATTGACACAAACTATCACACCCCCTGACTTTGAAACACGTATTGCTATTTTACAAAGTAAAACGGAACATTTAGGCTACAATTTCCAAAGTGATACTCTAGAATACCTAGCTGGGCAATTTGATTCAAATGTTCGAGATCTTGAGGGAGCAATCAACGATATCACTTTAATTGCTAGAGTAAAAAAAATCAAGGATATCACTATTGATATTGCTGCAGAAGCTATTAGAGCTCGCAAACAAGATGTTAGCCAAATGCTCGTCATCCCAATTGACAAAATCCAAAATGAAGTTGGTAACTTTTATGGTGTTAGCGTCAAAGAAATGAAGGGAAGCAGACGCCTTCAAAATATTGTTTTGGCTCGTCAAGTAGCCATGTATTTATCTAGAGAACTAACAGATAATAGTCTTCCAAAAATTGGGAAAGAATTTGGTGGAAAAGATCATACAACCGTCATTCACGCCCATGCAAAAATTAAATCTTTGATTGATGAAGACGATAATTTACGTTTAGAAATTGAATCAATCAAAAAGAAAATCAAATAACTTGTGGATAACTTTCGCTTTTTTATCTTTTTTATCCACATTTTTTAAACAAGCCAAAAAACTTGATATGACTTACTTCAAGTCTGTTTTCCACAGATTTCACAGACTCTATTATTACTATTATCCTTCTAATACTAAAAATAAATAAAGGAGAATCCATGATTCATTTTTCAATTAATAAAAATTTATTTCTACAAGCATTGAATACTACTAAGAGAGCTATTAGTTCTAAAAATGCTATTCCTATTTTATCAACCGTAAAAATTGACGTAACCAATGAAGGTGTTACTTTAATTGGATCAAATGGTCAAATTTCAATTGAAAATTTTATTTCTCAAAAAAATGAAGATGCTGGTTTGTTAATTACTTCTTTAGGTTCGATTCTTCTTGAAGCTTCTTTCTTCATCAATGTGGTATCTAGTCTACCTGATGTGACTCTTGATTTTAAAGAAATTGAACAAAATCAAATTGTTTTAACAAGTGGCAAATCAGAAATTACCCTAAAAGGAAAAGATAGCGAGCAATATCCACGAATCCAAGAAATTTCAGCAAGCACTCCTTTGGTTCTTGAAACAAAATTACTCAAGAAAATTATCAATGAAACAGCTTTTGCTGCAAGTACACAAGAAAGTCGTCCAATTTTGACAGGTGTTCATTTTGTATTGAGCAAGCACAAAGAGTTAAAAACAGTTGCAACAGACTCTCATCGTCTAAGCCAGAAAAAATTAACGCTTGAGAAAAATAGTGATGATTTTGATGTTGTAATTCCTAGCCGTTCTTTACGCGAATTTTCAGCGGTTTTTACAGATGATATTGAAACTATAGAGATTTTCTTTGCTAACAATCAAATCCTCTTTAGAAACGAAAATATTAGCTTCTACACACGTCTGTTAGAAGGAAACTATCCTGATACAGATCGTTTGATTCCAACAGACTTTAACACTACAATTACTTTTGATGTGGTAAACTTACGTCAGTCAATGGAGCGTGCTCGCCTTTTATCAAGTGCAACTCAAAATGGTACTGTGAAGCTTGAAATTAAAGGTGGGGTTGTTAGCGCCCATGTTCATTCTCCAGAAGTTGGTAAAGTAAACGAAGAAATCGATACTGATCAGGTTACTGGTGAAGATTTGACTATTAGTTTCAACCCAACTTACTTGATTGATTCTCTTAAAGCTTTAAATAGCGAAAAGGTGACCATTAGCTTTATCTCAGCTGTTCGTCCATTTACTCTTGTGCCAGCAGATACTGACGAGGACTTCATGCAGCTCATTACACCAGTTCGTACAAATTAAGTTAAAGAGGTTGAGCCTAGCTCGCCTCTTTTATGATATAATCGAAAAAGAAAAGGAGAGTAGTATGTATCAAGTTGGAAATTTTGTTGAAATGAAAAAACCACACGCTTGTACAATCAAGTCGACTGGTAAAAAGGCTAATCGTTGGGAAATTACACGTGTAGGAGCAGATATCAAAATAAAATGCAGTAATTGTGACCATGTTGTCATGATGGGGCGCTATGATTTTGATCGAAAAATGAATAAAATTCTTGACTAAGAAGCCTTAGTTAGAGGGTTAGTAAGTTTTCCCTTTTTGTGTTATAATATTAGGGATTGAAATGAAAACGGAGAATGAAAAAATATGGCTTTAACAGCAGGTATCGTTGGTTTGCCAAACGTTGGTAAATCAACACTATTTAATGCAATTACAAAAGCAGGAGCAGAGGCAGCAAACTACCCATTTGCGACTATTGATCCAAATGTTGGAATGGTGGAAGTTCCAGATGAACGCCTACAAAAACTAACTGAAATGATCACTCCTAAAAAGACAGTGCCAACAACATTTGAATTTACAGATATTGCAGGGATTGTAAAAGGAGCTTCAAAAGGAGAAGGGCTAGGGAATAAATTCTTGGCTAATATTCGTGAAGTAGATGCGATTGTTCACGTAGTTCGTGCTTTTGATGATGAAAATGTGATGCGCGAGCAAGGACGTGAAGATGCCTTTGTGGATCCACTTGCAGATATTGATACGATTAACCTAGAGTTGATTCTTGCTGACTTAGAATCAGTGAACAAACGATATGCGCGTGTAGAAAAGATGGCACGTACGCAAAAAGATAAAGAATCAGTAGCAGAATTCAATGTTCTTCAAAAGATTAAACCAGTTCTTGAAGATGGGAAATCAGCTCGTACAATCGAATTTACAGATGAAGAACAAAAGGTCGTCAAAGGTCTCTTCCTTTTGACGACTAAACCAGTTCTTTATGTAGCGAATGTAGATGAGGATGTAGTTTCAGATCCAGATTCTATCGACTATGTCAAACAAATTCGCGAATTTGCAGCGACAGAAAATGCTGAAGTAGTCGTTATTTCTGCGCGTGCTGAGGAAGAAATTTCTGAGTTAGACGAAGAAGACAAGCAAGAGTTTCTTGAAGCACTTGGTTTGACAGAATCAGGCGTTGATAAGTTGACTCGTGCAGCTTACCACTTACTTGGACTTGGAACTTACTTCACAGCTGGTGAAAAAGAAGTTCGCGCTTGGACCTTCAAACGTGGTATGAAGGCTCCTCAAGCAGCTGGTATTATCCACTCAGACTTTGAAAAAGGCTTTATTCGTGCAGTTACCATGTCATATGATGATTTGGTGAAATATGGATCTGAAAAGGCCGTAAAAGAAGCTGGACGCTTGCGTGAAGAAGGAAAAGAATATATCGTTCAAGACGGCGATATCATGGAATTCCGCTTTAATGTCTAAAAAATTTAATGAATAGTATCAATTAGGTTGGAAAAAAATTCCAACCCTTTTGGCTTTTGAAAGGAAAAATAAATGACTAAATTACTTGTAGGCTTGGGAAATCCAGGGGATAAATATTTTGAAACAAAACACAATGTTGGTTTTATGTTGATTGACCAACTAGCGAAGAAACAGAATCTAACTTTTACACACGATAAGATATTTCAAGCTGATCTAGCATCTTTTTTCCTCAATGGTGAAAAAATTTATCTTGTCAAACCAACGACATTTATGAATGAAAGTGGGAAAGCTGTTCATGCTTTATTGACTTACTATGGTTTGGATATTGAAGATTTACTCATTATTTACGACGATCTTGACATGGAAGTTGGGAAAATTCGTTTAAGAGCAAAAGGCTCAGCAGGTGGTCATAATGGTATCAAGTCTATTATTCAACATATTGGAACCCAGGCCTTTAATCGTGTTAAGATTGGAATTGGAAGACCTAAAAATGGAATGTCAGTTGTTAACCATGTTTTGAGTAAGTTTGACAAGGATGACTATATCGGTATTTTACAGTCCATTGACAAGGTTGACGATGCTGTAAATCACTATTTACAAGAGAAAAATTTTGAAAAAACGATGCAGAGGTATAACGGATAAATGGTATCCTTATTAGATTTATTCTCAGAAAATGATCAGATCAAAAAATGGCATCAAAACTTAACAGATAAAAAAAGACAATTAATGTTAGGTTTGTCAACTTCTACAAAAGCTTTAGCAATCGCTAGTAGTTTGAAGAAAGAAGATAAGATTGTGTTATTGACATCAACTTATGGAGAAGCAGAAGGGCTTATTAGTGATCTTATTTCTATCTTAGGTGAGGAATTTGTCTATCCATTTTTGGTAGATGACTCCCCTATGGTCGAGTTTTTAATGTCTTCACAAGAAAAAATTATCTCACGGGTTGAAGCCTTGAGTTTTTTGAGTGATCCGTCTAAGAAAGGGATCTTAGTTTGTAATATTGCAGCAAGTCGATTGATTTTACCCTCTCCGACTGGATTTAAAGAAAGCATTATAAAAATTGCAGTTGGTGAAGAATATGACCAAAACGCACTCATCCATCAGTTAAAAGAAATCGGCTATCGAAAAGTTACACAAGTACAAACTCAAGGAGAATTTAGTCTTCGAGGAGATATTTTAGATATTTTTGAAATATCCCGGTTAGAACCTTGCCGAATTGAGTTTTTTGGTGATGAAGTAGATGGAATTCGTACTTTTGAAGTCGAAACACAATTATCGAAAGAAAATCAGACAGAACTCACCATCTTTCCAGCTAGCGACATACTTTTGAGAGAAAAGGATTATCAGCGAGGACAGTCAGCTTTAGAAAAACAAATTTCAAAAACTCTATCGCCGATTCTGAAATCCTACCTAGAAGAAATTCTTTCAAGTTTTCATCAAAAACAAATGCATTTAGATTCTCGGAAATTTTTATCTTTGTGTTATGAGAAATCATGGACTGTCTTTGATTATATAAAAAAAGATACGCCAATATTCTTTGATGATTACCAGAAATTGATGAATCAGTATGAAGTCTTTGAAAGAGAATTAGCGCAATACTTTACAGAAGAGTTACAGAACAGTAAATCATTTTCTGATATGCAGTATTTTGCGGATACTGAGAAAATCTATAAAAAACAAAGCCCAGTAACATTTTTTTCTAATCTGCAAAAGGGGTTAGGAAATCTCAAGTTTGACCAGATTTATCAATTTAATCAATATCCCATGCAGGAGTTTTTCAATCAATTTTCTTTTCTAAAAGAAGAAATTGAACGATACAAAAAAATGGACTACACTATTATCTTGCAGTCTAGCAATTCAATGGGAAGTAAAACATTGGAGGATGTGTTAGAGGAATACCAGATTAAATTGGATTCCAGAGATAAGTCAAGTATCTGTAAAGAATCTGTAAACTTAATCGAGGGAAATCTCAGACATGGTTTTCATTTTGTAGATGAAAAAATTCTGGTGATTACTGAACATGAGATTTTTCAAAAGAAATTGAAACGTCGTTTTCGCAGACAACATGTTTCAAATGCAGAGAGATTAAAAGATTATAATGAACTTGAAAAAGGGGACTATGTTGTTCACCATATTCATGGAATTGGTCAATATTTAGGAATTGAAACCATTGAAATCAAAGGAATTCACCGCGATTATGTTAGCGTTCAATACCAAAATGGTGATCAAATTTCTATCCCAGTAGAACAGATTCATCTACTGTCTAAATATGTTTCAAGTGATGGGAAAGCTCCAAAACTCAATAAATTAAATGATGGTCATTTTAAAAAGGCTAAGCAAAAAGTTAAGAACCAGGTAGAGGATATAGCAGACGATTTAATCAAACTCTATTCTGAACGTAGTCAGTTGAAAGGTTATGCTTTTTCAGCTGATGATGAAGAGCAAGATGCTTTTGATGATGCTTTCCCTTATGTTGAAACGGATGATCAACTTCGTAGTATCGAGGAAATCAAGAGAGATATGCAGGTTTCTCAGCCAATGGATCGACTTTTAGTTGGGGATGTTGGTTTTGGAAAGACTGAAGTTGCTATGCGTGCAGCCTTTAAGGCAGTCAATGATCACAAGCAGGTGGTCGTTCTAGTTCCGACGACGGTTTTAGCGCAACAGCACTATACGAATTTTAAGGAACGATTCCAAAATTTTGCAGTTAATATTGATGTGTTGAGTCGCTTTAGAAGTAAAAAAGAGCAGACTGAAACACTTGAAAAATTGAAAAACGGTCAAGTCGATATTTTAATTGGAACACATCGTGTTCTATCAAAAGATGTTGTGTTTTCTGATTTGGGATTGATGATTATTGATGAAGAACAACGATTTGGTGTCAAGCATAAGGAAACTTTGAAAGAGTTAAAGAAACAAGTGGATGTCCTAACCTTGACAGCTACGCCAATCCCTCGTACCCTTCATATGTCTATGCTGGGAATCAGAGATTTGTCTGTTATTGAAACTCCTCCAACAAATCGTTATCCAGTGCAAACCTATGTTTTAGAAAAGAATGATAGTGTCATTCGTGATGCTGTCTTACGTGAAATGGAGCGTGGAGGTCAAGTTTACTATCTTTACAATAAAGTTGATACGATTGACCAGAAGGTTTCCGAATTACAGGAGTTAATTCCAGAGGCTTTGATTGGGTATGTTCACGGACAAATGAGTGAAATCCAGTTAGAAAATACTCTACTAGACTTTATTGAGGGACAATACGATATCTTGGTGACGACTACCATTATTGAGACAGGGGTGGACATTCCAAATGCTAATACTTTATTTATTGAAAATGCGGACCATATGGGCTTGTCAACCTTGTATCAGTTAAGAGGAAGGGTAGGTCGTAGTAATCGTATTGCTTATGCCTATCTCATGTATCGTCCAGAAAAATCAATCAGTGAAGTCTCTGAAAAGAGATTAGAAGCAATCAAAGGATTTACAGAATTGGGCTCCGGATTTAAGATTGCTATGCGAGATCTTTCGATTCGTGGAGCAGGAAATCTCCTAGGAAAATCCCAGTCTGGTTTCATTGATTCTGTTGGTTTTGAATTGTATTCGCAGTTACTAGAGGAAGCTATTGCTAAACGAAACGGGAATGCTAACACAAGAACCAAAGGGAATGCCGAATTGATTTTACAAATTGATGCTTATCTTCCTGATACTTATATTTCTGATCAACGACATAAGATTGAAATTTACAAGAAAATTCGTCAAATTGACAACCGTGTCAATTATGAAGAGTTACAAGAAGAGTTGATGGACCGCTTTGGAGAATACCCAGATGTGGTTGCATATCTTTTAGAGATTGGTTTGGTCAAATCATACTTGGATAAAGTCTTTGTTCAACGTGTGGAAAGAAAAGAAAATAAGATTACAGTTCAATTTGAAAAAGTCACCCAACGACTGTTTTTAGCTCAAGATTATTTTAAAGCTTTATCCGCAACGAACTTAAAAGCAGCCATAGCTGATAATGAAGGATCAATGGAGCTTGTATTTGATGTCCGAAATAAGAAAGATTATGAAATTTTAGAAGGTCTGATAATTTTTGGAGAAAGTTTATTAGAGATAAAAGAGTCGAAGGAAGAAAATGCCATTTGATGTTTTTCTTCTATAAAATAGATAAAAATGGTACAATAATAAGTTGAGGTAATAAGGATGAGATTAGACAAATATTTAAAAGTATCACGAATTATCAAGCGTCGTACAGTCGCGAAAGAAGTGGCAGATAAAGGTAGAATCAAGGTGAATGGGATTTTGGCCAAAAGTTCAACGGATTTGAAAGTTGATGACCAAGTTGAAATTCGTTTTGGCAATAAGTTGCTACTTGTAAAAGTACTGGAGATGAAAGATAGTACAAAAAAAGAAGATGCAGCGGGCATGTATGAAATTATCAGTGAAACACGGGTAGAAGAAAATGTCTAAGAATATTGTACAATTAAACAATTCTTTTATTCAAAATGAATATCAACGTCGTCGCTACCTGATGAAAGAACGACAAAAACGGAATCGTTTTATGGGGTGGGTATTGATTTTGATTATGCTGTTATTTATTTTGCCAACTTTTAATTTAGCGCAGAGCTATCAGCAATTACTCCAAAGACGTCAGCAATTAGCAGACTTGCAAACTCAGTATAAAACTTTGAGTGATGAAAAGGATAAGGAGATAGCATTTGCTACAAAGTTGAAAGACGAGGATTATGCTGCCAAATATACACGAGCGAAGTACTATTATTCTAAGTCGAGGGAAATAGTTTATACGATTCCTGACTTGCTTCAAAGGTGATAAAATGGAAAATTTATTAGACGTAATTGAGCAATTTTTGAGTTTATCAGATGAAAAACTGGAAGAGCTAGCTGATAAAAATCAATTATTGCGTTTACAAGAAGAAAAGGAAAGGAAGAATGCGTAAGTTCTTAATTATTTTGTTGCTACCGAGTTTTTTGGCCATTTCAAAAGTCGTTAGCACAGAAAAAGAAGTAGTCTATACTTCGAAAGAAATTTATTACCTTTCACAATCTGACTTTGGTATTTATTTTAGAGAAAAGCTAAGTTCTCCTATGGTTTATGGAGAAGTTCCTGTTTATGCGAATGAAGATTTAGTTGTTGAATCTGGAAAATTAACTCCAACAACAAGTTTCCAAATAACTGAGTGGCGCTTAAATAAACAAGGAATTCCAGTATTTAAGTTATCCAACCATCAATTTATTGCTGCAGACAAACGATTTTTATATGACCAGTCAGAGGTAACTCCTACAATAAAAAAAGTATGGTTAGAATCAGGTTTTAAACTGTATAATAGTCCTTATGATTTAAAAGAGGTAAAATCATCCTTATCAGCTTATTCGCAGGTATCAATCGATAAGACCATGTTTGTAGAAGGAAAAGAATTTCTACATATTGATCAGGCTGGATGGGTAGATAAGGAATCAACTTCTGAAGAAGATAATCGGATGGGTAAAGTCCAAGAAATGTTATCTGAAAAATATCAAAAAGATTCTTTCTCTATTTATGTTAAGCAACTGACTACTGGAAAAGAAGCAGGTATCAATCAAGATGAAAAGATGTATGCGGCTAGTGTTTTAAAACTACCTTATCTCTACTATACGCAAGAAAAAATAAATGAGGGTCTGTATCAGTTAGATACGACTGTAAAATACGTATCAGCAGTTAATGATTTTCCAGGTTCTTATAAACCAGAGGGAAGTGGTAGTCTTCCTAAAAAAGAGGATAATAAAGAATATTCTCTCAAGGACTTAATCACAAAAGTATCTAAAGAATCTGATAATGTAGCTCATAACATATTGGGATATTACATTTCAAATCAATCAGATGCAACATTTAAGTCCAAGATGTCTGCTATTATGGGAGATGATTGGGATCCAAAAGAAAAATTGATTTCTTCTAAAATGGCTGGAAAAGTCATGGAAGCTATTTATAATCAAAATGGATTTGTATTGGAGTCCTTGACCAAAACAGATTTTGATAATCAGCGAATTGCCAAAGGTGTTTCTGTGAAGGTAGCTCATAAAATTGGGGATGCGGATGAATTTAAGCATGATACGGGTGTCGTCTATGCAGATTCTCCATTTGTTATTTCTATTTTTACTCAGAATTCTGATTATGATACGATTTCTCAGATAGCCAAGGATGTTTATGAGGTTCTAAAATGAGGGAACAAGATTTTTTAAATCATTTTCTCAAGAAGGGATATTTCAAAAAGCATGCTAAAGTGGTGCTGGCTCTTTCTGGTGGATTAGATTCTATGTTTCTATTTAAGGTATTGTCTACTTATCAAAAAGAGTTAGAAATTGAATTGATTTTAGCTCATGTGAATCATAAGCAGAGACTAGAATCAGATTGGGAAGAAAAGGAATTAAGGAAGTTAGCTGTTAAAGCTGGACTTCCTATTTATGTCAGCAATTTTTCAGGAGAATTTTCAGAAACGCGTGCACGAAATTTTCGTTATGATTTTTTTCAAGATGTCATGAAAAAGACAGGTGCAACTGCCTTAGTTACCGCCCACCATGCTGATGACCAGGTGGAAACGATTTTGATGCGCTTAATTCGAGGAACTCGCTTGCGCTATCTATCAGGAATTAAGGAGAAGCAAGTAGTCGGAGAGATAGAAATCATTCGACCCTTCTTGCATTTTCAGAAAAAAGATTTTCCACCAATTTTTCACTTTGAAGATACATCAAACCAGGAAAATCATTATTTTCGCAATCGTATTCGAAATTCTTATTTACCAGAATTAGAAAAAGAAAACCCTAGATTTAGAGATGCAATCTTAAACATCGGCAATGAAATTTTAGATTATGACCTAGCTATAGCTGAATTATCAAAGAATATTGATGTAGAAAATTTAGAGCAGTTATTTTCTTATTCTGAGTCTACACAAAGAGTTTTACTTCAAACTTATCTGAATCGTTTTCCAGATTTGAATCTTACAAAAGCTCAGTTTGAAGAAGTTCGGCAGATTTTAAAATTTAAAAGCCAGTATCGTCATCCGCTTAAAAATGGCTATGAATTGATAAAAGAGTATCAACATTTTCAGATTTGTAAAATCGGTCCTCAGGCTGATGAAAAGGAAGATGAACTTGTGTTACACTATCAAAATCAGGTAGTTTATCAAGGATACACATTTTCCTTTGGACTTCCTTTAGAAGGTGAATCAATTCAACAAATACCTGTTTCACGGGAAACATCAATACACATTCGTCATCGAAAAACAGGAGATTTTTTGATTCAAAATGGACATAGAAAAAAACTCAGACGTCTATTTATCGATTTGAAAATCCCTATGGAAAAGCGAAAATCTGCTCTGATTATTGAGCAATTTGGTGAAATTGTTTCAATTTTGGGAATTGCGACCAGTAATTTGAGTAAAAACACGAAAAATGATATAATGAACACTGTACTTTATATAGAAAAAATAGATAGGTAAAAAAATGTTAGAAAACGATATTAAAAAAATCCTCGTTTCACACGATGAAATTACAGAAGCTGCTAAAAAATTAGGTGCTCAATTAACTAAGGACTATGCAGGAAAAAATCCAATTTTGGTTGGGATTTTAAAAGGATCTATTCCTTTTATGGCTGAATTGGTCAAACATATCGACACACATATTGAAATGGACTTCATGATGGTCTCTAGCTATCATGGTGGAACAGCAAGTAGCGGTGTTATCAATATTAAACAAGATGTGACTCAAGATATCAAAGGAAGACATGTTCTATTTGTAGAAGATATCATTGATACAGGTCAAACTTTGAAGAATTTGAGAGATATGTTTATTGCAAGAGATGCAGCTTCTGTTAAGATTGCAACCTTATTGGATAAACCAGAGGGACGTGTTGTAGAAATTGAGGCTGACTATACTTGCTTTACTATTCCAAATGAGTTTGTAGTAGGTTATGGTTTAGATTACAAAGAAAATTATCGTAACCTTCCTTATGTTGGAGTATTGAAAGAAGAAGTATATTCAAATTAGAAAGAACAATTTTTAATGAAAAAACAAAATAATGGTTTAATTAAAAATCCTTTTCTATGGTTATTACTTATTTTTCTCCTAGTTACAGGTTATCAGTATTTTAGTACAGGTAGTGTTGCAGGGAAAAGTGAGCAAATTAATTATACAGAATTGGTAAAAGAAATTACCGATGACAATGTAAAAGAATTAACTTACCAACCAAATGGTAGTGTTATCGAAGTTTCGGGTGTTTATAAAAATCCTAAAACAAGTAAAGAAGAAACAGGTATCCAGTTCTTTTCTCCTTCTGCTACAACAGTAGAGAAATTTTCAAGTATTATTCTTCCTTCAGATACTACAGTATCCGAATTGCAAAAACTTGCTTCTGACCATAATGCGGAAGTAACTGTTAAGCATGAAAGTTCAAGTGGTATGTGGATTAATATTCTTGTATCCATTGTGCCATTCGGTATTCTATTCTTCTTCCTGTTCTCTATGATGGGAAATATGGGAGGAAATAATAGCCGTAACCCAATGAGTTTTGGACGTAGCAAGGCTAAAGCTGCAAATAAAGAAGATATTAAAGTAAGATTTTCAGATGTTGCTGGAGCTGAGGAAGAAAAACAAGAACTAGTTGAAGTTGTTGAGTTCTTAAAAGATCCAAAACGATTCACAAAACTTGGAGCCCGTATTCCAGCAGGTGTTCTTCTAGAGGGACCTCCAGGAACAGGTAAAACTTTGCTTGCTAAAGCAGTTGCTGGAGAAGCTGGGGTTCCATTCTTTAGTATTTCAGGTTCTGACTTTGTAGAAATGTTTGTCGGAGTTGGAGCTAGTCGTGTTCGTTCTCTTTTTGAAGATGCCAAAAAAGCAGCACCAGCTATCATCTTCATCGATGAAATTGATGCTGTTGGACGTCAACGTGGAGTCGGTCTCGGCGGAGGAAATGACGAACGTGAACAAACCTTGAATCAACTTTTGATTGAGATGGATGGTTTTGAGGGAAATGAAGGGATTATCGTCATCGCTGCGACAAACCGTTCAGATGTACTTGATCCTGCCCTTTTGCGTCCAGGACGTTTTGATAGAAAAGTCTTGGTTGGTCGCCCTGATGTTAAAGGTCGCGAAGCAATCTTGAAAGTTCATGCTAAGAACAAGCCTTTAGCAGAAGATGTAGATTTGAAATTAGTGGCTCAACAAACTCCAGGTTTTGTTGGTGCTGATTTAGAGAATGTATTGAATGAAGCAGCCTTGGTTGCCGCTCGTCGTAATAAATCGATAATTGATGCTTCAGATATTGATGAAGCAGAAGATAGAGTTATTGCTGGTCCGTCTAAGAAAGATAAGACAGTTTCACAAAAAGAACGTGAATTGGTTGCCTACCATGAGGCTGGACATACCATTGTTGGTCTAGTCTTATCGAATGCCCGCGTTGTCCATAAGGTTACAATTGTACCACGTGGCCGTGCAGGTGGTTACATGATTGCACTTCCTAAGGAAGACCAAATGCTTTTATCTAAAGAAGATATGAAAGAGCAATTGGCTGGCTTGATGGGTGGCCGTGTAGCTGAAGAAATTATCTTTAATGTCCAAACTACAGGAGCTTCAAACGACTTTGAACAAGCGACACAAATGGCGCGTGCAATGGTTACAGAGTACGGTATGAGTGAAAAACTTGGTCCAGTTCAATATGAAGGAAATCATGCTATGTTTGGTGCACAAAGCCCTCAAAAATCAATTTCAGAACAAACAGCTTATGAAATTGACGAAGAGGTTCGTTCATTATTAAATGAAGCACGAAATAAAGCTGCTGAAATTATTCAGTCAAATCGTGAAACTCACAAGTTGATTGCAGAAGCATTATTGAAATACGAAACATTGGATAGTACACAAATTAAATCTCTTTACGAAACAGGAAAGATGCCGGAAACAGTAGAAGAGGAATCTCATGCACTATCTTATGATGAAGTAAAGTCAAAAATGAATGACGAAAAATAACCCAAAGAGAGGCAAGACCTCTCTTTTTGTGCAGTTGAGGAGCTAAAGGGTGCAGAATGGATGAAATGTGCCAAAAGTGTTTCTGAATCTGTTAGACTGTAAACAGAAAGGGGAAGATTATGCTTAAAGAATTGTATGAAGAAGTCCAAGGAATTGTATACAAGTGTAGAAAGGAATACTATCTTCATTTATGGGAGTTATCGGACTGGGATCAAGAGGGAATGATCTGCTTACATGAATTGATCAGTAGAGAAGAGGAGCTAGTAGAAGATATCCCTCGTTTAAGGAAATATTTCAAAACCAAGTTTCGAAATCGAATTCTAGATTATCTCCGTAAACAAGAAAGTAACAAACGAAGATATGATAAAGAGGTTTATGAAGAAGTGGGTGAAATTAGTCATCGTATAGGAGAGGGAGGTCTATGGTTAGACGATTATTATCTCTTTCATGAGACACTAAGAGATTATAGAAGCAAACAAAGTAAAGAGCAACAAGAAGAGTTAGAACGCGTCTTAAGAAATGAACGCTTCAGAGGGCGTCAAAAAGTATTAAGAGACTTACGTATTGTGTTTAAAGAATTTGAACTCCGTACACACTAGGAAGTCATGCAAAAAAAATGAAAAAAATTAGAAAAAGATGTTGACAAAAAATAAAAAGTCGGTATAATAGTAAGAGTTGAAAATAACAACTCTGGTCCGTTGGTCAAGGGGTTAAGACACCGCCTTTTCACGGCGGTAACACGGGTTCGAATCCCGTACGGACTATGGTA
>CAJNDL010000015.1 GCA_905221505.1 bacterium
GGCATAAACTTTTACCACTTCCTCCCTACTCACCTGAGTACAATCCTATTGAGAAAACATGGGCTCATATCAAAAAGTACCTCAAAAAGGTATTACCAAGTTGCAATACTTTTTTTGAGGCTCTTTTGTCTTGTTCTTGTTTCAATTAACTATATGTGCCTTTTGTGCCATATTTTTCTCCTTTCGCTTTACAATTGGCTTGAACACCTTTATTGTATCGCGTTTGGAGTTTTTTGGGTATAACCTTCGACGCGCACCCGCATAGCGGGTGGTTTATTTGTCTCGCACCTAACGGAGCGAGACGGACTAATAGTCACATAATCAAAAATATCGCCCCAGCTGGAGCGATATTTTTATTTTTTCTTTTTCGATGGTGTGTGGATGGCAATCTTCACTTCAAAGATTGTTCCCTTTGGTTTATTATCTTTAACAGTAATAGTTCCTTTTAGCGCATCTACAATTTGCTTGGCTAAGGATAATCCTAAACCAAAACCACCTTTTTGACGGGTTCTAGCCTTGTCTACTCGATAAAAACGATCAAAAATTTTCTTCTTATCCTCTGCTGAAATACCAACTCCATTATCGGAAACTAGCAAATACAGATTACGATCAGTCGCTGAAATCATAAAATCAATTTCACCATCCTCCTCAGTATACTTGACAGCATTATCAAATAGGATAGTCATCAACTGCTTCAAGAGAAGCTGATCTGTGACAATCGTGCGATGGATGCGATTTTCAAAACGGAAGACACGGTCATTTTCAGAAGCAATCATCTCATAGTTAGTGAAAGTCGTGTTAAAAAAGCTAGTTGGAACTTCTGCAAGTTCCGGCTTAATCCCATCATCTCTACGAGCTAAATTCAACAAGTTTGTCGTCAAAAACCGCATATTTCGGACTTCTTCCAAACTCGATGCAATGCTTTCACTAACATCCATAATGGTAGCTTCTGGCTTACGGAAAAGGGTCTCTAAACGATTTTGCAGAACTGCAAGTGGAGTTCGTAACTCATGACTGGCATTTTCCACAAAGGACTGTTGCTTCTGCATGCTCTCAAGCAGAGGACGAACACTGACTCGAGCTAGATAGAGACTGGCAAGCAAAGACAAAATCCAGAAACTAGCCATCACGACCACAATCAATTGCTCATGCTTTTGACTAGCCTGCTCCAACTGACTGGTATTAATCAAGACAGCCGCATACTTGATATTAGTTGAAACCGAACTGATATTCGTTTCCATCAAAATCATGCGATAGATTTCTTCCTGTCCATAGCTATTAAAAACCTGAATCTGATAGATATGGCCTAGTTCTTTCTTCTCTAACTTAATCTTATCCAATCCCAAAAATCGATTTCCAGAAAGGAGCTGAGTAAAATTCTTATCAAAGAGAATGACTTCTGTATTGGAACTGACATTGGGTTTTACCTCAGTCTTGCTAGTATCTGTAGCGGCATTCTCTAAATCTTTAATCTCTTCTGTTGCCCTATTTACCGCAAGCTGAATAACTGCCTGAGGATTGTTACTCAAGCCACGGAGCGTATCATCCACCGAAGTATAGAGACTCGAATGCATGACCTGCAAAATAATCAGAGTCATGGTAGAGAAAATCAGAGTGAAGACACCGAAGTTGCGGATAAAGTAGCTAAAGTCATCCGCATACCATGTTTTTTTTAGTTTACTGAACATCTTTTAAAATATACCCAACACTACGCAAGGTTTGCAAATTCTCTGCAAAAGTGGTTCCTTTTAATTTCTTACGGACTTTTGAAACATAGACTTCAACAACCGAAATCGTTGTATCACTATCAAATCCCCATAGACGATCAAAAATCTGAGTCTTCGGCAAAATAACATTTTGATTTTGAAGGAAATAAACTAGTAAATCAAACTCTTTCCCCAGCAATTCGACAGGAGTATCTTCGACTTTAACGGTATTTGTAGACAGATTAACCACAATATTTCCATAAGTCAAGGTGTTTTCATTAAACTTACCTGAACGTTTGAGAAGGGCTTGAATCCGCATTTTAAGTTCTTCTAGGTAAAAAGGTTTGGTCAGATAATCATCCGCTCCTAGTTCAAATCCATGTCCCTTGTCATCCAAGCTTTCCTTGGCAGTCATAATCAGAACTGGTGTCGTAATCCCCTTTTCACGCAATTCTTTCAAGACTTGGAAACCATTTTTTTCAGGTAACATCAAATCGAGCAAAATCAAGTCATAGACGCCACTCTCAGCTTCGTAGAGACCTTCTTCTCCATCAAACACCTGCATGACATCCGCAAAATCGTCCAAAAAGTCAAATACTGAATTTGACAGGCCTAGGTCATCCTCAACTAATAAGATTTTTATCATGAGAAACTCCTCCTTATTAAGACCATTATACCAAATTTGCCTTAAAAAAAACTCAACTCTCTGCATTTTACATGAGATAGCTGAGTTTTCTTTTTATTTTAGGCTTATTTATGCATTTCCGTATTGAAGAACAACTGCTTCCACTGCAGCTTTTTCACGGTTAATCAAGTCAACACGCGCTGCAATTTCCTTGATTCCCATACCGATATTACGGCTAAGAGCAAGATCAGAAAGTTGTGGCTCAAAGAATTCCTTGTATTCCGTCAAGCGTTGCTGAGTCTTAAATACATGAGCAGGAAGGATAACAAAGCTATCAAAGCTCATATCTCCCCCAAGAGCTGCCTTGATCCAAGCCCAGTTTTCACGAGCCCAAGACCAAGCTGTTTCCTGAGTTACTTGGTGAGCTAGGAATTGGTAATACCAAGCTGACAAGTCTTGTGGTTTGACCACAAATTTGTCCTTCCAAGAAGCAATCAAGGTTTGGATATTGTCCGCATCTTTACTGTAGGCAAGAGCTGCTGCCAACTGACGTTTAAAGACCGCATCTGTTGCGTGCGTATAAGTATCAAGATAAAGTGCTAACAAGTCTTTAGTCTCATGATGTTTCATCTCATTAATCAGAACTTGTGAGCGAATAGCTGCTGGGAGTCCTGCAAGATTCTCCTTGTGTGCTGCGAAGATTTGGCTAGCGACTTGGCTAGCTTCTGCATCATTTGAGCGAATCATCATAGAAATGGCTAACTGACGAACCAATTCATCCTCATCTGATTCTCCGTCTTTAGCTTCAAAACCAAGACGGTCATAGTTGTGACGAGCCAATTTAGCAACCAAGGCTTTGAAGGCTCTTTCAGCTTCTGTTCCTTCATCGATAAAGCGCTCAAGAGCAGAAATTACTTCAGAAACAGCTGAAACGACAAGGTAAGATTCTTCCTTAGCAAGTTTATCAAGGACTGGAAGCAAGTCAGCATAAGAAATGTGCCCTGCTTCAGCAAGCAGACGACGTTCTTGAACAATCTGCAATTTACTTGTGTTATCAAGCTCAACTAGGTCAGCAAGAATAGCATCTAGCAAGTCTCCTTGATAGTCTGTAATGTAGTGGGCTGTATTTTCTGTGTTGAGGCGAAGTGCTGTTTTGTTTTCAGCAAGAAGAGCTGCGTAGCCAGGAATTTCGATACTTTCACTTTCAAGTGTATCTGGCAAGCCTTTCCAGTTGCTGTTGAGTGGTACAACCCAGAGACGGTTCTTGTCCTCGTGCTCACCGATGAAGAATTGTTTTTGTGAAATCTTCAAAACATCATTTTCAACTTTGACAGTAAGAACTGGGTAACCAGGCTGTTCCAACCAAGAATCCATGAAGGCTGCGACATCACGTCCTGACGCTTGTCCAAGGGCATTCCAAAGGTCACGACCGATGGTATTGCTGTATTGGTGTTTTTCAAAGTAAGCGTGCAAACCTTTGGCAAAATCAGCATCACCTAGCCAACGACGAAGCATGTGCATGAGGCGACTTCCTTTGGCATAGACGATAGCTCCGTCAAAGAGCGTATTGATTTCATCTGGATGTTTAACTTCGACGTGAACAGATTGAACACCATCCGTCGCATCACGTTTCAAGGCAGACGGAACACCACCTGTTTGGAAATCTTCAAAGATGTTCCAGCTTGGCTCGATGGCATCCACACAGACATATTCCATCATATTAGCAAAGCTTTCATTGAGCCAAAGGTCATCCCACCATTTCATAGTTACGAGGTTTCCGAACCATTGGTGAGCCAATTCATGTGCCACAACAAGGGCAACTTGTTGACGGCTAGCAAAGGTTGAGTTCTCATCCACAACCAAGTAAACTTCACGGTAGGTCACAAGACCCCAGTTTTCCATAGCTCCAGCTGAGAAGTCAGGAAGGGCGATGTGGAGAGATTGAGGGATCGGGTACTTAACTCCGTAGTAATCTTCGTAAAACTCGATAGAGCGAACAGCGATATCCAGTGAGAAATCAAGATTAGATAATGGGTGGGCTTTGGTTGAGTAGACACCTACGAGGGTACCGTTTTTAGTTTTAGCGGTCACACCTTGCAAATCACCTGCGACAAAGGCCAACAAGTAAGAAGACATGCGAGGTGTTGTCTCAAACTTCCAGATACCTGTTTCCTGACGTTTTTCAACTTCAATCTCTGGCATGTTTGACAAGGCCAATTCACCTTCTGCTTGGTCAAAACGTAGAGAGAGGTCAAAGGTTGCTTTGGCTTCAGGTTCATCCACACATGGGAAAGCTTCACGCGCAAAATGACTCTCAAACTGTGTTGACAATACTTCCTTCTTCACTCCATCAACTGTGTAGTATGAAGGGTAAATCCCTGTCATGTTGTCTGTGATTTTACCAGAAAAGGCAAGAACCACTTCAACTTGACCAGCCTCAGCCAATTCAATATGAAGGGCTTCATTGTCACGGTCAACTGTAAATGGACGAGCTTGACCTGCAACTTCTACAGAAGCAATTTCCAAATCTTTTTGATGAAGGAAAATACGGTCACTCTGTGCTTGACCAGTAATGGTCACCTTCCCAGAAAACGTCTTGGTCTCACGACTCAAGTCTAAAAATAAATCATAATGTTCAGGAACAAATCGCTTAATAAAATGTTCAACTGCTTGCATAGTTTTCTCCTATCTAAGTTTAAGAGCTAGGGCTCTTCTTCAAACAAACTTATTATATCATGTTTTGCCTCAGAAAAAAGGATTGGACGGTAATTTCCAAAACTTTCTTCCTTCTATCTGTCTACAAAGGGTAGACCTTGCGAAATTCTTCTAAAACAACCTTGCTGTCAGGTGTAAAAGTTAGTCCTGCCTCCCTCATCCACTCGGTGAAACAGTCTTCATGAATCTGGCGCCAATATGCTAAAGATTTGTCTCCCTCACCTTCTTTGAAGGCATGGTCATCAGAAACTTGATGAAAGGGCTGAACAGAAACCTTTGTAATTTCGACAATACAGACAGCCTGATTTTGACTGTCTAAAATGACATCAAAAGTTCCTTCTTGTGGAAGGGGTTCGTCTTCTAGTGCGTAGAGGTCATAGGCTGAGGCGGTTGCTGTCTTTTCGCCTCTTAGTACTAAATCTGCCAAGAAATCTGCTTCCACTCCAAAAGCCCAGGCATCTATCTCATCTCCGATAGAGGGGTTGATTTGCTTGTAGGCATTCCACATTTCTTGAGGTGTCATGGGTTGCTCCTTTGTAATTTTTTACTTACTTCTTTTACACGTTTGAGGTGGTCTGGATGGTCAATCTCTAAATCAAAAATCTCTGGAATAGAACTATAGTGGATAATGCACTCAATCCCCATCTGATTCATTTTTTGTATGAAAGAAGGATTCAGATAGCCTGCTACAGCGAAATCTATCTTTTTCATCCTTGCTTTATCCTGCATCTGTCTCAGCATTTCTAACATTATTGGACTTTCCATATCATGCCATTGACTATTTCTCACAGTCGCAAAAACAAAGGAAGTCAAATCATTCATTCCAACTACAATCTTTGAAATACCCGTTTCCAGTATTCTGTCCAAGTCGAAATACGCTGACGGTAATTCAATCATTGTGCCAATTTTTCCAGTGAAACCATGCTGACGCAATACTCTAATAGCTTGCTTTAACTGCTCAGCATCATTCACAAAAGGAAAGATAACAGACAGATTGGGATTGGTTTGATAAACTTCTGTAACGACATTTGCCTCAGCCTGAAATTCATCCGGACACGCCAGTAAACGCCTAGTTCCTCTATATCCAAACAAAGGATGACGTTCGTCAAAATGCTGTTTAGTTCCCTCTAAACAATTAGCTTCTGTATTCGTTAATTCAGAAAAACGATACCAGACTTCTTCATCTGAGTACAAGGAGCAAATAGTCTCTAGATAATCTTTTACAAATTGCTGACAACTTGGTAACAGGATGTTTTGATTGAGCTCCCTCAACAAGTATTCCCCACGAATCATTCCAATGTGGTGAAATAGTTGTGGGTAAACTTTTTCATCAAGTTTTTCGCCACTAAGGGCAAGTTGGTTTCTCATCATTCACCTTCCAATTCATGTAAGAAGTCTTGTCCAGTTCTGGAAATCCTAATAATTCAGACTTAACCTTCAAGACTAATGGCGATGCATTTTCTTCTGTGATTTTTTGAATAGCCATCCAAACATATCCAAGAGAATCATTCACACCATCAGAGACAGTTTCAGAAATATTCACTTGAGATGCCTTCTCGTTTATCTCAACATCATACAAGTCCATGATATGGTGAACCATAAAATTTGTTAACTCTTCCCTGACGAAAACATCGTAGATTCGAGGATTGGAGTAGCTTCTAACAGTAAATCCCGTCTCTTCCAAAACTTCTCTAATCAAAGTTTCCATCAGTCCTTCACCAAGTTGCTGACTGCCACCGGGAAGGTCTAACCTATTTTGTAGGGACCTGCTGTTTTTTGAATACAAAGAAGGTAACCATGTTTATAGCAAACACCATAGACTCCAAAGTGATTTTTGATTTCCATCCAACTACTCCTACTTCAGAGACCAACCACCATCTATTGTCAAGATTTGTCCTTGCATGGCGCTTGCTGTTCCACTTGCTAAGAAAAGGCTGACTTCTGCCACTTCCTCTGGTTCAATCCAGCGCTTGATTGGCGTTTCACTCGCCACCCAGTCAGCCAATCCACCTGGCTCAAAGTCGGCAGCGGTCATACCCGTCTTGACTGCTCCTGGAGCAATCCCAAAGACTTGAATCCCAGCTTCTGCATAGTCTAGAGCCAACTGCTTGGTAAAGCCAGCTAGGGCGTGCTTCGAAGAAGTATAGGCGTGTCCACCACCGCCTGCTAGACTAGAAGCGATAGAACACATATTGATAATGGCCCCCTTTTTATTTTCCAGCATTTGTGTCAAATAATAGCGAGTCAACTCAACAGGAGTCACGTAGTTTATTTCAAAAATCTCTTGAATTTCCTGGGCTGATTGCTCCAAAAGTGGTTTATAATCATCCAAAACTCCAGCAGTATTGCACAAAACATCAACCTGAGGACACCAGTCAAAAATAGGCTCCAAGTCCAAGGTCAAATCTCTCTGTAAAAAATGGAAATCACCTTGTAGGAATGGATTTTCACCTTGGTCCACTCCATAAACTTGATAGTCCTTCTCTAAAAAAAGTCGAGCCTGAGCCAATCCGATACCTGAACTCACTCCTGTAATGAGTACACGCCTAGTCATGCACTTCTACCCAATCTGTCGCCAAAACATCACAAGGTGTCGGGCTCCACATGGAAAAACCTTCCCCTTCTCCAGATACGTTGATTAGGAAATAAGGTGTCACTTCAAGTGGAACCCCATTTTGTTCGATGGTATCAAAAAGTTGGACATAGTTTTCCGCCCCTCCCCAACCAGTGCGTACATATTTTTTCTTATCCTTTAAGCCAGGCAGTATTTCTTCAAATGTCATGTTATTCTCCTTTAATTCTACATTCTTCATTTAATTATAACAAAAAACCGCTTTACAACGGCTTTTTGACTCATTTTAAATCAAAATCAATAAGCATTTTATAATTATAGTCATTTAGTTTTAAAAAAGCGCTCCAAACATTCGAAAATATTTGGAACTTCCCTTAATAAATCCGTCACTTTCTTTTCAAGATAGTCCAAGCTTGCTCAATTGGATTCAAATCTGGTGAATAAGGTGGTAGAGGTAAGAGAAAGTGTTTATCTTGAATGTAAAGTTCATCCAAGATATGCTTAGGATGAAAACTAGCATTGTCCATGACAATGACATGAGGTGTCTTCAAAGCAGGCAAGAGCTACGTTTTGAACCACTCCACAAAGAAGTCGCTCGTCATACTTTCCTTGTAAATCATGGGAGCTATAAACTCTCCGTCTACTTATCCTGCAACAATTGAAGTCCGCTCAAAACGTCATCCGCTAATCTTTTCATAGACTTTATCCCCTCTAGAAGCCTGTGCATAAGGACGATAGAGGTAGCGGCCGATTCCCGTTTCGTCAATATATACGACTGGTCAATCTTTAAGGTCATCTAAAATATCAAGAAATTCAGCGACTTTCTCAGGATCTTGTTCCTTAAAGCTAGTCGTCTTTTTTTAAAGTGACATGAATCTGCTTTAAATCTGCCCATACTGAAGGAACAGCACAACCAAAATGTGCCGCAATTTCCCGTAAAAAAGCGTCTGGATGAGCCTCTACAAAAATTTCAATTCCTCTAAAGGGATCTTTCACGTTTTGCCGACTCGCTTTTTCCGCTCTAAGTGTCCTTGTTCACGTCTTTCTTTTCCCACGTGAAGAGAGTTCTGACGCCTACATCAAAAACTTTGGCTGCCTCGACATAGCTGTATCTCTCTTTGATGTAATCTAATGCTCCTTGTTTAAAATCTGTACTATATGCCATAGCTTTATTATAAGATGCTTATTTTAAACTAAGCAACTATATCATAGCTTGAACTGAATATTTTATATATTGTCTTACTTCGTCCTCACAAAAATATATCAAAAATCAAAAGCGCTTAGGAAAAACTCCATTTCATGAGAGAATACAATAAATCTTCCCACAATAAAACGCATAATATCAAGTTTTTTGGCTCCTGATATCATGCGTTTTCTGTTCTTAAAATATTTTTTTCTCAGTCTCTTTTTATTATAAGTTCATCTTCAAAGTCCTTGATTTTGAGTAAATTTAAAATCAAATTTTACCCAACTGAACCTTCCATCTCATAGCTAATCAAGCGGTTCAGCTCAACTGCATATTCCATTGGAAGTTCTTTTGTGAAGGGCTCTACAAATCCCATAACAATCATTTCTGTTGCCTCAGATTCTGACAATCCACGGCTCATGAGGTAATAGAGTTGTTCCTCTGAAATCTTAGATACCTTAGCTTCATGTTCCAAAGCAACTTGCGAGTTGTGGATTTCATTAAATGGAATGGTATCTGACGCTGACAAGTCATCCATGATAATGGTATCACACTCGATGTGAGAAACAGATTTCTTAGAGTTTTTGTTAAAGGTTACTTGTCCACGGTAGTCAACCTTTCCTCCGCCTTTAGCGATGGATTTTGAAACAATAGAAGAGCTTGTATGTGGAGCATTGTGAATCATCTTAGCACCAGTATCCTGGTGTTGTCCAGCGTTGGCAAAGGCGATAGAGAGCATAGTACCACGCGCCCCTTCTCCGTCTAGATAAACAGATGGATATTTCATGGTTGTTTTGGCACCCAAGTTCCCATCAATCCACTCAACAGTCGCATCCTTTTGAGCCTTAGCACGCTTTGTTACCAAGTTATAAACGTTGTCAGACCAGTTTTGGATGGTTGTATAACGCATATAAGCTCCATCCAAAGCAAAGATTTCTACAATGGCCGCGTGCAAGCTGTTGCTTGAATATGTTGGTGCTGTACATCCTTCTACATAGTGGACACTTGCTCCCTCGTCAACGATAATCAAGGTACGTTCAAACTGACCTGTATTTTCGTTGTTGATACGGAAGTAGGTTTGAAGCGGAATATCTACCTTAACACCTTTTGGTACGTAGATAAAGGTTCCACCTGACCATACTGCTGAGTTAAGGGCTGCCAACTTGTTATCTGTCGGCGGTACCAACTTCGCAAAGTATTGTTTAAACAAGTCTGGGTATTCCTTGAGGGCAGAATCTGTATCTGTAAAGATAATTCCCAATTTTTGGAACTCTTCCTTCATATTGTGGTAAACTACTTCTGATTCGTACTGGGCAGAGGCTCCTGCTAAATAAGCACGCTCAGCTTCTGGAATACCGATACGTTCAAAGGTTTCTTTGATTTTTTCAGGAACTTCATCCCAAGAACGGGCTGGTTTATCAGATGGTTTTTGGTAGTAAATCAAGTCATCAAAGTCAATCTCTGACAAGTCTGCTCCCCAAGTTTGCATGGGCATTTTTTTGAAGGTTTCATAAGACTTCAAACGGAATTCTAGCATCCACTCAGGTTCTCCCTTTGCAGCTGATAGTTCACGAATGACATCTTCGTTCAATCCTTTTCCTGTCGATAGAACAGGCTCTACATCATCATGGAAACCAAATTTATATTCACCAAGATCAATTGGTTTTGGTTCTACTCTTTCTTCAGCCATAATATCCTTTCTTTCATTCTTCATTTCTACTGATTCATAAGACAAAAGAAACTTGTCTTACTGTTTTTCTTGATTTTCAATTGTTTTCTTCAGGGCATTCCAAGCTAGGGTTGCACACTTAATTCGTTGAGGGAATTTGGCAACACCTGACAAGAAAGCTGCATCGCCTAGTTGATCTTGGCGTTCATCTTTTTGCCCTTGAACCATTTCAGAAAAAATAGTCGCAAGTTCTAAGATTTCTTGCTTGGTCTTCCCTAAAACTGCATCTGTCATCATGCTAGCAGAAGCAGTTGAAATCGTGCATCCTGAGTTTAGAAAAGCAATATCCTCCAAACGGTCCTCTGCATCAAACTTGACAGAGAGGTTGATGACATCCCCACAGGTTGGATTGTTAAGACTGATTTGCTCAGCATCATCCAACTTCCCTTGATGATGTGGATTTTTCGAATGGTCCGCTACCACTGCCATATAAAGGCTATCTAGTTTAGAAAGTGCCATTGAAAAACTCCTTTGTCTTTTGTAAGGCATCGACTAATTTGTCGCAATCTGCCTTGGTATTGTAGATATAAAAACTTGCGCGAGCTGTTGCTGGAACTTCCAAATATTGGAGCAAAGGTTGAGCGCAATGATGACCTGCACGAACAGCCACTCCTTCATAATCAAGTGCTGTAGCTAGGTCATGGGGATGAAGATCGCCTAGGTTAAAGGCAATGACACCTGAACGTTGAGCCAAGTCCTGCGAACCATAAATGGTCAATCCTTCAATCGCCTGCAGTTTTGGATAGACGTATGAAATCAATTCCTGCTCATGAGCTTCAATGGCATCCATACCAATCTTTTTCAGATAATCCACTGCTGCAGCAAGTCCAATAGCACCTGCCATATTGGGCGTTCCAGCCTCAAATTTCCAAGGTAATTCCTTCCAACTAGCAGATTGTTCATAGACGAAATCAATCATCTCGCCGCCAAATTCTACTGGTGACATTTGTTCCAGATACTTCTCTTTGCCGTAAAGGACACCGATACCAGTCGGACCAGCCATCTTGTGACCTGAAAAGGCAAAGAAGTCCACATCCAAGGTCTGGACATCAATCTTCATATGAGGTGTAGATTGAGCTCCATCCACCACCATAATAGCACCAACTTTATGTGCCATTTGCGTGATTTCCTCGATCGGATTGACCACACCAAGAACATTGGAGGCATGGGCAAGCGAAACAAATTTAACCTTGTCCGTCAATTTAGCGCGCAAGTCATCCATATCCAAGGCGCCGTCCTTGAGATAAACATAGATAAGCTCAGCCCCAGTCTTGCGACAGGCTTCCTGCCAAGGAATGATATTGGAATGGTGTTCCATGACAGAAATCAAGACCTGGTCTCCCTCAGTCAAGACTTCCTCAGCAAAGCGTGCTACCCAGTTCAGACTGGTTGTCGTTCCTCTGGTAAAGAGAACTTCCTTTGTCGAACCTGCATTGATAAATTTACGAATAGTTTCACGAGCAGCTTCATAGGAAGCTGTCGCCCGTTCTGCCAAGGTATGGACACCACGGTGAACATTGGCATTGTCCTGCTCATAATAGCGATTGATTGTTTCCAGTACTGCTAGTGGTTTTTGTGTCGTCGCAGCATTGTCCAAATAGACCAGTGGTTCATCATTAACAATCTGGTCTAAAATTGGAAAATCCTTGCGAATCGCTTCTACATCTAACATAGGCTTCCCCTTAGCGTTTTGACAATTTTTCTTCGATTGTTGCAATCATTTCATCGCGAACTTCTTTGACTGGGATCTCAACAATAACAGATCCAAGGAAACCACGAACAACCAAGCGCTCTGCAGTTGCCTTATCCAAGCCACGGCTCATGAGATAGTACATGTCTTCTGGATCTACTTGTCCGATAGAAGCCGCGTGACCTGCAGTAACGTCATTTTCATCAATCAAAAGAATTGGGTTGGCATCTGAACGCGCTTGGTCTGAAAGCATAAGAACACGACTCTCTTGTTGCGCATCTGCTCCCTTTGCCCCCTTGATGATGTGGCCAATACCATTGAAGGTCAAGGTTGCTTTTTCAAGAATAACCCCATGTTGGAGGATATTTCCGATTGAGTTGCAACCATAGTTGGTTACGCGGGTATCAATCCCTTGAACCTGACGGCCACTTGAAAGAGCTACAACCTTGAGATCTGCATGGCTACCATTTCCAATCAAGTCACTATCAAAGTCAGCAACAACATTTCCTTCGTTCATGACACCGATTGCCCAGTCAATGCTTGCATCGTTGCCCAATTTACCACGACGGCTAATGTAGGCAGTGACATTTTCACCTAAACGGTCAATAGCAGCAAATTTCACTTGCGCACCAGAACGTGCAATCACTTCGACTGTGATATTGGCAGTTGCTTTGGCACTGCCTTCACCGCGTGACTCTAGACGTTCAAGATAGCTTATCTTAGAATTTTTACCAGCGATGATAAGAATATGCTTATTAAATGGCACATCGCTATCGCTGTCTTGGTAGAAAATTCCTTCGATTGGTTCAGCAATCTCAACATTATCCGGAATATAGAGAACAGCACCACTGTTAAAGTAAGCAGTGTGATAAGCTGCCAACTTGTCATCATCGTATTTAACGGATGACATGAAGAATTCCTCAATAAGTTCTGGAATTTCTTCTAAAGCTGAGTGAAAGTCTGTGAAGACAACACCCTGTTCAGCCAACTCAACCGGAGTTTGCTCAAAAACAGTTTGGGTTCCTACTTGCACCAACTTCAAGTGATTATCTAGAGCTGTGAAGTCTGGAACATTTGCTGATGGCTCACTTTCTGTAATCGTACCATCACCCAGATTCCAACGGTGAAATTTGACACGCTCAATAACTGGTAATTCCAAACTCTCAATCTTATCAAAAGCTTTTTGACGGAGGTCAGCCAACCAGCTTGGTTCAGCATGCATTTCTGAAAAAAGTTTAATATTTTCTTTAGTCATTTACTTCTCCTAAAAGATACGAGGGAATTACAATTCTTCCTTGTAGTCGTAGCCAAGTTCTTCAGCTAGTTTTGCGTATCCTTCACGCTCCAAACGCGCAGCCAATTCTGGACCACCAGAAAGGACAACACGCCCTTCCATCATCACGTGTACCACGTCTGGTGTGATATAGTTCAAAAGACGTTGGTAGTGAGTGATAATCATAGCACCAAAGCCTTCACCACGCATAGCGTTCACACCTTTAGATACAACTTTAAGAGCGTCAATATCAAGACCTGAGTCAATCTCATCCAAAAGGGCGAAAGTTGGTTCCAACATCAAAAGCTGAAGAATTTCATTACGTTTTTTCTCACCACCAGAGAAACCTTCGTTTAGGTAACGCTCTGCCATTTCTTCTTTCATGTTGAGCAATTCCATCTTCTCGTCTAATTTAGTAATGAACTCACGAACTGAAATCTTTTCATCGTCTTCTTTACCAGCATTCATGGCTGCACGAAGAAATTCAGCATTAGTAATTCCAGGAATTTCTGATGGGTATTGCATAGCAAGGAAAAGTCCCATACGCGCACGCTCATCCACTTCCAACTCAAGAATGTTTACGCCATCAAACAAAACTTCACCTTTGGTAACTTCATAGTTTGGATTTCCCATGATAGCGGCTGAAAGAGTTGATTTACCAGTACCATTTGGTCCCATGATAGCGGCAATTTCTCCTGTTTTAAGGGTCAGGTTAACCCCTTTTAAAATTTCTTTTCCTTCAATCTCAACGTGAAGATCTTTGATCTCTAATACTGACATGATAGTTCCTTTCTTTTTCAAGGCCTTTACAGTACTTACTAGAAACATACTCGTTTTCCCTAGAAAATACGGTAATAGGTCAATAAATATACTTTTATAGTATAACAAAAAAAAGCCTAAAAGGCTTTGATTTTGTCTAGAAGCTGAGGACTAGTCTTTCCCTTTTAAATGCTGGTCAATGACATCTACTATTTTGCCCATCAAGTAACTCACTCGAAAATTTCTAAAGAGTAAAATGGCCCAAAAGGCTGCCATAATATAGCGACCAGTCATCCAAGCTTCATTGAAAAAATAGGTCTCAGCAGCTGTAAACAGTGCGATGATAATAAATTGTTGTCTATTCATAAACTTATTGTATCATGAAATCTTTCTTTAGTCTTCCTCTACCTTCATTTTATCAGCCAAAAATTCAAATCCTTCCGGAATCAGGCTTTCTTCTGCTTCTTTTTCAACTTGAGATGATTTGGCTTTGGCTGAAAAGGCTGCGCGAACTTCTTTCCATTCCTTCATGGAAATAGCTAAAATCTCGGGTGAAAAACCTGCTGCCTGACTGAGGATATTGCCAAACATGGTATTGAGATTGTCTCGTTTCATGGTTTGACCGGCATTGAAGTTAGACTCAAAAGCAAGAATGGCATGGTGTTCATTGGCCGCAACTGGTTGAGAACCAACCAGTAAAGCCTTGTCCGGCCCACCTAGACTTTCAATTACCTCTCCCCAGGCATTCTGTAAGCGAATCAGATTTTGACGTGCTAAATCAGGATTTTCGACGGCCTCTTGTAAAATAGACTGCACTTTATTGCGATCCACACGATAGACTGTTTTGCCCGTAGCTGGTCGACTAGGAGCTGGACTTGTTGGCTTGGGTATAGTTCCTACATTTGCGAGTTCTTGTTTAAGACGGGCAATTTCCTGTCTCAGTGCAGAAATTTCATGTTCAACCGCCCCTGAAAGAGCCGGTTCCGGCTTAATTTCCGCCAAACGAATAGTCATCATCTCAGCATAAATCTTAGGCTGCAAACTAGACTTAATATCTGCTAAACTGACTGTCGCTAAGCGAATCATTTCAAACAGATTTTCTTGAGGAAGTCCCAAATTTTCCACAAAGACTGGGCTATGATGAGTATTTTCCCCACCTGTTTGAACAATTAACAAGTCTCTTAAATAGTGCAAAAGGTCGGTCACAAAACGAGTCATGCTCTTACCATTGTCAAAAAGAAGATTCAAGCAAGACAAAGCCTTGGGAACATCCTGTTGAGACAAGGCAGCAACATAATCATCCAAGGCTGATAGACTAATGGTGCCTGTAATTTCTTCAGAGATGGCAGTCGTCAATTCATTTCCCTGTGTCAAACTCAAGGCTTGATCCAAAATAGACAAGGCGTCCCGCATTCCCCCTTCAGCTCGTCTGGCAATGATTTCCACAGCCTCTGGTTCAGAACTGATATTTTCCTTTTCTAAGATATAGTGGATATGTTCCTTAATATCCTGTGTCTTAATTGATTTAAACTCAAAACGTTGGACACGGGATAGAATAGTGGCAGGTATCTTGTGCAATTCAGTAGTAGCTAAAATAAAGACCACATTCTGTGTCGGCTCTTCCAGCGTCTTGAGAAGAGCATTAAAAGCCCCTGTAGACAGCATATGAACCTCGTCTATGATATAAACCTTATAACGGGCAAGACTAGGTGCGTAGGTAGATTTATCACGAATTTCACGAATTTCATCAACCCCATTATTAGAAGCCGCATCCATTTCAATGACATCTTCTAAACTACCATCCGTCACTGCTTGACAAATATAACAGTTATTACATGGTTCACCCCCCACTTGATTGGGACAGTTCATAGCCTTTGCAAAGATCTTAGCCACACTGGTTTTTCCCGTTCCACGAGGACCAGAAAAAAGATAAGCGTGACTTATTTTCTCTTGCTCCACCGCTTGTTTAAGAGTCTTAGCCACAACTTCTTGACCAACCAACTGAGAGAAGTTTTGACTTCTATATTTTCGATAAAGTGCTTGATACATTAGGCTTTCTCCCCAAACATTGTAAAGTCCCATTCTGTCTTTTCAAGCAAAATAGCGACAAATTGTTCCAAATAATCTCGATCCATAGCATCATAATCATCAATCTCTGAAGAATCAAGATCCAGAACTCCAAGTAATTGATCATTCTTTACCATCGGCACAACAATTTCACTTTTAGCTCGACTATCACAAGAAATATAGTTGGGATAAGTTGTTACATCTCCAACTAGAACAGTTTCCTGAAAGTGGGCTGCCTCACCACAAACACCTTTGCCTAGTGAGATACGGATGCAGGAAACACCTCCTTGGAAGGGACCTAAAACCAATTCCTTTCCATCAAACAAATAAAAGCCTGCAAATACGGTATTAGGAAAGCGTGATTTTAGAAGAGCACTGGCATTGGAAAGATTAGCCAAAACATTGGTTTCGCCTTCCAATAAAAAAGAGAGTTCTTCATTTAACAATTGATAACGTGATTGTTTTTCTGATTCTAACATAGAACTATTATATCAAAAAAGGCTTACAGACAAAAGAAAAATCCCTTGTTTAGAAAACAAAGGATTTTGTAAATTTTCAATTTGATTAAAGTTCGATATCACCGAACAAGTCAGCCATTGAGAATCCTGTTTGTGTTTCTGGAAGTTCGAAATCACGTTTTTCTTGACGTTTTGGACGACGTGGACGAGCAACACGTTTTTCTTCTTTTTGTCCTTCTTCTTGAGCCGGACGCTCTTCAAGAGCTTTGATAGAAAGTGATACGCGCTCTGCATCTGCGTTAACTTCAAGAACTTTAACTTGAACTTCTTGACCAACTTTAAGAGCTTCTTTTGGATTTTCAATACGTTTGTGTGAAATTTGTGATACGTGAACAAGTCCATCGATACCTGGCAACACTTCAACAAATGCACCGAAGTCAGTCAAACGTTTAACTGTTCCTTCTACTACATCACCTTTAGCCAATTTTTGCTCAACGCCATCCCATGGTCCAGGTGTTGTTGCTTTAAGTGAAAGTGATACACGTCCTTCTTCTTCATTAAGATCAAGGATTTTCACTTCAATTTCTTCACCAACAGTTACAACTGATTTTGGTGATACGTTACGTTCATGTGACAATTCAGTCAAGTGAACCAATCCATCAACACCACCAAGGTCGATGAAAGCACCGAAGCTTGTGATACGTGCAACTTTACCAGTTACTACATCACCAACAGCCAATTTACCGAATACTTCAGCACGAGCTGCTGCTGTAGCTGCTTCAACAACTTCACGACGTGAAAGGATGAAGCGGTTTTCTTTAGCGTCAACTTCTTTGATTTTAGCATCAAATTCTTGACCTACAAAACGCTCAGTGTTACGTACGAAACGAGTATCCAACATTGAAGCTGGGATGAATCCACGAACACCTTCAAATTCTACTGAAAGTCCACCTTTAACGGCACGAGTTCCTTTAACAGTAACAACTTCTTCTTCGCGACCAACAAGTTTGTCCCATGCTTTGCGAGCTTCAAGGCGTTTTTTAGATACAAGGTATGTAACTGTATCAGTATCTTTACCAACTACTTGACGAAGTACAAGAACATCCAATACTTCTCCTACTTTAACAAAGTCATTGATATCTGCATCGCGATCGTTTGTCAATTCGCGAAGAGTCAAGACACCTTCAACACCAGTTCCAGAGATTGCAACGTTAGCTTGAGTCGCATCAACTGTCAATACTTCAGCACTAACAACATCACCAGTCTCAACTTGGCTAACGCTATTTAGCAAATCTTCAAATTCGTTCATCTAAAAAATCCTCCAACAATCAAGTTTTTTCTTAAACTTGACATACTTATAATTTTTTTCCTAAGCACCCGCAAGGACATGTTCATATCGTTCACGTCTTTCAATTATAAAAATAAAATACCCTAAGATATTTTGCTTTTTATCTTGATCATTACCTAAGAACTGGGGTAGCTGGATTCGAACCAACGCATGAGGGAGTCAAAGTCCCTTGCCTTACCGCTTGGCTATACCCCATTGATAAAATGGAGAGAGAGGGATTCGAACCCCCGAACCCGAAGGAGCGGATTTACAGTCCGCCGCGTTTAGCCTCTTCGCTATCTCTCCTACAATCAACTTTAACTATTATATCATGAAAATTTCAAAAAAACAAGACTTATTTTGCTAAATTATAATTTTCAATCAAAATTTCCACAGCTTTTTCCAATTTTTTATAAAAACTATCGACATTCCCATTCTTTATGATGGCAAATTGTCCGTCTAATTCGGCAATTTCTCCGATAACTTTTTTGCCAATGGTCAATACATAACCTTCAAAGCTATCTTTTCCTACACTAACTTTGGCATCTGCCACTTGAATTTCGATTTTCTTATCTTTCTTACTCATTTCATACCTCTCTTCACTTTTTCTATTTTACAAGAAAATCCTAAAACTAGCAAGAAAAAACTCTATATCATTCCAAGTCTGATATAGAGTTTTCTGCTTTATTTAATGTGTTTTTCTAGTTCTTTTTGGTACTTACCGTTTGATTCCAATTTTTCTTTTTGCCATTTTTTCAGTGCTTCTTCATATTCTTTGGTTGTAACGATATCTTTTTGCAATTTCATTCCTTTAAAGATATATGGGTCACCCTTAATACCAACTTGTGAGTATGGTTTTGAGAATGGCACTACATTACTTACAACTGGAGAACCACCAGATGAGGCTGTTGGCATCAATAATGAACTATCTGTCAACCAAGCTTGAGCCTTGGCATATTTTTCATAGCGTTCTTCAAGATTTGTAGTCTCTGAATCTGCATCATCCAATAATTTCTTATATTGGTCCAAACCAAGTTTAGCTACAACATCCTTATCTTTTCCTTTAGTGATACCAAGGTGTTTCATAGCAGAACCTGATTTAGGATCCATGATATTCAAGTAAGATGCTGGGTCTTGATAACTTGGAGCCCATCCTGTACTGTTCAAATCATAGTCTTTTTGAGAAGGAACACGCGCTTGAGAAGTGATAGTTTCCTTTTCATTATCTGTCATTTGAAGAACATCGATGACAACATTTTCGGCACCAAGAGTTGATTCGATAGACTGTTTGAAAGAGTTACTTTGTTGAACGGCAATGGTATCTGTTTGTTCAACTGGGACATCCAAGTGAATTGGGAAAGTTACCCCTTTAGATTCCAAGTCTTTCTTAGCTTTTTCAAAGGCTGCTTTAGCCTTGTCAGGGTTGTAGATAGAATCCTTACCATCGACTAGCTCAACACCTTTCCATTGATCACCATAGTTCACCAACTCAGCTTGAGCGATGTGACCAAAGTTCTTACCACCTGCTTGTACAAAGTTATCAGGAACGAGACTGTTACGAATAATCTTGTCCGCACCGTCTTCACCATTTAGCTGGGCAGCATAAGAATGGCGGTTGAAGGCAAAGTTGATAGCCTGACGGAAGTCCTTATTAAGCATAGCTTCTTTAGTAGAAGTCTTTTGCTCTTCACTTGTTTTCGCAGTTTTATTGTATGACTGACGATTTACGTTAAAGGTGAAGTAATAACTACTTGAGTCCTGTGGGCTATAAGTAATTTTATCTCCGTATTGTTCCAAAGTTGAAGCAAAGTTTGAGCTACTTGGGAAGAGACGGGCTGTCGTATAAGCACCAGAAGAGAAGCTACGAATCAAGGATTCCTGATCAGAACCATCGTAGTAAGTCAATTTAATCTTCTCAATTTTTACCTTTTCTTTATCCCAGTAGTTTGGATTTTTCTCGTATTCGATCAACGATTTAGAAGTCAAGGTCTTCAAGATATAAGGACCATTGTAAAGAATCCCTGCTGGAGTAACTGCTCCATAATCTTTACCTGATGCCTTCAAAAACTCTTCATTTACAGGCAACATCGTCGCTGTTGTAACTTTAGAGTTCCAGAAGCTTTCTGGTTTGTTTAGGGTATATTCGACTGTGTAATCGTCCAAGGCCTTAACACCAACTGTAGAGAAATCATTTGTTTCACCAGTCATGTAAGCATCCAAGCCCTTGATTGAATTTTGGATGAGAGAGACACCGTCTGACTTACCGTCAGCTACGTGTTTCAATCCTGTCACAAAGTCATGGGCTGTTACTTCTGCATATTCTTCACCTTCAGAAGTGTACCATTTAACTCCTTTACGAAGTTTGTAGGTATAAGTCAAACCATCTTTTGACACAGACCAATCTTCAGCCAAGGAAGGAATAACATTTCCGTATTGGTCGTTTTCCATCAAACCATCAACCACGTTCCCGATGACATCTGTTGTAGATGTACGAGTCGCTATACTATAGTCCAAAGATGCTGGATCTACTGCATACACATATGAAAATGTTGTCGGTGCATCTGCTTCTTTATCAGCTTTTCCACAAGCCACTAAAAGAGCTGTTGTGCTCAGGACCACTCCTGCTGTTAAGAGCCACTTTTTCGATTTCATCAAAAATCTCCTTTTGTTTATTTTAATCTACTTTTACAATCCAACCTTCTGGCGCTTCAATATCACCAAACTGAATACCAGTCAATTCATCATAGAGTTTACGAGTCACAGGACCAACTTCTGTTTCACTATAGAAAACATGGAAATCATCACCGTGCTGAATTCCACCAATTGGTGAAATAACTGCTGCCGTACCACAGGCACCTGCCTCTACAAAACGGTCAAGGTTATCAATTGGAACATCACCCTCAATAGGAGTCAAGCCCAAGCGGTGTTCTGCCAAATAAAGTAAAGAATACTTAGTAATAGATGGCAAGATAGATGGACTCAATGGTGTTACAAATTCATTATCATCTGTAATTCCAAAGAAGTTAGCTGAACCGACTTCTTCAATCTTTGTATGAGTTGAAGGGTCTAGGTAGATAACATCTGAGAAATGACGTGATTTAGCCAATTTCCCTGGCAAGAGACTTGCAGCATAGTTCCCACCAACCTTAGCCGCACCTGTACCATTTGGAGCGGCACGATCGTATTCATCCTGAATCAAGAAGTTGGTTGGAACCAAACCACCCTTAAAGTAATTTCCAACTGGCATAGCAAAGATGGTGAAAATGTATTCCTCTGCTGGTTTTACCCCGATAATATCTCCAACCCCAATCAAAAGCGGACGAAGATAAAGGGTTCCACCTGTTCCATATGGTGGTACGTATTCTTCATTGGCACGGACAACTGCCTTACAAGCTTCTACAAACATGTCTGTCGGAACTTGTGGCATCAAGAGACGATCACAAGTACGTTGCAGGCGTTTAGCATTTTCGTCAGGACGGAAAAGTTGAACACTACCATCCTTAGTACGATAAGCTTTCAAACCTTCAAATGCTTGTTGGCCATAGTGAAGACTTGGAGAAGACTCTGAAATATGCAATGTTGCATCCTCTGTAAGCTCTCCTTTATTCCATTGTCCATTTTTAAAATGAGCAATATAGCGATAAGGTAATTTCATATAGGAGAAACCAAGGTTTTCCCAATCAATCGTTACTGTCATATTCCACTCCTTATTCTAAAAACTTATTTCTTTTATTCTACACTATTTTTCTAAAATAGCAAGCATATTTTGTAATTTTCAGAAAATTTCTTCAATAAAAAGAATCTAAGGTATCTGTCGTAATGAATCCTATATAGAGATTCATAAAGAACTCAAATTATTCTTCTATCTCGTTTAGTGAAATCTATTCAATAACTGAACTTATTTTTGACATACATAAAGCCCGTACATTAATATTAGTAACCTGTTTCGACAGAGATGTGACAAAATGAACTAAAGATAGTACACAATGTGGGGCAGTCATCTTATGCCATATTCAATAGATTTACGTAAAAAAAGTTCTTGCCTATTGTAAGCGAACAGGTAGTATAACAGAAGCATCACACGTTTTCCAAATCTCACGTAATACCATTATCTAAAAGAGAAAATAGATGATCTAAACCATCAAGTAAAAGTAACAAAACCAAGAAAAGTTGATAGAGATAGACTTAAAAACTATCTTACTGACAATCCAGACGCTTATTTGACTGAAATAGCTTCTGAATTTGGCTGTCATCCAACTATAGCGTATTGAATCTAGAATAGCACATTACGGTTGCTAAAACATTTCTAGAAAAAATTGACTTTCTCAATCACTTTGTTCACATCTTATTTCAATCTACTATACTATCCACTATGCTCTCAAAGCTATGGGATACACTCGAAAAAAAAAGAATCACACCTACTATGAACAAGCCCCAGAAAAAGTAACTTTATTTCTTATTCCTCCCCACTCACCTGAGTACAATCTTATAGAGAAAACCTGGGCTCATATCAAAAAGCACCTCAAAAGAGTTTGGGACAAAAAAATTTTGATTTTAGGAATTCTTTATTATAAGTTTTTAAAATCGATAGATTAGACAAAAAAGCGAACAAAATAGAATTCTGAGTTTCAGATAACTCGTTTTATTCGCTTTTAATATTTAAGGTTAGACTTTTGTCCCATACTCTTTTACGAGGCTCTTTTGTCCTGCTCTTGTTTCAATCCGCTGTGTTTCTCATAAAAAACAAAAGGATTAAGAAAGTCATTTTCCTTAACCCTATAGTCCCTTAAGCTTGACGTTGTCCGAAATCTGCAATCATCTGATCCATTTCTTGTCGACTCGGAGTTGTCAGCATATAAAGGTAATCTCCTTGAAGTTCTGCGAAGGCTGCAGGCATGATTTTTTTAACCTTGAACTGCTGGCTGTATTTAGCAAGCAAGTCCTCTTCTGAATAAACATAGTGAGCATTTGCACGGCGAGAAGTAGCCAAACAATACTGCGGTTCAAATTCTGACACTGGAAACTCTTCTCCTGCGACAATAGTTGCATATCCACGATAAAGGTCTAAGGAGTGAGCGAAGTTATAAACATCAATGGTAAAACCACCTGCAGGACGATTATTGTACTCAATAGCAATGTAATCGTCCCCTTCGCGGAAGAACTCGATATGGAAGAACCGTTCTCTCATACCAAATTCTTTGACGATAGCCTCACCATATTTACGTAATTTAGGATCCATATCCTTGAGGACGTAATAAGAATTGTCCATCTTGTAGATCATGAGATCAAGCGGTGTGTAGGCGTAGTCAAAGGTTGTTGAGAAGACAATCTTTCCATCCTTGTCCACTAGACCATCAAAGGTACAAATTTCGCTGGAAGTGACAAATTTTTCAAAGAAATAAACAGTTGAATGATCCCACTCTGCCTTGAAATGATTGATATCATCTTCTGTCTCAAGTTTAAATGTTGCGGCTGCTCCCACTCCATTATCTGGTTTGGCAATCATTGGAAGGCCGATTTCTTTCACTGCTTGATCAACGTCTGCTTCCGTCTTGATAACCGCTCCAGGTACCACAGGGACACCTGCTTTTTTGAAAAGCTTCTTCATTTCAGACTTAAATTTCGTCTTTTTGAGATCCTCTGGTTTGGCACCAAAAACATTGAATTGCTCACGAAGACTTGCATCTAACTCAAGCCAATATTCATTATGAGACTCGATGCGATCAATTGGGCCATGCTTATAAAATAGAAAAGCAACTGCACGTTTGACTTCATCTATGTTCTCAAGATTATCAACACGGAAATACTCTGTTAGGCTATTGCGTAAAGGCTCATCCAATTGCTCGTATGGTTCCTGACCAATTCCCAAGACGGTAATGCCTTTATTGGCTAGTTCGATGGTAAACTGTTGAAAGTTTTGTGGATAATAGGGAGAAATAACAAGGTAATTCATAGGTCACTCCTTTTATAAATAGAGATTGCCAAGGAAATAAGGCATTTGTTTGCGCCACCATTCCCAGTCGTGGGCGACATCATGTCCCCATTCAGCAAACCAGGCTGGAATTTGTTTCTGGTCAAAGGCTTCTTTGAGCTTGTAGAAAGATGGTAGACCGTCTTGTTCCCAGGCTCCGAGACCCGTACACAGTACAATCTCTGCCTGACGGTAACGGTCAATAAACCAGCCGTCGTTCTGATTCCAGATATAATCTACTGGCGAGTTTTGGTAAATAGCATCGTCATTGTAGTAATCGCCGACAAAGAAACGTGCGTCATAAACACCACTAAGAGCAATCACTTTGGTAAATACATCTGGATGCTGAAGGAAGAAATTGAGTGCATGGTAGGCGCCCATCGAGCAACCTGTCGTCATCATGCCATCAAACCAACCTGTCTTATGCTTGATAAAAGGAATGGCCTCCTCAATCACATAGCGTTCGTAGGCACGGTGCATCTCTGCTTGGTCGTGACCGTTTTTCCAAGTGGCCAACCAGCTCTCACTGTCTACACTTGATAGGGTAAAGAACTGGACACGGCCTTCCTCTATAAAGGAAGCACAGGCATCAATCATGCCAAAATCATAGTATTCGTTATGGCTACCACCTGATGAAGCAAAGACCACAACTGGGATCCCAGCATGACCATAACGGTTAAGGTACATTTCACGGTTAAGATTGCCACTCCAGTGGCTAAGATGTTCAATATGCATATTTTCTCCTTTCTTACTTTACCAGTTTTCTGCAAAAAATCTCAGACAGTCTGGTAAATTTTCCGACCAAGGGATTTCACTATGGATGGCACCAGACTGAACTTTTAAGACAAGATTGTCCAAGTGAACTCCCCCTGCTATCAAATCATGGTAATAGCGAAGCGAAGAGTCAATATAGGCTTGTTTGATATTACCAGCCATCAAGGTCTTGTCTGTATCATCCGCTTCTTCCGTTCCCACATAGATGAAGATGCGCTGGTCAGGCGATAGTTGCTGACGCTCGATATAGCGGTTAAAGGCTTCTTGGTGGAGCCAGTTGGCAGATGAAAAGACACCCAAGCAACCAATTTGGTCTTGGTATTCCAAACCGATAAACTGGGTAATATTGCCTCCTAGCGACGAACCAATCATAGCCGTATGCTGGCGGTCTGCTTTTGTACGATAAGTTTCATCGATAAAAGGCTTGACCACCTCCATGACAAACTCGGCATACTCCACACCCTTACCACCAAACTGCTGCCCTGGGATTGGAGATTCTTGGAACTTCCAAGCCGCATACTCATTCATCCGCCCCATACCATCATTATCAATCGCTACGACAATCATGCGACCGATATCAGGATTACGCTTAATAGCTGGGATAATCTTCCATGAATGACCAATGAAAGACTCCTTGCTATAAAAAACATTTTGCCCGTCATGAAAGTATACAACAGGATAGGAACGATCCGTGTCTTTCTCATAATCTTTAGGAAGAAGAACACGTACACGGCGCTCCTTACCAGTATAAGGAACTTTAAGTTTGTGTTCTTTCATTTTTAGATAAAAGTAGGATTGATTCATTGTCAGAAAACTCTCTATATTCAAAATTTATTCTTATTATATCACAGTTTAAGAAAAAAAGTCAGTTTTTCTTCCATTTTTGGATTAAAAACTAACTTTTTCATTTAATTTTCTAAATTCTTTTGGATTTTCTGATTAGAGCAGATTGTCAATCAAGTCATCTACTTCATCTTTTTCAGCCTGCGGTGTGATCTCAGTAATCATAATCCCTGCTACTGCTCGTTCAACCAAAGCTTCAACATCTATGCGTGCTTCATACTGCTCAGCATTCTTAATCTTAGGATTGGTTTTAGGACGGTCAGGTGCAAAAATGGTACAGCAGTCTTCAAAAGGTTGGATAGAGATTTCAAAGGTATTGATTTCCTGGGCGATGTCAATGATTTCCAACTTGTCCATAGTAACCACAGGGCGGATGATGGGAGTGTTGGTCACAGCGTTAATCGCCTGCATACTTTCAAGAGTTTGGCTGGCTACTTGACCAAGACTTTCCCCATTGATGATAACTAAACCATTTCGTACCTCACGGATACGATCGGTAATCCGCATCATAAAACGACGAGTCAAGGTCATGAGGTAGGCTTCTGGCGCTTTAGCCTTGATTTCCTCTTGAATCTCAGTGAAAGGCACTTCGATAAACTGGATATTGCCACCAAACTTGGTCAATTTACGAGTCAAATCCTGCGCTTTCTTGAGGGCACCTGGACTGGTGTAAGGTGGGCTGGCAAAGTGAACGGCCTCAATATCTACCCCACGTTTAAGGGCTAGATAGCCAGCTACAGGTGAGTCAATTCCCCCTGACAACATAAGCATGCCCTTACCAGAAGTTCCCACAGGTAATCCACCTGCTCCTCGAATGGTTTCATAAGAAAGATAAGCCGCCTCCTCACGAATCTCCACCTGAAGATTGATGTCAGGATTTTTCATCTGAGCTTGCACATTTGGAATTGCTTCGAAAACAGCCCCTCCAAGCGTTTGGTTGAGTTCACGACTATCAAGTTCAAAGTTGTGGTCGCTACGCTTGCTAGAAATCTTAAAGGTCATCCCTTCCTTGTAGATGTCCTGCATAATCTCTTGAACAGAAGACTTCAGAACTTCTACAGATTTTTCAACCTTATACACTGGAGAAAAATTCTGAATTCCAAAGACTTGCTTAAGTGATTCTGCAACTGCTGTGTAATCCGCCCCATTGAGGTAAGCGTGGGCACGGTCGCGATCA
Organism: bacterium; assembly: GCA_905221505.1. Lineage (GTDB taxonomy): Bacteria > Bacillota > Bacilli > Lactobacillales > Streptococcaceae > Streptococcus. The sequence continues at coordinate 26,873 of CAJNDL010000015.1, forward strand.
GCGGTTACTTTTACTTGAGGATAGATAGACAAAACGTCCGAAATATTATTACGAAGTTTATTGATGAAACGCATACGGTTTTTACCCTTGGTTGACAACTCTCCGTAGCGAATCATAATTTCTGAATACTGCATGAATGCTCCTATCTTACTTTTCTAGTTTGATTATAAATTAATTTTAGCTTGGTCAAGAACTGCTCGACCTGACTCATATCATTTTCAAGGTCTAGGCTAAGACGTACAGCTGACTGGGCCTTATCTTTGTCCACTCCCATGGCAATCAAGGTTCCCGCAGGTTTCCCTGCCTTGGATGAACAAGCAGAGGTCGTTGATATGAAAATATCATAGTCTTCAAAGGCGTGAACAATGACTTCTCCACGAACACCCTTAATCCCAAAAGTCAGAATATGAGGGGCAAAGTCTTCCTCATCTGAAAAGACAAATATATCCGGATAGTCCAAAAGCGCTTGACGAATCACTGCCTTCATCTGCCCAGTCTTGCTTGTAAAAATATCTAGCTTTTCCATAGACAAACGGAGAGCTTTGGCTGTCGCTGCAATCCCTGCTACATTTTCAGTTGTCGAACGATAATCACGCTCTTGGCCACCACCTGTTAAAAGAGGCGTAATCTTCTTGCCAGACTTGATATAGACAAAGCCAACACCACGGACACCATGAAACTTATGACTCGAGAAGGTCGCGAAATCCACTCGATCAGTCAAATATTTTTCAGTAGGAATCTTAGCAAGTGCCTGAACCGCATCAACATGGAAGGAAATAGTTGGCTTGTCTGCCAAGAGTTCTGAAATAGCCTTAATAGGCTGAATAGAGCCGATTTCATTGTTCACAGCCATGACAGAGACGAGGGTCGTATCAGGCCGTATCAAATCTGCTAACGCTTCAATATCCACAAATCCTTGCTCATCTACTGGAGTAAAATCCACTTCAAAACCTTGAGATTTCAACCAGAGGGCTGACTCTTTGACTGCCGGATGTTCAATGGCTGACACGATGATGTGCTTGCCAAACTGGGCTTTTTCAAAGGCCACACCCTTGATAACCCAGTTATCCCCTTCTGTTCCACCAGAGGTAAAGAAGATTTCATCACTTTTCTTACCGATTAAATCTGCAATCTGTTGGCGGGAAGCATCTAAGATTCGTGTTGCCTGGTCTCCCCAACGATGGAGACTAGATGGATTTCCTAAAATTTTTGAAGCCACCTGCATATAGGTTTCAAGGGCTTCAGGATAAGGCTTGGTCGTCGCCGAATTATCAAAGTAAATCATGTTTTCTCACGCTTTCTAAAATCACTCCTTCTATTGTATCATGAAACGAAGCCTGCGACAAGAAAGGGCAATTCCTCTTTTTTTAAGATTTTTTTAAAGAAATGCGGTATAATAAATTTTAATTAAAGGAGAGAATGTATGTCTAATTATCGTAGAACTTCAAAACCAAAAACAGAACACATCAAAAAAGGCTTTACGGTCTTTCAAAAAACCGTTGCTACTATCGGTAGTATCCTTGGCTTGATTACCGCAAGTATCACGATCATGAACGCCCTAGATAATAATAAAGATACTAAAAAAGAACCTACGACAAGCCAGACGACAACCATTGTCAAAGAAATCCAAAAGGAATCCCCTAAGGAAAACACTAGTCCAACTAAGGAAACTAACACTCCCCAAGAAAAAACACAACAAGAAGAAACGCCAAAATCTAGCGTCAAAGAAGAGAAAAAAGAAGAGCAGAAAACAGCAACTCAGGACTCTTCTACTCCAAGTAAACCTGCCGCTGATAATGAAAAACAGTCCAATACTCCAACTTCAGAAAATAAAAGTAATCCTCAGTAAGCACATGATCTAAAAAAATTAACTCAAAAATAAAACCACACATTCTCTCTTTGTCTCGACCACAATCAAGCCAAAGAGAGAATGTGTTTTTGTATAATTGATGTTTTAGATGCTAGATTCTTGACCAATTTTGTAAGATTCATACTCATAAAGATGAATCCTAGCGATGTTATGACAGCTTATTTATTTCTAACATAAACTCTGCACATGCCAACAATACTCTCTCATCTGCCCCAAGGGGGCAAGATCCATTTTCTGTTTGACATAAATTCGAAAGCCTTCTTCACGCAGAAGTTCTTAACCCTTTTACATCTGACATAAATAACCTAGTTCAACCACTTCATAGGCATTACTTCCTGTTTTATTCTTATTTCATACTCTTCGAAAATCTCTTCAAACCACGTCAGCATTGCCTTACCGTATATCTGTGACTGACTTCGTCAGTCTTATCTACAACCTCAAAACAGTGTTTTGAGCAGCTTTCGGCTAGCTTCCTAGTTTGCTCTTTGATTTTCATTGAGTATCAATTATAAACCATGGCATAATAAAACGAGCATATCCAACTGATACATCGCTCGTTTTTTTACTATTTTAGAGGTGTTTTTTTGCTCAACCTCTTTTTGCTTACTAAAAATTGAAGAATTCCATTGCCTGTTTAAACAGTAAATCCGTGTACTCTGGGTCTTCTTGGGCAATGGTAACCTGCTCCTGAACCATTTCCAAGTCATCTGTTATCATACCATCAGCTCCTAGCTGAACAGATTTATCAAAGGACTCTGAACTATTGATGGTCCACACGTACAATTTCTGATCCGTATTCCATAACTTGTTGACAAAATTTTCATCTAAAGTTGAATACTCCATGGTGTAGCCTGTGGCTTTCGTTCTTGGAAAAATACTATTGTAAGGTAGGATGAAATAAACTGGAATTTGAGAATCGTAGGCCAACACCTGGTCAATCACATGGTAGTCTAAGGACTGCATTTGGTGGCCATTCTGCTTAATGATGACTCCATATTTGTCCATAAAGCGTTTCATCATATCTGGACTATCTTTTCGACTGGTTTTAATTTCAATAAGGAGTTTTTGATGCAATTCATTGGCTTTATTGAGATAGTCATCAAAACTAGACACCTTGCTATGATAGCCGTTTTCTGAAATATCGAGTTTGGTTAATTCATCCAAGGTTAGATCCTGAGGATTGGCATTGACTCCTGTCAAATTCTTAATATTAGCATCATGCATCATGACAAACTGGCCGTCTTTTGTTTCCTGAACATCTGTCTCAACAAAGTCTGGCTCTAGCTGAGCTGTCTTTTCTAGTGATTGGACGGTATTTTGGACACCATTTTTATCTGAAACACCGCGATGAGAGATAATCAAGGGTCTATGTGCTACTGGCGCTTCCAAATAAACATACCCCTCAAGAGCAAAAAAGATGCCGGCACAGCCCATCACTCCCCATCTCATCCAGTGGTCTTTCTTTCTCCTTGGTGTGATTTCTAGTTCTTCCCCTGTCAAAAAGGAAACAAACTTAATAAGGAAATAGGTCAAGGCCATATAGTGGAAATTCTTAATCAAAACAAAATTAATGATTCCTAATACAAGAGATTCCTTATGGGTCAATCCATCCATCAGTACCTGACTGACTAGGATAGGAATCAAGAGAAGTATGAAAAATAGATACGTTTTGACGATAATCCAGAGCAAGTTCCAAATATAAAACCAGGAGTGCTTTCTTGTCTTCTCTAGACTGTATCTGACTGCTTCTTTGACTGTTTTCTTCTCAAACAAAAGCTGGGGTAGGGCAAACATCAAACGTATTGAAATGTAAAAGAGCAGCAAGGCTAGAACAGTGATTACCAAACCAACCAACCAATACTTATCTTCTACATAGGCTACTATGAATTCCGGAATGACGATTTTATTAAGATAATAAATCTTTAAAATCTTTCGAATCAATGGAAAGAGCATCATGACATAAAAGAAAATAAAGGCCATTTTGGAAATCGTCACTTGCCTCATAAATAAGAAACTCTGACGAAAGACCTTGCGACTGTACTCCAGCAAAGTTCTCTTTTCATGATAGAGGAGGTGGCGAGCTCCGATAAAGAGAAGTCCTATCTGGTAATAGGCGATTAGTAAATTAACGATTACCAGAACAAATAAATCAAGACTAACAAAGGGAGAACCCTTTATAATGGCAAAAATATTATTGTAGGAAAGAAAGAGATAACCTGTCTGACGAAGCAACAGTCCAGCAATCCAAGAATTGAGTGGTAACCAGACAAACTCAATCATCATAAATATCAAGAAAAAGAGAAAGAGAATTTTATCTAGATTAAAGTAGATTTTCCTAAAACCTAGATTTTTAGGTTTTTCAGGTTTCATAGGCACTCCTAGTCAAATAATTGAGACAAGTCCAAGCCACCAAAAGGATTGTTTGATAGGCTACTTTCTGTCTCTAACAATTCTCTAGCTTGATCTGACTCTAAGAAAGACTCGTAAACACGCGCCGTCATCCGAGCATCCTCCAAGCTATTATGGGACTGACCTTGAAATCCAAGAAATGAGGCAACAGTTTGCAATTTGAGATTGGCAATACCATGTAAATCTGAACTCCTACGTTCAAAGGCTTCATCATATAAATCCACCTTGTACTGCTGGCTGTAGTCTAAACCATGCTCTGCTAGAATAGGCAAATCACTTTTAGCAGCGTTGTACCCAACCATGGGTAAAGAACCTACAAACTCTTGAAATTCTTTTATAACTTCCTCAACTGGTGGAGCATCTTTTAGGGTCTCAGCTGTAATCCCTGTCAAACCATTGATAAAACTTTTTAAGGGAACGCTAGTATGAACATAGGAATCATAAGCATCAATTTCCTGACCATCTCTAAAACGCACTGCCGAGACTTGAATTAGGTGTGTTTGCCCTTCATGCTGATTAAATTCTAAATCAAAAGCAATGTACTCTTCTAATCGTTCCATTCTATACCTCTCCTATACTGTTATTTTAATTGAGCAACTATACTATTTAGAAACAAAAGAAGCCATCAGGTTAGCATGTAACCTAAACAGCTCCTTGATTATCCTCCAAATAAACGAGCAAAAAAGCCTTTCTTAGTGGATTGGACTTCTTCTTTTGCTTGGTCCAGCTCTAGCTTAAGATTTTCTTGATCCTTCATGGCTTGAAGGGTCAATTGTTGCTGCTGATCCAGTTGTTTGTCTTTCTCAGCAATCTGACGGTCTTTGATACGCATTTGCTCGTCTTTTTCTGATAACTGACGATCCTTGGCCTTTAATTGTTCATAGAGACGTAGAATTTCTGCATTCTTCTCATCAACTAGAATCTCCATCAGTTCACGTTGCTTGACATCTTCACTGACAGGCTCATCTTCAAAAATCGTTTTTTTATAGATTTCTTCTAGCTTAATCAAGCCACTTCTGGTAACGACTGTTACCCCTTTGTCATTTTTATCTGTGTCTTCTTCTGGTAATTCTTTGACACGGTTATTGATTGCTTGGCGAGATAATCCTAAGACCTCTGCAATCTCACTGACGGTCATTTCAATACTCATAATATCCTCTGAAACGTTTTCTAGCTTTTCTTTACTTAAATCTTATCATAAGCTAGAAAAACTGTCAAATTTTCGCTTAATCTAAGGCCTTCAAAAAGGCTAATAAGACTTGGGCAGAGCGACGTCCAGCTTCTATAATAAACTCATCAAAAGAGATGTTTGCTTCATGGTTAGCATTGTCACTCATAGCTCGGATAACTAAGACTGGGAGATTAAGGGCATGCGCTGCCTGAGCAATAGCTGCTCCCTCCATCTCAACGGCTAAAACTTCTGGGAAATGGGACTTAATCGCTTCTATCTTGTCATTTCCTGCAACAAAACTATCTCCTGTAGCAATCAAACCAAGATGCCAGTTTTGGTCCAATTGAGATAAACTCTCTTGGATTTTGGCAACAAAGGTTTTGTCTGATTCGAAATAAAGTGGTTGTTGCGCCATTTGCCCATAAGCATAACCAAAAGCTGTGACATCCACATCATGATAGGCTAACTTATCAGCAATCACAACATCTCCGACAGCGATGCCTTCTGCTACTGCCCCAGCTGACCCCGTATTGATAAGAGCATCCACTTGGAAATGATCAGCCAAAATCGCCACACTCATAGCAGACATGACCTTACCAATTCCACTTTCTACAAGAACGACTTCATGAGAGGCAATGCTTCCTGTGTGATAGGTATTCCCCAAAACAACTTGCTCCTGGGCATTGTCTAAATTCTGGACCAGATAAGCCAGTTCTTCTGGCATAGCCGCAATAATTCCTATTTTCATTTCAATTCCTTTTCTATTACAAAAGTTTCATTGCTAACACAAGCAAAATCAAGAGAAAAATGACTGCGAATAATATTTTATTCAATTTAGAATTGAAGACATTTCTCTTAGTATTTTCAATGCGACGGCTTTTATGAATAGACGGTTCGACCTGAATCTTCAAGGTTTCCTGACTAAAACCATGTTCCTTAGGATTGGCATAACCAAAACGAGAAGAAGAGGCTGGTAAAATCTTAGTCTCCTCATCATCTAGCAAAGGGGGACCTGAAATTTTTTCGCCTCTATTAGCTCTTTCAATCATTTCATCCGTTAATAAAGGTTTACCCATACTGACCTCCTCTATTTTTTGTGCAATTCCCAATACTGTACAGCCATAATTGTCTTGGCATCACAGATGTGACCTGATTGGATTAATTCCTTGGCTTCTTCTAGGCTCACTTCAAGGACTTCCAAGGTTTCATCCTCATCCTGCGGACGCGGATTTTCCACCTTTGTCAAATCGCTTGCTAGGTATAGTTTTAATTTTTCATTACAAAAGCCAATGGCTGAATAAAAGTCGTACAAGAGTTCTAATTTGCCTGTATAGGCTGTTTCTTCCTCTAATTCACGCAGAGCTGCTGCAACAGGGTCTGTATTTTCTCCTACTTCCAGTTTTCCAGCTGGAATCTCGTAAGACACAGCCTCGATGGCTTTGCGGTACTGCTTGACCAAGATGAGTTTTTGCTCATCCGTTACAGCTAAAACGCAGACAGCTCCATTGTGGAAAATCAAATCGCGTTGAGCAGTTCCCTTACCTTCTGGTAATTCAACCTGATCTTGGACCAGTTTAAAAATTGGTCCTTGATAGATTTCTTTTCGACTAAGCGTTTTTTCTTCAAATTCCATGACAGGCTCCTACTGATTCTTAGGATGATGAGGAAGGCGTGTTGCATATTCGTCTTTATTGACCTGACGACCGCGACCAATAGCAATAGCATCCGCCGGAACGTCTTTAGTAATAGTTGAACCAGCACCAACGAGGGAATTATCACCTAACTCAACTGGCGCAATAATGGTTGAATTTGAACCAACAAAGACATTGTTACCGATGACTGTCTTGTATTTGTTTTTACCGTCATAGTTGACTGTAATGGTTCCAGCACCGAAATTAACCTTGCTACCCACTTCACAGTTTCCGATATAAGTCAAATGACCAGCCTTAGTATTCTCGCCGATAGAAGAACCTTTAACCTCAACAAAGTTTCCAATATGGACTTGGGCACCCAGACTTGAACCTGGACGAATGTGGGCATAGGGACCGACTGTCACTCCGTCAGCAACACTACTTTCTTCAATCATAGAGTTGGTAATAACAGCTCCTGCTCCGATAGTGCTATCCACTACATAAGTACCATTTGTCAAAACAGTCTCAACACCAATTTTCGTTTGCCCCTTCAAGGTAACATTGGCTTCGATTTGAACTTCAGGCGCAATCTCAACATCAATATCGATATAAGTTGCTTCTGGATTGACAAAGCTAACACCATTGACCATGTGTTGATGATTGATGCGACGACGCATAACCGACTCAGCTGTCGCAAGTGCCACACGGTCATTTACCCCAAGACTTTCATCAAAATCTTTTAATGTATAAGCACCGACTTTTTCACCAGCTTCACGGAAAATGCCAATGACATCTGTAATATAGTATTCGCCTTGAGCGTTATTGGTATTGATATTTTTCAAAGCCTCAAACAAACGCTCGTTATCAAAAACATATGTTCCAGTGTTGATTTCCTTGATTTGCTTTTCAAAATCTGTAGCATCCTTCTGCTCAACAATGCGAAGAACTTCAGCATTGTCATTACGCACAATTCGCCCATAGCCAAAAGGATTGTCCGTTTCAGCAGTCAAGATAGTCGCCACATTTTTATGATTGATGTGGAAATCAATCAAGTTTTTCAAACTTTCACCAGTGATTAAAGGAGTATCTCCTGCGATAACCAAGGTGTGACCTGACAAACCTTCTAAGATAGGCTCTGTCATCATAACCGCATGACCAGTTCCTAACTGTTCAGATTGAGTCACAAATTCTGTCTGTCCAGCCAAGACCTCTTCAACCAATTCCGCCTTATGTCCTACAACGGTTACTGTCTTTTCAGGCTGGATAGCTCCCACACTACGGAAAACATGTTCCAGCATAGAAATACCCGCAACCTTGTGCAACACTTTTGGCAAATCAGATTTCATGCGAGTCCCTTTACCCGCTGCTAAAATAATGGCATAATTTGACATAATCTTCTCTTTTCTCTAGAAATTCCCTTTTATTATACCATATTTCAAATCATTCCGCGCTCTTGAATGAAAAAATGCTCTAAAGTCCTTTCCTTAACCCATTTTTTGAGTATTTTTTTTGATTTTTTTTCATTTTTAAGGTAAAATTATGAGATATGAGAAAGAAAATTAATCCGCTTATTTTACTTGGTTTTTTTGGGATTATGATTTTCATTTTAATCCTGAATCGCCCTCGTTTTGAGGACCATCCTGTAAAAACAAAGTCAAATATCGCGCAAGTAGAAACACAAGCGTTACATAATATAGATAAACCGGTAATTGATGTTTCTGGTTGGCAGCGTCCTGAGGAAATCAATTACGATACTCTCTCCCAAAACATTTCTGGAGCTATTGTTCGCGTCCATAGTGGTGCTCAAACGTCCAAAGAGAACGATGCTTCCTATGTTAATGGTGTTGATAAGGCCTTTAAAACCCATATCACTGAGTTTCAAAAACGAAATGTCCCAGTTGGTGTCTATGCCTTTGTAGCTGGAAAAAGTGTCCAAGAAATGGAAAAGGCCGCTGAAGTTTTTTATAACGCCTCTTCCCCATACAACCCTAGTTACTATTGGCTTGACGTGGAAGATAAAACCATGTCCAATATGAACGAAGGTGTTGAAGCCTTTCGAGCAAAGCTAGAATCACTAGGGGCTAAAAACATCGGAATCTACGTTGGGGTCTACTTCATGGAAGAACACAGTATTGATACAGACAAATTTACATCTGTTTGGATTCCTTCCTATGGTTCTGACTCAGGATTTTACGAAGCAACTCCAAAAACTGATTTAGATTACGACATCCACCAGTACACTTCTAAAGGAAAAATTGCTGGTTTTGACCACGATTTAGATATCAACGTTATCTCTTCCTTAAAAAACAAAGAAGAAACCTTTAGAAAACTCTTTTTAAAACCTTAAAAGCATTTGTTTAGCATTTGCTTTTTCTTTTTGTGTTTGATTGTGATACAATATAATAAGGATTTTTTGAAATAGAAATAGTTGGAGGAAACATATGCTCTCATGGTTAGCACGCCTTATTAAAGGGATTGTCATTGCTCTTGGATTTATTCTACCGGGAATTTCCGGAGGGGTTCTAGCAGCAATCTTAGGAATTTATGAACGGATGATTGGCTTTCTGGCCCATCCCTTTAAAGACTTTAAAGAAAATGTTTTGTATTTTATACCAGTTGCCATTGGTATGCTTCTGGGAATCGGCTTATTTTCTTACCCGATTGAATACTTGCTTGAAAATTATCAGGTCTTTGTCTTATGGAGCTTTGCAGGCGCCATCATTGGTACAGTTCCTAGCCTCCTCAAGGAATCAACTCGAGAATCTGACCGAGACAAGATTGATTTGGCTTGGTTCTGGGCAACCTTTATCATTTCTGGACTAGGTCTCTATGCCTTAAATTTCATCGTTGGAACCTTAAGTGCAAGCTTTCTTAATTTCGTCCTAGCAGGGGCACTATTGGCTCTTGGTGTATTAGTTCCTGGCCTCAGCCCATCAAATCTACTTTTGATTTTGGGTCTCTATGCTCCTATGTTGACTGGTTTTAAAACCTTTGACCTCTTGGGTACCTTCTTCCCGATTGGAATCGGAGCAGGTGCAACTCTCATCGTTTTTTCAAAAATGATGGATTATGCCTTAAACAACTACCACTCACGCGTCTATCATTTCATCATCGGTATCGTCCTATCAAGTACTCTTTTGATCTTGATTCCAAATGCAGGAAACGCTGAAAGCATCCAATACACAGGCCTTTCTCTTGTTGGTTATGTCATCATCGCCTTCTTCTTTGCCTTGGGAATCTGGCTTGGTATTTGGATGAGCCAATTGGAGGATAAGTATAAATAATGGCTAAAAAAGTTAAAGTCAAAAAAACATTAGTAGAACAAATCCTGTCTAAAGCAGGTATCCAACATCAAGGGATTCAAATCAATGCCCTGGAAGGAGAACTTCCGCAAGGTTATGAACGAGACCAAATTTTCAAAACCTTGGCTCTTTTAGGAGACAAGACAGGACCGATTATTGGAATTGTGCCTATCACTCAACACTTGTCTGAAAAGAAACTAGCTAAAATTTCTGGCAATAAAAAAGTGAGCATGATTCCACAAAAGGACTTAGAAAAAACAACAGGTTACATTCATGGAGCCAATAATCCTGTCGGTATTCGTCAGAAACACAATTACCCCATTTTTATCGATAAGATTGCTCTAGATTTGGATCAAATGATTGTATCCGCTGGGGAAGTGGGGCATAGCATTATCGTCGCTCCCCAAGACTTGGCTAGCTTTGTAAAGGCTGACTTTGCAGATATTTTGGAGGACAGCAAGTAATGAAACTCTACTTTGTCCGCCACGGTCGCACCGTCTGGAACCAAGAAGGGCGCTTTCAAGGTGCTAGTGGAGATTCTCCCCTTCTTCCTGAATCCATTGACACCCTTAAAAAACTCGGCCAGTTTCTCAAGGAAATTCCTTTTGATCAGATTTATGCAAGTGATTTACCTCGGGCAGTCAAATCTGCTGAGATTATCCAAAGTCAACTGCAGACTCCCTGTCCTTTAGAAAGCGTTCCTAATCTCCGTGAATGGCAGCTGGGGAAATTAGAAGGTTTGAAAATCGCAACTCTAGAAGCTATTTATCCCCAACAAATCCAGGCTTTCCGTACGAATCTTGCCAAGTTTGACACTCAAATGTTTGGAGCTGAATCCCTCTATAGCACCACGCAACGAACCATCCAATTTATCAAATCACTCAAAGATAGTCCGGCTGAGCGTATTCTAATTGTCGGTCACGGCGCCAATCTTACTGCCAGTCTTCGTACTCTTCTAGGTTATAAAGAGCCTCTTCTTCGTAAAGATGGCGGTCTAGCAAATGCCAGCCTGACCATTCTAGAAACCCATGATTTTGAAACATTTACTCTCGATACTTGGAATGATACCTCTTATCAACAAAGAACTTGATTTTAGCGTCAAGTTCTTTTTAGTTTTGAAAGATTATCCGTGAATTTCTTGGTTATTTATGATAAAATGGGAGTATCGCAAAAAATGACTCATCGTATTCAATTTTGAGTAAAACTAGGAGGATCCCATGTCAACAGAACATATAGAAGAACTAAATGACCAGCAGATCGTTCGCCGTGAAAAAATGGCTGCGCTCCGTGAACAAGGAATCGATCCATTTGGAAAACGCTTTGAACGCACTGCAAATTCACAAGAATTAAAAGATAAATATGCTGACCTCGATAAAGAACAATTACACGATAAAAACGAAACAGCTACTATCGCAGGACGCTTGGTAACTAAACGTGGTAAAGGTAAAGTTGGATTTGCCCACCTTCAAGACCGCGAAGGTCAAATCCAAATCTACGTTCGTAAGGATGCTGTCGGTGAAGAAAACTATGAAATCTTCAAAAAAGCAGACCTTGGTGACTTCCTTGGTGTCGAAGGCGAAGTGATGCGTACAGATATGGGAGAACTCTCTATCAAGGCTACTCACATCACACACTTGTCTAAGGCCCTTCGTCCTCTACCAGAGAAATTCCACGGTTTGACAGACGTTGAAACGATTTACCGTAAACGTTACCTTGACTTAATTTCTAATCGTGAGAGCTTTGAACGCTTTGTCACTCGTTCAAAAATCATCTCTGAAATTCGTCGTTACCTTGACCAAAAAGGATTCCTTGAAGTGGAAACACCTGTTCTTCACAACGAAGCTGGTGGAGCTGCTGCCCGTCCATTTATCACTCACCACAATGCCCAAAACATTGACATGGTCCTTCGTATCGCAACTGAGCTTCACTTAAAACGCCTTATCGTTGGTGGTATGGAACGTGTCTATGAGATTGGCCGTATCTTCCGTAACGAAGGAATGGACGCTACACACAACCCTGAGTTCACTTCTATCGAAGTTTACCAAGCTTATGCTGACTTCCAAGATATCATGGACTTGACGGAAGGCATTATCCAACACGCTGCTAAGGCAGTTAAAGGAGATGGTCCAGTTAACTATCAAGGAACTGAAATCAAGATTAACGAACCATTTAAGCGTGTTCACATGGTGGATGCTATCAAGGAAATTACTGGTGTAGATTTCTGGCAAGACATGACTTTGGAAGAAGCCAAAGCTATAGCTGCTGAGAAGAAAGTTCCAGTTGAGAAACATTACACTGAAGTTGGTCACATCATCAATGCCTTCTTTGAAGAGTTTGTTGAAGAAACCTTGATCCAACCAACCTTTGTCTATGGACATCCAGTAGCTGTATCTCCACTCGCTAAGAAGAATCCTGACGACGAACGCTTTACTGACCGTTTTGAGCTCTTTATCATGACTAAGGAGTACGGTAATGCCTTTACTGAGTTGAACGATCCAATCGATCAACTTAGCCGTTTCGAAGCCCAAGCTAAAGCCAAAGAACTTGGTGACGATGAAGCGACAGGCATCGACTACGACTACATTGAGGCTCTTGAATATGGTATGCCTCCAACAGGTGGTTTGGGAATCGGTATCGACCGTCTCTGCATGCTCCTCACTGATACAACAACTATCCGTGATGTATTGCTCTTCCCAACAATGAAATAAGAACTTATCCTCTGGTACTTGCCAGGGGATTTTTCGATGCAAAAAGAGACTGAGGAAAACTCAATCTCTACTTTTCACTTCTTTAGTTGCTATATCTTCTCCAAACCATTTTTGGCTAATTTCTTGGAACTTCCCTTCTTGGTACAGTTGAACAAAGGCTTGGTTTAAAGCTTGTAGTAATCTCTTGTCTGCTGGTCTAACTCCGACTGCAAAGGATTCACTTTCAAATCCTGCTGAAAAGACATTGTAGTCACTTAATATACCTTCAGACTGGAGATAATAATTAGCATAAACCCGGTCAATCAATAAGGCATCAATCCGGTCATTTTTCAAATCAATCAAGGCTTCATTGAAACTCTGGTACTGATTAGCCTTCTGGTCTTTGACACGATTTTTCAGTAAATCTGGCTGAGCTTCAAAGTCTAAATAGCCAGAGGAACCGGCTTGGGCTCCCAAGGTTTTATCCTTCATATCCTCTACCGAATGAATCTGCTGGCTTTTCTTGGCAACCAGAACCTGCTGATTTTCCATATAAGGAATGCTAAAGGCAACCTTCTCTCGGCGTTCATCAGTGGCAGAATAGCCATTCCAGATGGCATCAATAGTTCCATTTTGCAGTTCCGTCTCCTTCATATCCCAGTCAATTGGCTGAAATTGCACCTTGAAACCTAATTTTTCAGAAACTGCTTGTGCCAAATCAATATCAAAACCTGTATATTGGCCATTCTTTTCTTCAAATCCCATGGGTACAAAGGTATTGTCAAAACCAATGGTTATACTACCCTGCTCTTGATACTTATCCCAGTTATCTTGCTTGGGATCACTAGCCTTCTGAGTACAGGCAGTTAAAAAGAGGGTCAGGAGCGAAACCAACACTAAAGCAATTTTCTTATTAGTCATTGGCACCTCCTACTTGGGTTCAACCTTGAGAATCTGATCTGCGATATTTTCAGCAAACTGCAAATCGTGGGTAACCACAATCTGCGTCATGCCAAGTTCCCTATTTTGCAAGATTAGTTTTTCCACTTCCAAGCGTAATTCTGGATCCAGGGCAGAAGTTGGTTCATCGTAACCTATGATTTCTGGGTCAATCATCATAGCACGCGCCAAGGCCACACGTTGCTTTTGCCCACCAGATAGTGAGAAGGGATAGGCTTCTGCATGGCCAGCTAGTCCTAATTGTTCCAAAAGACCTCGCGCCTTCTGCTCAGCCTCATCCTGCTTCATTCCCATGGTTTTCACAGGAGATAAGGTCAAATTGTCTAGAACTGATAAATGAGGGAACAGTTGAAAATCTTGGAATACAAATCCCAGTAGATTGCGCTTCTCCAGTTCATCCAGTTCTAAAGGTTCTCCATTATAAAATATTTGCCCTGAATCAATGGTTTCAAGACCTGCAAGCATGCGTAAGAGAGTTGTCTTACCTCCACCCGAAGGCCCAACGATAGCCAGGATTTGCTTTTCAGGAATTTTTAGACTGAAATTGGACAAAATTTGCTTTTCACCAAATCCCTTATTAATATTTCGTAATTCTAACATGGCAGCCTCCTATCTATAGTAACTGTACTTCTTCTCAACTTTTTTGGCAAGAATGGTCACAATACCAATCAAAATCAAGTAAATGGCTCCTGCCAAGAACATAGGAACCAGACTAGCATCACGGTTGGCAGCTGTTCGACTCGCCAAGATAAGGTCAGAAATACCCAGAGCATAGACCAGGGAAGTATCCTTGACCAAACTCATAACCTCATTAAAGACACTAGGAAGAACAATCTTGGTCACCTGGGGCAAAATAATATAACGCACTGTGTCAAAGGGACTAAACTTCAAGACCTTGGCAGCCTCATATTGACCTCTGGGGATGGTATCAATCCCTCCACGAAAGATTTCAGCAAAGTAAGCCGCATAATTCAAAACAAAGGCAATAATAGCCGCAGGAAGACGATCAAAACGAATTCCAATACTTGGGAGCACATAATAGATAAAGATCAATTGCAAGAGCAAGGGTGTCCCCCGCATAATCCAAATGTAAATGTTAATCAGATGATGGAGGGGCTTCCAATGGACTTGCAAGGCAAAGGCAATCAAAATGCCCAAGGGAATAGAAAAAATCAAGACCAGTGCAAAAACCTGCAAAGTCATGCTTGCACCGCTCAATAAACTCGGTAATATCTCAAACAAATAAGACATACTGACACCTCCTAAAAATAATTGCTCCTATTATAGCATGAATAAACAAAATAACCAACTATTTTTGTAAAAAAATTCTTTTTTAATAGAAAAAATATAGTGTCTTAAAGCTAGAATAGGACAATACAACTTCTAAATCCTTGTTAGAAATTTGATTTGAATTCCCTAATCGATTTGTTTATATTCCATTTCAATATATTATAATTTACAAGTAAAGTTAATTGAAACAAGAACAAGACAAAAGAGCCTCAAAAAAAGTATTGCAACTTGGTAATACCTTTTTGAGGTGCTT
>CAJNDL010000016.1 GCA_905221505.1 bacterium
CACCTCAAAAAGGTATTACCAAGTTGCAATACTTTTTTTGAGGCTCTTTTGTCTTGTTCTTGTTTCAATTAACTATAAATTACTCCAACATAAGTTCTAAAAACTAACCTTTAACCGCATTCAAACGTCTCACACTAACTTCCACCATAGCGGAACTTAATCTGAAACGCTTTCAGATGAGGGGATTTTGTGCGCTCTTTTTTTCGATTCATTTTGGCTACAAAAGCGATGAAATCAAGCATGATTAAAACCAGTGGAACTTACCCTGACACGGATTTCCACTGGTTTTTAGAATTTTTATCAGACTAACTTCCACTTGGATTAGCAGTGGAACTTAGTTTGGGAATTTACCTTTTTTTGCATAGCTTCTTACCGGCTACGGATATCAAACTCTTTAAACACAATACGCAAGTCCCTTAAGACTCTTTGACGCCCTCTGAAGCGTTCATGTCTTAAGACGCGTTCTAACTCTTCTTGTTGCTCTTTAGTTTGTTTGTTTCTATAATCTCTTAGTGTTTCATGAAAGAGATAGTAATCATCCAGCCAGAGTCCTCCCTCACTTATACGATGACTTATATCACCCACTTCTTCATATGGTTCTTTATTATATCTTCGTTTGTGGCTTTCTTGCTTACGGATATAGTCTAAAATTCGATTTCGAAACTTAGTTTTGAAATATTTCCTTAAACGAGGGATATCTTCTACCAATTCTTCTTCTCTACTGATCAATTCATGTAAGCAAATCATACCCTCTTGATCCCAATCCGATAGCTCCCATAAATGAAGGTAATATTCATTTCTACACTTGTATACAATTCCTTGGACTTCTTTATACAATTCTTTAAGCATAGTGTTCCCCTTTCTGTTTACAGTCTAACAGATTCAGAAATACTTTTGGCACATTTCAGCCATTCTGCACCCTTTACCGCCTCAACTGCACAAAAAAGAGAGGACACGCCTCTCTTTGGGTTATAATTCTGCAATTTGGTTTAGGTTTACTTCTGCAACTGTGTCATTACCAAACATAGAGATAATCATTTTCACTTTGTTATTATCAATTTCTGTAATCTTACCAGTGTAGTCTGCAAAAGCACCGTCAATAATACGTACGGTTTGACCAACCTCAACATCGAAATCAAATTCTTGAACAGTTTGTCCCATAGATACCAAAATGTCACGAATTTCTTGTTCCAATAATGGAGTTGGTTTTGATCTGTTCCCGTGTGATCCGACAAATCCTGTAACATTTGGTGTATTTCGAACAACAAACCAAGCTTCATCTGTCATGACCATTTCTACAAGAACATAACCTGGAAAGCGATTTTCTTCTACTTCTTTTCTCTTTCCATTTTTTTCAACTTGCACAGTTTGTGTTGGAATTTCAACGCGTAGAATATTATCCAACATATTGTAGGTTTGTGCACGTTGTAATAGATTTTCTTTCACCTTATTTTCATAACCAGAATAAGTTTGTAAAACAAACCACCCTTTATCAAAACTATCCATGATATTTCCTTTCATAAATAGAAGATTTCTAGTGTAATTAACTCCACTAACCTTCTAAAAAATGTTAATAAATCGAATCAAACCTGAAACAATCAACTGGTCAAAAATGTAAATAATTACTACAAAGAAAGCCGTGTATTCCATAATAGAACGAAAATCTCTCCAGCTTTCCTTGCGAGTTGGCCATGTTGTGTCTTTAAGAAGTCTAAAAATATCTCCAATAAAACGCATCGCTCTCTCCTATCTCGTTTCTCTGTGTGTAGTGTACTTGCCACAATGCTTACAAAATTTATTTACTTCTAGTCGTGTAGGCTTGGGGGTTCCACTAATCTTGATTGAATAGTTTCTCGAACCACAAACCGCACAAGCTAGGCTTGCTTTTTTTAGTGCCATAACGCCTCCATCTTATCTATTATAACAAGAAAGCAAGGCTTTGACAAGCATCTTAGCGAAATAGATTGACTACTGAATCCCATATCGTTTGAGCCTTTTCCTTAATCTTAGCATCCGAGATAGCCCGACTAGCCTCATCTACTAGACTTTGCGCACGTCCTCGAATATCAGACAAATTATCATCTGTCTGGCTATTATCATTGGTTTGTACTTGTCTTTTTGTGTTAGCTGGTGCAATTCCATTTTGCTTATAAGCATTTTCAACTGTAAAGGTACTTCCTGGCGTATAAGGTAAAATGGTATTTGCAATATTTCTAAAGACATGAGCTGCACCATTTGAAGTAGATCCTGCTAGATAGTGATTTTCATCAGTGGTCGGAAAACCAAGCCAATGACTAATCACCACATCAGGTGTATAACCAATCACCCACTGGTCACTTGTATATTCAGGATTGAAAACTGCTTCAGTTGTCCCAGTTTTTCCTGCCATAATATAGTCTGCAGGAGATGAACTAATACCCGTTCCATTGGTGAATGTCCCCAACATCATACTGGTCATCTTATCAGCTACAGACTTATCAATCACCCGTTTTTGTGAATTTTTATGGCTTGCAATAACCTGTCCGCTAGCATTTTCAATTCGACTAATAAAATGAGCTTCAGGCATTAAACCTTCATTTGCAAAGGCAGCGTATGCTTGAGCCATTTGAAGAGGGTTGGTTTCAACACCGCTTCCCAAGGCGACACCAAGAACACGGTCGACTTTTTCCATGTTGAGCCCAAATTTTTCTCCTGACTCAAAAGCCTTATCTACACCCAAATCATTAACAGTGGCAACAGCAGGCAGATTAAGCGATTCTGCCAAGGCCTGATACATGGGAACTTCACGACTCTTTTTGATTCCTGCATAGTTATCTACCTTATAGCTGTCATACTGCATCGTATGGTTATCCAACTGCTTGTTCAAAGCCCAACCTGCCTCAACTGCTGGCGTATAAACAACTAAAGGCTTAATTGTAGAGCCAGGGCTACGTTTTGATTGGGTCGCATAGTTGAAATTACGGAATCCAGTTTTATCATTGTCAGCAACTTGACCGACAACCCCACGAACTCCCCCTGTTTTCGGTTCGAGAGCTACACTTCCTGATTGAGCAAATGTTCCATCCTCTGCCCTCGGAAATAGCGATGTATTTTCATAGACAACCTGCATATTTGCTTGGTAGTTTTGATCCAACTCTGTGTAAATGCGGTAGCCATTATTTACGATTTCTTCCTCTGTTAGATTATACTTAGAAACGGCTTCATTAACCACCGCGTCAAAATAAGAGGGGTAACGGTAATCTGAAATTTTTCCTTCATACTTATCTTGCAATTGCGAAGTCATATCAACTCCTGCAGCTTCGGTTTCTTGATTTTTATTAATATACCTCGCTGCAACCATATTTTGCAAAACAGTATCGCGACGATTGGTTGAATCCTCTATAGAATTCAAAGGATTATACAGTTCCGGCCCTTTGAGCATGCCTGCCAGAGTAGCAGCTTGATCCAAACTCACTTCTGATGCAGAAACTCCAAAGTATTTCTTACTCGCATCTTCTACACCCCACACACCATTTCCAAAATAGGCATTGTTAAGATACATAGTTAGGATCTGATCTTTGCTATATTTTTTAGTCAATTCTAAAGCCAAGAAAAATTCTTTTGCTTTTCTCTCAACAGTTTGATCCTGTGACAAATAGGCATTTTTAGCTAGCTGTTGGGTAATAGTAGAACCACCACCTGAACGTCCAGCAGTTACAATAGCCAAGAAGAAACGCCCATAGTTAATCCCGTCGTTTTTATAGAAAGAACGGTCTTCTGTCGCAATAACAGCATTCTGTAAATTTTTACTGATGTCAGTCAGTTCAACGTAGGTTCCCTTTTGGCCAGACAAGGCACCTGCCTCTTTTTCTTCACGGTCAAAAATAAGAGTTCGAGTTTTCAAGGCATTTTGCAAATCGTTAACATTGGTTGACTTGGCTACAGCAAACAAATAGGTTCCAACTAGTAAGCCTGCGCTCAACCCCAGTATAATAACAATCTTTGTTAGATGATAGCGACGCCAGAATTTTCGAATTGGACCCACTTGAGCTAATTTTTTTCGATCACTACGAGAGCGACGTAAGCTAGTCGAATCAGAATCCTCTCGTTCACTTGTTTCTTTTTTAAAAAGAGAAAGAAATTTCTCGAATAATTTATCTAATTTCATGCGTTTATTTTATCATCTTCATCATAGGAAGACAAGAATTTAGCTATTTCCTATCCAAATAGGGCTTTTTTTGTTACAATATCTGTATGAAATTCACATTTACATTACCCGCCTCTTTGCCTCAAATGACAGTAAAGCAATTACTAGAGGAGCAACTCCTCATCCCTAGAAAAATCCGGCATTTTTTGAGAATCAAGAAACATATTTTGATAAACCAAGAAGAAGTTCACTGGAACGAGATGGTGAATCCTGGAGATGTTTGCCAGTTGACTTTTGACGAGGAAGATTATCCCACAAAGGAAATCCTTTGGGGAAATCCAGACCTAGTTCAGGAAGTTTATCAAGACCAACACTTGATTATTGTAAACAAACCTGAGGGGATGAAAACACACGGTAACCAACCAAACGAAATCGCTCTTCTTAACCATGTCAGTGCCTACGTTGGCCAGACCTGTTATGTCGTTCATCGTTTGGACATGGAAACCAGCGGCTTAGTCCTCTTTGCTAAAAATCCTTTTATCCTACCCATTCTCAACCGCTTATTAGAGAAAAAAGAGATTTCTCGAGAATATTGGGCACTTGTTGACGGAAATATCAGCAGCAAAGAGTTTGTTTTCAGGGATAAAATCGGACGTGATCGTCATGATCGTAGAAAAAGAATAGTTGATGCAAAAAATGGCCAATATGCTGAAACGCATGTAAGCAGATTAAAGCAATTTCCAAACAAGACAACCCTTGTCCGTTGCAAACTAAAGACAGGGCGAACCCATCAAATACGTGTCCACCTCTCTCATCATAACTTTCCTATCTTGGGTGACCCTCTCTATAATAGTAAATCAAAATCAAGTCGGCTTATGCTTCACGCCTTTCGACTTTCCTTTACTCATCCACTCACCTTAGAAAAATTGAGTTTTACTGCCCTCTCGAACACTTTTGAAACAGAATTAAAAAAGAATGGATGATTGTGTCATCCATTTTTCCATATAAGAAAAGCAAGACCAAGAGGCCTTGCTTTTTATCGACTCAAGAATTATTTAGCGATTTTTGCGAAGTATTCAAGAGTACGAACAAGTTGTGCAGTGTATGACATTTCGTTGTCGTACCATGATACAACTTTAACCAATTGTTTACCGTCAACGTCAAGAACTTTAGTTTGAGTTGCGTCAAACAATGAACCGTAAGACATACCTACGATATCTGAAGATACGATTGGATCTTCTGTGTAACCGTATGATTCGTTTGAAGCTGCTTTCATAGCTGCGTTCACTTCATCAACAGTAACGTTCTTTTCAAGAACTGCTACCAATTCAGTTACAGAACCTGTTGGAACAGGAACACGTTGAGCAGCTCCGTCCAATTTACCGTTCAATTCAGGGATAACCAAACCGATTGCTTTAGCAGCACCAGTTGAGTTAGGAACGATGTTAGCTGCAGCAGCACGAGCACGGCGAAGGTCACCTTTACGGTGTGGTCCATCAAGAACCATTTGGTCACCAGTGTAACCGTGGATAGTAGTCATCAAACCTTCAACGATACCGAAGTTGTCATGAAGAGCTTTAGCCATTGGAGCCAAACAGTTTGTAGTACATGAAGCACCTGAGATAACTGTTTCAGTACCGTCAAGAACGTCATGGTTAGTGTTAAATACAACTGTTTTAACATCTGATCCACCAGGAGCAGTGATAACAACTTTCTTAGCACCACCAGCGTGCAAGTGTTTTTCAGCAGCTGCTTTAGTAGCAAAGAAACCAGTTGCTTCAAGAACGATGTCTACACCGTCGTTAGCCCAGTCGATTTGTTCTGGATCACGTTCAGCAGAAACTTTAACGAATTTACCGTTAACTTCGAATCCACCTTCTTTAACTTCAACAGTACCGTCGAAACGACCTTGAGTTGTGTCGTATTTCAACAAGTGTGCAAGCATAACTGGATCTGTAAGGTCGTTGATGCGAGTAACTTCAACACCTTCTACGTTTTGGATACGACGGAAAGCAAGACGACCGATACGTCCGAAACCGTTAATACCAACTTTAACTACCATTAGTGATTTCCTCCTTATGAAAATCATGAAATTTTTATTGTGAAAAGAGTAACTTGAATCACTACAAATCACCTTTCAACAAACCTATTATATAACTATTTAAGTTTAATTGCAAGTACGGGCATTGTTTTTCTATGTTAGTTTCTTTTTCAGGCTATAAATCAAGAACTTCCTTACTATTCATATCGTAGCGATTCTACAGGATCCATTTTACTAATTTTACGTGCTGGGAAGTAGGCTGAGACATAACCAAGTAATAGAGCAAAAGCTAGAGTTCCTAAAATAGATAGAAGATTTAATTCAAAAACCTTAGTGATGGATGGATAAAAGTGATTTACAACCGCATTCGCCAAACTTCCCACCCCTTGTGCAACCAAAAATGCCAGCAGCAAGGCAATGCCTACAATCCAAATAGCCTCGTAAATAAAAATTCCTTTGACATCACGATTTTGATAACCAACTGCCTTCATGACACCTATTTCCTTAGAACGTTGCATGATATTGATGTAAATAATGATACCAATCATGACCGCTGCTACCACAATAGCTTGTGATGAAAGCACAATCAACAATCCCTGAATGACACGAATAAAAGTAATCACAATATCAAGAACCTTCTGTTGAGAAAGAACAGTATACTTCTTATTTTTCTGCAATTCTTCTGTTACAGCTTTTGTCTGTGATGGATCTTTGAGTTCCAAGATAAAATAAGATACAGCTTTTGTAAATCCAGCTTCTTTCAAAATTGTTTCCATTTGATTAGAGGCCATAAAACTGTTGCTGTCCTCCATGTCATCTTCGTCATTAATCACACGCACAATCTTCGTTTGAAATTGAGCAGTCTTGCTAGCTTCAGCAGCATTTTCTACAATGCTTGCTGAGACTGATTTGCCAATAATATCACTAGCCGTCAGATTTTTTCCTGTCTGTTCATTCCAACTTTTTAGTAAACTGCTTGGAATCGTCAAGCCCTGTTCATTTGCATTAGTATAGAGGGAACCAGCTAATACTTTGTCCGCCTCATTACTACTAACAGAAATACTTGTATCCTCATAGAGACTCACTACTTGAGCATAAGAAGGCATCGTTTGACTCAGATCCATTTCTTGCCCATCTATAGTAATATTTGACATGGTCATCCCAAAAGGGCTCTCCAAATATTTAATAGCTTCTTTTCCAACTGTATCCGTGATATAGTTCTTATCGTCTTGGTTCAAAAAGCCTCGTCCAGCATTTTCTGTGTTTAAAGCAATCTGAACTTGAGAAGGAATTTGACCTCCATTCGTATTTTCATCAATCATCGAAATCAAAGCATTTCCCAAGCCGAAAGAAATTAAGACTCCTACAAAACCGATTGAGGTTGCTAGCGCAATCAATAGGTTACGCCACTTTCTTTCCAGAAAGTTATTTAAAGAAAGTTTGAATTTGTTTTTCAATGATAATCCTTTATTTTTTGATTTCTTCAACGACTTCACCATCCTTCATTTTGATAATCACATCTGCATATTCAGCAACCTCTGGATTATGGGTTACGATCAATACTGTTTTCCCTGTTTGGGATAAATTTTTAAATACTTCCAATACCATTTCTTGGGATTGAGAGTCAAGCGAACCCGTTGGCTCATCTGCTACAATCATATCAGGCTGATTTACCAAGGCACGCGCGATTGCTACACGTTGCTTTTGCCCGCCAGAAAGCTGTTTAACATTTTTAGCTATAAAAGGCTCCATTCCTAAGCTACTTAATTGCTCCTTTGCAATCATTGTCATCTCCCTGTCAGATAAATCTTTGACATAGAGAGGCAGCTTGACATTGTCTAAGACAGACTGATGAGGAATGAGGTTAAAGTTTTGAAACACAAATCCAATGTTGTTTTTACGAAATTGAGTTAGTTCAATCTCTGATAAGTCACGGAGGGATTCCCCTTTAAACTCTAAATCTCCTTCGTATTGTCTATCTAGACCACTGATGATGTTTAGTAGACTGGTTTTGCCACAGCCTGATGGACCGTAAATCGCTGTAATTTTACCTTTTGCAATCTGCAGGTTTATATTCTTTAAAGCCTGTTCTTGATGTTTACCGTCCAAAGTGTAAAACTTTGAAATATTTCTAATGGATAAAATGGACATTCTTTCCCCCTTATTTAAAACTGTTATCGTCATACACCGTACTGATAGAAAATTCTTCAAGTTGCATCAGCACCGATTGACCCTATGGGCCTACTAGCTTAGAATTTTCTCTATATTGAATAGTTTGCTTCTGGATGTATATCAAGTAAAATTCATTGTAACAAAAAAGCGACATTTCCCCAATGACAGAAATGTCACTCCTATAAAGCATTTAACAATACCTTTCTAAGTCTTCGCTCCATTCATTATCTAAACTAACGATTAACTTCTCATTACCAAACATCCTCGCCATCATTTTTGCTTCTTCATACTTTTGTTTGGCTGTATCATAATCCGTCTGAATATAATATTTCCACTCCACCATCAAGACAATCGGTTGCTTTTGGAAATCGCGTGTTTTTTCAGAAATCCAATTCAGTTTTTCTACAGCTAACTTAAATAACTCTAAATCATTCAATAATTCACAACTTCCTAGCCCTGCAAATAACACATCACGAACAAGAAATAAATCGTCCGTACCGCTATTTTCTACGTTATTACACACTTTTTGAAACATTAATTGAAGTTTCTGCTGTTCGCTAATAGATAACTGTCCTTTTTTTATATTTTCTAAATAACTACACAAAAAATACAATCTAATTTTTAAAAGATCTGAAAAGGAAAATTCTCTTTGATTCCATAGTTCCTCAAAAGATTCATCTAAAAGCGCTATTCCATACTGTTCATTATCTGTCGCTCTCACTTCATCTATTGCTTGAAGACAATCCACTATCATCTTCTCATCACGTGGCAAAGCATCATAAAAATTCTCAAAAATCTCATCAAAATATTCTTCCTTCTGTTCCTGTAACTCTTTGTCTCCATAGTCAGGATGATGTAAAAGAAAGTACTTTAATTCTTGGTAACGCTTCGGCAATTCCTTATAATCTGGCATCAAGACGTAGGACGGAATTTCTAATCGTTCTGCAATGTATTCTAGTGTTTTTATCGTCGGGCGAAATTCTCCTTTTTCGATCCTCACCAACTGACGCACTGATAATTCAGACTCATCCCCGCAAAAAACTGGACGACTAAGTCCTTTTTCCTCTCTAAGGATTCGTACCTTCTCTCCTAATTCATTCACTTCTCTTTACCTCTAGGATCATTCCAAAAACTTTGATAACCAAACAAACATATGCATTTATTATAACATTTTATCAAAAAATGTACAAAAAGAGACATTCCCTATAACAGAAATGTCACTCCTATAAAGCATTTAACAATACCTTTCTAAGTCTTCGCTCCATTCATTATCTAAACTAACGATTAACTTCTCATTGCCAAACATCCTCGCCATCATTTTTGCTTCTTCATACTTTTGTTTGGCTGTATCATAATCCATCTGAATATAATATTTCCATTCTACCATCAAGACAATCGGTTGTTTTTGAAAATCTCGTGTTTTCTACCCTATTTTATTTAAGGTCTCAACTGCTCTCTTAAAATAATGAAACAGCCCCATAATTTCTATACAAGCTAAAGAAGCTAACAAGGAATCTCTAAGCAAGTCCAAACAATCGAACTCTATCTTATCAACCTGAGAACTTAGTTTGTCATGAAAACAAAGAATGGTTTCATGCTCAGATTCTTTTATCTCACCCACATTTAAACCATCCATTAACTGACAGTTGAAATACAGTCTCAATTTCAACAAGTCCTCGGCTTTATATACATCTCTGGATAGTAAGTCTTGAAGACCGTCCTTAATCACACCACTTCCGTATAAAGAATTACTAGTCGCTCTCACTTCATCTATTGCTTGAAGACAATCCACTATCATCTTCTCATCACGTGGCAAATCATCATAAAAATTCTCAAAAATCTCATCGAAATATTCTTCCTTTTGTTCCTGCAACTCCTTATCTCCATAGTCAGGATGATGAAGAAGAAAGTACTTTAATTCTTGGTAGCGTTTAGGCAATTCCTTATAATCTGGCATCAAGACGTAGGACGGAATTTCTAATCGTTCTGCAATGTATTCTAGTGTTTTTATCGTCGGACGAAATTCTCCTTTTTCGATCCGCACCAACTGACGGACTGATAATTCAGACTCATCCCCACAAAAAACTGGACGACTAAGTCCTTTTTCTTCTCTTAAAAGTCGCACTTTATCCCCTAACTCATTTATCTTGTTCATTTGCCCCTCGCATGATTATAAAAGATTTGATTTTCAAATAAATATATGCGATGATTATACCATTTTTCAAATAGAATTACAAAAAAAGAGACAGGAAATTCCTGCCTCTAGGCTGATAAACGATTATTTACGGCGTCCTGGTCTTTCTTTGTAACCATAGTAAGAATCTTCGATGATTTCTTGCATATGGTCAACCATTGGAAGACGTGGGTTAGCTGGTGAACATTGATCTTCATAAGCAAGGAAGGCCAACTCACGAGAATGTTCTTTCCATTCTTTTTCATCGATTCCTTGTGCTTTGAAGTTCATTTGGATACCTACGCGCTCACCAAGTTCGTAAACAGCTTTTGCGTAAGATTCCACACCTTCTTCTGGAGTAGAAGCTGGAAGTCCAAGCATGCGTGCGATATCTTGATATTTTTCATCTGCACGGTAGTAGTTGTACTTAGGCCATGTTGCTGTCTTAGCTGGACGTGTACCATTATAGCGGATAACGTATGGAAGCAAGATTGCATTAGTACGGCCGTGGATTGTGTGGAATTGTGCACCAATCTTATGGGCCATTGAGTGAGAAATACCTAGGAAGGCATTTGCAAAGGCCATACCAGCGATTGTTGAAGCGTTGTGCATTTTCTCACGTGAGTGGAAGTCTGCATTCTTAACTGAACTTTCAAGGTTTTCGAATACAAGTTTGATGGCTTGAAGTGCAAGACCGTCAGTGTAGTCGCTAGCCATTTGTGATACGTAGGCTTCAGTCGCGTGGGTCAACACGTCCATACCAGTATCAGCAGCAACAAATCCAGGAATTGTCAATACCAAGGCAGGGTCTACGATTGCCACAGTTGGTGTCAATGAGTAGTCCGCGATTGGGTATTTACGGTTGTTTGCTTTATCAGAGATAACGGCAAATGGAGTTACTTCAGATCCTGTACCAGATGTAGTAGGAATTGCGATGAATTTAGTCTTCTTACCAAGCAATGGGAACTTGAAGGCACGTTTACGGATATCCATGAATTTTTGAACAAGGTCACGGAAGTCCACTTCTGGTTGTTCGTAGAAGAGCCACATTACTTTAGCGGCATCCATTGGAGATCCACCACCGAGAGCGATGATTGTATCTGGTTTGAAGGCACGCATAATCTCAGTACCACGGTTTACAGTTGTGATATCCGGATCTGGTTCTACATCAGCAAAGATTTGGTAAACAACCTTATTGCGACGAAGATCAAGTTGTTCGATGATACGATCAAGGAAACCAAGCTCTACCATGGCATGGTCAGTAACGATCATGACACGTTCAACGTCACGACATTTTTGAAGGTATTGAATTGAATCACGTTCAAAGTATGTTTTTGAAGGAAGTTTCATCCATTGCATGTTATTTCTCCGTCTTCCGACTTTTTTGATATTCAAGAGGTTAATGGCACTAACGTTATCCCCAACTGAGTTGCGTCCGTAAGAACCACATCCGAGTGTCAATGATGGCAAGAAGGCATTGTAAACGTCCCCGATACCACCGAAAGTAGAAGGTGAGTTACAGATAACACGAATAGCTTTAACAGCTTTACCAAATTCTTTAGTCAATTCTTCGTCAGCTGTGTGGATGGCTGCTGAGTGCCCAAGACCGTTAAATTCAACCATTTGACGAGCTTTGGTAATACCGTCTTCACGGCTTTCAGATTTCAAAACTGCGATAACTGGTGACAACTTTTCACGAGTCAATGGCTCATTTTCACCAACTTCTTTACATTCTGCAGCCAAAATGTTTGTTCCTTCTGGAACTGTAAATCCAGCTTGTTCTGCAATCCAAGTTGCTGGTTTACCAACGATATCAGCGTTCAATTTCGCACCAGCACAGTTTTTGCTGTTTGCTTTCACGCCGAAGCAGAACTCTTCAAGAAGTGCTTTTTCTTTTTTGTTTACAAAGTAAGTGTGATATGATTTGAACTCTGCTACAAATTCATCGTAAATTTCTTTATCAATGATAACCGCTTGTTCAGATGCACAGACCATACCATTATCAAATGATTTAGACATAACGATATCGTGAGCTGCTTGACGGATATTAGCTGATTTTTCAACATAAGCTGGAACGTTTCCGGCACCTACCCCAAGAGCTGGTTTACCACATGAGTAAGCCGCCTTAACCATAGCATTACCACCAGTTGCAAGGATTGTCGCAACGCCTTCGTGGTTCATAAGGGCACTTGTTGCTTCCATAGATGGTTCAGTAATCCATTGCACACAGTTTTCAGGAGCACCAGCTGCGATAGCTGCATCACGAACGATACGAGCTGCATGAGCAGATGATTCTTGTGCTGATGGATGGAAGGCAAAGACGATTGGGTTACGTGTCTTCAATGAAATCAATGATTTGAAGATTGCTGTTGATGTCGGGTTTGTTGTAGGAGTAATACCACAGACAACACCAACCGGTTCAGCGATAAGAGTCAAACCTGTTACATCGTCTTCTTCGATAACGCCAACTGTTTTAGTGTGGCGCATGTTGTTTACTACGTGTTCACAAGCAAACAAGTTCTTAGTTGCTTTGTCTTCAAATACACCACGCCCTGTTTCTTCATAGGCATGTAGAGCCAATTCTCCGTGGGCATCCAAAGCTGCCACTGATGCTTTAGCTACGATGTAGTCGACCTGTTCTTGGTCGAGTTTACGCATTTCCTCAAGAGCAACTAAAGCTTTTTGCACCAACCCATCGACATGCTTTTCAGCAGAGAGTTTCTTTTCCTCTGGTGTCATAGTTTTTTTATCAGCCATATTTTCCTCCATAGCTTTCAAGGATTGATATCCTTTGTTAATTTTTTCACAAGTTTATTATAACGCATTATTTCAACTTTGTAAACAGTTTCATAAACATTTCACAAAGAATTTTTAAACCCTTGTGAAATGTTTCTCATTTTCTTTTCTTATCGCGTTTTTTCTTCAAAGTTTGTGAAATTTATTTCAAATATTTTTTATTTCACAAACTTGCTTGGAAGAGGGGCTTGGAAAACGATAGATTTTCCGGTAAGCGCTTACTTGATGGTTCTAGCAATACCTCCTTTGATAAGGAGGCTTTATTTTTGTTGAAAAACGCCTTGTTTAAAAGTCCCTTCATAAACGACTTCTTGTTCTGTTGTTAGTTTTCCTTTTCCTTCAGCCTGACCATTTACAAAATCACCTTCGTAGGTCCAGCCTTCTTTGGATTGAAAGGTACCTTTTCCGTTGAAGGCTCCATTGCTGAAACCACCAGTATATTGGTCTCCATTTTGGAAGGTGATGGAGCCTTGGCCATTCATTTTACCACGGACAAGACTGCCGTCGTAAACAATCGTTCCATTATCCAGTTTTAAGACACCTTTTCCGGGAATATTTAGAAAAAAGACGAGTACAGCACAGAAAACAATGGTAGCTACTGCTAAAATCTCTAAACGTGGACGAGTCAGATAGACACGATACTTTTCGTAAAAATTCTTAAGATTTTCCACCTTCACTCTCCTTTTCTAAACGTTCTAACCAAGCTTGACATCCCTCTTGAACACGCTGATAGGTCTCCTCAAAATCTCCTGTATACCAAGGATCTGGTACACTTTCAGATGCAAATGAGTAAATCTTATCTTGACAATCTACTGGACACATCTGACGTAAGTCAGCAACATTTGAAGCGTCCATTCCGATAATATAATCAAAGGCTTCAAAATCTTCCTTACTAATCTGAAGCGATGTCTTGTTCTTGTCATAAGGAATCTCATACTGTTGAAAAATTCCCTGAGTCCCCTTATGAATCGGATTGCCATGTTCCCAAGAGGAAGTCGCTCGACTTTGGATTTCGTAATTATCTGTCATTGATTTCATAACAAACTCGGCCATAGGACTGCGGCAAATATTCCCCAGACAGACAAAGACTAGTTTTTTCATCCCATTTCCTTTCTTTTATAGAAAAACGGGAGTTAGTGATCCCGTCTTATTTTTCAATTGCACCTTCGAGTGAAGCTGTTTCTTTAAGTGGTAATACGGTCTTGATAGCAGCTAGTTCAAAAGTCAAGTAAACTCCATCTACATCAAGAACAATTGTTTTCTTCTCCGTATCTACTTCATCGACTGTTCCATAAAGTCCACCGATTGTAATAACTTCATAGCCTTTTTGTAGTTTATTCAAGCTTTCCATACGTTTTTGTGCTTGTTTCTTTTGAGAGCGTTGCGTAAAGAACATCAAGCCCAACATAGCCACAAGAATGATTAAAAATGTATATTGTGATTCCATTATATTCTCCTTTGTCTTTTACATAGGACTACTATATCAAATTTCAGCTACTTTTACAAGATTGTACCTTGCTTTTCTAGTAAGAAAAACCAGAGCTTACGCTCTGATTCTTAGGATTATTTCAAGTCTTGAACAACTTTTACAAGGTTTTCTACAGTAAAGCCATATTCTGCCAATACTTTTGGTGCTGGGGCAGAGGCTCCGAAGGTATCAATACCGAGAACGGCACCATCAAGACCAACATATTTGTACCAGTTTTGAGTTGCACCCATTTCTACTGCAACACGACGGCGAACTGCATTTGGAAGAATTTCTTCCTTGTAAGCTGCATCTTGTTTATCAAAGACATCTGTGGATGGCATGCTGACTACGCGGACTTTTGCACCTTGACTAGCCAATTCTTTGGCAGCTGAGACAGCAAGATTGACCTCTGAACCTGTTGCAATCAAGATGGTATCAAAGTCTGCTGCATTTTCATAGACGACATAGGCACCTTTTGCAACCTTGTCAAAGTCTGTTCCCTCTTCGACAGTCAAGTTTTGACGGGTCAAGACAAGGGCGGTTGGTGTTTTCTCACTTGTCACTGCAAGGTACCAAGCTGCTTGAGTTTCACGCGCATCTGCTGGGCGGAAAACATTTAGATTTGGCATAGCACGAAGACCTGCCAAATGTTCAACTGGTTCATGAGTTGGACCGTCTTCACCAACTGCAATAGAATCGTGGGTAAAGACATAAGTCACAGGAAGTCCTTGCAAGGCTGACAAGCGGACAGCTGCCTTCACATAGTCAGAGAAGACGAAGAAAGTTCCACCGTATACACGAAGTCCACCGTGAAGAGCCATCCCGTTCAAGATCGTTCCCATTGCAAATTCACGAACACCAAACTGAATGTTACGGTTCAAGCGATTGGCATCGTCTTGAAGGCCGTCAGTCTTGATATAAGTCATGTTTGAGTGAGCAAGGTCAGCTGATCCACCCAAGAAAGTTGGCAACTTAGCAGCTACAACGTTCAAGGCATCTTGGCTTGAGTTACGAGTTGCTTGAGAGAAGCCGTTTTCTAAGACTGGGAAGTCTGCTGGAGTCACTTCAACTGGATCACGTCCGTCGATGATAGCTTCTACTTCTGCAGCCAATTCTGGATGGGCCTCTTTATAGTCAGCAACTAATTTTGTCCAAGCTTGATAAGCTGATGCGCCACGGTCTGCAACATGTTCTTTGAAATCAGCATATACTTGTTCTGGAATTTCAAATGGTTCATAGTCCCAACCGAGAGCCTGGCGAGTTGCTGCAGTTTCATCTGCTCCAAGAGGAGCACCGTGTACGGCATTAGTTCCTTGTTTGTTTGGAGAACCGTATCCAATCACAGTCTTCACTTCAATCAAAGATGGTTTACCTGAAGCTTTAGCTGTTTCGATAGCAGCATGGATAGCTTCCAAGTCTGTTCCATCTTCAACCAAGGCAGTGTGCCAACCGTAAGCATTATAACGGTCACGAACACTTTCTGTGAAGGAATCTTTTGTCTCACCATCCAAGTTGATGTCATTTGAATCATAAAGAACAACCAATTTATCAAGCTTTTGCAGACCTGCGTATGAAGCCGCCTCACTTGAAACACCTTCCATCAAATCTCCGTCTCCACAGATAACATAAGTATAGTGGTCAAAGATATTGTAGCCTTCGCGGTTATATTTGGCTGCCAAGAAACGTTCTGCTTGGGCAAAACCAGTGGCAGTTGAGATTCCTTGACCTAGAGGACCTGTCGTAGCATCAATCCCTGCTGTATGACCAAATTCTGGGTGACCAGGTGTCTTAGAACCCCATTGGCGGAAGCTCTTGATTTCATCCATGCTGACATCTTCAAAGCCAGAGAGGTGAAGAAGGGCATACAGGAGCATTGAACCATGACCTGCTGAAAGAATAAAGCGGTCGCGGTTAATCCAGTTTGGTTGAGCTGGATTGATACGAAGTTGTTTTGTAAAGAGGCTGTAAGCCATTGGAGCCGCTCCCATAACCACACCTGGGTGACCTGAGTTGGCTTTATTGATGGCGTCAATACCTAGGAAACGGATTGCATTAACAGATAGATTTGACATAGAATTTCCTTTCTATTTGAGGTGATTATTGAATCACACATTCTATTTTACTATTATATGAAAAAATACATAGAATAGCAATAAATCAATTCGACTCTAGATAAGTCTACTGATTTCTACTCTCTTGTCGTCTGATAGTAGGGAAGTAAGCGTTCATATTCTTCTTCTAATTTTTCTAAAATTGCTTCTAATGATTGATTTTCAATAAAAGAAACATCTGCCTTAACTAAAACTTTACGGATTTCTTGATTGGATAGTTTATTTCTTAAAAGTTGACGGTTTTCTTCGTTCGCATCCCATCTTTGACTTTGACCATCTGAGTAGGCTAGATAATAAATCCCTTTGACGGTTGGAATTTCTAAAACTTTAGCCTGCTTGCCTAGAGTCTCCTCATTCTTCTTACGTTCGATAAAACTGACTTCTAGTGAGACTCCAAAATCAGAAGAACTTCCATACAAACGAAGAGGCATCATAGGTTCTGTCACTTTCCCCTCACGTTGTAGATAAACCCAAAAATGTGGTCGCAAACGCTGTGCCTGATTCATCCACTGGCTAGTCTGTTGGAGTTGCCATTCTGGATGACTTGCTTGAAAGGCTTTAGCCAGTTCTGTAAAATCCTTCCGAGCCTCTTGACCTTTTTGCCGCAAGGTCAACATGTTTTCTCTTTCATCACCAGCTTTATCTGGATTACGGTACTGCAAACCTGCAAAGTCTATATAGTCTCTTATCTTATTCAACATCCACTTAACCTCCTCTAACTAGCAAAAAATCAGGATAAACCTGATTTTACTTATTCTGTATCTACAACGACATAGCGATTTGGCTCGTCACCCTCAGAGTAACTAGTCACGCCATCCATACGCGAAATAATACGATGGATAATCTTACGCTCACTATTCGACATTGGATCTGTTTGATGGCTGCGACCTTCTTCTAAAACACGAGTCGCCAATTTTTGAGCATAGGTCTGCAAGACTTCTGCACGGTGTTCAACATAATCATTGACATTAATAGTAATGTAGAAGGTTCTTGAATAGCGGTTGTAAAGATAATTTTGAGCTAACAGTTGAAGAGCTTTCAAGACTTTACCATGGTAACCGATAATACGACCTGGCTCATTGGTGTCAATTTGTAGATTGATGCTACGACGGTTATAGTCATTTGAAAGTGTGGCTTCAACATCCATGTCATCAATAATTGTTTGAACATAAGTCGTTACTTCCGTAGCTACTTGTTCAATATCAAAGCTCGGTTCAACTTTCAAGCCCAAGTCTTCTAGTTCTTGACTTTCAGTTTGCTCGTCTTGGCTTTCAATATTAGGAGTTGCTACTTCTTCTCCGAGGTCAGTTTCTTCAAGTTGTAATTCATTTAAAATCTCAATGTGACCAGTTTCTTCTAAGATAGTGCTGGCATGTCTTTCATGTTTTAAGATTTCAGCCTTGACTTCATCAGAAATACCTTGGCCTTCCTCTTCAATCTTTTTAATTGCTTCTACAACATGCCCCAAATCAACGGTCGCTTCACTAACTGTTTTAACAGGCTCATTCAAATCATTGATTTGTTTTGGAACTCCCTTTACAGCTTGTTGGTTTGCTTTTACAACTGTCGTTTCACTAATCGTATCGATATCCACTTGGGCTGGTTTTTTACCAAATAAGCCAAGAAATCCTTTTTTCTCACGAGAAATGACTTTGATATGAGCCTTCATTCTTGGAATATCTAATTCTTTCAATCCTTTCTGGATTGCTTCTTCAACAGTTGAACCTGTAAATACTACCATTACCAGATTCCTCCTTATTATTTCGTTTTCTGAGCCTTTTTCTTGGCTTTTCTTTTTCTATTTTCCAAATCTTT
The DNA here is from genome assembly GCA_905221505.1 of bacterium. GTDB lineage: Bacteria > Bacillota > Bacilli > Lactobacillales > Streptococcaceae > Streptococcus. The sequence goes on from CAJNDL010000016.1 coordinate 18,703, forward strand.
TTGTGCCTGTACTACCGCCTCGCGCTCTGCGATAATCTTGAATGGATTGTTCAAGAAATAGGTTTGCAAGACTTGATAAGCATTGGACACCGCCCAGTAGAGAGCGACTCCGCTCGGAGCATAAACCCCAAAGATAAAGATCAAGACTGGAATCCCGTACATCATCGCAGTCGTAGCTCCGTTACGCTCAGACAAGGCTTTATTGGACAACCAAGTACTTAAAAAGGTAAATACTGCTGCTAAAATCGGAAGAACAAGTGTTGTATCCACACCACCAAGGTTAATCCATAAGAAATGACCTGTCTTCAAAAAGTCAACCCTTGATAGAGCTTGGAACAAGGCCAAGATAAGCGGCATCTGAATTAAAATCGGCCAAAGAGAATCTGACTGTCTGACACCCATTTCTTTAAAGACTTTACGCATTTCCTGCTCTAGCTTGGTTCTGCTTTCCATATCTCGACCCGGATATTGTTCTCGAAGCGCCTTAATGCGTGGTTGAGCTTCCTGCATTTTTCTGGATGCCACCATTTGCACTTGAAAGACTGGCAAGAGCACTGTACGAATCAAGATTGTAAAGAGAATAATCCCCACTCCGATACTGATATCAAACGATAAAAAGCGAATGATTTCCGCAAAGAAGTAAACAAATTTACTCCAAAAATCAGTCGAATCTGCTGTAATATCACTAGTTGTCCCATTTGTCGCACAGGCTGTCATGATAAATAGAGACAGTCCTAGCAAACTAGTCAACTGTAGTTTCTTTTTCACTCCCATTTCCTTCCTGGTAAATCTTTGATAATTTTAATACGTGGAGTAGATTTTTCTCCATCTCTGCGTATTCCAAGGTTTCGACCCCTTTTCGAGCAATGACAACAAAGTCGACATCTTCTACCAGACTCTCTTTTGCATTCTGGATAATATGTCTAATTCGTCGCTTGATTTGATTTCTAGTGACTGCATTCCCCAGCTTTTTGCTAACTGATAGCCCTACTCGAAAATGGTTTTTCTGGTTTTCTAATTGGTAGACAACAAATTTGCGATTAGCAAAACTTGTCCCCTCCTTGAAAATCGCCTTAAAATCTTTCTCTCTTTTTACACGAAAGTTTTTCTTCAAAACTCAACTCCATCTATTAAATTACTACTATTATACCATATTTTTCAAAAAAGCCAATCATAGCAAGGTTTTGGACAATTTCATCAGAAAAAGGAGTTGGAAAATTCACTTTTCCAACTCCTTGTACGGAATATTTTTTCTAGTTTTACTTATTTTTTCAAGCGTTCAACATCACGGGCAATAACTAATTCCTCATCTGTTGGAATAACCAGAACACGGATTTTCGCTGCCTCTGTTGAGATGTCTCCTGTCACGCCAAAGACGTTCTTTTCTGGGTCAACATCACAGCCAAACCAAGAAATTCCTGAGATAACATCCTTACGTACAGCAGCTGCATTTTCACCAATACCTGCAGTAAAGATAATAGCATCTGCTCCATTTAGGACTGCAAGATATTGACCGATATGTTTTTGAATGCGATCAACATACATTTCATAGGCTAAAGTGGCATCATGTTCCCCTTCTTCCATAGCAGCAATCACATCGCGCATATCACTAGATTTGCCTGAAACTCCCATGAGTCCTGACTCACGATTGAGGACGCGACTAATGTCTTCAGGCGTGTTAAAGTCCTCTGTATATTGCATTAGGTAAGGAATGATAGCTGGGTCAATATCCCCTGTACGAGTTCCCATCATCACACCACCAAGTGGAGTGAATCCCATTGAAGTATCGACAGACTGACCACCCTTAACAGCTGTAATAGATGCTCCATTACCGATGTGGCAAGTAATTAACTTCAAGTCTTCTAATGGACGTCCCAAGAGTTTTGCAGCTTCTCCTGCTACAAACTGGTGACTTGTACCGTGGGCACCATATTTACGAACCTTGTTTTCTGTGTAATATTTTGTTGGTAGAGGGTAGCGATAAGCTTTCTCTGGCATACTTGTGTGGAATGAAGTATCAAACACAACTACACTGGTAATGTCTGGCAATAATTCCTTGAAGGCACGAACACCTGCTGCATTGGCTGGATTGTGGAGAGGAGCCAACAAGCTCAACTCTTCAACTTTTTCTAAAACATCCCCTTCAACAACTGTTGATTCTTTAAAGTATTCTCCACCAGCAACAACACGGTGTCCAACACCTGTAATCTCATCATAAGCCTTGATAATATCGAAACGAATCAAGTCATCCAATAAAATTTTAACGGCTTGTGTATGATTTTCGATATCCAAAATTTGTTGTTCAGAACGGCCATCAAATTTTACAGTTGAAATTGAATCTTTCAAACCGATACGTTCAATCAAACCTTTCGCTAACACTTTTTCTTCTGGCATTAAGTATAATTGCCATTTCAAACTTGAACTTCCTGCATTGATTGCAATTGTTTTTGTCATAACATGATACCCCTTTTTAAGCGTTTTCATCTATTATAACAAAATCTATTTTATATTTCAGTACCTTGAGTCCATTTTTGAAAATTTTCTTTAAATTTCATTAAAACACTTGCATCTTGCAAGCTAGCAAGTGGATAAACAAAAGGCTCTACTGCTATTTCATTTTTCTTCTGTAGGATAAAAATAGTCTTAGATTGTTTGGCATTAGCAAAGAGATTTTCAGGCAGACTAATCATGGCAACCAGACTCGCTTCCTCCTTCAACCACCCTTTCAATAAGTCACTTTGAGGACTGGTCAACAAATCACTCGGAGCGAGAAAAATAGCGTATCCGTCTGACTTGAGATACTTAAGCCCTTGTTCCATGAGCAAGTGGTGGGCGTAGGTATGTTCTTGACTAGAGGCTACTTGATGGCGCGCTGCAACGGCATCATCAGGATAATAGCCAACAGGCAAGTCGCTGATGACCACATCGCTTTCTTTAAGCATTTGTGGACGAACGGCATCTCCTTGGACAAAGCCAGCCTGCAAACCAATCACATCTGCCATGCTAGCTGCCAAATCAATCAGCAAATCATCGACTTCCATTCCCAAGTAATCCACTTTTTTAGACAGCGAAGTCAAGAAAGTAGCTCCCAGAATCCCCATCCCAGAACCCATTTCGAGGATAGTAATTTCCTCCTCTTTAAACAACTCTTCCACAATAAACACCAAGAGTAAAGCAATGGCATCTGGTGTAAACTGGTGGTTGGCCTGCAAGGGTTCTGTCTGCCCTGCCTTCATCAAGAGGAACTGGTAGGTCTTGAGCCATTCTTCTTTGCGAAGTGCTAAACGCTTAAGGGCTTGATTGTTCTCCTTGACCTGATTTAGCTCAGTCTCACCATCCAGATAGATGCTGTTTTGCTCCACCAAGGCGTCATAAAAATTGGTCGCCAAATCACTTTGGATAATTTGGACATTCTCTAGTAAATACGTATAAGCTTGTTCAATTTTTTCAAAATCCATATTCCTATCTTATCAAATTTCCCTGCTTTTTTCCATCCTTATAGAAAAATCACTCCCTGACTAGGCGAGTGATTTTTGGGCTACTGTAAAAAAGAGTTCTGAGTAATTTCCTTGAAACAAGTCTTCAGCGCTATAGAGGATCTGACTATGCACAGATGAAAAACCGTTCTCAATTAGCTGTTTTTCCAATTCAGGTAATTCAAAGCCGTGATGGTTAGGCTCTATCTTGGCAAAATCAGCAATAAGGAGTTGTCCGTTTTCTCTCAGATGTTGATGAAATAGCGAGAGGGTCGCATCCAAATCAGGCATATGATGAAGAACCCGACTAACAACAATGAGATCAAACTCTTGCTCCAAGGGATTTTTCAGTAAATCTTGCTCCAAAAACTGGATATTCTTGATTTCTTGCTGTTCCGCTTTCAAACGAGCTTGCTCCAGCATTTTCTCAGAAATGTCTACAAGAGTGACAGACTTAGCCTGCTTGGCTAGGGGCAAGGCTAATAGACCCGTCCCTCCACCAAAATCCAGAATTTCTTTGTCTGATAGAAGATCAAACTGTTTGTCGATAGCTTGACAAACCAAGTTTGCGAGGAAGATATTTTTAGGGGAATCGAAAGTTTCTGCTTTGTGGTTAAAATCATGTTTCATATTTTTAGTTTAGCACAAAGTAGTTGAATTAACTAGGATTTCTCTTTCTTTTCAGACTTCTCGTCTGATTTTTTCTTCTCCGCTTTTTCGCTTGAATCAGTCGCTACCTCTTCCTTTTTATCCGTTTTCTCTTCTTTGATTTTGACTGAAGGAAATAGGAACTCATATTGGCTTCTAGGTGTACGAACCGTCGTCACCAAGCCTGTTTTCTTGTTTTGATAGCTTACCTGACCTAGGTTAAAGACCTGTTCTCCACTTTCTTGCTTAGCTTTATCCTTGGTTCGCTTGGCCATGGCAAAAGCGATTAACTTTTCTTTATTTAAAGCATAGTCTAGATAGTGGGCGACTTGTCTGTTCAAGTAAAATTGTAACAAAAGACTAAAAATGGCTACCATGGTGACTGCATAAAGGAGAACTCCTGCCTTAACTTTTTTCTTTTTCCACACGATAGATGAACTCCCTTTCTAAGCCTTTCTGAAACTGGAAACGAAAACGAACCAATTGCTTATCCTCTGTAATCTGTGCTGATTTGAGTCCATAAACCATGGGCTGATAGCCTCGTCCACTGGCATCGGTTTTCCGAAAATCATCTGATTTTGACTTGCCTATTGCAATTTCCTTGCCATCCTGCTTCATATAAATGCGATTGCCTTCCACTTTTTCGAACTGCGAACGGTCTAATTCTGCCTCCAGCTGGTCCACAAACAAGAGCCACTCTTTTTGCTCGCTTTGCTGCTGGTAGCGAACTTCTGAAATGAGGAGCTGACTCATGGCTTGAAAGAGAAGTAAGCTTCCACTGATGACAATCAGAGCAATCAGGGATTCCAACAAGGTAAAAGCCTTGATTTTATGGCTCTTTGATAGCCAACAACTGTTCTGAACCATGGTAGACCTCCAATCCCTTTTCACTAGAAAACACCTGAATCTCAACTCCGTTTATGTTTACCTGATTTTGACCTGTCTGCAAAGCCATCTTAGCTACACGCAAGACTTCTTCCTTTTGCAAAACTTTTGCTTCTTCTTGCCTATTCTTCTGAATTTGTCCTAAAAGGAGGATCGCAATACTGGCAAAGATAGCTAAAGCGACTACTGCTTCTAGTAAAATTACTGCCCTAATTTTTTGTTTCCTTAATGCGTTTAATTTTTCCATTTCCTAGATATAATTGATAACGAATTGCTCCTTTACTGGTCTGAAATTCAACCTTAGCCAGGGACGAATTGCCCCCAGCTCGGTCAAATGTAATACTTTGGCCTGATGGTGCTTGAATGCCTTTAGGAACTGTCAACTTTTGACTACCATTACTGATCGTCTTCCCAGCTAAGTTTAGACTAGTCTTTTGCTGACTGGCTACACTGCGTTTTTGGGTTTCCCGATAGAGTTCTTCAAACTCCATAAAGAAAATCTGCTCCTCTACCGCTGCAAAAGTGGACTGAACAGAACCGGACAAGCCCAAGGCAATCATACTCACAAGTCCCAAAACTAAGAGGCTTTCCAGCATGGTAAAGGCCTTAATCTGCAACGGTTTGACTGGTATTTTGTTTAGCATGGTATTCTTTATAAGCTTTAGCCTGTTCTTCTGTGATTCGCCCATCTGCTTGTAACTTGCTTAGGCTAGCATCTTCATTTTTATCTAAGCTATAAAGCTCTGCCTGACTTTCCACCACCTTAACAACAGCAGCTTTTCCTTTATCATTGACCGCCTCTTTTTGCTTGGTCAAATTAGGTACAAAGAGCAAGAGAAGCACGCTGATGATGAGCAAGACCACCAACATTTCCACAAGAGTGAAGGCTTTTGCCTTAGCTTTTTTCAAGAATGTCATCATTTTTTTCATTTTAAAAACTTACCTCCATATTTTGATACATGGGCATGAGCATTGCCGCATAAAGTAAAACGATAATCAGAGCCACAAAGATAAAGACCAGTGGCTGCACCAAATTCATGGTGCGGTTGACTCGGGTAAAAAAGGATTCCCAAGTTTTCTCAGCATAGATTTCCAACTCACTCCCCAGCTTGGACTTGACTTCCCCATACTCGATGATGAGACTCATCTCCTTCTTAAAGAAAGGATAATTTCCTATGGTTTGGGAAAATTCGCGGCCATTTTGTAGGGATTGAGCTAGGTCTTGACCGATTTCTTTAAAGAGCTGGGAACCTTGTTCCTGCATCATTTGAAAAATCTGCGTCAGTTCCATCCCTTGAGAAATCATATTCCCCCATTCACGCGCATAATAAGCTGTCAAATAGGTCTTCACAAAAATTCCTAGAAAGGGAAGGCGTGCTAAAATAGAAAATACTCGCATCTTCGAACTTCTTTTATAAAAAGCGAGTGCTAAAAGGACACCTACTGAAACAAACCCTACCATTCCTAGAAAGATTTGTGGCAGATTGCCGATAATTTGGGTGGCGATATTGCTACTATCCAGTTGTGGTAGTAGATAGTTCCGTAACCCCAGAATAATTAAGAGAAGAAAACCCAGTAAAATCAAGGGATAGGTCGCTACTTCAATTAACTTTTTCTTGACCTTGGCCAGATTGTCTAGATACTCTTCTATCTTTCCCAAACTTAGGTGGAGATTTCCATGAACTTCAGCTAGGGATAACTGAGTGACAATCGCACTTGAAAATCCCAAACTTTCCATCATTTCTGAGAATGATTTTCCCTGAGACAAACCTGTGCGCATCTGGGTCACGCACTGTTTGTCCAACAAGGCACTCCTATCTAGAAAGGAGATAGTCTCCACCAAATGAAAACCGCTGGAAAAGAGATTGTTAAACAAAGTGATGATATTTTTTTGCTTAGCTGTAGCTAATTTTTTCCGTTTCAGCCTGAAGGCTTGTGATATATCCATCTTCAAGAAGCTGGTTAATCTGTTCATTCCAGCTAGTTGGCTGGTGTTCTTGATAGTCTTTGTTTGCAAAGTCAACGATCCCTCCTCCCCCAATCAATCTCTGGTAGCAGACTCCTTGCAGAACGACTGCCAATTCTTCCTCACTCACGCCCAACTCCAACAAACGTTCATAAACACCTCGAATACTCTTGGCATGAATGGTTGAAAAAACTGTCGCCCCTGTCAAACTGGCTCTGACCACTGCACGCGCCGTCTCACTGTCCCGAATTTCTCCGATAATCAAGAGGTCAGGACGATGACGCAAGGAAAGTTTGATTAGATTTTCATAGGTTAGTCCAATCGCTTCATTCAACTGTAACTGGAGCATACCCTCTTGTTTGATTTCTACCGGATCTTCAATAGACATGACCTGCTGCCCTTTAAAAAGAGACTTGGCTAATTCGTGCATCAAAGTCGTCTTACCACTGCCGACCGGACCAGCAAAAAGATAAAGTCCCCGTTGCCTGTACTGCTTGCCCAATTCTTCAATATCCTGAAACCAAAAATGCAAATCCTGCTCCTCATCGTGCAACAAGCGAATAACTAAACTCTCATGACCACGATAATCGCCTACGGTAGATAAGCGCAGGGACGCCATCTTCTGCTCATATTCATAATCGCAGGAACCCAGCTGACTACGTCGCTTTTCTCCCACATTCATACCCGCCACAAACTTGAAATGACTGATGACAGCCGCAAACTTTTCAAAATCATAACAACCGATTTTACAGCGCTCGTCTCCCACCCTCATATGAAGCTCATAGGCGTCGAGCTTAGGGACAAAATAAATATCCTGCGCCCCTTTTTTCCGGGCCGAACGAATGATTTCTTGTGCAATTTCTTGAACCATACTTACCTCCTCACCTATACTATTCGCAAAGATTTGGAAAAATAAAAAAAAGCAACTCCAAAAAAAGTTACTTTGTCTCTATTTTAATTTCATACGGCAAGAACGATGCCTTTCCTGACCAGTTTGTTTTTCATAGCCTGGACGTAATTTTTCGTCTGGGATGACCTGCTCATCCTGCAAAAGAGCCAAAGAATGGTATTGTTGTAAATACTCATCACATTCATCACACCAGCGTTGGTCTTCTGGGTCCCAAAAAATGGTCATCAAGTCGCTTCTACTTTTATAAAGAGGGGATTCTTGTTCCAGTCTAAACCAGCAAGTTTTGTAGTATTTGAGAGCATCATAATACTGGTCAAATTTCTTACTTGCTACAATATCTTCTTCCCAACCTTCTAAGAACCACCACGGTTCAAAATCTCCGTACATTTCTATAACACGATACATATTCATTCATTCCTTTGTACCGTATATTATAACCAATTCCGCCAAACAAGGAAAGAAATATGCTCATTTCTTAATTTTTCGATAAAAAATCCAGCCATCTGATGGATGACTGAATTTCTATTTGCTTATGTTCAAAAATCTTTTTACTACTTAGGCTTCTGAGATATCGTTTTCGATGATGACCTTAATAGCATGGTGGTCTGCTGCCTTACCGAAGACTTCATAGGCTTTTTCAATTTCACTGAGTTTGAAATAGTGAGTGACCAATTTTTCTGGTTCAATCTTATGACTTTCAAGAGCTTTCAACAATTGTGGAGTTGTATTTGTAGATACCAAACCAGTTGTTACATTGATGTTGCGAATCCAAAGCTTGTCCAAATCGAATTCAACTGGTTTACCATGTACACCACAGTTGGCAACTGTTCCGTCTACACCGATAATCTTTTGACAGAAGTCAAATGTTGCAGGAATACCAACAGCTTCGATGGCAACGTCCACACCACGACCATCTGTCAAATCATAAATTTCTTTAATGGCTTTTTCAGGGTCTGAAGAATTAACCTTATGAGTCGCACCAAATGATACAGCAGTTTCCAAGCGATTATCGTCTAAGTCCACCATAATCAATTTGGCTGGTGAGTAGAACTGAGCTGTCAAAAGAGCAGCCAATCCAACTGGTCCTGAACCAATAATGGCTACACTACAACCAGGTTCTACCTTCCCTTTCAAGACACCAATTTCATATCCAGTAGGCAAAATGTCTGATAGCATAACCAAAGCCTCATCTGACAAGTCTTCTGGAGTATGGTAAAGAGTGTTATCTGCATGAGGAACACGTAGATATTCAGCCTGCATACCATCAATCAAGTGACCGAAAATCCAGCCCCCTTCGTCTTCACAGTGGGCATAAATTCCTTTTTTACAGTAGTAGCATTTACCACAGGCACAGACACAAGAAATCAAAACCTTGTCACCTTTTTTGAAGTTAGAAACTCCTTCTCCAACTTCTTCAACAATCCCAATCCCTTCGTGGCCAAGAATGGTACCACTTTGGCAAGCAGGAACATCCCCTTTGATAATATGGAGGTCTGTTCCACAAATAGTGGTTTTTACGATACGCACAATAGCGTCTGTTGGCTTGCGAATAATTGGTTTATCTACATCAACAAAAGAAGCAAGTCCTGGTTTAACATAAGTATAGGCTTTCATAAAGCACTCCTCCGTTTTTTTATTTGTACTATTTATAATATAATTGTAAGCCTTTTCATTTGTTTGTTCAAGCTTTTTTGTGATTTTTTTAACTTTTTCGTTTACCGGTAAAGTGCCATACATAAAAAAGCAGAGGCTAGTCTCTAACTTCTGCTTTCTCTCTTATGCTTGATATCGTTTTACACCATCGAGGTAGGTTGCTACCAATTCCAAATCTTTATCTAGTACGATAAAGTCAGCGTCGTAGCCTTCACGGATTTGACCACAAACATCATCAATGTGAACAGATTTTGCTGGGTTAAGGCTAGCCATCATGACCGCTTCGTGTGGATTTGCAATACCCCACTCGACTACATTTCTCATACCATCTTTAAGTTTGAGGATAGAACCTGCCAAATTACCAGTAGATTTGAGACGTGCAGTTCCATTTGCTACTACAACAGGGAATTCTCCCAACATATAGTCACCGTCTTCAAGCCCACCAGCTGTCATACAGTCCGTAATAAGAGCGATGTTTTCTGTCCCCTTTTGCTTAATTAAAATCTCACAAGCTTTTGGATCTACGTGGTGACCATCACAAATTAATTCTGCGTAAGTATGTGGGAGCTCATACATAGCTCCTACCATACCTAGTTCGCGGTGTGTTAAACCACGCATCCCATTATAGGCATGTACCCATACACTAGCTCCAGCATCAACTGCCTTCTTAGCTTGTTCAAATGTCGCATTTGAATGTCCAAGAGCAACTGTTACGCCTTCACCTGTAATAGTACGTACAAAATCTTCCACCCCATCACGTTCTGGTGCAATAGCGATTTTATTTAGCATCCCTTTTGCAGCATCCTGCCAAGAATGAAACTCCTCAACACCCGGGTCTCTCATATAAGTTGGATTTTGTGCCCCCTTAAAAGTTTCTGTGAAATATGGGCCTTCATAATAAATCCCACGAATCTTAGCACCTGTTGCTTCTTTATAATGGTTTCCAAGATTTTCAGTGACTGCAAGCAATTGCTCATAAGTGGCTGTTAAAGTTGTGGGCAAGAAACTGGTAACACCGGTACTAAGAAGTCCTTCACTCATAGTATGCAATGTACCTTCAATGTTGTTGTCCATCACATCTACACCTGCATATCCATGAATATGAGTATCCACAAGACCTGGTGCAATGCTATAACCAGTATAGTCAAGAACCTCTGCTCCTTCAGGAATTTGATCCACATGTTTCCCAAATTTGCCATCAACAAGTTCTAAGTACCCACCGCGACGAATGCCAAATGGATAGAAAAACTGATCCGCTTTAACGTAATTAGGCATAATAATGACCTCCTTAAAAGATTACTTTTGATATTTATTATGTCAATTACATTATAAACCTTTCTGATTCATTTGTAAATGGTATAGACCTATTTTCTAGAGATATTTTAAAAGAGCTGGATTTCTCCAACTCTTCTCTTTTTAATATAAGTTATTTTGATTTGACTGGTTTGTCTTGAGCTGTTTGCAAAGCTGTAGCAATGGTATCTGCATACAATTTAGCTCCTGCTTCAATTTTACTATTGTCACTTCCGAAGTGAACCTGGTCTGTTCCTGTCCAGATCTCTGGATGTTCCTTAGCAGCTTGATTCCAATCGGCTATCGTGATATAAGGAGTCTTCTCTGCCAATTCTCTCATATAGGCAGCAGCCTTCTCAACGATTGCATAGGTCTCTTTTGTTTTATCTCCTTCATAAGGTGTCACCAAAATCATATGGTGACCCTTTGGAAGATTTTTCACGATACTATCCCAGTCTTCCTTATAATTTTCAGGATTATTTACCCCAGTAGCAATGACCACCATCTTAGGTAAAAATTTATTCTGGCTATTGTTTAGCATGATTTCATTGGCAGTCTTGGTTGTTCTACTGACCTGCGCATTAATCTGTGCTCCAGGAAGGGCTGTCTGTAGAGCTGTATTGGCCCTTAGAGCCACTGAGTCACCAATTAGCATAGTACCATCAGCAATCCCCAAACTGTTTGCATCTGCCCGTTCTGCCATCAACTTGGTCTGGCCAATATTGGTTGCGGCTTGCTTCAATCCATTAACAGTTAAATCTGTCTCAAATGCTCCCACTTGTGGTGCCATCAAAGTCACTAAGAAAACTATGAAGGCCAAGATTCCTGTGCTTGCTGCAAGGATTGTGTGAATATGAGGCAGGGGACGAAGGGTTTGTATAATAGGTGTGTTCTTTCCTGCGATCCAAGGTTCCAACACATAAAATGACAGACTGGCAAAGCTATAAGAACAAATCAAAGTCAGTAAGACAGCAAAAAGATTTGATGTCAACTGTGAGAAAATGATATAGAAAGGCCAATGGAAGAGATAAACTGCATAGCTAGTATCCGCTAAAAAGCTGATAATCTTTGGTTCCTGCATATTAGGAGTCTTTTCATGTAAGACACGCGTCGCCAAAATCATAGCAAGGGCTGCAAGACTGGCAAGTAAAAAGCCGATAAGATAGGCAAAAAGATAGGTGAATTTGACAAAGAAGGTCAAAAGAACTAGGAAACCAAAGCCTCCTCCAAAAACTACCAAAGTCTTTCGTAAATCCCAGATTTTATCCAACTGCTTAACTAAAGAAGTTGTCTGACGAACGCCTACGATAGTTGCTAGGATACTCCCCAAAAAGAATGGATAGACATGAGTTAAACTGGAGAAATAAACAGAGGAATAGGAGGTTACTAGAAAACTACCAATAAACATGGAGAAGAAACTAACCAAGAAGGCAGCAGCAGATAAGAGAAAGACCATCCCCCTCAACTGACCATTTGATTTCGACTGCTTAGATAAGAACCAAACTGCCAATCCCCAAAGAATATAGTAGTGCACCTCAACAGCCAAGCTCCAATTATGGACAAACAAATGAGGAATGAACTGAGATTCATAACTCCCACCTGTTAGGAGTTCATAGAAGTTGGTCATAAAGCCTAAAACACCTGCAATCTGGCCACCAATTCCAGCAACATAGTCTTGGCGAACCAAAAAAGTAAAAGGCATGGTTACCAAGACCATCAAAACTACAGGTGGCACAATCCGATAAAAGCGTCTCCTAAAAAATCCAATCAAGTCAATCTCATGATTTTTAGAAAATTCTTCGATAAGTAGAGCCGTAATCAGGAAACCTGAAAATGTGAAAAAGACATCTACCCCGAAAAATCCTCCAGGAAAGATGGTCTGAAAGAAATGATACAAGAGTACCAAAAGTAAACCTGTAATCCTAATCAAGGAAAACCATTTAATGCGCATACGAGTTTATTCTTCCTTTCATTGTACACTTTATTCTATCAAAAAAATAAGAAAAATCCTAAGAGAAAACTTAGGATTTTTAGCTTATATCCATTCCATTTTAGAAATTACGGCCTGACTTATTATAGCCATATTTTTCAACAAAATACTCACGAAATTCCAAGAGATTGTCATCCATGATGGCTTGTCGCACTTGCTTCATCAGGTTAAGCAAGAAGTAAAGATTGTGGTAGCTAGTCAAGCGAATACCAAAGGTTTCATCAGCCTTGAGCAAGTGACGAAGATAAGCACGTGTATAGTTCCTACATGTGTAGCAATCACATTCAGGATCCAGCGGCGTAAAGTCCTCAGCAAACTGAGCATTTTTGACAACCAAACGTCCCTGACTGGTCATACAAGTCCCGTTACGAGCGATACGAGTCGGCAAGACACAGTCAAACATATCCACACCACGAATCACCCCATCGATCAAGCTATCTGGCGCTCCCACACCCATCAAATAGCGAGGTTTATTTTCAGGCAACAATTGGGTTGTAAAGTCCAAAACTGCATTCATCTCTTCGTGGGTTTCTCCCACTGCTAAACCACCGATAGAGTAGCCTGGGAAGTCCATACTGACAAGGTCGTGAGCTGACTGACGGCGAAGATCTTCAAATCCTGCCCCCTGCACAATTCCAAATAATCCTTGGTCATGCGGACGACGGTGAGCCTTCAAACCACGCTCAGCCCAACGGCTAGTACGCTCGATTGATTTCTTAACGTAGTCGTAAGGTTGATAAAACTGCGGACATTCGTCAAAGGACATCATGATGTCTGATCCCAAATTATTCTGAATAGAAATGGCTTTTTCTGGAGACAGGAACATCTTTGAACCATTGAGATGGTTTTTAAAGGTTACCCCTTCTTCTGTGATATTACGGCTATCAGCTAGAGAATAAACCTGGAAACCTCCACTATCTGTCAGGATTGGCTGGTCCCAATTCATGAACTTGTGGAGACCACCTGCGCGTGCAATGAGTTCGTCTCCAGGACGCAGCCAGAGATGATAAGTGTTTGATAGGATAATCCCTGAACCCATCTCCTTCAATTCTTCAGGCGACTGAGTTTTGACAGTGGCTTGAGTTCCAACTGGCATAAACATAGGTGTCGGGAAGGTACCGTGAGGAGTGATGATTTCTCCCAGACGAGCTCCCGTGTGTTTTTCTTTCTTAATCAAACGATATTTGATTGGTGAATCTGACATTTTTTTACCTCCGAAGCTGGGAAAAACAGTCCCAGTTCATACTTTGTGCCCAAGGGCATACTGTATGATTTTATCAAAAAAAGCTGGAACTGTCACGAACTATGGTATAAAATGCTTGACAAATTTAATGTATATCATTAAAATGAAAGCATAATTAAAAAACTTGATAAAACATTACATCTATCAACTTATTCGCTCGCCAAAGCTATTTATTTTTAGATAAGTTTTGACTTCGTTTTTTACTAACTCATTAACTTACAAAAACTATTTTAATGCCTCGAATCAACTTTTCTATTTTTTAATGAGAAATATTAAATGTTTTTGTCATATTCTCAGAAAGGTTGACAAATCAATGTTTCAGACATTTGACAGAATTAAAGAACTTGCCAAAAAGCAAGGACTTTCAATAAATTCATTGGAAGAAAAACTTGGTTACAGTAAGAATACTATTTATAATCTAAAAAATTCAAAACCATCCACTGAAAGAATTTCAGAAATCGCTGACTACTTCAACGTGTCCACCGACTACCTGCTCGGACGAACGGATAACCCTGCTATCGCTGGGAGTGATGAATTTCCTCAAGTAAACGGACAAATCATAGACTTACGCAAAGCAGCAGCCAACACCATGTTATTTGACGGGAAACCACTAAATGAAGATGATATCGACTTCATCACATCCGTCCTATCCGCCCACTTCAAAAGCAAAGGAGAACGCTAATGACTATCACTATCAACTTCACAGAAAAAAATTCCTACATCACGGACTACCTAAACAAACACGGTATCGACACAACGACCATGGATTTTGACGACTTCATGGCACTCATGGAAGATATCGAAGACGCACGAGCAGCCGACCAAGCCTATATGGAGTATTTAGCCGACCCAGTTACTTATACCATGGATGAGGTCTTGGATGAACTAGGACTAACTCGAGAGGATATTGCTTAATGTATCGGCTAGATATTGATAAAAAAGCTCTCAAGCAACTTAAAAAACTAGATACCCCAACCAGAAAACAAATCCTATCCTGGCTTGCTAAAAACATTGAAAACACGACCAATCCACGACAACATGGAAAAGCATTAAAAGCCAACCTTGCAGGTTACTGGCGATACAGAGTAGAGAATTACCGCATCATCTGTGATATCCAAGACGATAAACTAGTCGTCCTAGCCGTGGAAATCGCCCACCGCAGAGATGTTTATAAATAACGAAGGAGAACTATGACACTCGCTAAACTCTGCGAAGAATATCAAGTAGAACTTTGTCTCTTCGACGGTTCAAACTGGCACAGTTTGGCTCCTGAACAACAAATCCAAAAGAAGTAAGAGGATTATCACCTTAGATGATGAAACTCTGAATGTATTAAAACTCTGGAAACGTCAGCAAATAAAAGAATATTTCCAAGCTGGTGTGCCTTACAAATATGATTCGAATTATATCTTTACGAATAATAGTAGGGGATGGCTTTTGACTACAACTATGAAAGTGAAGCTTAGCAGATTCTTTCGTAAACACAATAAACTTAAAAAAATTTCTCCTCACGGATTTAGGCATACACCAGCTTCTCTCCTGTTTGAAGCTGGTGTTGCAGCAAAAATTATTTCAGATAGACTCGGTCACAATAATGTTCAAATCACTCTTGATATGTATACCCACATCAATGATAATCAACGTGTTGAAGTTGTTGGTCAGCTCATGGATTTCATCCGTCCCAGCTAAAAGTAAAGTCGTATTCAATATCGTATTCACTTTTGGTTAACACGCTAGAAACTCACTGTTTTCAAAGGATTAGCAAGCTATGTACTATTTATGGTATAATGTCCACACCTCACTCAGCAGTCCAACAACTAACCAACTCTAACCCCTTAACCCCAGCGATTTCAAGTCGTTGGGGTTTTCGTGAAAAAGTGCTTGACTCTTCCCCTATGGAGAGTTATGATGGACACACCAACAAAGCAAAGGAGATTTCTATGGAAAAATTCACTAACAGAAATATTCAAAATAATGAACTTGATCAAGAGCAATTCTCGCTTCAAGACCGCATTCAAAATATCCACAATTTTGAAAACGAAGATACCACCCGAGACCAAGAAATTGCTATAGTAGCCAGCATGATTGGTAGAATCCCTACGCTGGAGCGCCAAAACTTAGATAGCCAAGATTTTCACGATATTTCGGTCTGGACGCTTCAAGAAATGCTTCGGGTGAGTTACGAGTTGGGCAAACTGTCGCAAGAAGCTCCAGTACCCACCGAGCTTTAAATTGGCAACAAAGCAAAACTAAAAGCCTTCGAAAATTTTGACTACTATTGGAGAGATATGATTCAGCCAAATTTCAAAATTTTCTACCGCCCAAACTCCCCCAAATTGAAACAGTTCACCTTACAACTTTCGAAGAATTACACGGTGTAGGATGTGTTTTTAATCCTTGTTTTAGAAGTGAAAATCCCCATCACGGACGAATATTCTTGGGTTTATACTTGCCGTTTTCTTAATCTTGAGTGTGTCGAAAAATATTATACCGCTTGTTGCAGAATGGAAGATTTGGACGAATTTGCCGTTTAGGATTGCAAATTGCAGCCAAGTTTAATTTTAGTTATTTTCAAACGTCTCACACTTAATTCCACCATAAAAATCCGTTTTAGACTAATTTCCACTTCGGTTGGGCAAGTGGAAGTTACTTTGAGAAGTTAGCCTCTATTAACAACATCCATAATTTGGACATTAAGGTCTTTGATATCGAGTAGTTTTGTGATAAAATGTAATTGTTCCATATGATTCTTTCTAATGAGTTGTTTGATCGCTTTTCATTATAGGTCATATGGGACTTTTTTTCTACCCTAAAATAGGCTCCATAATATCTATAGGGATTTACCCACTACAAATATTATAGAGCCCTCTATTGTAGCAATCTTTTTATTTTATACTTCCCATCGAAATCCCAGCTACAGTTTACCCATCCTTGCTCGAGACACCCATTTTCTATTTCCCGTTTTAGATTTCTTTAAGGTTTTTATTATATCCTGTAGAACTCTACAATTTAAAAACATTAACAATATAGGTAGAGAAAATGTTCGTAAAAAAGGAGATACTTATGAAAAAAATACTATTCTTTCTCTCTTGTGGATGGATATTCCTTTCTTTATCAGGATGTTCTTCACCTATAGAAGCAGAAACTAGCGCTGAAAAAGATTCAGATAACACTTTGGTTGTCTACTCGCCTAACCCTGAAGACCTTATCGAAGAAACAATCCCTTCCTTCGAAGAAAAATATGGTATTAAGGTTGACTTAGTACAAGCCAGCACTGGTGAATTGTTCAAAAAAGCTGAGGCTGAAAAAGAATTGCCTGTAGCCGATGTCATTTTTGGAGGCTCCTACGCCCTCTTCTCTTCTAACGAAAATCTTTTTGAACCTTATATTTCTCAAGAGAACGACCAAATAATCCCTGAATATCAAAATAAAACTGGATTCTACACGCCTTATACACTTGATGTCAGTGTCATCATTGCCAATTCAGCTCTTACAAAAGATATTCAAATTGAAGGCTACAATGATCTACTCAATCCTAAATTAAAAGGAAAAATCGCTACTGCGGATCCAAGTAATGCTTCTAGCGCCTTTGCTCAATTGACAAACATGCTTGTCGATCAAGGTGGATACGAAAATGAACAGGCTTGGAACTATGTGAAAAATCTATTTACCCTAGTAGATGGAAAAATTGCATCTAGCTCTTCAAATGTTTACAAAGCTGTCGCCGATGGAGAAATGGCTGTAGGCCTCACCTATGAAGATCCTGCCTTAAAACTTTTAAATGACGGAGTTGATGTAAAAGTCATTTATCCAAAAGAAGGAACCGTCTTTTTACCTGGTAACGCGGCTATCGTCAAAAACGCCAAACACATGGAAAATGCTAAGAAGTTTATCGACTTCCTACTTTCTCAAGAAATCCAAGATAAGCTAGGAACCGAAACAACAATCAGACCCATTCGTAAAAATGCTAAAACCAATAAAAATATGAAGGCTATGACAGAAATCAATATTGCCACTGAAGATTCCGATTATGTCATAAAAAACAAATCTGCCATTCTTAAAAAGTACAATGACATTTTTACAGATATCCAATCTAAAAAATAACATTTGACTGTCCAATGATTAACTGTCAAACCCTACTATAAAATTAAAAAGATTACTTCCGTTTTTGTAGAGAATTTTACTCTAATAGAATAGAATTATCAGTTTTAAAAACGCTTACATTGTTTTACAATAAACTTAAATAACACAACGGAGGTATCCATCATGAAAAAGAAATGGATGTATTATGCTGCTTGCGGACTAGCTCTTTTTGGTCTTGCTGCTTGTTCTTCTAATGAATCTGCCGATGGCGGTTCATCTGATAAAGGAGACGGCGGTTCGCTAGTCGTTTATTCACCAAACTCAGAGGGCTTAATCGGAGCAACTATTCCTGCCTTTGAAGAAAAATATGGTATCAAAGTAGAACTGATTCAAGCTGGTACTGGAGAACTTTTCAAAAAACTAGAGTCAGAAAAAGAAGCTCCTGTAGCCGATGTCATCTTTGGTGGTTCTTATACGCAATATGCTACCCACGGAGAACTCTTTGAAAACTATACTTCAAAAGAAAATGATAATGTTATCAAAGAATATCAAAACACAACTGGCTACTCTACTCCTTATACACTGGATGGTAGTGTTTTAATCGTCAATCCTGATTTAACGAAAGGCATGAACATCGAAGGATATAGCGACCTTCTCAAACCTGAACTAAAAGGAAAAATTGCAACTGCTGACCCAGCAAACTCTTCTAGCGCCTTTGCTCAATTAACAAATATGCTACAAGCTCAAGGTGGTTACAAAGACGATAAAGCTTGGTCTTATGTAAAAGATCTCTTCACACTTATTGATGGTAAAATCGGTTCAAGTTCATCTGGTGTCTATAAAGCAGTTGCTGACGGAGAAATGGCTGTTGGTCTCTCTTATGAAGATCCAGCAGTTAAACTCTTAAATGACGGAGCTAACATTAAGGTAGTCTATCCAAAAGAAGGAACAGTCTTCCTACCTGCTAGTGCTGCTATCGTTAAAAAAGCGAAAAATATGGAAAATGCCAAGAAATTTATCGATTTTATTATCTCTCAAGAAGTACAAGATACACTTGGTACAACCACTACTAACCGTCCTGTTCGTAAAAATGCTAAAACAAGCGAAAATATGAAACCAATTGACAAAATCAAAACACTCACTGAAGATTATGATTATGTCATCAAGAATAAATCAGATATCGTTAAGAAATACAACGAAGTCTTTACAGATATCCAATCTAAACAGTAAAAGAGGTTCACTATGAGTGAGATCAAAATTATTAACGCCAAAAAAATCTACCACGATGTTCCTGTTATTGAGAATTTGAACATTACAATTCCAAAAGGAAGTCTCTTTACCCTTCTTGGACCTTCAGGTTGTGGGAAAACGACTCTTCTTCGTATGATTGCAGGTTTCAACAGTATCGAAGGTGGAGAATTTTACTTCGATGATACAAAAATCAATAATATGGAACCCAGCAAACGCAATATCGGGATGGTTTTCCAAAACTACGCTATTTTCCCACATTTGACTGTCCGAGATAATGTTGCTTTTGGTCTCAAGCAAAAGAAAGTTCCAAAAGAAGAATTAATCCAACAAACCAATAAGTATCTTGAGCTAATGCAAATTGCTCAATATGCGGATCGGAAACCCGATAAACTCAGTGGTGGACAACAACAACGTGTCGCCTTGGCACGCGCCTTAGCTGTTAATCCAAGTGTTCTCCTCATGGACGAGCCGCTTAGTAACCTAGATGCCAAACTTCGCTTGGATATGCGTCAAGCCATTCGAGAAATCCAACACGAAGTGGGAATTACAACCGTCTATGTGACCCACGACCAAGAAGAGGCTATGGCTATTTCAGATCAAATTGCTGTTATGAAAGACGGGGTGATCCAACAAATCGGCCGACCAAAAGAACTCTATCATAAACCAGCCAATGAGTTTGTGGCTACCTTTATCGGACGCACAAATATTATCCCTGCCAATCTCGAAAAACGGAGCGACGGCGCTTATATCGTCTTTTCAGATGGCTATGCCCTTCGAATGCCATCCCTTGATCAGGCTGAAGCACAAGCTATTCATGTAAGCATTCGTCCTGAAGAGTTTATCAAAGATGAATCTGGAGATATTGAAGGAACTATTAGCGATAGCGTCTATCTTGGACTGAATACTGAATATTTCATCGAGACAGGTTTTGCCTCAAAAATTCAAGTTAGTGAAGAATCAACTTTTGAAGAAGATCTACAAAAAGGCGATCGTATTCGTCTACGAATCAATACTCAAAAATTAAACGTCTTTTCTGCAGATGGTTCTCAAAACCTGATAAAAGGAGTCAACCATGGAACGTAAAAAACTAAATATTTGGACAGCCTCCTCTTTCTTCATCTTTCTTACCTATCTTGTCTTTCTCGTTTATCCTATCGTTACCGTGCTCAAGCAAGCACTCATACATGAAGGACAATTCTCACTAGCTAATTTTGTCACTTTCTTTAGTAAAGCCTACTATTCTGAGACACTCGTCAATAGTTTCAAGGTTTCCATTACTGCTACTGTCACTTCCTTAGTCGTAGGAACCTTATTAGCTTACCTCTTTTCCATGTATGACTTCAAGGGAAAGAAATTTCTACAAATATTGATTATCATTGCTTCCATGTCAGCTCCTTTCGTGGGAGCCTACTCCTGGATTCTCTTGCTGGGACGAAATGGGGTCATTACTAAATTCCTGACAAATTCCCTTCATCTTCCAGCTATCGATATTTATGGATTCAAAGGAATTGTACTTGTCTTTACACTTCAACTATTTCCATTGGTATTCCTATACGTTGCTGGGACAATGAAGAGTATTGACAATTCTCTACTTGAAGCCGCTGAAAGCATGGGTTCCTTCGGATTTAAGCGTATCGTAACGGTTGTTTTACCTCTCCTAGTTCCAACCTTGCTAGCGGCTGCCCTACTTGTATTTATGAGAGCATTCTCAGACTTTGGAACACCGATGTTAATTGGTGAAGGATATAGGACTTTCCCCGTCTTAATTTATACCCAATTTATTAGCGAGGTTGGAGGAAATTCTGCTTTTGCATCTGCTTTAGCAATTATGGCGATTATCATCGCCTTGGCAATTTTCCTTATCCAAAAATATATTTCAAATCGCTACAGTTTCAGCATGAATTCGCTCCATCCAATTGAGCCTAAAAAAACTACAAAAGGAAAAATGGCTGCCATTTATGCAACAGTCTACGGAATTATCTTGTTCTCTGTTCTACCTCAAGTCTACTTGATTTATACTTCTTTCCTAAAAACATCAGGTATGGTATTTGTCAAAGGTTATTCTCTAAACAGTTACAAGGTAGCTTTCAATCGTATGGGATCTGCTATTTTCAATACCATTCGTATCCCTTTGATTGCCTTAGTTCTAGTTGTTTTATTTGCAACATTTATCTCCTACCTAGCCGTTAGAAAACGGAATTTGTTTACAAACTTAATTGACAGCCTCAGTATGGTACCTTATATTGTACCAGGAACCGTTCTAGGGATTGCCTTCATTTCTTCCTTCAATACCGGTCTATTTGGAAGTGGATTTCTTATGATTACAGGGACAGCTTTCATCTTGATTATGTCCCTATCTGTCAGAAGATTGCCTTATACGATTCGCTCATCTGTTGCTAGCTTGCAACAAATAGCACCAAGTATTGAAGAAGCCGCTGAGAGTTTAGGAAGTAGCCGTCTCAATACCTTTGCCAAGATTACAACTCCAATGATGCTATCTGGTATTATCTCTGGAGCCATCTTATCTTGGGTAACAATGATTTCAGAACTCTCTACTTCTATCCTCCTCTACAATGTCAAAACAAGAACAATGACTGTAGCCATTTATACAGAGGTTCTCAGAGGAAATTACGGTGTAGCCGCAGCCTTGTCAACTATCTTGACTGTTCTAACAGTAGGTTCCTTGCTCTTGTTTATGAAAATCTCTAAAAGCAATAGCATTACACTTTAGTTTTCTCCATCAAAAACAGCCGAAAGGATTACTTGAGCCTACTGAAAAAGTCATCAAATTGATGGCTTTTTTGTTATACTAGAGATGAGGTGAAATAATGCTTGATAATCAGTTAACTATGGATGTCAGTCCTTATTCTAGTTTGTATGATATCGTGATTCCTAAAACCCACTTTTTACGTCAGCTAACTGAACTCTGTGATTTTAGCTTTATTTATGATGAACTAGAAAA
>CAJNDL010000017.1 GCA_905221505.1 bacterium
CTACCTGTTCGCTCACAATAAGAGAGAACTTTTTTACGAAAATCTATTGAATATGCCATAAGAAGATTATACCACATTCTGTACTGTTTTTGGTTCATTTTACTATAGATGATATGGGACTTTTTTTCTACAACAAAATAGGCTCCATAATATCTATAGGGGATACCCACTACAAATATTATAGAGCCGATTTTACTAGTGAATCAAATGATAGTTCATTATTATATGATTTTAAGGCCGTCATATTGACATACAATTTAATTTTTACTATAATTCTTGCAGGAGGATATATCTAATGAAAATAATAAAAAAATTGATGCAAATCGCATTAGCAGTCTTTTTCTTCGGTTTGCTAGCGACAAGTGCAGTATTGGCGAATGATGCTGATTCAGAAGGTTGGAAATTTGTCCAAGAAAATGGTAGAACCTACTACAAGAAGGGTGACATCAAAGAAAAGGCTTGGCGAGTGATTGATGGCAAGTACTATTATTTTGATCATGTATCAGGAGAGATGGTTGTTGGCTGGCAATATATCCCGTTTCCATCTAAAGGTAGTACAATTGGTCCTTACCCGAATGGTTTAAGATTAGAATCTATGCCAATGCCAAGATGGTATTACTTTAATCAAGATGGCGTACTACAAGAATTTGTTGGCAAGCAAGTTTTAGAAGCAAAAACTGCTACAAATACCAACAAACATCATGGGGAACAATATGATACCCCAGCAGAGAAACGAACCTATTATTTTGAAGATCAGCGTAGCTATCACACTTTAAAAACTGGTTGGATTTATGACGAAGGGCATTGGTATTATTTACAGGAGGATGGTAGCTTCGATGCTCGTATCAACAGTTTAACGGTTGGGGAGCTAGTGCGTGGTTGGATCAATGATAATTCAACTTGGTACTATCTAGATCCAACAACTGGTATTATGCAAACTGGTTGGCAATATCTTGGTAACAAGTGGTACTACCTCCGTTCATCAGGTGCAATGGCAACTGGCTGGTATCAAGACGGCTCAACTTGGTATTATTTAGACCAGTTAAATGGTGATATGAAAACGGGCTGGCAATACCTTGGTAACAAGTGGTACTATCTCCGTTCATCAGGAGCTATGGCAACTGGTTGGTTCCAGGTCGGTAGTAAGTGGTACTACGCCTATAGCTCAGGTGCTTTAGCAGTAAATACGACTGTAGATGGCTATTCTGTCAATTATAATGGCGAATGGATTTAATAATGAAAGAGGCGATTGTGAAGGAAACAATCGCTTTTTTTGTGAAAATATAATAAAATAGATAGGAGAGAATCAATACTTGTATGAAAAATGAGACGGTCTTTCCGTCTAGCTAAAAGGAAAACATGACAAAAAAAGTGGGTGTCGGTCAGGCACATAGTAAGATTATTTTAATAGGGGAGCATGCGGTTGTTTACGGTTATCCTGCCATTTCCCTGCCTCTTTTGGAGGTAGAGGTGACTTGTAAGGTAGTTCCTGCAGCGAGTCCTTGGCGTCTCTATGAGGAGGATACTTTGTCCATGGCGGTTTATGCTTCTCTGGAATATTTGGATATCAAAGAAGCTTGCATTCGCTGTGAGATTGACTCGGCTATCCCTGAAAAACGGGGAATGGGTTCGTCAGCGGCTATTAGCATAGCGGCCATTCGTGCGGTTTTTGACTACTATCAAGCCGACCTGCCTCATGATGTACTAGAAATCTTGGTCAATCGGGCGGAGATGATTGCCCATATGAATCCAAGTGGTTTGGATGCTAAGACCTGTCTCAGTGACCAACCTATTCGTTTTATTAAGAATGTAGGATTTACAGAGCTTGAGATGAACTTATCCGCCTATTTGGTGATTGCAGATACAGGCGTTTATGGCCATACTCGTGAAGCTATCCAAGTGGTTCAAAGTAAGGGGAAAGATGCCTTACCATTTTTGCATGCCTTGGGGGAATTGACCCAGCAGGCAGAAGAGGCAATTATACGAAAAGATGCTGACGGATTGGGACAAATCCTCAGTCAAGCGCATTTACATTTAAAAGAAATTGGTGTCAGTAGCTCTGAAGCAGACTCGTTGGTTGAAACGGCTCTTAACCATGGTGCTTTAGGTGCCAAGATGAGCGGTGGTGGGCTTGGAGGCTGTATCATAGCCTTGGCAAGCAATCTGACTCAAGCTCAAGAACTAGCAGAAAGATTAGAAGAGAAAGGAGCGGTACAGACATGGATAGAGAGCCTGTAACAGTACGTTCTTACGCAAATATTGCTATTATCAAATATTGGGGAAAGAAAAAAGAAAAAGAGATGGTTCCTGCTACTAGCAGTATCTCTCTGACTTTGGAAAATATGTACACAGAGACGACCTTGTCGCCTTTACCAACGGATGCGACTGCTGATGCATTTTATATCAATGGTCAATTACAAAATGAGGCTGAGCATGCCAAGATGAGTAAGATTATTGACCGCTACCGTCCAGCTGGAGAAGGCTTTGTCCGTATCGACACTCAAAACAATATGCCTACCGCAGCGGGTTTGTCCTCAAGTTCTAGCGGTTTGTCCGCCCTAGTCAAGGCTTGCAATGCTTATTTCAAGCTTGGCTTGGATAGAAGCCAGTTGGCGCAGGAGGCTAAGTTTGCCTCAGGGTCGTCCTCTCGGAGTTTTTATGGACCGCTAGGTGCCTGGGATAAGGATAGTGGGGAGATTTACCCTATCGAGACAGACTTGAAACTAGCTATGATTATGTTGGTGCTAGAAGACAAGAAAAAACCAATCTCTAGTCGTGATGGGATGAAACTTTGTGTGGAAACATCGACGACCTTTGATGACTGGGTCCGTCAGTCTGAGAAAGACTATCAGGATATGCTAGTTTATCTCAAGGAAAATGACTTTGCCAAGGTTGGGGAGTTAACGGAGAAAAATGCCCTGGCTATGCACGCTACGACCAAAACAGCATCACCAGCTTTTTCTTATCTGACGGATGCATCTTATGAAGCCATGGACTTTGTTCGTCAACTTCGCGAGCAAGGAGAGGCCTGCTACTTTACCATGGATGCTGGTCCCAATGTTAAGGTCCTCTGTCAGGAGAAAGACTTGGAGTATTTATCTGAAATTTTCAGTCAACGTTATCGCTTGATTGTGTCAAAAACAAAGGATTTGAGCCAAGATGATTGCTGTTAAAACTTGCGGAAAACTCTATTGGGCAGGCGAATATGCTATTTTAGAGCCAGGGCAGTTAGCCTTGATAAAGGCTATTCCCATCTATATGAGGGCTGAGATTACTTTTTCTGACAGCTACCGTATCTATTCAGATCTGTTTGATTTCGCAGTGGATTTGAAGCCGAATCCTGACTATAGATTGATTCAAGAAACAATTGCTCTAGTGGAAGATTTCCTGACTTATCGAGGTCAAACTTTAAGACCTTTTTCTCTAGAAATCCGTGGCAAAATGGAACGAGAAGGCAAAAAGTTTGGTCTGGGTTCTAGCGGTAGTGTCGTTGTCTTGGTTATCAAGGCTCTGCTTGCTCTCTATGATCTTTCGGTTGATCAGGAGCTCTTGTTCAAGCTGGCTAGTGCCGTCTTGCTCAAGCGAGGCGACAATGGTTCTATGGGCGACCTTGCCTGTATTGTGGCAGAGGATTTGGTTCTCTACCGGTCATTTGATCGTCAAAAGGTGGCAACTTGGTTGGAAGAAGAAAACTTGGCGACAGTTTTGGAGCGTGATTGGGGCTTTTCCATCTCACAAGTGAAACCTACCCTAGAATGTGATTTCCTAGTGGGATGGACCAAGGAAGTAGCTGTGTCTAGTAACATGGTCCAGCAAATCAAGCAAAATATCAATCAGAGTTTTTTAACTTCCTCAAAAGAAACAGTGGCTACTTTGGTAGAAGCCTTGGAACTAGGAAAAGCCGAAAAAATCATCGAGCAAGTAGAAGTAGCCAGTCAACTTTTAGAAGGTTTGAGCGCAGATATTTACACGCCATCGCTGAGACAGTTGAAAGAAGCCAGTCTAGATTTGCAGGCTGTTGCCAAGAGTAGCGGTGCTGGTGGTGGTGACTGTGGGATTGCCTTGAGTTTTGATGTACAATCAACTGAAACCTTAAAAAATCGTTGGGCCGATCTGGGGATTGAGCTCTTATACCAAGAAAGGATAGGACATGACGACAAATCGTAAGGACGAGCATATCCGCTATGCCCTTGAGCAGAAAAGTTCCTATAATAGCTTTGATGAGGTGGAGTTGATTCATTCTTCCTTGCCTCTTTATGACCTGGATGAGATTGATTTGTCTACAGAGTTTGCAGGTCGAAAGTGGGATTTTCCTTTTTATATCAATGCCATGACGGGTGGAAGTAACAAAGGACGAGAAATCAATCAAAAGCTGGCTCAGGTGGCGGAAGCCTGTGGGATTTTGTTTGTGACGGGTTCTTATAGCGCAGCCCTCAAGAATCCTACAGATGATTCATTTCCTGTCAAGTCTAGTTATCCAAATCTCCTTCTTGGAACCAATATTGGATTGGACAAGCCTGTTGAGTTAGGACTTCAGACTGTAGAAGAGATGAAACCTCTCCTCCTGCAAGTGCATGTCAATGTCATGCAGGAATTGCTCATGCCTGAGGGAGAAAGAACGTTCAGAAGCTGGCAATCGCATCTGGCAGACTATAGCAAGCAAATCCCTGTTCCGATTGTCCTCAAGGAAGTGGGCTTTGGAATGGATGTGAAGACCATCGAAAGAGCCTATGAACTGGGCGTTCGTACAGTGGACCTATCAGGTCGTGGTGGTACCAGCTTTGCCTATATCGAAAACCGTCGCAGTGGTCAGCGTGACTATCTCAATCAATGGGGCCAGTCTACTATGCAAGCCCTTATCAATGCCCAAGAATGGAAAGACAAGGTCGAACTTTTGGTTAGCGGAGGGGTTCGGAATCCGCTGGATATGATTAAGTGCTTGGTCTTTGGTGCTAAGGCTGTAGGACTGTCTCGAACAGTTTTGGAATTGGTTGAAAACTACACAGTTGAAGAAGTGATTGACATTATCCAAGGCTGGAAAGAGGATCTGCGTTTGATTATGTGTGCCCTGAACTGTGCTACCATAGCAGATTTGCAAAGCGTAGATTATATTCTTTATGGAAAATTAAAAGAAGCAAAAGATCAGATGAAAAAGGCGTAACTACCGCCTTTTTTCCATCTTCAGACCGAGGTGACTTTTTTGAATTGTGATAAAATAGAAGGGAGAGGATGAACCTATGAGAAAATTTAAAATCTTTTTATTTGTCGAAGCCTGTCTGTTGACGGGAGCTCTGATTTTGATGGTTTCAGAGCATTTTTCACGTTTTCTGCTGATTCTATTCCTCTTTTTACTTTTGATTCGCTATTACACTGGTAAGGAGGGAAATAACCTTCTTTTGGTGGTGGCAACCATTCTCTTCTTTTTCATCGTCATGCTCAATCCCTTTGTGATTCTAGCTATTTTTGTTGCGGTTATATACAGTCTCTTTCTTCTTTACCCGATGATGAACCAGGAAAAAGAGCAGACAAATTTGGTGTTTGAAGAGGTGGTGACGGTTAAGAAGGAGAAAAATCGTTGGTTTGGGAATCTCCATCATTTTTCAAGTTACCAGACTTGCCAATTTGATGATATCAATCTTTTTCGTCTTATGGGAAAAGACACCATTCATTTGGAGAGGGTGATTCTAACCAATCATGATAATGTTATTATCCTCAGAAAGATGGTAGGAACGACCAAAATCATTGTGCCTGTTGATGTGGAAGTCAGTCTCAGTGTTAACTGTCTCTATGGGGATTTGACTTTTTTCAACCAGCCCAAGCGAGCCCTCCGCAATGAACACTATCATCAGGAAACGAGAGATTATCTCAAGAGTAACAAGAGCGTCAAGATTCTCTTGACCACTATGATTGGCGATGTGGAGGTGGTCAGAGGATGAAAAAACAAGCTTATATAATCATTGCCCTCACCTCTGTCCTATTTGTCTTGTTTCTCTCCCACAGCTTGCTAGAAATCCTTGATTTTGACTGGTCAATTTTCTTGCATGATGTCGAAAAAACAGAAAAATTTGTCTTTTTGTTGTTGGTTTTCAGCATGTCCATGACCTGTCTCTTAGCCCTGTTTTGGCGAGGCGTGGAAGAGCTTTCCCTAAGAAAAATGCAGGCCAATCTCAAGCGTTTGTTGGCAGGGCAAGAAGTGGTTCAGGTTTCAGATCCAGATTTGGATGCCAGCTTTAAGTCCTTATCTGGCAAACTTAACCTCTTGACAGAAGCACTTCAAAAGGCTGAAAATCACAGTCTTGCTCAGGAAGAGGAAATCATTGAGAAGGAAAGAAAGCGGATTGCTCGGGATTTGCACGATACAGTCAGTCAGGAGTTGTTTGCGGCCCACATGATTTTATCGGGTATCAGTCAGCAGGCTTTGAAATTGGATAGAGAAAAGATGCAGACCCAGTTGCAGAGTGTCACAGCTATTTTAGAAACCGCCCAGAAGGATTTGCGGGTCTTGCTCCTGCACTTGCGACCAGTTGAATTGGAACAGAAGAGCTTGATAGAAGGGATTCAAATTCTCCTAAAAGAGCTTGAGGACAAGAGTGATCTCAAGGTTAGTCTTAAGCAAAATGTGACGAAATTGCCTAAGAAAATCGAGGAGCATATCTTCCGTATCCTGCAAGAATTGATCAGCAATACCCTCCGTCATGCCCAAGCCTCCTGTTTGGATGTCTATCTTTATCAGACGGATCTTGAATTGCAGCTGAAGGTGGTGGACAATGGGATTGGTTTCCAGTTAGGGAGTTTAGACGACTTGAGTTATGGACTCCGCAATATCAAGGAGCGGGTTGAAGATATGGCAGGGACGGTTCAGTTATTAACAGCTCCCAAGCAAGGGCTGGCAGTTGATATCCGTATTCCCTTGCTCGATAAGGAATGATGAAGGAGTAAAGATGAAAATTTTACTAGTGGACGATCATGAAATGGTCCGATGGGGCTTGAAAAGCTACTTTGACCTCCAAGACGATGTAGAAGTTGTGGGCGAGGCGGCTAACGGGTCTCAAGGTATTGACTTGGCCTTGGAACTGCGCCCAGATGTCATTGTCATGGATATTGTCATGCCTGAGATGAATGGGATTGACGCGACCTTAGCTATTCTCAAAGAATGGCCTGATGCCAAGATTTTGATTGTGACCTCTTACTTGGACAATGAAAAAATCATGCCTGTCTTAGATGCCGGTGCTCGTGGCTATATGCTCAAGACTTCTAGTGCCGACGAACTGCTCTATGCTGTCCGTAAGGTGGCTGCTGGGGAGCTTGCCATTGAGCAAGAGGTCAGCAAGAAGGTCGAATACCACCGCAATCACATAGAACTACATGAGGACCTGACTGCGCGTGAGCGAGACGTTCTCCAACTGATTGCCAAGGGCTATGAAAATCAGCGCATCGCTGATGAACTCTTTATCTCTCTCAAGACGGTCAAGACCCACGTGTCCAACATCCTTGCCAAACTTGAGGTTAGCGATCGCACCCAAGCGGCGGTCTATGCCTTTCAGCACCATTTGGTGGGGCATGAGGAGTTTTAGATGAGTCTAACAGATTTACTTGAGGAGCTAGAAGCAGCAAAAGATCCTAAAAAAGCAGGGCCTATGGCAGCCTATATGCGCCATCAATTTTCCTTCCTAGGTGTTGCGGCGCCTGAAAGAAATAAACTCTATAAAAAATACTTTCCAGAAGCGAAAAAAACAAAGATTATCTATTGGGATTTTGTAGATACTTGCTGGGAAAAAGAGTCTAGAGAATACCAGTATGTGGCTGCCAATTATTTGAAAGCAATGCAGTCTTATCTAAAGGACAGCGATTTTCCTAAGCTAGAGCGGTTGGTTGTTACCAAGTCTTGGTGGGATACGGTGGATATCCTAGATCGCGTAGTAGGGAGTTTGGTGTATGACAAGCCGGAACTGGAAAAAATAATCCTCCAATGGAGCTTGTCAGACAATATCTGGCTGAGACGAGTCGCTATTGACCACCAGTTGTTAAGAAAAGAGAAGACCAATGTTCAATTAATGGAAAAAATTCTGCTTCATAATTTGAATCAAACAGAATTCTTTATTAATAAAGCCATTGGCTGGGCTCTGAGAGACTACTCCAAAACGAATCCAGCTTGGGTAGCATGCTTCATTGAGAAAAACAAGGAAAGAATGGCTGAACTTAGTATCAAAGAAGCGAGTAAGCACCTCCCCCATCGTTGAAAAGCGCAGTCATTACTTGAAAAAAGTCGCTCGTTTATGTTATAATAGACTGTATTTAAAAAATTTTAAGGAGAAATGACAGAATGTCTGTATCATTTGAAAACAAAGAAACAAACCGTGGTGTCTTGACTTTCACTATCTCTCAAGACCAAATCAAACCAGAATTGGACCGTGTCTTCAACTCAGTGAAGAAATCTCTTAATGTTCCAGGTTTCCGTAAAGGTCACCTTCCACGCCCTATCTTCGACAAAAAATTTGGTGAAGAGTCACTTTATCAAGACGTTATGAACGCTCTTTTGCCAAATGCTTATGAAGCAGCTGTAAAAGAAGCTGGTCTTGAAGTGGTTGCTCAACCAAAAATTGACGTAACTTCAATGGAAAAAGGTCAAGACTGGGTTATCACTGCTGAAGTCGTTACAAAACCTGAAGTAAAATTGGGTGACTACAAAAACCTTGAAGTATCAGTAGATGTAGAAAAAGAAGTAACTGACGCTGACGTTGAAGAGCGTATCGAACGCGAACGCAACAACTTGGCCGAATTGGTTATCAAAGAAGCTGCTGCTGAAAACGGCGACACTGTTGTTATCGACTTTGTTGGTTCTATCGACGGTGTTGAATTTGACGGTGGAAAAGGTGAAAACTTCTCACTTGGACTTGGTTCAGGGCAATTCATCCCTGGTTTCGAAGACCAATTGGTAGGTCACTCAGCTGGTGAAACTGTTGATGTTGTCGTAACATTCCCAGAAGACTACCAAGCAGAAGACCTTGCAGGTAAAGAAGCTAAATTCGTGACAACTATCCACGAAGTAAAAGCTAAAGAAGTTCCAGCTCTTGACGATGAACTTGCAAAAGACATCGATGAAGAAGTTGAAACACTTGCTGAATTGAAAGAAAAATACCGCAAGGAATTGGCTGCTGCTAAAGAAGAAGCTTACAAAGATGCTGTTGAAGGTGCAGCAATTGATAAAGCGGTAGAAAACGCTGAAATCGTAGAACTTCCAGAAGAAATGATTCACGAAGAAGTTCACCGCTCAGTAAACGAATTCCTTGGGAACTTGCAACGTCAAGGTATCAACCCTGACATGTACTTCCAAATCACTGGAACTACTCAAGAAGACCTTCACAACCAATACCAAGCAGAAGCTGAGTCACGTACTAAGACTAACCTTGTTATTGAAGCAGTTGCCAAAGCTGAAGGATTTGATGCTTCAGAAGAAGAAATCCAAAAAGAAGTTGAGCAATTGGCAGCAGACTACAACATGGAAGTTGCTCAAGTACAAAGCTTGCTTTCAGCTGACATGTTGAAACACGATATCACAATTAAAAAAGCTGTTGAGTTGATTACAAGCACAGCAACAGTTAAATAATCTTAATAAACAGAAATCCCACCTGAATTGGTGGGTTTTCTTGTGCACTATTTTCCAAAAATCTCTTTGAGATCTGCGTCTGTAATCCCAATCATGACTGGGATGCTGTCCCAGTTTTCTTCGGTTAGGATGTAGGATTGTTCAGAAGTACTTGATGTTACTGTTTCAGAGACGGCTGGTTGTTTTTCTTCAACATTTTCAATTAAATCGCTGAATCGTTCAATCAGATAGGTTTTTCGGGCAGTTCCGATATGCTGGGTAGCATAGTCGAAGGCCTGTAATTCGCCTAGTAAGATGAGTTTGCTTTTGGCGCGTGTAATGGCTGTGTAGATGAGGTTTCTCTCCAGCATACGTCGGCTAGCACTGGTAATCGGTAGGATGACAACAGGAAACTCACTTCCCTGAGATTTATGAATACTCATGGCATAGGCGAGGCGAATCTTGTACCATTCGTTACGTGGGTATGAGACTTCATTGCCATCAAAATCAATCACAATTTCGTCCTGTTTCGACTCGGTATATTTACCAGGGATCAGGTCTGTGATGGCTCCCAAATCTCCATTAAAGACATTGATTTCAGCATCGTTGACCAAGTGAATGACCTTGTCTCCCTTACGATAGTGACACTGGGGAGCTTCAAAACTAAGTTGGTCTTTTTGTGGTGGGTTAAGGAGGTCTTGCATGAGTTGGTTGATGGCATCAATCCCTGCCGTCCCTCGGTACATGGGAGCCAGAACTTGGATATCACGGGCAGGGATGCCGCTTCTGAGGGCAGCGCCTAAGATTTTTTCAATGGTGGCAGGAATATGACCGCTAGCAATTTCAAAGTAGGAACGGTCTGCTTTTTTCTGGGTAAAGTCAGCTGGCAGGATACCCTGTCGAATCTGACTAGCTAGGGTGACGATGGTTGATTCTTCACTTTGTCGGTAAATTTTTTCCAAGCGAGTCTGAGGAATCAAAGGAATATGAAGCAGATCAGCTAGAACCTGTCCAGGACTGACAGAAGGCAACTGGTCGCTGTCACCCACGATGAGGATTTTACTGTTAGAAGAGATGTTGGAGAAGAGTTGATTGGCCAGCCAAGTGTCCACCATGGAGAATTCATCCACGATGATAAAGTCAGCATCCAGATAATCTTCCAGATGGCTGGTATCGTCGTCTCCCGTCATTCCCAAATGGCGGTGTATGGTTGCGCTAGGTAAGCCTGTCAATTCATTCATGCGCCGAGCGGCTCGACCGGTTGGAGCAGCCAGAAGAATTGGCAAGTTGCTTTTTTTCCTGAGGTCAAGTCCTTCTAAAAGGGCATAAACAGCGATAATCCCATTGATAACAGTCGTTTTACCAGTACCAGGCCCACCTGTCAGGATAAAGACCTTGTTCTGGATAGCGTCGCAGATAGCCTGTTTTTGAATGCTATCATACTCAATCCCTAGTTCTTCCTCGACGGTAGAGATATGTTTTTGAATGGTTTCTAACTCCTGACTCTTCTGTTTTCCTTTTTCAAGGATACGAACCAAGTGACTGCGAATGCCTTCCTCCGCGAAAAAGAGACTATTGTCAAAGATTTTGGTATCAATCTGCTGAACCTTGTCTTCTTCGATCAAGTGGGAGAGCTCTTGGGCCACTTGGCTGGGGTCCAGTTCCACGGGGCGGGAAGATTCAAGGAGAGTAAGGGTTTGTTCTAGCAAATCCCGTGCTTCAACATAGGTGTCCCCAGTTTCCATACAGGCCTGAAAAAGACTATGAACTAGTCCTGCGCGGAAGCGTTCAGGAGCCTGACTTTCGATGCCTAATTCTTCCGCTAATTGGTCAGCAATGGTAAAGCCCAAACCCTTGATATCCTCAACCAGCTGGTAGGGATAATTTTCAACCACATCAAGGGTTTCTTCTTTGTAAAAGTCTTGAATCTGAAAGGCTAATTTATTGGGAATGCCGTAGTTGGCAAGTTTGGACAAAACCATCTCCGTTCCGTAGTTGAGGCGGAGAGTAGAGACGAAAGCCTCGCGATTTTTGGCAGAGAGTCCTGCGATGCCTTCTAACTTTTCTGGGTGTTGCAGAATTTCGTCAATGGTATTGTCACCATAGGTATCTACAATTTTCTGAGCTGTTTTGAGACCAATCCCCTTGAAATGGCTACTTGAAAAGTACTTGACCAATCCCTTGCTAGTTGGTTTTGCACGTTCATAACGGCTGATTTGCAGTTGTTCCCCATACTTGGAGTGCTGGACAATTTGCCCCCAAAAAGTGTAGTCTTCTCCCTCAATCACATCAGACATAGTACCAGTGACAATGATTTCAAAATCATCAAAATCCTCTGCGTCCGTATCTTCGATTTCTAGGAGGAGGATGCGATAAAAATTGCTGGGATTTTCAAAAATAATCCGTTCAATGGTTCCTGAAAAATAAACTTCCATAAGCTTCCTTTGCATAAATAGGTGAGAGTTAATAC
Organism: bacterium; assembly: GCA_905221505.1. Classification (GTDB taxonomy): domain Bacteria; phylum Bacillota; class Bacilli; order Lactobacillales; family Streptococcaceae; genus Streptococcus. The sequence goes on from CAJNDL010000017.1 coordinate 12,057, forward strand.
TCTTCGAAAATCAAATTCAAACCACGTCAGCTTCGCCTTGCCGTACTCAAGTACAGCCTGCGGCTAGCTTCCTAGTTTGCTCTTTGATTTTCATTGAGTATAACTTTGTTTCTATCTTAATCAAACTGGATAGTGAATAATCATATTCTCACGATAGAAGAAGAGGCTGAGATTGCTGATTCTCGGCCTCTTCGATTTCTTAAAATGTTCCGATACGGGTGATTGGCCAGAAGCGGAATTTAGCTTCCCCTGTGATATCTTTTGCTTTAAAAGTACCTACGTGACGACTGTCACTCGAAACCAAGCGGTCGTCTCCGAGGAGAAGGTATTCTCCTTCTGGGACAGTAAAGCTAAAGTTGGTATTATAGTTGACATCAACTGTGAAGGCTTGAGCCTTTTGAGCGATGCTTCTAAAGAAAGTTCCTTTATTTCCTTCAAAACCCTTGCCTGAGTAGGTGCTTTGGAGTTTGTCGTCCTTGAAGCGTTTGATGTAGTCTGCTAGGTAAGGCTCGTCCGTCTCTTTGTCATTGATATAAAGTTTATCGTTTTCGTAACGGATAGTGTCGCCAGGCATTCCAATCACGCGCTTGACGATGTCCTTATTGCCATCTTCCTCATGGGCCACCACGATATCAAAACGGTCAATAGGGAGGTGTTTGACAACAAAGAGGATTTCGCCATCCGCTAGGGTAGGATCCATGGAATGGCCTTCTACACGGACATTACTCCAAAAAAAGATACGGCTTAAAGCTAGTAATGACAGAATCAGGAGGAACAATCCCCACTCTTTTAGGAAATTTTTAAATGAATTCATAATTTACCTTTCTAAGCGTTTTTTCGCTTTTTCAGTATTTTTAAAGTGCAGTTTGGCGCAGAAGTTGAGTCCCTGCATACCATAGGCTTGTAAAATCTGGCTAGCCACCTTGTCAGAAGCCGTTCCAGCTCCACTTGGAAGTTGATAGCCCAGTTCTCGTCCCAGATTTTCAAGATTTTCAAGAAAGAGATCACGCGCAATGATAGAAGAAACTGCGACAGCCAAGTATTTACCCTCAGCCTTTTCTTCTAAGCTAATAGGCTTGCTGAAACGATTGGCCTCTTGTGCCAAGTACTTGTCATAATTTTTAGCATTGGTAAAGGCATCAATCACAATTTTCTCAGGCTGAAGACCTTTTTGAAGAAGGAGATAGATAGCCTGATTATGGAGGGCAACCTTAACAGAAACAGCATTGTAGCGGTCTCCGATGACCTCGTTGTACTTGCTTGGTGAGAGAAGGAGCGCCTGGTGCTGGATTTTTTCCTTGAGGATAGGGGCAATCTGACGGATCTTTTGGTCGGTCAGAGTCTTAGAATCTCCCACACCGAGTTTTCGCAAGAAGTCATGCTGGTCAGGTGTGACAAAGGAAGCCACGACAGCCAGTCCACCAAAGTAGGAACCATTTCCTACCTCATCTGTCCCAATCAAAGGGAGATTTTGTCCGCTGGTTTGCTCTACAACTTGATGGCCAAAGAAACTGGCGTATTTCTCAGCCCCTTCACCCTGAAGCAAGACCTTTCCAGAAGTATAGATAGAAACCGTTGCTTGAGGCAGTCTCAAAAAGTAGCGGATATAGGGATTCTTACTAGGAGCTAGACTGGTTTGATAGTGTTCAAGAAAAGCCTGAATCTCCTTTTCACTTGGAGTGAGTGTTATACTTGCCATAGTTTCTATTGTACCACAAAAGCAGGAGAATTTGTAAAAACTGACAAAGTTAGCGAATTTTGGTATAATATCGTGAGGTGAATTTTATGGCAAATCTAAATCGATTCAAATTTACATTCGGAAAAAAATCATTAACCTTGACAACCGAGCATGATAACCTTTTTATGGAGGAAATCGCCAAGGTTGCGACAGAAAAATACCAAGCAATTAAAGAACAAATGCCTAGTGCAGACGATGAAACAATCGCTCTTTTGTTGGCAGTCAACTGTTTGTCAACTCAGCTCAGCCGTGAGATTGAATTTGACGATAAGGAGCAAGAATTAGAAGAACTCCGTCACAAACTCGTGACTTGCAAGCAAGAACAGAGCAAGATTGAGGATTCCTTATGATTTCACTCCTTCTTCTATTGGTCTTAGCTTGGGGATTTTATATCGGCTATCGGAGAGGCCTGCTCTTACAAGTTTATTACCTGATTTCAGCCATGGCATCGGCTTTTATGGCTGGCCAGTTTTATAAGGGGCTTGGAGAGCAATTCCATTTATTGCTCCCTTATGCAAATCCGCAGGAAGGTCAGGGGACTTTCTTTTTCCCATCGGATCAACTCTTTCAGTTGGATAAGGTCTTTTACGCAGGTATCGGCTACTTGCTTGTATTTGGGATTGTCTATAGCATCGGTCGTTTGCTTGGTCTCCTCTTACACTTGATTCCTAGTAAAAAACTGGGTGGTAAGTTGTTCCAAGTTTCAGCAGGGATCTTGTCCATGTTGGTGACCTTATTTGTCTTGCAAATGGCCTTGACCATCTTGGCGACCATCCCCATGGCAGCTATACAAAATCCTCTTGAAAAGAGTATCGTCGCAAAACACATCATCCAGAGCATACCAGTAACAACCAGTTGGCTCAAACAAATCTGGGTGACAAATTTAATAGGATAAAAAGGGCAGGAATTTTCCTAGCCCTTTGTTTACAGATTGACTAGAATCTATCAGAATGTAAAAAGCTAATACACCTAGACATTCAAAGAAAAGGAAATAAAGATGAACAAGAAAATATTAGAAACATTAGAGTTCAATAAGGTCAAGGCCTTGTTTGAACCTCATTTGTTGACTGAGCAGGGCTTGGAGCAATTGAGACAGTTGGCTCCGACTGCTAAATCGGATAAAATCAAACAGGCTTTTGCTGAGATGAAGGAAATGCAGGCTCTCTTTGTAGAGCAACCGCATTTTACCATTCTTGCAACCAAGGAAATCGCAGGAGTTTGCAAGCGATTGGAGATGGGAGCAGACCTCAATATCGAGGAGTTCCTACTCTTGAAGCGCGTGCTTCTTGCCAGCCGAGAACTGCAAAGTTTTTATGCCAATCTGGAAAATGTCAGCTTGGAAGAATTAGCCCTTTGGTTTGAGAAATTACACGATTTTCCGCAATTACAAGGAAATCTTCAGGCCTTTAATGATGCAGGTTTCATTGAAAATTTTGCCAGTGAAGAATTGGCGCGAATCCGTCGAAAAATCCATGATAGCGAGAGTCAGGTACGCGATGTCTTGCAAGATTTGCTCAAACAAAAAGCTCAGATGTTGACGGAAGGGATTGTTGCAAGCAGAAATGGCCGTCAGGTTTTACCAGTCAAAAACACCTACCGCAACAAGATTGCAGGTGTTGTTCATGATATTTCTGCCAGCGGAAATACCGTCTATATCGAACCCCGTGAGGTGGTCAAACTGAGCGAAGAAATTGCTAGTTTGCGAGCAGATGAGCGCTATGAAATGCTTCGCATTCTCCAAGAAATTTCCGAACGTGTCCGCCCTCATGCGGCTGAGATTGCCAATGATGCTTGGATTATCGGCCATCTGGACTTGATTCGTGCCAAGATCCGCTTTATCCAAGAAAGTCAAGCAGTCGTTCCTCAGCTGTCAGAAAATCAAGAGATTCAACTGCTCCATGTCTGCCATCCTTTGGTTAAAAATGCCGTTGCAAATGATGTCCATTTTGGTCAAGATTTAACAGCCGTTGTCATTACAGGTCCAAATACTGGTGGTAAGACCATCATGCTTAAAACTCTGGGCTTGACACAGGTTATGGCCCAGTCAGGTTTACCGATTTTAGCAGATAAGGGCAGTCGTGTGGGTATTTTTGAAGAAATCTTTGCTGATATTGGAGATGAGCAGTCTATTGAGCAGAGCTTGTCTACCTTCTCTAGCCATATGACCAATATCGTAGATATTCTTGGTAAGGTCAATCAACATTCACTCTTACTCTTGGATGAGTTGGGGGCTGGTACAGATCCTCAAGAAGGAGCTGCCCTTGCCATGGCTATTTTGGAGGACCTTCGCTTGCGTCAAGTCAAGACCATGGCTACGACTCACTATCCGGAACTCAAAGCCTATGGTATCGAGACAGCCTTTGTGCAAAATGCCAGCATGGAGTTTGATACTGCGACTCTTCGCCCGACTTATCGCTTTATGCAGGGCGTTCCTGGTCGCAGCAATGCCTTTGAAATTGCCAAACGTCTGGGCTTGTCAGATGTCATCGTAGGAGCTGCCAGCCAACAGGTTGATCAGGACAATGATATCAACCGCATCATTGAACAATTGGAAGAGCAAACGCTTGAAAGCCGTAAACGTTTGGACAATATCCGTGAGGTGGAGCAAGAAAATCTCAAGATGAACCGAGCGCTCAAAAAACTCTACAATGAGTTAAATCGTGAAAAGGAAACCGAGCTTAATAAGGCGCGTGAACAGGCTGCTGAGATTGTGGACATGGCTCTCAGTGAAAGTGACCAGATTCTCAAGAATCTCCATAGTAAATCTCAACTCAAACCCCATGAAATCATTGAAGCCAAGGCCAAGTTAAAAAAATTGGCTCCTGAAAAAGTAGATTTGTCTAAAAACAAGGTTCTTCAAAAGGCTAAGAAAAAACGAGCTCCAAAGGTGGGAGATGATATCGTAGTTCTTAGTTATGGCCAGCGTGGTACCTTGACCAGTCAACTTAAGGACGGCCGCTGGGAAGCCCAAGTTGGTTTAATCAAGATGACCTTGGAAGAAAAAGAGTTTGACCTTGTTCAATCCCAACAAGAAAAGCAAGTTAAGAAGAAACAGGTCAATGTCGTGAAACGAACTTCTGGGCGAGGACCTCAAGCCAGACTGGATCTTCGAGGCAAACGTTATGAAGAAGCCATGAATGAGCTAGATGCCTTTATTGACCAAGCCCTGCTTAACAATATGGCGCAAGTTGATATCATCCATGGTATTGGAACAGGTGTCATCCGTGAAGGAGTCACCAAATACCTACAAAGAAACAAACATGTCAAGAGTTTCGGCTATGCCCCACAAAATGCTGGAGGCAGCGGTGCGACTATTGTCACTTTTAAAGGATAAGAAGTATTTCGGAATTCATAAAGTAAAAATTGTCGAACTAATTTTTACTAATAAACACGTTGACAAAAGCCAATATTTTTTGTAAAATAAAAATCAATTAAATACCAACACCGAATGAAGTTTAATAGAAGTGGGGAATAGTTTGATTTTCCATGACTGTAAATGGACGGAACTCTGGAGAGACCGTAAAGGCACCGAAGGGGCAAGGCAGGCAACTGCTCAAACTCTCAGGTAAAAGGACAGAGCTAGGATAGACCGCTTTTTAGCATTTATCTAAGCATTCCAGAGTACATGTATCTTGCATGTGCTCTTTCTTTTGGGGTTGAAAAGATAGGAGAATAGAATGTTAGAATTGCTTAAATCAATTGATGCTTTTGCTTGGGGCCCTCCCCTCTTGATTTTATTGGTCGGAACAGGAATTTACCTAACTGCTCGTTTGGGGCTTTTACAGGTTTTGCGTTTGCCTAAGGCCTTCCAGCTTATTTTTACCAAGGATAAGGGGCATGGCGATGTATCCAGCTTTGCGGCACTGTGTACGGCCCTCGCAGCCACAGTGGGTACGGGAAATATTATCGGGGTGGCGACGGCTATCAAGGTTGGTGGACCAGGAGCCCTCTTTTGGATGTGGATGGCTGCTTTCTTTGGTATGGCTACCAAGTATGCGGAAGGACTCTTGGCGATCAAATACCGCACCAAGGACGACCATGGTGCAGTAGCGGGAGGCCCAATGCATTATATCCTTCTGGGTATGGGAGAAAAGTGGCGACCACTTGCTATCTTCTTTGCCCTGGCAGGTGTGCTAGTAGCCCTATTAGGGATTGGAACCTTTACTCAAGTCAACTCGATTACAGAATCTATTCAAAATACAACGACTATTTCGCCAGCTATCACAGCTCTCGTCTTGTCTGTATTTGTAGCAATTGCAGTTTTTGGCGGGCTCAAGTCCATCTCTAAGGTTTCAACTACCGTTGTTCCTTTTATGGCCATCATCTATATTTTGGGAACTCTCACAGTTATTTTCTTTAATATCGAGAAAATCCCAGCTACAATCGCTTTAATTTTGACATCAGCCTTTAGTCCTGTTGCTGCGGTAGGTGGCTTTGCCGGTGCCAGCATTCGGATGGCTATTCAAAATGGTGTTGCGCGTGGTGTTTTCTCAAACGAATCTGGTTTGGGTTCTGCTCCCATTGCAGCTGCGGCTGCTAAGACAAATGAACCAGTAGAGCAAGGCTTGATTTCCATGACAGGAACCTTTATTGATACACTCATTATCTGTACCTTGACTGGTTTGACCATCTTGGTAACTGGTGTTTGGAGTGGTGATTTGAATGGAGTTGCCTTGACTCAGTCAGCCTTCTCAACAGTCTTTTCACACTTTGGACCTGCCCTCCTGACCCTCTTCCTTGTACTCTTTGCCTTCACGACAATTCTTGGTTGGAACTATTATGGAGAGCGCTGTTTCGAGTTTCTCTTCGGTGTTCGTTTTATCTGGCTCTACCGTGTGATTTTTGTGCTCATGGTCTTGCTGGGAGGATTTATTGAGTTGGATATGGTCTGGATTATCGCAGATATTGTCAACGCCTTGATGGCTCTGCCAAACTTGATTGCCCTCTTAGTCTTGTCGCCAGTCGTTATCGCTGAAACTAAAAAGTATTTTAATAAATAATGAAATCACACATCTCGTGTGATTTTTTTTGCCTATAAATGATTTTTATCAAGCTGATATATAATATATATTATGCAAGTGATTGGAAGTGTGATAAACTAATATACAACGAAAATCTTATGAGAGAATAAAGCTTTATCTTAAATAAACTTAGGAATCAGGATTTTATAAGATTTTCCAATAATATTAGTGTCAATAACAAGAAAAGAGGTATCTTATGACAACATTTACAATCCATACAGTAGAATCAGCACCAGCAGAAGTGAAAGAAGTTCTTGAGACAGTAGAAAAAGACAACAATGGCTATATTCCCAACCTAATCGGTCTCTTGGCCAATGCACCGACTGCTTTAGAAGCTTACCGAACCGTCGCATCTATCAACCGTCGCAACAGCCTGACACCTGTTGAGCGTGAAGTGGTGCAAATCACGGCAGCCGTGACAAATGGTTGTGCCTTCTGCGTCGCAGGTCACACAGCCTTTTCCATCAAACAAATCCAGATGAATGATGACCTTCTTCAAGCCCTTCGCAATCGTACTCCGATTGAAACAGATCCTAAATTGGACACCCTAGCTAAGTTTACCTTGGCTGTTATCAATACCAAAGGTCGTGTAGGAGATGAAGCCTTGGCTGAGTTTTTAGAAGCTGGTTACACTCACCCAAATGCCTTGGATGTAGTCCTTGGTGTCAGCCTAGCCAGCCTCTGTAACTATGCCAACAACCTAGCCAATACACCAATCAACCCAGAATTGCAACCTTATGCTTAATTCATATCTGAGTAAAATGAAGTCTGAAATAATCGGACTTCGTTTTTTTAAGTCCTCATTTAAGCGCTTTTATGCTATACTGAAATTAACATGATTATTGGAGGTTAGGATGAAAAAACTCCCCTTAGTATTTTCTGGTTGTTTGTTAGGTTTGGCAGGAGCTGGAAATCTCGTTTTAGATATGTTGCCAGTTCTGTCACATCTACTGAGTCTGTCTGGTTTGATTTTGTGGATTTACTTTTTTATCTTTCATCTGCTTAATTGGGAAGAAACCAAGCAAGAATTGACCAAGCCCCCTCTTTTGTCAGGAATGGCAACCTTTCCCATGGCTGGGATGATTTTATCGACCTATGTCTTTCGTGTGTTCCCTCATCTTCCTATAGTAGCGCAAGGGCTCTGGTGGTTTTCATTTCTCTTGGATTTGGCCCTGATTGCTGGATTCACCATCAAATTTGCCTGTCCTGGTCGGAGGGTTCATTCCACTCCTAGCTGGACGGTTCTCTATGTGGGGATAGCGGTGGCTGCCTTGACCTATCCTCTTGTAGGCATTATCGAAATTGCCTATGCGACCTTGAGTTTTGGGTTTCTCCTAACCTTCTATCTCTACCCGCTTATTTATAGCGATTTAAAGAAACATCCACTCCCACTAGCCTTGCTTGGACAAGAAGGGATCTATTGTGCTCCTTTCTCTCTACTCTTGGCTTCCCTGGTTCGAGTTGGAGAAGCCAGCCTACCGACTTGGCTCCTGATTGCCATGATTTTGGCTTCTCAATCCTTCTTTTTCTTTGTTTTGAGTCGACTGCCCAATATTTTAAAACAAGGCTTTCAACCAGCCTTCTCAGCCCTCACCTTCCCAACTATTATCACGGCTACCTCGCTCAAGATGGCTCAGGGAATCTTGAAACTTCCATTTCTGGATTATCTGGTAGTGGCTGAAACCGTTATTTGCCTCACTATTTTATTCTTTGTATTAGGCGCTTATCTGATTTGGTTACGAAAAAAGGTCTAGCTAGAAATAGCTAAACCTTTTTTCGTAAGTGTCCGTATACTTACTGTGCTTACTACAAAAGTCAAGTAAGCATTTTTCTAAAATTGTAAATATATTATACCATAAAATTCAAGAGAAATGAGAAAACGTGATTGACAAATTGTCAGTAAAGTAGTATGCTGTACAACAGGGGGGATAAAATGCGAGATGTAAAAGAACCGGAAATACGACGTGCTGAAATTATGGATGCTGCAATGCTACTCTTTATAGAACAAGGATATACTAATACAACAACTCAGGATATTGTTGACAAAGTAAATATATCAAGAGGCTTGCTGTACTATCACTTTAAGAATAAAGAAGATATCTTATATTGTCTGGTAGAACAATATTCAGATAAATTATTGAAGGATATTCATGCTATTGTTTATGATGAAGATAAAACCGCCATTGAAAAAATTAGAGCTTTTATAGATGCCACAATTATATCTTCGGAAAATATTTCAGCAGAGGGAACTGAGTTACAAAAGACGGTTGATCTTGAAGAAAATCGTTATATGTTAGATAAGTTATCCCATAAGCTCATCGAAAAACTGACCATATATTTTGAGAGGATAATAAATCAAGGTATATTAGAAAAAGTATTTTTTGTAAAATATCCATCAGAAACAGCAGAATTCCTGATGACAGCCTATGTTTTTGTTTCCAATAACATAGGTATAAAAACTTCAAAGAAAGAACCTGTCAAAGATTACTTGGATGCATTTAAGATAATGCTAGAACAAAACCTAAATACAGAGGAACTCTTTAGCCATTAAAAAGAGATGGAATTTCTGTAAAGAGAACTATGTGCCGATAGCTAAATAAAAACAAGCTATCGGTATTATTTCAAAGTATAATTGACAAATTGTCAATGAGGGTGAAAATATGTTAGAGATAAAGAATTTTAGTAAATGTTATGGGGATAAAAAGGTTGTGGATAACCTATCTATTTCAGTACAGCCTGGAGATATTTATGGTTTTATTGGAGCAAATGGTGCGGGGAAAACGTCAACGATAAAGGCAGTTGTCGGTATCCATGATTTTGAAGACGGAAGTATAATTATCAACGGTCATTCTATTAAAGAAGAACCTGTTATTTGTAAAAAAATGATGGCATACATTCCAGATAATCCAGACTTATATGAACATATGACGGGATTTCAGTACATCAATTTTATTGCAGATTTATTTGAAATTTCTACTGAAATACGCAGGGAAAGGATCCAAAAATATGGTGATTTATTTGATATGACTGAGCATCTTTCGGGGATGATATCTTCGTATTCACATGGTATGAAGCAACGAACAGCTATTATTTCTGCACTGGTACATTCTCCTAAACTGTTGATTTTAGATGAACCCTTTGTTGGGCTGGATCCCAAAGCAACTTTCCTACTAAAGAAAATTATGCATGAGTGTGTTTCAGATGGAGGCGCTATTTTCTTTTCAACCCATGTATTGGACGTTGCAGAAAAATTATGTAATAAGATTGCCATTATCAAAAATGGAAAGTTAATCGCAAGCGGAAATACAGAAGAAGTCAAAGGTGATAAAACTTTGGAAACTTTTTTCATGGAGGTACAAGATAATGAGCAAAATTTGGATACTAATTAGAGCCCAATTGATAAATTTCTTTCCGATTAACGAGATTAGAGAGACGGGAAATAAAAAACAAAGTTCAATGGCTATTGCGAGTTTTGGCATAATAACCCTTTCCTTATTTTGCTTTGTTTATAATATACTAACAGCGAAAACATTGGTACACGTCGGACAGCAGGACTTGATACCGGCATATATGGTCTCTGTCTCAAGTTTTTCAATACTATTTTTAACAGTATTTTATTCGAATGGCATTTTATTTGGAAGTCGAGATATGGAAATTCTCTTATCTTTACCTGTTAAAAGTTTGGATATTATTACCAGCAAGTTCATGTTTATGTACTTATTGAATTTTTTAATAGGATTGATGTTTATGCTCCCGGGTGGAATTGTATGGATCTTGAATGGAAGTTTAAACGTCTTACAAATTGTACTGTATTTTACTTCTATCATCTTTGCTCCCTTGATACCTATGTGTATAGCAGCATGTATGGGAATCATTGTTGTGACTATTTCATCTTATTTTAAGAGGAAAAATGTTATTGCTCTAATCTTTTCATTTGCAATGATAGGCATAATTGGATATATTGCAGTGTCAGCTATGAAATCAGGTAATGAAGACAGCATTGAGATCATGCTTTCTAAGCAAATTACAGAACTGTACCCAATATCCGGGTTATTCGTGCAACACACAAATTTTCCAATGTATATTGGAATGGGATTATTTATTGCTTTTTCAACAGCAGTTTTTTATATATTTGTAAAAATTGTTGCGATGAAGTATGGATTGCTTAATACTCTTGCTAAAACAACATCAAGATATTCTGATAACAAAAAATCTTATAATAGAAAATCGATATTTCTTGCCTTGTATAAAAAAGAAATGGGACGCTTTTTAAGCTCGTACATGGCGGTCTTGAATGCAGGCCTTGGTGTAATACTTTTATGTGTTTTTAGTATTTTTTTGCTTTTTAATTCTGTAGAACAAATAGGAGAGTCTTCAGGGATAGAAAATATAAATGAATATCTCTCAAATTTTGCTCCATTATTTATTGCATCTATGCTCTCGCTCAGTTGCCCGGCAGCTTCAGCGATATCTTTAGAAGGAAAAAACATTTGGATTTTGCAAAGCTCTCCTGTGAAGGTAAAAATGATCTTAAATTCCAAGATAGCTGTAAACCTTACACTTCATTTGATTGGGTATATGATTTCCATATTTGCATTTACGTTAAAACTTGATATGAACTTTATTCAAATTATTAACCTAATAATTGTCCCTATATGCTATTCGATCTTTATAACAGTGATAGGAATTTCCCTAAATAAAAAGTATCCAAATTATGAATGGGAAAGCGAGATGATGGTTGTAAAGCAGAGCATGCCTGTTATTGTGTCTGGACTTGTCGGGATAATTGCACTCATTACACCAATTCTTCTTAATTGGTTTTTAAATCTTTCGATAACATCAGTTTTGCAGATAATATCAGTTACTTTACTTGTTATTTCAAGCGAAATTTATATAAAAGTTAGCAAGTTGAATTTTATTTAGTTCAAGGAGGGAAAATGGTATGAAAGATGGACTGTTAAAAGATGTCTTGGTGTTGATATTAATGATTGTTGTAATATTTATTATTTGCATATTTCTCCCAGAGAAAATTCCTGTTCATTTCAATGCAAAAGGAGTTGCAGATATGTTTGCTAATAAATATTATCTTCTGTTTGCTACGGTTATTCCGTATTCTGCTTATTGGAAATTTATACGAGGAAGGAAAAATAAAAAGGTTAAGTGAATATGTATCCATATTTACAAATAGCATCTGTGATAAGAGCAACTATTTTAAGAGGTAAGTATGTACCGGGGCAACAGCTGCCTCCCATAAGGACTTTAGCAGAGAGGGAAGAATGTAATCCTGCAACCGTCCAAAAAGCATTAAAAGTTCTTGAGAAACAGGTGTTGATTGTTAGTCGTGGAAGTAAAGGATATTTTGTTACTGAAAGTGAGAAGAAAATAATTGAGTTAAGAAATCAGCATTTGAACAGGCTTATAAAAATATTGTTTGAAAAACTATATGCCTTAGGATTTTCGAATTCTGAGATTATTAAACTATTTGATAGAATAGAAACTTAAACAGTGAATAAAAATCAATTATGTGTGAAGAAAATAAAGATACTGACTATTTAGATTATTGATAAAATGGATGAAATGAATATGGAAGAATCGAAACATCTAATGTTAGAAATACCCAAGAAACATAATATTCCTCTTTTCAATAATCCATATAGTAGATTATTGTTTCAGATGCAAGCTGAAACACGCAAGTGTAGCTAAAGAAGTATTCTTATTCTTACGTTTTAGAGGACGCAGGTGGACAGAAAAAGGCTCCACAATATCCATAAGGGATTTACCCACTACAAATATTATAGTGCCTATAATCTCTATTAACTCTTGCTTTTTCCCTTTCAGAATAAGGAACTTGACAAATTCATCGGACTCATTGAGGACAATCTAAAGCAGGTTCATCCTCTTTTTCAGACTGTCTTTAAAACTTTCCTCAAGGACAAAGAGAAAATCGTCAACGCCCTTCAACTACCCTATTCCAATGCAAACTTGGAAGCAACGAATAATCTCATTAAACTTATCAAGCGCAATGCCTTTGGTTTTCGGAACTTTGAAAACTTCAAAAAACGGATTTTCATCGCTCTGAACATCAAAAAAGAAAGGACGAAATTTGTCCTTTCTCGATCTTAGTTGACTTCAACCCACTACAGTTGACAATGAGGTATTTTTTATGGTTTGATAACTTCAGCGCCACCCATATATGGACGAAGTGCTTCTGGAATGGTTATAGAACCATCTTTATTTTGGTAGTTTTCAAGAATAGCAGCCACCGTACGTCCAACTGCAAGTCCAGAACCGTTCAAGGTGTGGAGCAATTTAACCTTGCCATCTGCTTCATCACGGTAACGGATTTGGGCACGACGGGCTTGGAAATCTTCTGTGTTTGAACAGCTTGAGATTTCACGGTAGGTATTTTGCGCTGGAATCCAAACTTCCAAGTCGTAAGTTTTAGCAGCTGAGAAGCCCATATCTCCTGTAGAGAGAGCAACGACACGGTATGGAAGGTTCAGTTTTTGAAGGATATTTTCAGCGTTGGCTGTCATTTTTTCCAATTCTTCGTAAGATTCCTCTGGTTTGGCAAATTTAACCATTTCAACCTTGTGGAATTGGTGCAGACGAATCAAGCCACGAGTATCACGACCAGCAGAACCAGCCTCAGAACGGAATGATGGACTCATAGCAGTGAAGTAGATTGGGAGGTCTTTACCGTCAAGGATTTCATCACGGTAGTAGTTTGTTAGAGGAACTTCAGCTGTAGGGATAAGGACATAATTGCTGTCGCTGAGTTCAAAAGTATCTTCCTTGAATTTTGGATATTGACCAGTACCGAACATAGAATCGTGGTTAACCATGTAAGGTGTGATGACTTCAGTATAGCCTTCCTTACCATGCTCATCCAACATAAAATTGTAGATAGCACGTTCCAAACGAGCACCGAGGCCTTTATAGAAGAGGAAGCGAGCTCCTGTTACCTTACCCCCACGTTCCCAGTCAAGGATACCCAAGTCTTCACCAAGATCCCAATGAGCTTTAGGTTCGAAGTCAAATTCGCGCGGAGTACCCCAACGGCGAACTTCCACATTGTCATCTTCATCAGCCCCAACAGGAACACTGTCAGCTGGAATGTTTGGAAGAGTAGTAGTAAATTCTGTCAATTTAGCATCGATTTCTGCCAATTCAGCATCCAAGGCTTTGACTTCAGCAGATAGGGTTTGCATGGCAGCAATCTTGTCATCTGCATTTTCCTTGTTGCGCTTAGCTTGGGCAATCTCAGCAGAAACTGTGTTACGTTCTGCTTTTAAAGTTTCAACCTTGACCAAGATGTCACGACGTTTAGCATCGATTTCTTTCATCTCATTCAAGACAGCAGCATCTACACCACGTGTAGCCAATTTTTCTGCGACAGCATCAAAGTCTGTACGAATACGTTTGATATCTAACATAAGAACTCCTTTATGAAAAAAGCACACCTGACAAAGCGTTGGAGTGGCAGGGCCACGGTTCCATCCAACTTCACAGGTGTGCACTTGATTGTGTATGCAATTGTTACTAACGGTAGAATTTCACTTACCCCTCCTATCTGCTCGCAGCGCCCGCAGACTTTCTGAAAGAAGAAGATAAGCTACTTATCCGTTGCTATGATTATACTAAAGTTTCTACTTTTTTGCAAATAGATTTTTAAGTTTTTTTCCAATGGTCTGGAGTAGAGTCGGAAGTTTGACAACCTTGTCATTGCCCAGTTTTTCGCGAGCAATTTTAAGAATGGCACCTGAGTCTTTTGAAGCAAAGAGGAATTTTCCTTGATCAGTAAAGACTTCGAAGTGGCGACTGATTTTGCGACCAGTAACATTGGCTCCAATTTGGTTGATATGGCTCCAAGGGATTTGGATAAATTGTTCAACATTGACATCTGGGTAAAATTCCAGAGCCTGATCCCCGACCAGGAATTTTCCCACTTTCCCAGCTATAGAGAGGTAGGAGGTGCCTGTTGTATTGAGGAGCACTGTTTTGTTAAGAGATTGGGCCATGTCTAGTCTTCCTTACTTTCACCGAAAAAGGCATTGTAGAGGGCTTTGATAGCTGATTTTTCTTGGTCTTTATGGACAACAAACATGATAGAAACCTCACTAGAACCTTGAGACATCATCTGGATATTGATCTTGTTTTCAGATAGAGCGCGTGTCGCAGTAGCAGTTACTCCAATGTGACTCTTCATCTTTTCTCCAACAATCATAATGATTGAAAGGTCGTGTTCGATTTCTGCATGGTCTACTTCAGCCTTTTGAACCAACTGACGAAGGATTTCTTCTTCCTTGATAGGAGTTAGTTCGCGAGAACGGAGGATAATTGAAAGATCGTCGATACCTGTTGGCATATGTTCCCAACCGATATTAAGATCTTCAAGGATTTGAAGAACCTTGCGTCCAAATCCAACCTCACGGTTCATGAGGTATTTGGACATGTTGATGCTGACAAAGCCAGAGTCACCAGCAATTCCCACAACTGGGAACTTGTCACTACTATGTTTTAGAACGATACGAGTACCCGGATGATCAGGGTTGTTGGTATTCTTAATGACAAGAGGGATTTTTCCACGGTAGGCAGGTAAAAGGGCTTCGTCATGAAGAACTGAGAATCCTGCATAGGCCAACTCACGCATTTCACGGTAGGTCAACTCAGGGATCGAGTGTGGTTGGTGGATAATACCAGGGTGAGCCGCAAAGATACCATCAACGTCCGTAAAGTTTTCATAAAGGTCAGCTTTAACCCCAGCAGCAATGATAGAACCAGTGATATCAGAGCCTCCACGTGAGAAAGTACAGATTTGATTTTCCTTAGTAACACCAAAGAAGCCAGGAATGACAAGGACTTCATTGGCAGTTGTCAATTCCTCAATCTTGTCATAACTTGATGGAATGATGCGAGCGTGACCAGGTTCACTTGTGACTACAATACCAGCTTCTCTAGGGTGCACATAGCGTGCATCAATCCCATTTTGGTTAAAATAGGCAGCAATCAATTTGGCATTGTTATTTTCACCGGCTGCTAGGAAGGTATCATAGAGAAATTCATTTTCTTCAATAGGAAGAGTGGCTAAGGCACGAATACTTTTAGAAATTTTTTCTAGAACAGCTGGCTTCAATCCCAATTCACTAACCATAGCAGCATAGCGGTCGATAATCCAGCTTTGGCTCTTGCTAATATCGTTACCAGCAACATAGTCGCGGTAGTATTTAATCAAGGCATCCGTCACCTTAGTATCTTCAGCATTGCGTTTACCAGGCGCAGAAACAACTACAAAACGGCGCTCTGGATCGCTTTTAACGATGTTTAAAACTTTTTCTAATTGACCAGCAGAGGCAAGAGAGCTACCTCCAAATTTAACAACTTTCATAAGAACTCCTAAAGTAAGTATTTTATACGATTATAGCAGAAAGAAAGCCTTTTTTCAATGAAGAAAATAAGATGCTTTCTAGAGTAAAGGGAGCTTTTCTTATCGGCCGAGACACTTTCAGCTGATTTTTCCTTGCTTTCGAGTTTTAAAAAAGATATACTTTGATAATAAAATAATTTAAACTGCTTATAAAATAAAAAGGAGTCCTGATGGAACATATTATTTATCAGCTTGAAGAGGATTTGGCAATCCTTACCTTAAATCGTCCTGAAGTTGCGAATGGTTTTCATATTCCCATGTGTGAGGAGATTTTAGAAGCACTGACTCTGGCAGAAGAGAATCCAGCTGTGCATTTTATCTTAATTAATGCCAATGGAAAGGTCTTCTCAGTTGGGGGAGATTTGGTAGAGATGAAGCGGGCAGTGGACGAGGATGATATTCCATCATTGACGAAAATCGCAGAATTGGTCAATACGATTTCTTATAAAATCAAGCAAATTACTAAACCTGTCTTGATGGAGGTTGATGGAGCTGTTGCAGGTGCCGCAGCCAATATGGCTGTAGCAGTAGATTTCTGTATTGCAACGGATAAGGCTAAATTTATCCAAGCCTTTGTTGGAGTTGGTTTGGCTCCAGATGCAGGTGGGATTCATCTCTTGAGTCGTAGTATTGGTGTGACGCGTGCTGCTCAATTAGCTATGACGGGTGAGGCTCTGACCGCAGAAAAAGCTTTAGAATGGGGGCTGGTTTACCGCGTCTGTGAAGCTGATAAACTTGAAAAGACGAGAGAACAGATTCTTAAAAAATTAAGACGTGGGTCAGCTAATTCCTATGCAGCCATCAAGAAGTTGGTTTGGGAGAGCCAATTTAAAGATTGGCAAGATTATGCTGCTTTAGAATTGAACCTACAGGAATCCTTGGCCCAAACAGAGGATTTCAAAGAGGGAGTGCGGGCTCATTCGGAGAGAAGAAGACCGAAATTTACTGGAAAATAAGAAAATACTTGCACCATTCTTTGAAGTTTGATATAATTCTTTTGTCAAATGTTTTGATTGTAAAAGTTTTTTGAAAAGGAGGGAAAAGAGATTGGACTACCAACGAATTAATGAATATTTAACATCTATATTTAACAATGTCCTCGTTATCGAGGAAGTTAGCTTGAGGGGTAGTCGTTTCAAGGATATCTCCATCAAAGAAGTCCATACAATCGATGTAATTGGAAAATTCCCAGACGTGACGCCAAGTCAAGTGTCGAAAGAGTTGATGGTGACTCTTGGGACGGTTACGACGAGTTTGAATAATCTCGAACGCAAGGGTTACATTGAACGCATTCGCTCAGAGCAGGATCGTCGTGTGGTGCATCTGCATTTGACAAAGAAGGGTCGCTTGATTCATAGACTACATAAACGTTTCCACAAGGCGATGGTCGAAAATATTATCGAAGGTATGAGCAAGGAAGAAACGGAAGTTATGAGCAAAGGTTTGACTAAACTTTATCAATTTTTGGAGGATTTGAAATAATGGCTTTTGCAAAAATAAGCCAGGTTGCTCATTATGTTCCAGAGCAAGTGGTTACAAATCATGATTTGGCCCAGATTATGGATACCAATGATGAGTGGATTTCAAGTCGGACGGGAATACGACAAAGGCATATTTCAAGAACAGAATCTACTAGTGATTTGGCTACAGAGGTTGCTAAGAAACTGATGGCAAAAGCTGGAATCACAGGAGAAGAGCTGGATTTTATCATTCTAGCCACTATTACTCCAGATTCGATGATGCCCTCTACAGCTGCTCGTGTCCAAGCCAATATTGGTGCAAAAAAAGCTTTTGCTTTTGACCTAATAGCTGCTTGTAGTGGATTTGTATTTGCCTTGTCAACTGCTGAAAAGTTTATCGCTTCTGGTCGCTTTCAAAAAGGCTTGGTGATTGGTAGTGAAACTCTCTCTAAGGCAGTCGATTGGTCAGATCGATCAACAGCTGTCTTGTTTGGAGATGGTGCTGGTGGTGTCTTGCTAGAAGCTAGCGAGCAAGAGCATTTCTTGGCTGAGAGTCTCAACAGTGATGGGAGTCGTAGTGAGTGTCTGACCTATGGACATTCAGGCTTACATTCTCCATTTTCAGATCAAGAAAATGCAGATTCATTTTTGAAGATGGATGGGCGGGCGGTCTTTGATTTTGCCATTCGAGATGTAGCCAAGTCTATCAAGCAGACTATTGACGAATCCCCTATAGAGGCGACAGACTTGGATTATCTGCTGCTTCATCAGGCCAATGACCGTATCTTGGATAAGATGGCTAAAAAAATCGGTGTCGACCGAGCTAAACTTCCAGCCAATATGATGGAATATGGCAATACTAGTGCAGCCAGTATCCCGATTTTACTTTCAGAGTGTGTAGAACAAGGTCTCATCCCTTTAGATGGTAGTCAAACTGTTCTTTTATCAGGCTTCGGTGGAGGCTTGACCTGGGGCACGCTCATTCTTACAATTTAGGTAATCATGTGGTGAACACATTGTTATAAAAAATTATTTATTTTAAAGGAGTCCTATCATGGCAGTATTTGAAAAAGTACAAGAAATTATCGTTGAAGAACTTGGAAAAGACGCATCAGAAGTAACACTTGAATCAACTTTTGATGATTTAGACGCAGATTCATTGGACTTGTTCCAAGTAATCTCAGAAATCGAAGATGCTTTTGATATCCAAATCGAAGCAGAAGATGACTTGAAAACAGTTGGTGACTTGGTTGCCTACGTTGAAGAGCAAACAAAATAAGCAGAATACAAATAGAAGGAGTAGGGAAACCCGCTCCCTCTTGTTTAGGCAATAGTTTGATTTTCAAATTATGACAGTATCGAACTATTACGTAAGCAAGAAATGATGGAGGCACTATGAAAACGCGTATTACAGAATTATTGAACATTGATTATCCTATTTTCCAAGGAGGGATGGCCTGGGTTGCTGATGGCGATTTGGCAGGGGCTGTTTCCAAGGCTGGAGGGCTAGGGATTATCGGTGGGGGAAATGCCCCTAAAGAAGTTGTCAAGGCAAATATTGATAAAATCAAATCATTGACGGATAAACCCTTTGGTGTCAACATCATGCTCTTGTCTCCCTTTGTGGAAGATATTGTAGATCTCGTTATCGAGGAAGGTGTTAAGGTGGTTACAACAGGGGCAGGAAATCCTGGTAAATACATGGAACGCTTCCACGAAGCTGGTATTACAGTTATTCCTGTTGTACCAAGTGTTGCCCTAGCTAAACGTATGGAAAAAATCGGTGCGGATGCTGTCATTGCAGAAGGAATGGAAGCTGGGGGGCATATAGGTAAATTAACAACCATGACCTTGGTGCGTCAGGTTGTTGCTGCTGTATCTATTCCTGTTATTGCTGCAGGAGGGATTGCGGATGGTGAAGGTGCTGCTGCTGGCTTTATGCTAGGTGCAGAGGCTGTTCAGGTTGGAACACGTTTTGTCGTTGCAAAAGAGTCTAATGCCCATCCGAATTATAAGGCCAAGATTTTAAAAGCGAGAGATATTGATACTACGATTTCAGCTCAACACTTTGGACATGCTGTTCGTGCTATTAAAAATCAGTTGACTCGTGATTTTGAAAAAGCTGAGAAAGATGCCTTTAAACAGGAAAATCCTGATTTGGAAATCTTTGAACAAATGGGAGCAGGTGCCCTAGCCAAAGCAGTTGTTCATGGTGATGTGGATGGAGGATCTGTCATGGCAGGTCAAATTGCGGGGCTTGTTTCCAAAGAAGAAACAGCTGAAGAAATCCTAAAAGATTTGTACTACGGAGCTGCTAAGAAAATTCAAGAAGAAGCCTCTCGTTGGGCAGGAGTTGTAAGAAATGACTAAAACAGCCTTTTTATTTGCTGGCCAAGGCGCCCAGTATCTAGGTATGGGACGGGATCTCTATGATCAGTATCCGATTGTACAAGAAACGATTGATCAAGCGAGTCAGGTACTCGGTTATGATTTGCGTCATCTCATTGATACAGAAGAAGAAAAACTCAATCAGACTCGCTATACGCAACCAGCCATTTTAGCAACTTCGGTTGCTATCTACCGTCTATTGCAAGAGAAGGGCTATCAGCCTGATATGGTTGCTGGTTTGTCCCTTGGGGAATATTCTGCCTTGGTGGCCAGTGGCGTCTTGGAGTTTGAAGATGCGGTAGCCTTGGTAGCCAAGCGTGGGGCCTATATGGAAGAAGCAGCACCTGCTGGATCTGGCAAGATGGTGGCTGTTCTCAATACGCCAGTAGAGGTCATTGAGGAAGCCTGTCGAAAAGCTTCTGAACTTGGAGTGGTTACCCCAGCCAACTATAACACACCTGCACAAATCGTGATTGGTGGAGAAGTGGTCGCAGTTGATCAAGCTGTCGAACTCTTGCAGGAAGCTGGTGCGAAAAGATTGATTCCCCTCAAGGTTTCAGGGCCTTTTCATACCGCTCTCCTTGAGCCTGCTAGCCAGAAATTAGCTGAAACTCTAGCTCAAGTAAGTTTTTCAGATTTTACTTGTCCCCTAGTCGGTAATACAGAAGCTACTGTGATGCAAAAAGAAGACATTGCTCAACTTTTGACGCGTCAGGTCAAGGAACCAGTTCGTTTCTATGAAAGTATTGCAGTTATGCAAGAAGCAGGCATAACCAACTTTATCGAGATCGGACCGGGGAAAGTCTTGTCAGGTTTTGTCAAAAAAATTGATAAGACAGCTAAACTTACCAATGTTGAAGATCAGGCTAGTTTGGAAACTTTGCTAGAAAACAAGTAATCCCTTCTCCCATAAATACAGGAGGAAACAGGAGAAAAGAATGCAACTAAAAAATAAAAATATCTTTATTACAGGTTCGAGTCGTGGAATTGGTCTTGCCATTGCACACAAGTTTGCTCAAGCAGGATCTAATATCGTACTAAATAGTCGTGGGCCTATCTCTGAAGAATTACTCGTTGAGTTTTCAGACTACGGTGTCAAGGTAGTTCCTATATCAGGAGACGTGTCGGATTTTGCAGACGCTAAGCGTATGGTTGAGCAAGCTATTGTAGAGCTTGGTTCAGTAGATGTTTTGGTCAACAATGCTGGAATTACTCAAGACACCCTCATGCTCAAGATGACAGAAGCAGATTTTGAAAAAGTGCTCAAAGTCAACCTGACTGGAGCCTTTAACATGACACAATCAGTCTTGAAACCGATGATGAAAGCCAGAGAAGGTGCTATCATTAATATGTCTAGTGTTGTTGGTTTGATGGGAAATATCGGTCAAGCTAACTATGCTGCTTCTAAGGCTGGCTTGATTGGTTTTACCAAGTCTGTGGCGCGTGAAGTGGCCAATCGCAATATCAGGGTTAATGCTATTGCACCGGGAATGATTGAATCCGATATGACAGCTATCCTATCAGATAAAGTAAAAGATGCCATGCTGGCGCAAATTCCTATGAAAGAATTTGGACAGGCAGAACAGGTTGCAGATTTAACAGTATTTTTAGCAGGCCAAGATTATCTAACTGGTCAAGTGGTTGCCATTGATGGTGGCCTCAGTATGTAGCAGAAGCTAGAGGTAAAAAAGATGAAACTAAATCGTGTAGTAGTAACAGGTTATGGAGTAACATCTCCAATCGGAAATACACCAGAAGAATTTTGGAATAGTTTGACAACTGGAAAAATCGGAATTGGTCCAATTACAAAATTTGACCACAGTGACTTTGATGTGCATAATGCAGCAGAAATCCAAGATTTTCCTTTTGATAAATACTTTGTTAAGAAAGATACCAACCGTTTTGATAACTACTCTTTGTATGCCTTGTATGCAGCCCAAGAAGCTGTCAACTACGCTAATCTGGATGTAGAGGCTATTGACAAGGATCGTTTTGGTGTTATTGTTGCCTCTGGTATTGGTGGAATCAAAGAAATTGAAGATCAAGTACTTCGATTAAATGATAAAGGACCAAAACGTGTGAAACCATTGACCCTTCCAAAAGCCTTGCCAAATATGGCTTCAGGAAATGTTGCCATGCGTTTTGGAGCAAACGGTGTTTGTAAATCCATCAATACTGCCTGCGCTTCATCAAATGACGCGATTGGAGATGCTTTCCGCTCGATTAAGTTTGGTTTCCAAGATGTTATGTTGGTAGGTGGTTCAGAAGCCTCTATTACCCCTTTTGCTATCGCTGGTTTCCAAGCCCTAACTGCTCTCTCTACTACAGAGGATCCAGCTCGTGCTTCTATCCCATTTGATAAGGACCGTAATGGGTTTGTTATGGGTGAAGGTTCAGGGATGTTGGTTCTTGAAAGCCTTGAACACGCGGAAAAACGTGGGGCTACTATCCTTGCTGAAGTGGTTGGTTACGGAAATACTTGCGATGCCTACCATATGACTTCACCACATCCAGAAGGTCAGGGAGCTATCAAGGCCATCAAACTAGCCTTGGAAGAAGCTGAGATTTCTCCAGAGCAAGTCGCCTATGTCAATGCTCACGGAACGTCAACTCCTGCTAATGAAAAAGGAGAAAGTGGTGCTATCGTAGCTGTTCTTGGTAAGGAAGTACCTGTGTCATCAACTAAGTCTTTCACAGGCCATTTGCTGGGAGCTGCAGGTGCAGTAGAAGCTATCGTCACAATCGAAGCTATGCGTCATAACTTTGTACCAATGACAGCTGGAACAAGTGAAGTATCAGATTATATCGAAGCCAATGTCGTTTATGGACAAGGCTTGGAGCAAGAAATTCCATACGCTATTTCAAATACCTTTGGTTTTGGTGGCCACAATGCAGTTCTTGCTTTCAAACGTTGGGAGAATAAATAAGTATGAATTTAAACGATATTAAAGACTTGATGGCTCAATTTGACCAGTCAAGTTTGAGAGAATTTTCTTATAAAAATGGGACGGATGAGTTACAGTTTAGTAAGAATGAAGCGAGACTTGTATCTGAAGTTGCAGCTCAAGCCGCTCCAGCGCCCGTTCTAGCAACACCAAGTCCAGTAGCTCCTACATCTGCTCCAGCAGAGACTGTAGCAGAAGAAGTTCCAGCACCAGCCGAAGCAAGTGTGGCTGCTGAGGGAGATCTTGTAGAGAGCCCACTTGTTGGGGTGGCTTACTTGGCTGCTGGTCCTGATAAACCTGCCTTCGTTACAGTTGGTGATAGTGTTAAAAAAGGCCAAACATTGGTAATTATCGAAGCTATGAAAGTCATGAATGAAATCCCAGCTCCTAAGGATGGTGTGGTAACGGAAATTCTCGTTTCTAACGAAGAAATGGTTGAGTTTGGTAAAGGATTGGTACGTATCAAATGATCGATATTCAAGGAATCAAAGAAGCTCTACCCCACCGTTATCCTATGCTTCTAGTGGACCGTGTCTTGGAAGTGAGCGAGGATACTATTGTTGCCATCAAAAATGTGACCATCAATGAGCCCTTCTTTAACGGTCATTTTCCTCAATATCCAGTCATGCCAGGTGTTCTGATCATGGAAGCTTTGGCGCAAACAGCGGGTGTTTTGGAGTTGTCTAAGCCTGAAAATAAGGGGAAGCTGGTCTTTTATGCTGGTATGGACAAGGTTAAATTTAAGAAGCAAGTTGTACCAGGCGACCAATTGGTTATGACGGCAACGTTTGTAAAACGTCGTGGCACCATTGCTGTGGTTGAAGCCAAAGCTGAAGTGGATGGCAAGCTTGCAGCTAGTGGTACTCTAACCTTTGCAATAGGGAACTAAGGAGGTTCTCCATGTTTCGAAAAATTTTAATTGCCAATCGTGGTGAAATTGCGGTCCGTATTATCCGTGCGGCGCGTGAATTGGGCATTGCGACGGTAGCTGTTTATTCAACTGCTGATAAGGAAGCCCTTCATACACTTTTGGCAGATGAAGCTGTTTGTATCGGCCCTGGTAAGGCAACGGAGTCTTATCTTAACATTAATGCGGTTCTATCAGCTGCAGTCTTGACTGAGGCAGAAGCTATTCACCCCGGTTTTGGATTTCTCAGTGAAAATTCCAAATTTGCAACTATGTGTGAAGAAGTGGGTATCAAATTTATCGGTCCATCTGGTCATGTTATGGATATGATGGGGGACAAGATCAATGCGCGTGCTCAGATGATCAAAGCAGGTGTGCCTGTCATTCCAGGGTCGGATGGAGAAGTACATAACTCTGAGGAAGCCTTGATTGTTGCTGAAAAAATTGGCTATCCTGTTATGCTCAAGGCTTCAGCAGGTGGTGGTGGTAAAGGGATTCGTAAGGTTGAAAAACCAGAAGACCTCGTTTCCGCCTTTGAAACAGCCTCTAGTGAAGCCAAGGCCAATTATGGCAATGGTGCCATGTACATTGAACGGGTTATCTATCCAGCTCGTCACATCGAGGTTCAAATCCTAGGAGATGAACATGGGAATGTAATTCACTTGGGGGAACGAGATTGTTCTCTTCAAAGGAATAACCAAAAGGTTTTGGAAGAAAGTCCTTCGATTGCAATCGGAAAAACGCTGCGTCATGAAATTGGTTCTGCGGCTGTTCGAGCTGCAGAGTCTGTTGGCTATGAGAATGCAGGGACAATCGAGTTTCTTCTTGATGAAGCTAGTGGCAATTTCTATTTCATGGAAATGAATACTCGTGTACAAGTAGAACATCCTGTTACAGAGTTTGTCTCAGGTGTGGATATCGTTAAGGAACAGATTCGCATTGCGGCAGGTCAGCCTCTGTCTGTTAAGCAAGAAGATATTGTCCTACGTGGTCATGCTATCGAGTGTCGGATCAATGCAGAAAATCCAGCCTTCAACTTTGCTCCAAGTCCAGGTAAGATTACCAATCTCTATCTTCCAAGTGGAGGAGTCGGCTTGCGCGTGGATTCAGCAGTTTATCCAGGTTATACCATTCCGCCTTATTATGATAGCATGATTGCTAAAATCATCGTTCACGGCGAAAATCGTTTTGATGCTTTGATGAAAATGCAACGTGCCCTCTATGAATTAGAGATTGAAGGGGTGCAGACCAATGCAGATTTCCAGCTTGACCTCATTTCAGATCGCAATGTCATTGCTGGAGATTACGATACTTCCTTCTTGATGGAAACCTTTTTACCCAAGTATCAAGAAAAAGAATAAAATGACTTTAAGAGTTTAAACCGAAAAGGGGAATCAATGGCTCTATTTAGTAAAAAAGATAAGTATATTCGAATCAATCCCAATCGTTCGGTTAGGGAAAAACCTCAAGCCAAGCCAGAGGTTCCAGATGAATTATTCTCCCAGTGTCCGGGTTGTAAGCATACCATCTATCAGAAGGATCTGGGAAGTGAGCGTATTTGTCCGCACTGTAGCTATACCTTTCGTATTTCTGCCCAAGAGCGCTTGGCTTTGACGATTGATATGGGAACCTTTAAGGAATTGTTTACAGGGATTGAAAGTAAGGATCCCTTGCATTTCCCTGGTTATCAAAAGAAACTGGCAACCATGCGTGAAAAAACAGGTCTGGATGAAGCCGTTGTGACAGGAACAGCTCTTATTAAAGGTCAGACTGTGGCTCTTGGGATTATGGATTCCAACTTTATCATGGCTTCTATGGGTACGGTTGTAGGTGAAAAAATCACTCGTTTGTTTGAGTATGCGACTGTCGAACAATTGCCAGTTGTTCTCTTCACAGCATCTGGTGGAGCCCGTATGCAGGAAGGAATCATGAGTCTCATGCAGATGGCTAAGATTTCTGCAGCGGTTAAACGCCATTCAAATTCAGGCCTCTTTTACCTGACTATTTTGACAGATCCAACGACAGGTGGTGTAACAGCTTCTTTCGCTATGGAAGGGGATATCATTTTAGCTGAACCACAGAGCTTGGTTGGTTTTGCTGGACGTCGTGTCATTGAAAATACGGTTCGTGAAAGCTTGCCTGAGGATTTCCAAAAGGCAGAATTCCTATTGGAGCATGGCTTTGTGGATGCTATTGTCAAAAGAAGAGACTTGCCAGATACCATTGCTAGCCTAGTCAGATTGCACGGAGGGAGTCCTAGATGAATATTGCAAAAATAGTCAGAGAAGCGCGTGAGCAGAGTCGCTTGACAACCTTGGACTTTGCGACAGGCATTTTTGATGAATTTATCCAATTACATGGTGATCGTTCTTTTCGAGATGATGGTGCAGTTGTTGGTGGTATCGGCTGGCTTGGAAATCAAGCTGTAACAGTGGTTGGTATCCAAAAAGGAAAGAGTTTACAAGATAACCTCAAACGGAATTTTGGACAACCGCATCCAGAAGGTTACCGCAAGGCCCTACGGTTGATGAAACAGGCTGAAAAGTTTGGCCGTCCAGTAGTGACCTTTATCAATACAGCAGGTGCCTATCCGGGTGTGGGAGCAGAAGAACGTGGACAGGGAGAAGCCATCGCTCGCAATCTCATGGAAATGAGTGACTTGAAAGTTCCGATTATCGCTATCATTATCGGTGAAGGTGGTTCAGGTGGGGCTCTGGCTCTGGCAGTCGCAGACCGCGTCTGGATGCTGGAAAATTCTATCTATGCCATTCTCAGTCCAGAAGGCTTTGCTTCCATTCTATGGAAGGATGGCAGTCGTGCTATGGAGGCAGCAGAACTGATGAAAATCACTTCACATGAGCTGTTAGAAATGGAAGTGGTGGACAAGGTGATTTCTGAAGCAGGACTTTCTAGTAAAGAACTGATTAAGAGTGTAAAGAAAGAAATCCAAACGGAGCTAGCCCTACTTTCACAAAAATCGTTAGAAGAGTTGTTGGAAGAACGTTACCAACGATTTAGAAAATACTAATATAAAAACTAGAACTGGCAGTCAGTTCTAGTTTTTATGTGGTTCTCTGTGTCGAGGTAACAACAAAAAGTGCTTGGAAGACCAAACACCTTTTTGATTATTCATTTTCTTCAGTAACAAATTGACTGAGTAGTCCGTTGATAAAGCGGGCTGATTTTTGATCTGAAAAATTCTTAGCAAGTTCAATGGCTTCATTGACTGCTACCAGCTGAGGTGTATCAAATGAAGTGATTTCAAAGATACCCAAGCGTAGTAAGTTTTTTTCGACCAAGGTCAAGCGTTCAACTGTCCAGCCTGACTTGAGGTGCTGGTTGATTTGTTTATCCAACTCGTCTTTTTGAGCTTGAACACCAGAAACCAAGTTCAGAAGAAAGGCAGGAATTTGCACATCTTCATCTTCACGGTCATGCGTGTAGGCAAAGCGACAAGCTGTTTCCATATCTGTGTCGAATTCAAGGCTCATGAGAGCTTGAAAAGCGCATTTACGAAGTTCGCGTCTAGATTCTAATAATGGACTAGTCATTGAGGAAGTCCTCGTTAAATAGATCTTTCAACTCAGGTTTTGGTGTTTTGTCTGGAACGATTCCTGCAACATGGATATTAACAGCAGCAAGTTCCACATCAGCCATATCTCGGACAGCATCTTTGACTGCTTTTTGAATAGCAAGAGCCACTTTTGGTACTTTCACACCGTACTCAAGGTAGAGATAGATGTCAGCAGTTAGTTCTTCATTGCTTTCTTTTAAGTAGACGCCACGACCAAGAGAGAGTTTTGATAGGGTATCAGATACGGATTTATTTGAAAATGAATGGACACCATCAACTTTAGCAGTTGCGATGGCAATGATTTTTTCAAGTACACGTGGAGCGATAACGATTTCGCCAAATTGTTCTTCAGTTCCCATAGAATGACCTCTTTCTAGAGATTAGGCACGAGAAACGTAAGTTCCTTCTGCAGTGTTGATGATCAATTTTTGTCCAGCTTCGATGAAGTCAGGAACGTTGACAACAAGTCCAGTTTCCATAGTTGCTGGTTTACCAGAACCTGTAACAGTAGCACCTTTGATAGATGGTTGTGTTTCAGCGACTGTCAATTCAACAGTAGTTGGTACAGTGACACCGATTACTTCAGTTCCGTAGAATTGGATTTTCACATCAGAGTTTTCAAGGATGTAAAGCAATTCATTTTCAACGTTTACGACTGGGATTTCGTATTGGTCGTAAGTTTCAGTGTTCATGAAGTAGGCAGTTTCATCCATTTTGTACAAGTATTGAGCTGGAACAGTTTCGATAATAGCTTGTTCGAATTTTTCTTCTGGACGGTAGCTTGTGTCAAATGTAGAACCAGTACGGACATCACGCAATTTCATACGCATGATCGTGTTCCCTTTACCTGGTTTGTGGTGGCTAGCTTCCAAAACGCGGATCAATTTTCCGTCTGCAGTTTCAAATGTCATACCAGCTTTCAATTTGCTTGCTTCAATCATGTTTTTACCTCTTTAATAAATATTATTACTCTTCATTTTACCATAAAATGTTCTGGAAATAAAGCCAAAATAGTTATTGGGAGATGGTAGGGGAGAAAAAAACCAACCTCAGGGCGAGTCCACTGAAAAAATAGGTCTCTTACTTTTAATGAAATGAAAACCGAGGAATCTCTCGTCAATTTGAGCGAATTCCTCGGTTATTTTGTATTTATTAAGGTCATAATTCGTTTCATATTGACCACGAAGATGGTTGTGGCTGCCTGT
>CAJNDL010000018.1 GCA_905221505.1 bacterium
GCAGGCGATAAGAGCTTAACAGCAGCCCAACGTGCAGAGAAAGAAAAAGCCGTTGATGATACGAAAGCAGCAGAAGAAGCTAAGATTACAGCAGCAGATGATGCGGACAAAGTATCAACAGCCAAAACAGCTGGGGTAGCGGCTATTAAAGCAGTTCATACAGCAGGCGATTTAAATGCAGTTAAAAACGCAGCCAAAGCAGACCTAGCGACAGCAGCGGCAGAAGAAAAAGCAGAAATCGCAGGCGATAAGAGCTTAACAGCAGCCCAACGTGCAGAGAAAGAAAAAGCCGTTGATGATACGAAAGCAGCAGAAGAGGCTAAGATTACAGCAGCGGATGATGCGGACAAAGTATAAGCAGCCAAAACAGCTGGAGTGACGGCTATTAAAGCAGTGCATACAGCAGGCGATTTAAATGCAGTTAAAAACGCAGCGAAAGCAGACCTAGCGACAGCAGCGACAGAAGAAAAAGCAGAAATCGCAGGCGATAAGAGCTTAACAGCAGCCCAACGTGCAGAAAAAGAAAAAGCCGTTGATGATACGAAAGCAGCAGAAGAGGCTAAGATTACAGCAGCAGATGATGCAGATAAAGTAGCAGCAGCCAAAACAGCTGGAGTGGCAGCTATTAAAGCAGTGCATACAGCAGGCGATTTAAATGCAGTTAAAAACGCAGCAAAAGCATTACCTAATACTGGTACAGTAAAATCAACATTAGCTATTCCAGTTGCAATTACAAGTGCTTTACTTGGTTTAGGTCTTGTAGGAGGACGTCGTCGTAAAGAGGATGAAGAAGTTTAATCAGTATATTTACTTGCTAAAATGGCTAGCAAATTTGTAAAAGTAGAATAATTATCTAAAACCTCCAGATTAGTGAATTCAATCATAGTTCCTAATCTGGAGGTTTTTTATAGTTCAATTGACTATAAAACGACCGAGTTTGAACTGGAAGTCTCCAATTATCCGATGAAGAAGAAGTTTCTGGGATTCAAAAAGACCAGATTCCAAATTTGGATCTGGCCTATGATATGTTACCCTTGATGGAAATGATGGAAGCTCCTGACAAGTCAGAGTTTTTCTACCGCCACCGTACAGAAGATGGCTGGGAGAAAGAGATTTTTTAGTCTTTTACTAAATAACCAAGCTGATCCAAGGCCTCCTCGATATAGTGGAGGTCTTGTTGTGTTTCGGCTTCGACTAGGTGGTAATGGATGCCATCTGTCAATTCAGACAGAGGTCTAAAGTCAGAATGCTCGACTTGTTCTAGAAAATGTTGCACATCTCTGCGACAAGACAGTTTCAGCAAGGTTTCAATTTCTCCATAAACGGGATGGTCAATCAAAGTATTCTGGACACGCCCTCCATTATCGACGATAGCAAGGAGTTCCTGACCGATTTCTTCAACTTCATGTTTGACTTTGAAAAGTTTGTGGACGTATGGATTGGTATCAATTTGCTTATAGATGTAGCCACGGTTGGTGGATAGGATAGGAGCGCCATCGGCTCTCAAAATTGCAATGTCCTGTACAATGACCTGACGTGTGACGTGAAAATGCTCAGCCAAACTTTGACCATTTAGGGCTTTAGGAGCTTCTTTCAAGACTTGGAGCAGGGCTTGTTTGCGATCTTTTGTCATAGTTCTTCCTTTTACCGGCGTTTTCGAAGCACTTTATAGACAGCTAGTGCTAATGTATAGTCTACCATACTATGGATAATTGTGCCAAAGCCAACTAGCACAAATAGAACATAGAACATATTTTCTACATTGGTACCGGAAGTTGCGTAAAAAAGCACACAGGCTAATACTTCAGCAAGGGCGTGAACGACAGCCAAAACAAAGTTGAAAATCCAGGAAGATTTTGCTTTATCTAGGGTATCGGGGAATTTTTGTAGATAAAGTGCTCCCAAAGTTCCAAAAAAGATATGGGAAAAAGCTCGAAAAACGATAACCATAGGATAGCCAGCCATCAAAAATCCAAAACTAGAGGCTAGGATGACAAAAACTGCCATCAAGGGCGATAAGAACATAGCGATAAAAATAGCGATGTGGCTCCCCAGAGTATAGGAAGCTGGTGGAATGACTATCTTAAAAGGCATGACAATGGGAATTAAGATCGCAATAGCCGTTAAGAGGGCTGTCATTGTCATAAATTGTGTCTTTTTCCGTGTATTCATAAGAATCTCCTTTTTATCTGTATATACACTAGTATAGTACAATAAAGAAGATAATAAAGCAAGGATTTACTTAGGCCTATAAGTCATTTTAAGTTAAAGACTCGTAAACATTTCACTAAAAATCCAACTATATAGAGCAAAATCTCCACCTTCAAGCTTGAAAGCGGAGATTGTTTTTATTTTTTCAAAGTTTGTAGTCTTGGAACAATGGCTAGGGTTAGAACTGCGGAAATAACTAATTCGGCAATTGAGTTTGTTGAAATAACAGTTGCCAGAAGAAGTTGGATATTTCCATTATAAACATTTCCAAATAGGAAGAAGATTCCTCCAAGGACAAAGATAGTATTTGTCAAGGAACCAAGGGCACCAGCTAGAATCAGACCGGTCTTGTTTTTCATCAGTTTATAGACTAGATAAGGAGTTAAACCAATCAAAATACGTGGGACGATGGCAATGATAGCTGAGTAGATGTTTCCGTTTGGTACAAATGGAGAGAAGAGGTAGCTTGTCGGTAGAATTGTAATTGTGTTAACTGTCAAGCTAAGTAATCCCATCAAAAATCCAAGTGTAACCCCAACTCGTGGACCGTAAATAATGCTGGCAATAATGACAGGAATATGAACGATAGTCGGTTTGATTGGGAATGGAAAAAGGTTAAAGATAAGTGAGCTTAGAAAATGAATCACAAGCATGGTTGCAAAAAAGATAGCAATGGGTGCAATATTAGAGCGTTTTTTCATCGAGAGTTTCCTTTATTCTTTCTAAAATAATTGTGAGGTCGGCTAAGGCTCCTCGTCCATGGTCTCCGCAAGCTAGTAGGGATTCTTTAGGAGCAATCAGATGATAGCCGTAGGTTTCTAATGTTTTCAGATTAGCCTGAGTTGCTGGATGGTCATACATTTTTGTATTCATAGCAGGTGCGATGAGTTTGGGAATATGACTGGGCAAGGCTAGAGCTGTACTGGTCACCATGTTGTCCGCAAAGCCGTGGGCAAGTTTTGCAATAGTATTAGCAGTTGCAGGAGCCACGATAAATAAATCTGTTTTTTTTCCAAGTTCGATATGATTGACTTGATCTGGATAGGGTTCCTTCATGACATCTAGGTGGACAGAATTCTGTGAGAGTACTTGTAGTGTCAAAGGTTGGATAAACTTTGTAGCAGCCTCAGTCATTAAGACAGTGACTTGATGACCTTGTTTTTTTAGAGAACTGACTAAATCTGCCGACTTGTAAGAGGCGATTGACCCCGTTACAGCCAAGAGAATGTGTGCCATAGCTTTCCTTTCTAAGAATGATAGGCTTGAATTTTTTCAAGGAGGAGTTTTGCAATTTCTTCTTTAGTCTGGACTGCTTGAAGATGATCTTTCTCAACAAAGATCGCGCGGTGTTGATCTGCTGAAATTTGAGTCAGATCATTTGCAATAATCAAGTCTGCTTGGTTTTTGATAAGACTTTTTCTCGCAATGTCAACCAGATGGTCTTGACTAACATCAACCAGCAGTTTGAAGCCAATCAGATGAATAGCAGGATTCCATTCCTTGACTAAAGAGATGATTTTGGGTGTCTTTTTTAGGAATAAAACCTGAACCTCATCAGTTGAAGAAATCTTAGCCTGATGATTATGCTTGTTTAAAAATTCCTCTAGATTGGAACTAGCCTGAACTTCCTCCAGCCCTGTCATATAAACAGGAGTGTAGTCAGAAACAGCCATAGAATGAATCAAAACCTGATAGTCCTTGACACGTTCTTGCATTTCTAATAGAAGGTCCTTGGTATTAGTAATTTCTCGAATACTTAGGTTGGGATGGGTTGCTGGTTTCAGAGCTCGTTTTGTAGTAATTAAACAAACTTCATGCCCAGCAGCAAGCAAGCATTCTGTGATGATTTTCCCCAAGCGACCTGTAGAATGGTTAGTGATAGAGCGGACGCTATCGATAGCTTCACTGGTACCGCCCGATGTAACTAAAATTTTCATAGCACTATTGTACACAAAAATAAACGGTAAGTAAAATGAAAGCGATAAATTTTTGGTAAAAACGAAGATTTACTATAGTTTCAAACTATAAAGCCATATAAAATTTAAGAAAGGAGTCTAAAAACCTTAAAAATAGGGATATTTACGAACGTTTAGAGAGTTTAAGGGTGTTAAAAATCTTGTTTTGTGTTATAATGAATTATCATATAAGAGGTTAGAGGAGTTTTGAATGAAAACAGATATTGAAATCGCACAGAGTATTGAGTTGAAGCCAATCGTTGATGTTGTAGAGAAACTGGGTATTTCTTACGATGATTTGGAGTTGTATGGAAAATACAAGGCTAAGCTCAGCTTTGATAAAATTCGTGCAGTTGAGAGTAATCCAGTCGGTAAATTAATTTTGGTTACTGCCATCAACCCAACACCAGCAGGTGAAGGAAAATCAACTATTACCATTGGTCTGGCGGATGCCTTGAATAAGATTGGCAAGAAAACCATGATTGCTATCCGCGAACCATCTCTTGGTCCAGTAATGGGGATTAAGGGTGGTGCTGCTGGTGGTGGTTATGCCCAAGTGCTGCCAATGGAAGACATCAACCTCCACTTTACTGGAGACATGCATGCCATTACAACTGCTAATAATGCTCTTTCAGCATTGATTGACAACCACTTGCACCAAGGAAATGAGCTAGGAATTGACCAACGTCGTATCCTCTGGAAACGTGTAGTGGACTTGAACGACCGTGCTCTTCGCCATGTGACCGTTGGACTTGGTGGTCCTCTAAATGGTATTCCACGTGAGGATGGCTTTGATATTACAGTTGCTTCAGAAATCATGGCCATTCTTTGCTTGGCGACGGACATTGCGGACTTGAAACGTCGTTTGGCCAACATCGTTATTGGTTATCGCTATGATCGTACACCAGTTTCTGTTGGTGATTTGCAGGTTGAAGGTGCCTTGGCTTTGATTTTGAAGGATGCTATTAAGCCAAACTTGGTTCAGACAATTTACGGTACACCTGCCTTTGTACATGGTGGTCCATTTGCCAATATCGCTCACGGATGTAACTCTGTTTTGGCTACAAGCACAGCCCTTCACTTGGCTGATTATACTGTTACTGAAGCTGGTTTTGGTGCGGACCTTGGTGCTGAGAAATTCCTTGATATCAAGACACCAAACTTGCCAACTTCTCCAGATGCAGTTGTCATTGTCGCAACCCTTCGTGCCCTTAAGATGAATGGTGGTGTGGCTAAAGACGCTCTGACTGAAGAAAATGTAGAGGCAGTTCGTGCAGGTTTTGCTAACTTGAAACGCCACGTTGAAAATATCCGCAAGTTCGGTATTCCAGCAGTTGTTGCGATTAACGAATTTGTTTCTGATACAGAAGCTGAAATCGTAGCCTTGAAAGAACTCTGTGCTTCTATTGATGTGCCAGTTGAGTTGGCTAGTGTCTGGGCTGATGGGGCAGAAGGTGGAGTAGCGCTTGCAGAAACACTTGTCAAGACTATCTCTGAAAACCCAGCCAACTACACTCGTCTTTATGACAATGATCTTTCTGTCCAAGAAAAGATTGAAAAAATTGTCACTGAAATCTATCGTGGTAGCAAAGTGAACTTTGAGAAGAAAGCTCAAACACAAATTGCTCAAATCGTTCAAAACGGTTGGGATAAATTGCCGATCTGTATGGCTAAAACTCAGTATAGTTTCTCTGACAATCCAAATGCCCTTGGAGCACCAGAAAACTTTGAAATTACCATTCGTGAATTGGTACCAAAATTAGGTGCAGGCTTTATCGTTGCCCTAACTGGTGATGTTATGACTATGCCGGGTCTTCCAAAACGACCAGCAGCCCTCAACATGGATGTTGAAAGCGATGGAACAGTTCTAGGCTTGTTCTAGTATATTGCAATTGAATTCAAATGAGTTTGGAAATACTATCCAAGCTCATTTTCTTGTCTAGATATAAGGAGTTGCCTTCTACACGTAACCAGTCTAGGTAAAGATATTTTCCCTGAATTCTGATATAATAGAAATATTGACTTCAAGAGTAAGGAAGAGAAGATGAACGCATTATTGAATGGAATGAATGACCGTCAGGCTGAGGCGGTACAAACGACAGAAGGTCCCTTGTTAATCATGGCGGGAGCTGGTTCTGGGAAGACCCGTGTTTTGACCCACCGCATTGCTTATCTGATTGATGAAAAGCTGGTCAATCCTTGGAATATCTTGGCCATTACCTTTACTAACAAAGCTGCGCGTGAGATGAAAGAGCGTGCTTATAGCCTTAATCCAGCAACTCAGGACTGTCTGATTGCGACCTTTCACTCCATGTGTGTTCGTATCTTGCGTCGTGATGCGGACCATATTGGCTACAACAGAAATTTCACTATTGTAGATCCTGGTGAACAGCGAACACTTATGAAACGTATTCTCAAACAGTTGAACCTGGATCCTAAAAAATGGAATGAGCGGAGCATCTTAGGAACTATTTCCAATGCTAAGAATGATTTGATTGATGATGTTGCCTATGCTGCCCAAGCTGGCGATATGTATACGCAAATCGTAGCCCAGTGTTATACAGCCTATCAGAAAGAACTTCGTCAGTCTGAGTCTGTTGACTTTGATGATTTGATTATGCTGACCTTGCGTCTCTTTGATCAAAATCCTGATGTTTTGACCTACTATCAGCAGAAATTTCAGTACATCCACGTTGATGAGTACCAAGATACTAACCATGCCCAGTACCAATTGGTCAAACTCTTGGCTTCGCGCTTTAAAAATATCTGTGTAGTTGGGGATGCGGACCAATCTATCTACGGTTGGCGTGGTGCTGATATGCAGAATATCTTGGACTTCGAAAAGGATTATCCTCAAGCCAAGGTTGTCTTGTTGGAGGAAAATTACCGCTCAACGAAGACCATCCTCCAAGCGGCCAATGAGGTTATTAAAAACAATAAAAATCGCCGTCCTAAGAATCTCTGGACTCAAAATGCGGATGGAGAGCAAATCGTTTACTATCGTGCCAATGATGAACTGGACGAGGCTGTATTTGTAGCCAGAACCATCGATGAACTTAGTCGCAGTCAAAACTTCCTTCACAAGGATTTTGCAGTTCTCTATCGTACAAATGCGCAGTCCCGTACCATTGAGGAAGCCCTGCTCAAGTCTAACATTCCTTATACCATGGTTGGCGGAACCAAGTTCTACAGCCGTAAGGAAATTCGTGATATTATTGCCTACCTCAACCTTATTGCCAATTTGAGTGATAATATTAGTTTTGAACGTATTATTAACGAGCCTAAACGTGGAATTGGCCCAGGTACTGTTGAGAAAATCCGTGATTTTGCCAATATGCAAAACA
This sequence comes from bacterium, assembly GCA_905221505.1. Classification (GTDB taxonomy): domain Bacteria; phylum Bacillota; class Bacilli; order Lactobacillales; family Streptococcaceae; genus Streptococcus. Next base: position 7,511 of record CAJNDL010000018.1, read on the forward strand.
TGTCCATGCTAGATGCTTCTGCCAATATCATGTTGTCTGGCATCAAAGGAAAAGCAGCCCAATCTATCTGGGATTTTGCCAATATGATTCTGGATTTGCGGGAGAAACTGGATCAATTAACTATTACAGAGTTGGTTGAGGCTGTCCTAGAAAAAACAGGTTACGTCGATATTCTTAATGCCCAAGCGACCTTAGAAAGCAAGGCTCGGGTAGAAAACATCGAGGAGTTCCTCTCTGTGACGAAAAACTTTGATGATACCTCTGATGGTCCAGAAGAGGAAACTGGTCTGGATAAACTGAGTCGTTTCTTAAATGACTTGGCCTTGATTGCCGACACAGATTCAGGTAGTCAGGAGACATCAGAAGTGACCTTGATGACCCTGCATGCTGCCAAAGGTCTCGAGTTTCCAGTTGTCTTTTTGATTGGGATGGAAGAAAATGTCTTTCCGCTTAGCCGTGCGGCTGAAGATCAAGATGAATTGGAAGAAGAGCGTCGTCTTGCCTATGTAGGTATCACACGTGCAGAGAAAATTCTCTATCTGACCAATGCCAACTCACGCCTGCTTTTTGGTCGTACCAACTACAATCGTCCGACTCGTTTTATTAACGAAATCAGTTCAGACTTGCTTGAGTATCAAGGATTGGCCCGTCCAGCAAATACAAGCTTTAAGGCATCTTATAGCAGTGGTGGTCTTGCCTTCGGTCAAGGTATGAGTCTTGCCCAGGCTCTTCAGGACCGTAAACGCAGTGCGGCACCAAAAACTATCCAGTCAAGCGGCCTTCCATTTGGTCAATTTTCAGCTGGTGTAAAATCAGCGTCTAGCGAGACAAATTGGTCCATTGGTGACATTGCTCTCCACAAGAAATGGGGAGAGGGAACCGTTCTGGAAGTTTCAGGTAGCGGTGCTACACAGGAATTGAAAATCAATTTCCCAGAAGTAGGTTTGAAAAAACTTTTAGCCAGTGTGGCCCCAATTGAGAAAAAACTTTAATTTTCCATCCTTCTCACGAATAATAAAGTGAGGAGGATTTTTATGTACAGTATTTCATTCCAAGAAGATTCACTATTGCCAAGAGAAAGACTTGCCCAAGAAGGAGTTGAAGCGCTCAGTAATCAAGAGTTGTTAGCTATTTTACTTAGGACAGGAACACGTCAGGCTAGCGTTTTTGAAATTGCCCAGAAAGTCTTGAGCAATCTTTCAAGCTTAACGGATTTGAAAAAAATGACCCTGCAGGAATTGCAGAGTCTATCTGGTATCGGGCGCGTTAAGGCAATAGAATTACAAGCTATGATTGAACTGGGCCATCGTATTCACAAACACGAAACCCTTGAGATGGAAAGTATTCTCAGCAGTCAAAAGTTGGCCAAGAAGATGCAACAGGAATTGGGGGACAAAAAACAAGAGCACCTGGTGGCGCTATATCTCAATACTCAAAATCAAATCATCCATCAACAGACCATTTTTATCGGTTCTGCAACTCGTAGTATCGCTGAGCCGCGAGAGATTCTTCATTATGCCATCAAGCATATGGCGACTTCTCTCATATTGGTTCATAATCATCCTTCAGGAGCGGTAGCCCCTAGCCGAAATGATGATCATGTCACTAAGCTTGTCAAAGAAGCCTGCGATCTGATGGGAATTGTCCTCTTGGACCATTTGATTGTCTCTCACTCCAGCTACTTTAGTTATCGAGAAAAGACAGATTTAATCTAAAGTTCATTAACGATATAGTCAAAGAGGTTTTTATCTTTGGGACGATTTTCAAATAGCAATTCTGGATGCCATTGGACACCGAGGAAGGCAACATCATCCGTACTTATGACAGCTTCAATGATACCATCCTTAGGATCATGAGCTGCAATCTTTAAGTTAGGTGCTAAATCCTTGATACTCTGGTGGTGGAAGGAGTTGATATGGGAGATTTCTCCATAGATTTCTCGAAGAACAGTATCTGGTTCGGTTACCAAGCGCTGGGTTGTGTACTCAGCAGAACAATCCTGCCAGTGGTTTTCTATATCTTGGTACAGAGTTCCGCCCATGGCAACGTTAAAGAGCTGAGTCCCACGGCAGACAGAGAAAATAGGCTTTTTCTGTTTAATAGCTTCCTTGATGAGGGACAGTTCGAAAATATCTCTTTGAAGGTGGTAGTCATCGCTATCAATGGTTTTTGGTTCACCATAGAATTTTGGATCAACATTTTGCCCACCTGTCAAGATGAGCTTGTCAATCATACTGATATAGTGGCAGGCGATTTCCTGATCACCAATCGGTAGGATGATGGGAATCCCCCCAGCGTCTTTAACGCCTTCCACAAAGCCTTTTGCTGCGTAGCTCATCATGATGTCATCATCTGGATGAGTTTTTTCGTTTCCTGTAATCCCAATAACTGGTTTTTTCATAAAATGATTTTCGCTTTCTAATCCTCTTTTCGCATGAAATAGAGGAGGGTTTGGAGTTCGCTTGTTAAATCGACATATTGAACGACCACATCTTTTGGTAAATGCAGATGGACTGGTGAAAAACTGAGAATTCCTTTCACGCCAGCATCTACCAAGAGATTAGCAACCTCTTGTGATTTAACGCTAGGAACAGTCAGGATAGCAGTCTTCACATCAGCATCCTGGATTTTATCCTTAATTTGAGAAATTCCGTAAATGGGAATCCCATCAGGAGTTTGGCTACCGACTTCAGGATGGTCATCAAGGTCAAAGGCCATGATAATCTTCATCTTGTTACGCTCGTGGAAGCGGTAGTGGAGAAGGGCATGGCCCATATTACCAATGCCAACTAGCATGACATTGGTAATAGAGTTATCATTGAGCAAATCGGCAAAAAACGTCATCAGTTTTTTGACATCATAGCCAAAACCACGACGACCAAGTTCACCAAAATAGGAAAAATCACGACGTACGGTCGCTGAGTCAATACCGATAGCCTCTGCAATTTGTTTAGAGTTGGCACGTTCAATCTTTTCTGCATGAAATCTCTTAAAAATTCGATAGTAGAGAGAGAGTCTTTTCGCTGTAGCTTTTGGAATAGCAGACTGTTTATCTTTCACAAAATCACAACCTTTCTATTCTTCTATTTTATAGAAACATTGTGAAAAAATCAACAAAAACAAGAAAAAACTAAGAAAAATCTTAGTTTTGATGTAAAAAATCTGCATGTGATAGAAAACGGTAGAGATCTCCGACCAGACCTTGATAAACTTCTTGTCCCTTAAAGGTTAAAGAAGTCACATAAAGTGTATCTGGTAGGGTCACACAGCCTGACAAAGCTAGCATGAGTGCCTCATAATCTTCGTACTTGAGAGTCCGCTCTACATGATAGCTATCCTTATAGGTCAGTTCAAACATATGGGACCTATCTTTCAGATTTTGTAAAGACACCACGCTCTACCAAGCTATCCATGAGAAAGTAGAATTTTTCCTGATGAATGTGGTGGTCTTCTGATTTGAAAATATCAACCAGACGAAGACCAAACTTGTCAGTGATATTGATTTTAGCCCCTGTGAGTTCCTTATTAATGATGATTTTTAGTTGGAAGCCTTCACCGCTGTTTGGAACCTTTTCAAGTAGGCGAGTCAGTTCATAATTACCAACTTTTGTTTCAAAAAAAGTGTTGTCTTTGAGGGTGAATTTCTTAACAGAAGGGCTAAGAGTGTAGTCGTAACGACAATTTTTTAACTGAATGGTTTTTTCAAATGCCATATGGCTAACCTCCGATAATTTCTTTTAAGGTTTTTGCGAGGGTTTCTAGGTCTTCGATAGTATTTTGTGGCGATAAACTGATGCGAACGGATTCCTTCAAGCGTTCTGAATTTGTACCGTACATGGCTTCGAGAACATGGCTGGATTGGACAATACCTGCCGTGCAGGCTGAGCCAGTAGAGATAGAAATTCCAGCTAAATCTAGACGAAGGAGTAAGAGGTCGTTTTTCTGATCAGGAAATCCAATATTGAGAACATAAGGGAGATGATATTGTCCTCTATTCAAGTAATACTGAATTCCTTCTAGCTCTGCAAGAAAGGCAGTTTCTAGATTTTGTACATGTTGAAAATGTTCTTCTTGCTTTTCTAGGTCTTCTTTTAGAGCTGCAACCATAGCCACTATGGCAGGCAGATTTTCAGTTCCAGCACGTTTTTTCTGTTCTTGGTCTCCACCATGGAGATAGGAATCAAAGTCCATGCTAGATGCGTAGAGAAAGCCGATTCCCTTAGGCCCATGGAATTTATGGGCTGAAGCAGTGAGAAAATCAATGCCCAATTCTTCTGGGTGAATAGGGATTTTACCGATAGCCTGAACTGCATCAACATGGTAGGCAGCAGGATGTTGCTTGAGTATTTGGCCAATTTCAGCAATGGGAAGTAGGTTTCCTGTTTCATTATTGGCAAACATAGTAGAAACCAAAATCGTATCGTCACGTAAGGCCTCTTGAATTTGCTGGGCGGTGATTTCTTGATTTTCTGGCTGGATAATGGTTACTTCAAAACCAAAGTGTCGAACCAAGTATTCAATTGTTTCAAGGACAGCATGGTGCTCAATGGCAGTTGTGATAATATGTTTTCCTTGCTCTTGGTGACGAAGGCAGTAGCCAATGATGGCAGTATTGTTGCCTTCGGTTCCACCAGAAGTGAAAAAGATATGTTGAGGTTTTGTTCCCAGTAATTGAGCTAGTTCCTGACGGGCTTCTCTCAAGAGTTTACCAGCTTGACGACCATGACCATGGATACTAGATGGATTGCCATGGGTTTCTTGCATAACCTTAGTCATAGCTGAAATAGCAACTGCTGACATAGGAGTCGTCGCAGCATTGTCCAAATAAATCAAAGAATCACCTTATTTCTTTTTGTTGTAGGCAAAGAGTGGGCTGACTGGTTTTCTTTCGTGAATACGGACGATGGCATCACCAATTAACTCACTAGCAGTGATGTAGCATACGTTTTTAGGAGTTTTTTCTTTTGTTGCTACTGAATCAGTCACAAGAATTTCTTTAATATTAGTATTGTCAAGAAGTTCAGCAGCTCCTTCGACGAAGAGGCCGTGGCTAGAAACAGCATAAATTTCTGTAGCCCCTTCACGTTCAACGATTTTAGCAGCTTCAGAGAAGGTACGTCCTGTATTCAGAATATCGTCAATTAAGATAGCTTTTTTACCTTCAACATCACCTATAATATAGCCTTCGTTGCGAGTTGCATCGTCTTGTGGGTAATCGATAATGGCGATTGGAGCATCAAGATATTCAGCCAAGCTACGAGCACGTTTGACACCTGAATTCTTAGGGCTAACGACAACAACATCTGAACCAAGTAGACCCTTATCGCAGTAATGTTTAGCAAATAGGGGAACTGTGTAAAGGTTATCGACAGGAATATCAAAGAAACCTTGAACCTGAACGGCATGCAAATCAAGCGTAAGGACACGGTCAACCCCAGCCTTAACCAGCATATTAGCAACTAGTTTAGCTGTAAGTGGCTCACGTGGTGAAGCGATACGGTCTTGACGTGCATAGCCAAAATATGGAAGGACAACGTTGATACTGTGGGCACTTGCGCGAACACAAGCATCAACCATGATTAACAATTCCATTAGGTGGTTGTTAACAGGGAAACTTGTAGATTGGATGATGTAAACATCATAACCACGGACACTTTCTTCGATATTTACTTGGATTTCTCCGTCTGAAAATTGACGTGATGATAGTTTTCCAAGTTGTACACCAACAGCTTGTGCAATTTTCTGTGCAATCTCTTGGTTAGAGTTGAGTGCGAAAAGTTTCATGTTTTTTCTATCTGACATTATAGACCGTCCTCTGTAAACTTTTTAAATCCTAGCTATATCTGCCTAGCCTATATGAACTGGGATTTTTGTATTTTATCTTTTCTATTTTACCAAAAAATGGAGATTATTTCAGCTATTTTTCATGCTTTTGACAAATCGAACCAATTTTGAAGGAGCTTTTTGATAAGCAATCTGATTTTCCTCTAAAAATTGCTGGAAATCTTGTTTGCCTTGCTCGTGATTTTCTACTTCAAGCTCCAATTCGTAATCTGTAATATCAAAGTACTGACTCTCATCTAGTGCCATGAGGCCAATAGCTGTTTGCATTTCATAGCGAAGCGTTGTTAGACAACCAAGGACCTGCCATTTTTTACTTTGGATACCATGTTTCGCCAATTCATTCAGCACCAGTCCCTGAGGAAGCTCTTCCTTGCTCAGATAATCCTCAGCATCTTTTAGTTGCAATTTTTGATTGTATTCCATGTTTCCAACACTTTGAGGGACTTTGAGTGTCAATTCTGCCCAGTCTTCAAAGGTTCGAATACGCATAGCGACTTTCTTTTCTCGTAGTTCAAAATCAGGCGTGTCGATGTAGTAATTTTTTTGAAGAACAGGTGTAATACCAGTGAACTGGTTTTTTAGACGATCATATTCATCTTTTTTCAAGAGTGTTTTCAATTCAATTTCTAAATGTTTCATTTTTCTTACCTTTTCTTTATCGTTGAAAGCGGATTTATGATATAATAGCTTTGTATTTATTGTATATAAAGCTGGAGAAAAAATCAAAGATATTTTTGAAGGATAATATGAGAACAAGGGAGAATATATGACCTTAGAATGGGAAGAATTTCTAGATCCTTACATTCAAGCTGTTGGTGAGTTAAAGATTAAACTTCGTGGTATTCGTAAGCAATATCGTAAGCAAAATAAGCATTCTCCGATTGAGTTTGTGACTGGTCGGGTCAAGCCAATTGAGAGCATCAAGGAAAAAATGGCTCGGCGAGGCATTACTTATGCGACCTTGGAACACGATTTGCAGGATATTGCTGGTCTACGTGTGATGGTTCAGTTTGTTGATGACGTTAAGGAAGTAGTGGAGATTTTGCACAAGCGTCAGGATATGCGGATCATACAGGAGCGAGATTACATTACTCATCGAAAAGCATCGGGCTACCGTTCCTATCACGTGGTAGTAGAATATACGGTTGATACTATCAATGGTGCCAAGACCATTTTGGCGGAAATTCAAATACGTACCTTGGCCATGAATTTCTGGGCAACAATAGAACATTCTCTCAACTACAAGTACCAAGGGGATTTCCCAGAGGAGATAAAGAAGCGACTGGAAATTACAGCCAAGATTGCTCATCAGTTGGATGAAGAAATGGGTAAAATTCGTGATGATATCCAGGAAGCCCAGGCTCTTTTTGATCCTTTGAGTAGAAAATTAAATGACGGTGTAGGAAACAGTGACGATACAGATGAAGAATACAGGTAAACGAATTGATCTGATAGCTAATAGAAAACCGCAGAGTCAAAGGGTTTTGTATGAATTGCGAGATCGTTTAAAGAGAAACCAGTTTATACTCAATGATACCAATCCGGACATTGTCATTTCCATTGGTGGGGATGGCATGCTCTTGTCGGCCTTTCATAAGTACGAAGACCAGCTTGATAAGGTGCGCTTTATCGGTCTTCATACTGGACATTTGGGTTTTTATACCGACTATCGTGATTTTGAGTTGGATAAGTTGATGACTAATTTGCAGCTAGATACTGGAGCAAGGGTTTCTTATCCTGTTTTGAATGTGAAGGTTTTTCTTGGAAATGGAGAGGTCAAGATCTTTCGTGCCCTTAATGAAGCCAGCATCCGCAGGTCTGATCGAACCATGGTAGCAGATATTGTCATCAATGGTGTTCCCTTTGAACGTTTTCGCGGAGATGGCTTAACGGTTTCAACCCCGACTGGTAGTACAGCCTATAACAAGTCTCTTGGTGGTGCAGTGTTACATCCTACCATTGAAGCTCTTCAGCTGACGGAAATTGCTAGCCTAAACAATCGTGTCTATCGAACGCTGGGTTCGTCCATTATCGTCCCTAAAAAGGATAAGATTGAACTCATTCCAACGAGAAACGATTACCATACCATTTCAGTTGACAATAGTGTGTATTCTTTCCGCAATATCGAGCGAATCGAGTATCAAATTGATCATCATAAGATTCACTTTGTTGCGACTCCTAGCCATACCAGTTTTTGGAACCGTGTTAAGGATGCTTTCATCGGCGAGGTGGATGAATGAGGTTTGAATTTATCGCAGATGAGCATGTCAAGGTTAAGACCTTTTTGAAAAAGCACGAGGTTTCTAAAGGACTTTTGGCCAAGATTAAGTTTCGAGGTGGAGCTATTCTGGTCAATGACCAACCGAAAAATGCAACTTATTTATTGGACGTTGGAGACCGCGTTACTATCGATATTCCTGCTGAGGAAGGCTTTGAAACTCTAGAAGCAATCGAGCGCCCATTGGATATTCTCTATGAGGATAACCATTTTCTAGTTCTGAATAAACCCTATGGAGTTGCTTCTATTCCTAGTGTCAATCACTCTAATACCATTGCCAATTTTATTAAGGGTTACTATGTCAAGCAAAATTACGAAAATCAGCAGGTTCACATTGTGACCAGACTTGATAGGGACACTTCTGGCTTGATGCTCTTTGCCAAGCACGGTTATGCCCATGCACGATTGGACAAGCAATTGCAGAAGAAATCTATCGAGAAACGCTACTTTGCCCTCGTTAAAGGAGATGGATATTTGGAGCCTGAAGGAGAAATTATTGCTCCGATTGCGCGTGATGAAGACTCCATTATTACCAGACGAGTGGCAAAAGGTGGAAAGTATGCCCATACATCATATAAGATTGTAGCATCTTATGGAAATATTCACTTGGTAGATATTCGCCTGCATACTGGACGTACTCACCAAATCCGAGTTCATTTTTCCCATATCGGTTTTCCTTTGTTGGGAGATGATTTGTATGGTGGTAGCCTGGACGACGGCATCCAACGTCAGGCCTTGCATTGCCATTACCTATCCTTTTATCATCCATTTCTAGAGCAGGACTTGCAGTTAGAAAGTCCCTTGCCGGATGATTTCAGTAACCTAATTACCCAGTTATCAACTAATACTCTATAAAAAGTAATTCAGAGTATAATTTATTTTTTAAAGGAGAAAACTCATGGAAGTTTTTGAAAGTCTCAAAGCCAACCTTGTTGGTAAAAATGCTCGTATCGTTCTCCCTGAAGGGGAAGAGCCACGTATTCTTCAAGCGACTAAACGCTTGGTAAAAGAAACAGAAGTGATTCCTGTTTTGCTTGGAAATCCTGAAAAAATTAAAATTTATCTTGAAATTGAAGGTATTGAAGAGGGCTATGAAGTCATTGACCCTCAACACTACGATAAATTCGAAGAAATGGTCGCTGCCTTGGTAGAGCGTCGTAAGGGCAAAATGTCTGAAGAAGATGCACGCAAGGTTTTGGTTGAAGATGTCAACTACTTTGGTGTTATGTTGGTATACTTGGGCTTGGTTGATGGAATGGTATCAGGTGCGATTCACTCAACTGCCTCAACAGTCCGCCCAGCCCTACAAATCATTAAAACTCGTCCAAACGTAACTCGTACGTCAGGTGCCTTCCTTATGGTACGTGGTACTGAACGTTACCTATTTGGTGACTGTGCCATTAACATTAATCCAGATGCAGAAGCTTTGGCTGAAATTGCCATCAACTCAGCAATCACAGCTAAGATGTTTGGCATCGAACCTAAAATTGCTATGCTAAGCTATTCTACTAAAGGTTCAGGGTTTGGTGAAAGCGTTGATAAGGTCGTTGAAGCAACTAAAATTGCTCACGACTTGCGTCCTGACCTTGAAATCGATGGTGAGTTGCAATTTGATGCGGCCTTTGTTCCAGAAACTGCAGCTTTGAAAGCTCCTGGAAGTACAGTAGCTGGTCAAGCAAATGTCTTCATCTTCCCAGGTATCGAGGCAGGAAATATCGGTTACAAGATGGCAGAACGTCTTGGTGGCTTTGCGGCAGTAGGACCTGTTTTGCAAGGTTTGAACAAGCCAGTTAACGACCTTTCTCGTGGATGTAATGCAGATGATGTTTACAAGTTGACCCTAATCACAGCAGCTCAAGCAGTTCATCAATAAAGAGAAATTATACTAAATAATTCGTATTTATAATCAAAAAACGCATAGTATCAAGTGTTGACAACTTTATACTATGCGTTTTATTATATGACTATTAGTCAATCTCGCTTCATTAGGTGTGGTTAATACTCTTCGAAAATCTCTTCAAACCACGTCAGTATCCATCTGCAACCTCAAAACAGTGTTTTGAGCAACCTGCGTCTAGTTTCCTAGTTTGCTTTTTGATTTTCATTGAGTATAAATCGTGAGTGGATATGACTGATTATTTATAAGCTACGATACCAATAATCGCATCAACTGCACGTTCCATAGTCTGAAGGCTGACGTATTCAAAACGTCCGTGCATATTTTCTCCACCAGCAAAGATATTTGGAGTAGGGATTCCCATAAAGGAAATCTTAGAGCCGTCTGTCCCTCCACGGATTGGTTCAATAATAGGCGTGATATCCAAATCTTCCATAACAGCTTTTGCAATGGTAATTGGAGTCATATCTTTTTCAATGACTTCTTTCATATTGTAGTACTGGTCTGTCAAGTTCAGGGTGACACGGTCGCTCCCAAGTTCTTGATTCATCTTATTAGCGATAGATTGCATAGCTGCTTTACGCGCTTCAAAGGCAGCTTTTTCAAAATCGCGAATGATGTAGCTTGCACGCGCCTCCTCGACACTACCTGTCACATCCATTAGATGGTAAAAACCTTGGTAACCATCCGTTAACTCAGGTCGGTCATTCTCTGGAAGTTGATTATGAAAATCAATTGCTAACTGAAGGGCGTTGACCATTTGTCCTTTGGCGGTACCAGGGTGGACATTACGTCCTTGGAAATGCAATTCAGCCCCAGCTGCTGAAAAAGTCTCGTACTGAAGCTCACCTAGTGGGCCACCATCAACTGTGTAGGCAAAATCAACATCAAAATCTTCTGCATCAAATTTATTGGCACCAACACCGATTTCTTCATCTGGACCAAAGCCGACACGAATCTCACAGTGCTTGACTTCAGGGTGAGCAGTCAGATATTCAATAGCTGTCATAATTTCAGCAATCCCAGACTTGTCATCAGCCCCTAGCAAGGTTGTTCCGTCAGTTGTGATGAGTGTTTGGCCTGGATATTTCTCCAGACTCTTGAAGTCAGCTGGATCTAATTTAAAACCAGAATTCCCTAGTTCAATCACACCACCATCGTAGTTTTCAATCACCTGAGGATTGACTCCTTCTGCATTAAAGTCAGCAGTATCCATGTGGGAGATGAAGCCAATCTTACGTGTTAAAGATGGATCATTAGCTGGTAAGGTTCCAATCGCAAAACCATTTGGAAGGTAGTAGACATTTTGCAGTCCAACACGTTTCATTTCTGGAATCAGGACATTGGTTGCGAAATCAACCTGACTCTGCGTACTTGGAGTAGTAGTAGAGTGTTCATCAGAGCGCGTGTTGACCTTAACGTAGGTTAAAAAGCGGTCCAAGAGATTTGGATAAGTCATAAAAAACTCCTTTTGAATTCATTTTTTCCATTGTATCATAGAAAGAAGAGAAAAACAAAAGACAGAAGATTGAGAATGTCCCTATGTTAGCGTTTACTTATCAATGAATTAATGATACAATAAACTTGATAAAAACATCACAAGGAAGCAGTTATGAAAAAAGCAATTTTAATGATGACTTTCGGTTCACCAGAAGAGATTACCTTTGAAGGTGTAGCTGATTTTTTCACAAATATTCGTCGTGGAGTGAGACCCCAAGACCATGAGATTCAAACTCTCTATGATAATTATGTACGAATTGGAGGCACGCCTCTGCAAAGAATTACTCGTGAAGAGGTTGCCTTGGTAAAAGCTAGGCTGGGGAATGAGTATAGTGTCTATTTTGCCAATAAGTTTTCCAGTCCCTTTATTCCAGATGTGATCGGTCAGATGGAAGCAGACGGCATTGAACAGTGTATTTGCTTGATTTTGGAGCCTCATTATTCTTTCTACTCTGTCATGGGCTATGAAAAATTTTTAGAAAGCAAACAAATTCAATTTTTGGTTATTAAGGACTGGTATCAGGAAGAAGCACTCTTAAACTATTGGGCGGATGAAATTGGTAAGATTTTGAAAGAAGAAGTAAAGCAGGATAGCTTTAAAGTCATCTTTTCAGCCCACAGTGTGCCCATTTTTGCCTTGGATTTTGGTGACCCATATATTGACCAAATTTTTGAAAATAGCAAGCTAGTCGCTGAAAAACTGGGCTTGAGTTCAGAACAATATACCAACACTTGGCAGAGTGAAAGTGATATCGGTATTCCATGGATTAAGCCAGATGTTTTGGAGTATCTCAAAGAACAGACAGAACATCCAGACCATTATATTTTTGTCCCTATCAGCTTCATCAGCGAGCACATTGAAGTTTTGTTTGACAATGATGTGGAGTGTTATGACTTATGTCAGGAATTTGGGGTAAACTACCATCGTCCACCAATGCCAAATACAGATTCTCGTTTGATTGATGCTTTGGTCAATACCGTCAGAGCCAATGAAAATCAAGAGTTTAAGGAATTTCTCCCAGAAGAAGAAACTTTTGATGAATTAGTCCCTTCAGATGAGACTAAAAACATTTTGGCTGAATCTGAAGATTTACAAATGCCAGAATTTGTGAAAAAACTGATTGAGAAAAAAGGTCGTGAAAATGTTAAGATGCCTTATCTGATCAAGAAAATGCTTGAGAAAGCAGGCAAGTTGCCGAAAGAGTAAAGAAAAAGGATTTAGCTTTGTGCTAGATCCTTTTAATCGATTATTTTTTCTCAAGAAGGGCTTTGATTTCTTGAAGTACTTCCAATTCAGTTGGGCCAGCTGGTGCTTCCTCTTCAACAACTTCTTCTTTTTTGGTAAGGTTTTGAGCTTTTTCCATAGCTTTAATCACAAAGAATAGAACAGTACCAACTACAAGGAAGTTGATAACAGCGCTCAAAAAGTTACCGTAAGCAACCCCATTCCATGAAAGTTCAGCAATACGTTCGATTTTTGCAGCTTTCAAAGCAGGATTCAATAGAAGTGGAGTGATGATATCGTTAACGAATGAAGTTACGATAGCACCAAAAGCAGAGGCAATAATCACACCGACAGCAAGGTCAACAACATTACCACGAAGCAAAAATGCTTTAAGATCTTTTAACATTTTCATTTTACCTTTCAAAAATTTTTACTCTTCATTATATATTAATTGAAAAGAGCTTGCAAGCTATATGCTCAGAAATTTTATTTTTTAAAAACAAAAACCTTACTAAAAATATAATTAAGGATAATTATCAAGAATTGTGAAATAACTGTTTCAATACTATTAACTTTGTCAATATTATCATTTACAAATTGTCCGATAATATTAGGAAACTGGCTTACAAAGAGAAAAGTAAGGAGCGAGTCTAACAGAAAAGTAGAAAGGCGGGCAAGAGAAAATTTCACTAAACGTCTTGGCAAATTCTGTCTAGACTGCTTAAATACAATCCTATCATTTGTGATAAAGGCAAAGAGGATACCGATAATATTTGCTAGGCCAGTAGCAAGGAGTTCTTGATGACTTAGTTGATAAATAACTAGTCGTGAGAGAATCGAAACTAGAGTTGTTGCAAGGCCAAAAAAGAGATAGGATAAGATTTCATTGTTAAAAAATTTTTGAATAGGAATTTTCATGGTTTAAGTATAGCATAAAGCAGGCTATTGTGCTATACTAGTAAGGTTGAATAAAGCAACCCTTGGTGCTTAGCTTCTTTCACCAAGCATATTACACGCGGATAACCCGCTAAAGGAGAAAAGATGAAAAAATTAACTATTCGTGATGTTGCAGATATTGCAATCGTCGCTGCTATCTATGTCGTTTTGACTGTTACACCGCCTCTAAATGCCATCAGCTATGGTGCTTATCAGTTCCGTATTTCAGAAATGATGAACTTTATGGCTTTTTACAATCCCAAGTACATCATCGGAGTTACCATCGGTTGTATGATTGCAAATTTCTTTAGCTTTGGACTGCTAGATGTCTTTGTTGGTGGTGGATCAACCCTAGTATTTCTCAGTCTAGGTGTTTGGTTTTTTGCAAAATACAGCAAAGATTACCTCTTTAATGGATTAATTCGAAAAGATCATTTCTTCTTTTCAATCCTCTTTTCAATTTCCATGTTTACTATCGCTGCAGAGTTGAATATTGTAGCGCAATTACCATTTTTCCTTACTTGGTTTACAACAGGAGTTGGTGAATTTGCCTCATTGATTATTGGAGCGATTATTATTGGTAAAATTGGTCGTCGAATCGATTTAAGCAAATAGAAGAAGACAAGCTGGGTAGTCATTACCTGGCTTTTTCTTATGGAAAATTTCTAAGGAAACTTGACAAGATTTTATAACTGTAGTATACTTTTTAGGTAAGCTGATTTAGCTCAGTTGGCAGAGCGCATCCATGGTAAGGATGAGGTCGCCGGTTCAATCCCGGCAATTAGCATGATATTTACAGGGAAACTCTTGAACACAAGAGTTTTTTCTTATGCTCGCGAGAAAAAATTTTGACTTTTGTATAATAAAAGTCATCCTGCAAAAATTTTTTATTGACAAAACCACTTATTTCTAGTAATATAATAGATGCGATGAGTCGATAGGTAGTCTTCGGACTACTATTGAGCATAAGGAGGTCATAACGCAGGAGCGGACCTTGATGAGTTGTGTGAACCTGCTCATCACATGAAGATGCCTCTTAGTCCCTGGTCTAGTGACTGGGGATTTTTATTTTCCAAAAAATGATGAAAAAGCTTTGCAATTCATGGAAAAAGTAGTATAATACATCTATTATAGAAATTTTTAGAAAATTCCGAAAGAGGTTATTTATGGGATATACAGTTGCTGTAGTCGGCGCGACAGGTGCTGTCGGTGCTCAGATGATAAAAATGTTGGAAGAATCAACACTTCCAATCGATAAAATCCGTTTACTTGCTTCTGCACGTTCAGCAGGCAAGACTTTGAAATTTAAAGATCAAGATATTACGATTGAAGAAACGACTGAAACTGCTTTTGAAGGAATTGATATTGCTCTCTTTTCAGCAGGTGGTTCTACATCAGCTAAGTATGCACCATACGCAGTTAAAGCTGGAGCGGTAGTAGTGGATAATACATCTTACTTCCGACAAAATCCAGATGTTCCTTTGGTTGTTCCAGAGGTCAATGCTCACGCACTTGATGCCCACAACGGGATTATTGCTTGCCCTAACTGTTCAACAATCCAAATGATGGTGGCGCTTGAACCTGTTCGCCAAAAATGGGGCTTGGACCGTATCATCGTTTCAACTTACCAAGCCGTTTCAGGCGCTGGTATGGGAGCAATTCTTGAAACACAGCGTGAACTTCGTGAAGTGTTGAATGATGGTGTGAAACCACGTGATTTGCATGCGGAAATCTTACCTTCAGGCGGTGACAAGAAACACTATCCTATCGCCTTTAACGCTCTTCCACAAATCGATGTCTTCACGGACAATGATTACACTTACGAAGAGATGAAGATGACTAAGGAAACTAAGAAAATCATGGAAGATGATAGCATCGCAGTATCTGCAACATGTGTTCGTATTCCAGTCTTGTCAGCTCACTCTGAGTCAGTTTATATCGAAACAAAAGAAGTGGCTCCAATCGAAGAAGTCAAAGCAGCTATCGCGGCCTTCCCAGGTGCTGTTCTTGAAGATGATGTAGCTCATCAAATCTATCCGCAAGCCATCAATGCAGTTGGTTCACGTGATACCTTTGTTGGTCGTATCCGTAAAGACTTGGATGCAGAAAAAGGAATCCACATGTGGGTTGTTTCAGATAACCTTCTCAAAGGTGCTGCTTGGAATTCAGTTCAGATTGCAGAAACTCTTCACGAACGTGGATTGGTTCGTCCAACAGCTGAATTGAAATTTGAATTAAAATAGTCATATCGTTTAGGAGTTCAGATGAACTCCTTCTTTGAAATAGAGAGGTGTTTTCATGTCTTATCAAGATTTAAAAGAGTGTAAAATCATCACGGCCTTCATTACCCCCTTCCATGAGGATGGTTCTATCAACTTTGATGCCATTCCAGCCTTGATTGAGCATTTATTGGCCCATCACACAGACGGCATTCTTCTTGCAGGGACGACTGCTGAGAGTCCAACTTTAACCCACGACGAGGAGTTAGAACTCTTTGCAGCTGTACAAAAGATTGTCAATGGACGCGTTCCTTTGATTGCGGGTGTAGGGACTAATGATACACGTGACTCGATCGAATTTGTCAAAGAAGTAGCAGAATTTGGCGGTTTTGCTGCTGGGCTTGCTATTGTTCCTTACTACAACAAGCCTTCTCAAGAAGGGATGTACCAGCACTTTAAGGCCATTGCAGACGCTTCTGACCTACCAATTATCATTTATAACATTCCAGGTCGTGTGGTTGTCGAATTAACTCCAGAAACCATGCTTCGCTTGGCTGACCATCCAAATATCATTGGTGTCAAAGAATGTACTAGCTTGGCTAATATGGCTTACTTGATTGAGCACAAACCAGAAGAGTTCTTGATCTATACTGGTGAGGATGGAGATGCTTTCCATGCCATGAATCTTGGTGCAGATGGGGTTATTTCTGTTGCATCTCATACAAATGGGGATGAAATGCATGAGATGTTTACTGCCATTGCAGAAAGCGATATGAAAAAAGCCGCAGCTATTCAGCGTAAATTCATTCCTAAAGTCAATGCCCTCTTCTCTTATCCAAGTCCTGCTCCTGTTAAGGCGGTTCTTAACTACATGGGATTTGAAGCTGGACCAACTCGTCTACCTCTTGTTCCAGCACCAGAAGAAGATGCCAAACGCATTATAAAAGTTGTTGTAGATGGTGACTACGAAGCAACTAAGGCAACTGTAACAGGTGTTTTAAGACCAGATTATTAATTAAGACAATAAAATCCATGACCGAACGATCATGGATTTTTCTTATTTTCCTAAACAGAATTGGCTAAAGAGTTGGGTAATGAGTTCATCTGGAGCAGCATCCCCTGTGATTTCTCCGAGAATTTCCCAAGTACGGGTCAAATCAACTTGAAGCAAGTCAACTGGCATACCCAGTTCAAGACCTTCGTTAACAGCTTGTAGACTTTCGACTGCATTCTCAATCAAGGAAATGTGACGGGCATTAGACAAGTAAGTAGCATCTTGCTCAACCAAGCCAGCATTTTCAAAGAAGAGGTTGTTGATTCTCTCTTCAATCTTATCGATATTTTTGTTTTTAAGAACTGAAATACGGATGACATCTTCAGGGAGTTCTGAAGTTTCAATTGCTTCAGGAAGATCGGTTTTGTTAAGCAGAATAATGCGATTAGTATCTTGGCTGATTTCTAGGAGTTGGCAATCTTGGGCGGTCAGTGGTTCACTAGCATTTAACACTAGTAGTACCAAGTCAGCTTCCTTAAGGGCTTTTTTCGAACGCTCGACACCGATTTGCTCCACGATATCATCTGTTTCACGAATACCGGCTGTATCAATCAATTTGAGAGGTACACCATTGATATTGACGTATTCTTCGATGACATCACGTGTCGTACCAGCAATATCAGTCACGATAGCCTTGTCTTCGCGCAAGAGGTTGTTGAGCAGGCTAGATTTTCCAACATTAGGACGGCCGATGATAGCAGTGGAAATTCCTTCACGAAGGATTTTACCACGACGTGCTGTTCGAAGCAGATTGGTTAACAATTGCTCAAACTCCATAGTCTTCTCACGGACAACAGCAGTAGTAGCTTCCTCAACATCGTCATACTCAGGATAGTCGATATTGACCTCAACTTGAGCAAGTGTATTGAGTATTTCTTGACGGGTATTATTGATAAGATCAGAAAGGGAACCATCAAGTTGTTTGACCGCAATGTTCATGGCCTTGTCTGTCTTGGCGCGGATGATATCCATCACCGCCTCAGCCTGAGTCAAGTCCACACGTCCATTTAGAAAGGCACGTTTGGTAAATTCACCAGGTTCTGCCAATCGAGCTCCTTCACGGATAGCTAGCTGGAGAATCTCATTGGTCACCGCAATCCCACCGTGGGTGTTAATCTCGATAATATCCTCACGAGTGAAGGTCTTTGGAGACTTCATGGCCCCAACCATAACCTCGTCCATGACTTTTCCAGTTTGAGGGTCAACGATGTGGCCATAGTTAAGCGTGTGGCTGGCAACCTTGTTCAAGTCTTTTCCTTTGAAAATCTTTTGGGCAATTGCAAAACTGTCTGTTCCGCTCAAGCGGACAATACCAATGGCTCCTTCACCTAGTGGAGTCGAGATAGCAGCGATGGTATCAAATTCACGTGTAATCATAATGTTTCCTTTAATAGCTCTTTTCTTGGAATATTCCAAGTCTCTTTTCAAATTGTAACAAATTTAGGCTATTTCTTCAATGGATGCTACTCGGAGATTGAAAAAGCCTAAGCAATTCTGCTTAAGCTAGCTTATTTGGTGCGCATTTCCCCTTGTGGGAAGTAAGTTCCTTCTGGCATGTCGTTGATGATGACATGGACAGCAGATTGAGGTGCTCCAGTGTTGCGGACAACCGCTTCCGTTACTTCTTTAGCAAGAGCTTTCTTTTGCTCGAGCGTGCGTCCTTCAAATAAATCGATGCGTACAAATGGCATAATAGCTTCCTCCACTAGTTTTTGATTTCTTCTATTTTACCACATTTTGCCGTTTAAAGCTTAAGAAAATTATGATATACTAGAATGTAGCAAAAATTTAGAAATGGACGTGAAGCAAGAAACATGGCACAGTTGTATTATCGTTATGGGACCATGAACTCTGGTAAGACGATTGAGATTCTCAAGGTGGCCTATAACTACGAGGAGCAAGGAAAGGGAGTTGTGATTATGACCTCGGCTCTGGATACGCGTGACGGTGTTGGCTATGTGTCGAGTCGAATTGGCATGAAACGCCCTGCCCTTGCGATTGAGGAAACAACGGATATCTTTGGCTATATCCGAGACCTACCAGAAAAACCTTACTGTGTTTTGGTAGATGAAGCCCAGTTTCTCAAGCGTCACCATGTTTACGACCTAGCTCGTGTTGTGGACGAGTTAGACATACCCGTCATGGCTTTTGGTTTGAAAAATGACTTTCGCAATGAATTGTTCGAAGGTTCCAAATATCTCTTGCTTTTAGCAGATAAGATTGATGAAATCAAAACTATCTGTCAGTATTGCAAGAAAAAGGCGACCATGGTATTACGAACTCAGGATGGACTGCCCGTTTATGATGGTGAACAGATCCAAATCGGTGGGAATGAGACCTATATCTCGGTTTGCCGTAAACATTATTTTGCGCCTGAAATTAATAAGGAGAATGAAGAAAAATGAACATCTATGATCAACTACAAGCTGTAGAAGACCGTTATGAAGAATTAGGAGAGTTACTGAGTGACCCTGATGTCGTGTCTGACACCAAACGTTTCATGGAGCTTTCAAAAGAAGAGGCTTCAACTCGTGATACAGTAACAGCCTACCGTGAGTATAAACAAGTCCTTCAAAACATCGTCGATGCTGAAGAAATGATTAAGGAATCAGGCGGAGATGCGGACTTGGAAGAAATGGCCAAGCAAGAGCTAAAAGATGCCAAGGCTGAAAAAGAAGAATACGAAGAGAAACTGAAGATTTTGCTCCTTCCAAAGGATCCAAACGATGACAAGAATATCATCCTTGAAATCCGTGGAGCCGCTGGTGGAGACGAAGCAGCGCTCTTCGCTGGGGATTTGCTAACCATGTACCAAAAGTATGCGGAAGCCCAAGGTTGGCGCTTTGAAGTCATGGAAGCCTCTATAAATGGCGTCGGTGGTTTCAAAGAAGTGGTTGCCATGGTTTCTGGTCAGTCTGTATACTCTAAGCTTAAGTACGAATCAGGTGCCCACCGTGTGCAACGTGTCCCTGTGACAGAAAGCCAAGGTCGTGTCCATACATCAACTGCCACAGTTCTTGTCATGCCTGAAGTGGAAGAAGTAGAATACGATATTGATCCAAAAGACCTTCGTGTTGATATCTATCACGCCTCTGGTGCTGGTGGACAGAACGTCAATAAGGTTGCGACTGCCGTTCGTATCGTTCACTTGCCAACCAATATAAAGGTTGAGATGCAGGAAGAACGTACCCAGCAGAAGAACCGTGAGAAGGCTATGAAAATCATCCGTGCGCGTGTTGCTGACCACTTCGCACAAATTGCTCAGGATGAACAAGATGCTGAGCGTAAGTCGACAATCGGAACTGGTGACCGTTCAGAACGTATCCGTACTTATAACTTCCCACAAAACCGTGTCACAGACCACCGTATCGGCTTAACCCTCCAAAAACTAGATACGATTTTATCTGGTAAATTGGACGAAGTTGTGGATGCCTTGGTTCTTTATGACCAAACACAAAAATTAGAAGAATTAAACAAATAATGAAATTAGCTCAATTATTTTCAGATTTTGAAGAAGAGTTGATAAGACAAGGAGAGGAAGCTGAAAGCCTCTCTTTTGTCTATCGTAGCCTTAAAAATTTATCCTTTACAGACTTTGTTTTTGCCCTCCAGCAGGAAGTGACGAAAGAGGAAGAAGTATTTGTAAAAGAAATTTTCCAACAATTAGGAGCTCACAAGCCAGCTCAGTATATCATTGGACAGGCAGATTTTTATGGAATGCAGTTAAAAGTTGATGAGCGAGTATTGATTCCTCGTCCAGAGACAGAAGAGTTGGTGGAGCTCATTCTAGCTGAAAATCCTGAGACGAATCTGTCAGTTCTGGATATTGGAACAGGTAGTGGAGCAATTGCTCTCGCCCTAGCAAAAAACAGACCAAATTGGTCAGTGACAGCAGCAGATATTTCCCAAGATGCTTTAGATTTAGCTAGTGAAAATGCTAAAAATCAAAATCTTCAAATATTTTTAAAAAAATCTGACTGTTTTACAGAAATTTCTGAAAAATATGATATAATTGTTTCCAATCCACCCTATATCTCTCGTGAAGATGAGTCAGAGGTCGGCTTGAATGTTTTGCATTCGGAGCCTCATCTAGCTCTCTTTGCAGACGAGGATGGCCTAGCTATTTACCGTAGAATTGCGGAAAATGCAAAAGACTATCTCAAAGATGGTGGTAAGATTTACCTTGAAATTGGATACAAGCAAGGTCAAAGTGTTCCTGCGTTTTTTAAGAAACATTTTCCTGAAAAAAGAGTACGAACACTCAAGGACCAATTTGGTCAAGATAGGATGGTTGTGGTTGATGATGGACAGGATTAGACAAGAGTTGGAAAAGGGCGGAGTTGTCGTTCTGCCTACGGAGACAGTTTACGGTCTCTTTGCCAAGGCTCTAGACGAAAAAGCAGTTGACCATGTTTACCAGCTCAAACGTCGCCCTAGAGACAAGGCACTTAATCTCAATGTTGCCTCTTTAGAGGATATCTTGCACTTTTCAAAGAATCAGCCAACTTATCTACAAAAACTTGTAGAGACCTTTTTACCTGGTCCTTTGACCATTATTCTCGAAGCCAATGACAGAGTCCCCTATTGGGTTAACTCTGGTCTTGCAACGGTGGGATTTCGAATGCCCAGTCACCCCATTACACTAGATTTGATTTGTGAGACAGGTCCATTGATTGGGCCGTCTGCCAATATTTCAGGTCAGGCAAGTGGGGTAACCTTTGATCAAATTCTGAAGGATTTTGACCAAGAAGTTTTGGGTCTAGAAGACGATGCTTTTCTAACTGGACAGGATTCTACTATCTTGGACTTGTCTGGAGACAAGGTGAAAATCTTACGCCAAGGGGCCATTAAGCGAGAAGATATTCTTGCTCGGTTGCCAGAGATTTCTTTTGAGGAGGAATGAGATGCTAAGAGATTTAAGAGAAACTGATGTGAAAGCCATTTGTAAAATTAACCAAGAGGCTTTGGGCTATTCTTTTAGTCTAGAGGACACGGCTAGTCAACTAGCTAGATTATCTCAGGATTCACATCATTTCCTACTTGCTTATGAGGATACAGCTAGTCATGCCTTGCTTGGATATGTCCACGCTGAGGTCTATGAATCACTTTATTCTAAAGCAGGATTTAATATTTTAGCTTTAGCAGTTTCACCTCAAGCGCAAGGTCAAGGTATTGGTAAAAGCTTATTACAAGGGTTGGAAGAAGAAGCAAAAAGACGTGGTTATGGGTTTATTCGCTTAAACTCTGCCGATCATCGTCTGGGGGCTCATGCATTTTATGAAAAAGTTGGTTATACTTGTGATAAAATGCAGAAACGGTTTATTCGCATCTTTTAGTTTGATTTTCTAATAAGAAAATGAAACTAATGGACTAGTCACACAATAAAGGAGAAGACCTATGATTTTTGACAAAGATGATTTTAAAGCATACGATGCTGATCTCTGGAATGCTATTGCCAAAGAAGAAGAACGCCAACAAAATAATATTGAGTTGATTGCTTCGGAAAACGTAGTTTCCAAGGCTGTTATGGCAGCTCAAGGGTCTATCTTGACGAATAAATACGCCGAAGGTTACCCAGGTCGCCGTTATTATGGTGGAACTGATGTGGTAGACGTGGTAGAAAGTCTAGCTATTGAACGGGCAAAAGAAATTTTCGGTGCTAAATTTGCCAATGTCCAACCTCACTCAGGCAGCCAAGCAAACTGTGCGGCATACATGGCCTTGATTGAGCCAGGTGATACCGTTATGGGAATGGATTTGGCAGCAGGTGGACACTTGACCCACGGGGCTCCAGTTAGCTTCTCAGGTCAAACCTACAACTTTGTTTCTTACAGTGTTGACCCTGAAACGGAACTCTTGGATTTTGATGCTATCTTAAAACAAGCCCAAGAAGTAAAACCAAAATTGATCGTAGCAGGTGCTTCAGCCTATTCTCAAATTATCGACTTTTCAAAATTCCGTGAAATTGCAGATGCTGTTGGGGCTAAGCTTATGGTCGATATGGCCCATATCGCTGGTTTGGTGGCAGCTGGTCTTCACCCAAGCCCAGTGCCATACGCTCATATCACTACAACAACAACCCACAAAACCCTTCGTGGCCCTCGTGGTGGTTTGATTTTGACAAATGATGAAGACCTAGCTAAGAAAATCAATTCTGCTATTTTCCCAGGTATTCAGGGTGGTCCTTTAGAGCATGTTGTGGCTGCTAAGGCTGTTTCCTTCAAAGAAGTTTTGGATCCAGCCTTCAAGGAATATGCTGCTAACGTTATCAAGAACAGCAAGGCTATGGTAGAAGTCTTCTTGCAAGACCCTGATTTCCGTATCATTTCTGGTGGGACTGAAAACCACCTTTTCCTAGTTGATGTAACCAAGGTTGTAGAAAACGGAAAAGTTGCTCAAAACTTGCTGGATGAAGTCAATATTACTCTAAATAAAAACTCAATCCCTTACGAAACCTTGTCACCATTTAAGACAAGTGGTATTCGTATCGGATCTGCAGCTATTACTGCACGTGGATTTGGTGAAGAAGAGAGTCGTAAAGTGGCTGAACTCATCATCAAAACCCTTAAAAATGCAGAGAATGAAGCTGTCTTAGAAGAAGTGAGAAGTGAAGTCAAAGCATTAACAGATGCCTTCCCACTATACGAGGACTAAAATTTTTATGGACATTTATATTAAGAAAGCCATTATCCATCAGTTCAGTCCGGATGATACCGAGCTGTTCTTGGCGGATAAGTTTCTCAATATCACTCCAAAAATCGAAGAATACCTGCGTAAAAAAATTGAACGTGTGTATTCAGATGAAGCCAAGACTGGGATTTTCGAAGAAGAAAATCCCTTCTTCAATCACATCACAGACGATTTATTGGAAACATCAGTAACACTGGCTAATCTCTGGAAAGAAGAGTTCAGCATTTCTGAAAATCTAAAGACCAATGACTTGATTTTTGTGCAATTTTCTAAAGAAGGCGTGGAACATTTTGCTTTCTTACGAATTGCCCTGCGGGAGACCTTGACCCACCTCGGTGGAGAGGTTGATAATCCAATCAAGCTGACTCAGAATAACCTGCCTGGATTTGGAACGGGGGCTGATGAGGCCTTGGTGGTTAATCTCCAAAGCCGCAAGTACCATCTGATTGAAAAACGCATCAAGTACAACGGAGCTTTCTTGAACTATTTTTCAGATAATCTTCTAGCCGTCGCCCCTAAGATTTCACCCAAGAAATCTATCAAGGAACTGGAAAAAACAGCCCAGAGAATTGCTGAGACTTTTAACACAGACGATTTTCAATTTCAATCTAAGGTCAAATCAGCGATTTTCAACAACCTAGAAGAAAGCAATGAATTGTCACCCGAAAAATTGGCCAATGACCTTTTTGATAATAATCTAACGGCTCGATTGAGTTTTATTGATCAAGTCAAAGAAGCAGTACCAGAGCCAGTTCAATTTGATGAAATTGATGCCAGTCGCCAATTAAAGAAATTTGAAAACCAAAAACTCTCCTTGTCAAATGGAATTGAGCTCATCGTTCCCAATAATGTCTATCAAGACGCCGAGTCTGTTGAATTTATCCAAAACGACAATGGAACTTACTCTATCTTAATCAAAAATATCGAGGATATTCAAAGTAAATAATGTTTAAACGAATTCGAAGAGTGCTTGTACTAGCAGTCTTCCTTTTTGCTGGCTATAAAGCTTACCGCGTTCACCAAGATGTCAAGCAAGTCATGACCTATCAACCCATGGTGCGCGAAATCTTGAGTGAAAAAGACACCCCAGCAAACGAAGAGCTCGTGCTCGCTATGATTTATACTGAAACAAAAGGTAAAGAAGGCGACGTCATGCAATCTAGTGAGTCTGCAAGTGGTTCCACCAATACCATCAATGATAATGCCTCTAGCATTCGACAAGGTGTGCAAACTCTGACAGACAATCTCTATCTGGCCCAGAAGAAGGATGTTGATGTCTGGACGGCTGTGCAAGCCTATAATTTTGGTCCTGCCTATATCGATTATATCGCTCAAAATGGCAAGGAAAATACCTTGGCTCTGGCCAAACAGTACTCCCGTGATACTGTTGCTCCCTTGCTGGGCAATACCACTGGAAAGACTTATAGTTATATTCACCCTATTTCTATCTTCCACGGTGCTGAACTCTACGTAAATGGGGGGAACTATTACTATTCTAGACAGGTGCAACTCAATCTTTATATCATCAAATGTTTCACTCTCTTTTCGACATCTGGCTAGTCCAGGTGTTTTTGTTATAAGTTTTCTTTAAGATAGATATATTACTCTAGAAAGGTAAAGGAGGAAATTCCCTATGAGAAAGAAACTCTTTCTGACCAGTGCTGCGGTCTTGTGGGCAGTAACAGCTATGAATAGCGCCCATGCAGCAACAGATGTGCAAAAAGTTATCGATGAAACCTATGTTCAACCTGAATATGTCCTAGGTTCATCACTCTCTGAAGACCAAAAAAATCAAACCCTTAAGAAATTAGGCTACAATTCCTCAACAGATACCAAAGAACTCAAGACTATGACGCCTGATGTCTATTCTAAAATCATGAATGTAGCAAATGACTCTAGTTTACAGTTGTATTCATCAGCCAAGATTCAAAAACTAGGTGATAAGTCGCCACTTGAGGTCAAGATTGAAACACCAGAAAACATCACTAAGGTGACTCAGGATATGTACCGAAATGCAGCAGTAACGCTGGGTGTGGAACATGCCAAGATCACTGTAGCAGCCCCCATTCCAGTTACAGGCGAGAGTGCTTTAGCAGGAATTTATTATTCGCTAGAGGCTAATGGAGCTAAGGTGCCGCAGGCCAACAAAGACTTAGCTCAAGAAGAGCTAAAGGCTTTATCAGATATCAATGCTGAAAACAAGGACAAATCAGGCTATGATGCTAATAAATTAAACGTTGCCCTAGCTGATATCAAGTCAGGACTAGCCAAAGCTAAAGAAAGTAAGGGAAATCTGACAGAGGAAGATGTCCGTAAAATCGTTGAAGATACCTTGAAAAATTACAAACTCGATCAGGTCATAACAGGAAACCAGATCAATATCATCATCAATTTTGCATTGAATCTCTCAAAAAGTGATATCCTCAGCAATACAGACTTCACTAAAACCCTAAATGACCTTAAACAAAGTATCGTTTCACAAGCTGGCGACAGTTTTAAAAATATCAACCTTAACTTTGATGCGGATAAGGCGCTGGAGGATGGAGGTAACTTCTTAAGCTCCCTCTGGCAAGCCATTGTCAACTTCTTCAAGAGTTTTGGTTCTTAATACTCTTCGAAAATCTCTTCAAACCACGTCAACGTCGCCTTGCCGTAGATATATGTAACTGACTTCGTCAGTCTTATCTACAACCTCAAAGCAGTGCTTTGAGCAGCCTGTGGCTAGTTACCTAGTTTGCTCTTTGATTTTCATTGAGTATAAGCTGTTACAAAAAGGTAGTCAGATTTTTTCAGAAAAATGTTTTATAAATATTCACAAATCTCCTATATTTATGGTAAAATAGAATCATCATTTTATTTTGGAGTCAAAGATGAATATATTTAGAACAAAGAACGTTAGTTTGGATAAAACGGAGATGCACAGGCATTTGAAGTTATGGGATTTGATTTTGCTGGGTATCGGAGCCATGGTTGGGACAGGCGTCTTTACGATTACAGGTACTGCAGCTGCAACGCTTGCTGGTCCAGCCCTAGTGATTTCAATCGTCATTTCTGCCTTGTGCGTGGGATTATCAGCCCTCTTTTTTGCAGAATTTGCTTCACGAGTACCTGCTACAGGTGGTGCCTACAGTTATCTCTATGCCATTTTAGGAGAATTTCCAGCTTGGTTGGCTGGTTGGTTAACCATGATGGAGTTTATGACAGCCATATCAGGTGTGGCTTCGGGTTGGGCAGCTTATTTTAAAGGCTTGCTTTCTCAATACGGGATAGCCCTTCCTCAGGCATTAAATGGTACCTTTAATCCTCAAGCAGGGACATTTATTGATTTATTGCCTATTCTTGTCTTGGTCTTGGTGACCTCGCTTGTTTTACTCAATGCTAAAGCAGCCTTACGCTTTAATTCTATTCTAGTTATTTTGAAATTTTCCGCTTTAGCCCTCTTTATTTTGGTGGGAATTTGGCATATCAAGCTTGATAATTGGAGCGATTTTGCTCCTTACGGTTTTGGACAAATCTATGGCGCTAGTACTGGTATTATGGCTGGTGCGTCCTTAATGTTCTTTGGATTTTTGGGATTTGAATCGATCTCTATGGCTGTAGATGAGGTCAAGACTCCTCAAAAAAATATTCCTAGAGGGATTGTCTTATCGCTTTCTATCGTAACCATTCTTTATGCCTTGGTGACGCTTGTCTTGACTGGTGTGGTTCACTATAGTCATCTAAATGTAGACGATGCTGTTGCCTTTGCGCTTCGTAGTGTTGGGATTAGTTGGGCAGCTAATTATGTGTCATTAGTGGCTATCTTAACCTTGATTACAGTTTGCATCTCGATGACCTATGCTCTGTCGCGTATGATTTACAGTTTAGCGCGTGACGGATTGATGCCTGCTGCCTTTAAAGAACTGACCAAAACAAGCAAGGTACCTAAAAATGCTACTATTTTAACAGGTCTAGCTTCAGCAGTAGCAGCAGGAATGTTCCCTCTTGCTAGTATTGCAGCCTTCTTAAATATTTGTACCTTGGCCTACTTGATCATGCTGGCTTATGGTCTGATTCGCTTACGGAAAGAAAAAGGGATACCCAAAGCTGGAGAATTTAAAACACCATTGGTACCTCTGTTACCAATTTTATCAATCATCATTTGTTTGTCCTTTATGTTGCAGTATAATATGGAAACTTGGATTGCTTTCCTAGTTGCATTGTTAGTAGGAAGTATTATTTACTTTACTTATGGTTATAAGCATTCTACCATAGAAGAATAATACTCTTCGAAAATCTCTTCAAACCACGTCAGCTTCGCCTTGCCGTATATATGGTTACTGACTTCGTCAGTTTCATCTACAACCTCAAAAACATGTTTTGAGCTGACTTCGTCAGTTTCATCTACAACCTCAAAAACATGTTTTGAGCTGACTTCGTCAGTTTCATCTACAACCTCAAAAACATGTTTTGAGCTGACTTCGTCAGTTTCATCTACAACCTCAAAAACATGTTTTGAGCTGACTTCGTCAGTTTCATCTACAACCTCAAAAACATGTTTTGAGCTGACTTCGTCAGTTTCATCTACAACCTCAAAAACATGTTTTGAGCTGACTTCGTCAGTCTTATCTACAACCTCAAAACAGTGTTTTGAGCAGCCTGCGGCTAGATTCCTAATTTGCTCTTTGATTTTCATTGAGTATATAAAGTGAGAATCTGTTGAGTTGTTGAAACTCAGCAGATTTTTATATGTGAAAGAAATTTCAAATTTTTTCTAAAAATATCTTGACAGATTAAATTTTTAGGAGTAGAATGTTTACTAGTTAATTAAATGGTTAAGGAGTTGTTCATGAAGAAACAAAATTTATTTTTAGTCTTGTTAAGTGTCTTTCTTTTATTGCTAGGAGCCTGTAGTCAAAAGGAAAGTCAGACAGGAAAGGGGATGAAAATTGTGACCAGTTTTTATCCTATCTACGCTATGGTTAAGGAAGTATCTGGTGACTTGAATGATGTTCGGATGATTCAGTCAAGTAGTGGGATTCACTCCTTTGAACCTTCAGCAAATGACATCGCGGCCATCTATGATGCAGATGTCTTTGTTTACCATTCGCATACACTCGAATCTTGGGCAGGAAGTCTGGATCCAAATCTAAAAAAATCTAAAGTTAAGGTTTTAGAGGCTTCTGAGGGAATGACCTTGGAACGTGTCCCCGGACTAGAGGATGTAGAAGCAGGGGATGGGGTTGATGAAAAAACGCTCTATGACCCTCACACATGGCTAGATCCTGAAAAAGCTGGCGAAGAAGCTCAGATTATCGCTGATAAACTTTCAGAGGTGGATAGTGAGCATAAAGAAACTTACCAGAAAAATGCGCAAGCCTTTATCAAAAAAGCTCAAGAACTAACTAAGAAATTCCAGCCTAAATTTGAAAAAGCGAGTCAGAAAACCTTTGTAACACAACATACAGCCTTTTCTTATCTAGCGAAGAGATTCGGACTTAATCAACTTGGTATTGCAGGTATCTCTCCTGAACAAGAACCAAGTCCAAGACAACTAACAGAAATTCAGGAATTTGTTAAAACCTATAAGGTTAAAACGATTTTTACAGAAAGTAACGCTTCTTCAAAAGTAGCTGAAACTCTTGTCAAATCAACAGGTGTGGGTCTTAAAACTCTGAATCCTTTAGAGGCTGACCCGCAAAATGACAAGACTTATTTAGAAAATCTGGAAGAAAATATGAGTGTTCTAGCAGAAGAATTAAAGTGAGGAAAGAATGAAAATCAATAAAAAATATGTAGCAGGTTCAGTGGCAGTCCTTGCCCTAAGTATTTGTTCCTATGAGCTTGGTCGGTATCAAGCTGGTCAAGTTAAGAAAGATTCTAATCGAGTTGCTTATATAGATGGTGATCAGGCTGGTCAAAAGGCAGAAAATTTGACACCAGATGAAGTCAGTAAGAGAGAGGGAATCAACGCCGAGCAAATCGTCATCAAGATTACGGATCAAGGTTATGTGACCTCTCATGGAGACCATTATCATTACTATAATGGGAAGGTTCCTTATGATGCCATCATCAGTGAAGAACTGCTGATGAAAGATCCGAATTATCAGTTGAAGGATGCAGACATTGTCAATGAAATCAAGGGTGGCTATGTCATTAAGGTAGACGGGAAATACTATGTTTACCTTAAAGATGCGGCCCATGCGGACAATATTCGGACAAAAGAAGAGATTAAACGTCAGAAGCAGGAACACAGTCATAATCATGGAGGCGGTTCTAACGATCAGGCGGTAGTTGCTGCCAGAGCCCAAGGACGTTATACAACGGATGATGGGTATATCTTTAATGCATCTGATATCATCGAAGATACAGGTGACGCTTATATCGTACCTCATGGCAATCACTTCCATTATATTCCTAAGAGTGATTTGTCTGCTAGTGAATTAGCTGCTGCCCAAGCCTTCTTATCTGGAAAAGGTGGCCAATTAAGTACGGTTGAATATCGTTCA
Organism: bacterium; assembly: GCA_905221505.1. Classification (GTDB taxonomy): domain Bacteria; phylum Bacillota; class Bacilli; order Lactobacillales; family Streptococcaceae; genus Streptococcus. The sequence goes on from CAJNDL010000018.1 coordinate 37,642, forward strand.
AGCAGAGCTGAAACAAGATCTAGTGTCAGAACGAGTCAAGCTGAGACTCCTCAAAATCCTACAACGTCTTCTGAGAGTCAAAATGAGGAATTGGATAGTCTCCTTCAAGAATTGTACGCTTTGCCACTTAGTCAACGTCATGTGGAGTCAGATGGATTAGTATTTGACCCAGCACAGATTACAAAACGTACTGCAAATGGTGTGGCAGTTCCTCACGGAGATCATTTCCATTTCATTCCTTATTCGCAAATGTCTGCTTTGGAAGAAAAATTGGCTCGAAATCTACCAATTGGAGGTCAGCCGGTTCAAAGTCATTCTGACAATACGAAACCAAGCAGTCCTGAGAAAACAAGTTCAACACCAAGTTCAATCATTAAACCAAACTTTAATCTCAATACACAGACACCAAATCGAGGAACTGGAGGAGCCTATACAACGGATGATGGGTATGTCTTTAGTCCGACAGATGTGATTGAAGATACAGGTGACGCTTTTATTGTCCCTCATGGAAATCATTTCCACTACATACCAAAAGGCGCTTTGTCGGCAGGAGAATTAGCTGCAGCTCAAGCCTATTGGAATGGTAAGCAGGGCTCTCGTACTTCTTCAAGTTCTAGTAAACCAAGTAGTGATAATACTAATCCAGTCCAACCAAGTTTGACAGAGACTCCTAGTCTGACTGTCACACCGACTTATCATCGAAATCAAGGGGAAGACATTTCAACACTTTTAAGTGAATTGTATGCCAAACCTTTGTCAGAACGCCATGTGGAATCGGATGGCTTAGTCTTTGATCCGGCACAAATCATTAAACGTACAGCTAATGGTGTAGCAGTGCCCCACGGAGACCATTATCACTTTATCCCGTATTCACAAATGTCTGATTTAGAGCAGAAGATTGCTAGAATTATTCCGTTAAAAGGGCAAAATGGATTAAATCAAATTGGTACAGATATTAAACCTTTAGTATCAAAAGAAGTAGTACATAAGTTCTTAGGACAACCAATCAAAGCATATGGAAAAGGTTTAGATGGTAAGCCTTATGATACGAGTGATGGATATATATTTACCAAAAATTCAATTGATTCCGTTGATAAATCAGGTGTTATTGCCAAACACGGAGATCATTTCCATTATATGGGATATGGTGAATTAGAACAATTCGAATTGGATGAGGTTGCTAAATGGATTCAAGAAACTGGTAAAAATCCAGCTGACATCGTTTCTTCAGTTCACTCACATGAGAAAGAAAAACCAAAGTTTGATTATAAAAAAGTAACTAGTAAAGTTTCTAGAAATAGTAAAGTTGGTTATATAATTAATGAAGGTGGGAAAGATTATTTTTATTCACGTGAAGAACTCGATCTTACTCAAATAGCTTTTTCTGAGCAGGAACTAATGCTTAAAGATAAAGATAATTATCGTTATGATATTGTAGAAACAGAAGTTAAACCAAGATTAGCTGTGGATGTATCTAGCTTGCCTATGCATGCAGCGAATACTGCATATGATACTGGAAGTTCCTTCATTATTCCACATATCGATCACATTCATGTCGTGCCTTATTCTTGGTTAAGTAGTGATCAAATAGCAACTATAAAATATGTAATGCAGCATCCTGATGTGCGTCCTGAAGTTTGGTCAAAACCAGGTCATGATGATGCTGGATCTGTTATTGCTAATGTAACTCCTCTTGAAAAACGTTCTGGAATGCAGAACTGGCAAATTATCCATTCTGCGGAAGAAGTTCAGAAAGCACTTAAAGAAGGCAAGTTTGCAACTCCTGATGGATATATTTTTGATCCTCAGGATGTATTGGCAAAGGGAACTTATATTTGGGCAGATAAATCTTTCAGTATTCCAAAAGCTAATGGTGATTCATTGAGAAGTATCAATCAGTCTGATTTATCAGAGAAAGAGTGGAAACAAGCTCAAGAGTTGATAGCTAAAAGAAATGAAGAAAAAGAGACAACAAATGCTTCTTCCACTTCACATCTAGTTTCTTCAGATAAGAAATCGGAAACAAAGAAAGATGCAACGGATTCAAACAAAGTTGATGAACAACCAAAGGATAATAAATCTCAAAATGAGGCAGATGCGACTAGCAGCAATCCTTCAGTAGAAAAAGATGGTGAAGAAGAAAAATCACATACAGAAAATAAAGAAGATGATTATGATGAGATACCAGATTATGGATTAGATAAGGATACTTTAAAAAATCATATAAACCAAATAGCACAAATTGCTCAAATTGATTCTAAATATCTTATTTTTTCATCAGAAGGTGTTCAATTTTATAATAAGAATGGGGATTTAGTAACCTATGATATTAAAACTCTTAAGCAAATAAAACCTTAGAATATTTTGATTAATGATAAATTTCAAAATAGATTACACCCACCGCAGGCTCAGGCTTGCGGTTTTATTTGAAAAAAAACAGTAAAAAAGCGCAAAAAATCACTTCCTGTGCTATCTGTAATTGAAATTTTTTTAGTTTGGACGTTAGAACTGTTTCCTCAGTCCTAGCGCCTTTTCTTTTTGATAAGTCTGCTTGGTGGAGAGTAGTTTATAAATGAT
>CAJNDL010000019.1 GCA_905221505.1 bacterium
ACAGGCAGCCACAACCATCTTCGTGGTCAATATGAAACGAATTATGACCTTAATAAATACAAAATAACCGAGGAATTAGCTCAAATTGACGAGAGATTCCTCGGTTTTCATTTCATTAAAAGTAAGAGACCTATTTTTTCAGTGGACTCGCATCAACCGTGCAGTCTTTTTGCTGTCCTCATACTCTTCGAAAATCTCTTCAAACCACGTCAGCTCTATCTGCAACCTCAAAACAGTGTTTTGAGCAACCTACAGCTAGCTTCCTAGTTTGCTCTTTGATTTTCATTGAGTGTCAAAATGAAAAGGCAGACCCTATTCAAGAATCCGCCATTATCCAAAGATTAATCTTCAAATTTTTCATGATTTTTTTCATAGAAATCAATTAAACCTAGAGCTGTTTCAAATGAAATATTTTTTACTTTTGCACGACCCTGCGCTAGAGCAATGATAGACATTTCACGCGCATTCGTTTCTTTAGAGATACGGTAGCCTGTGATTTTCTTATCACGAACCCAGCCAACAACTGATTCTACTTTTTCAAAGTTTGACTTAGCCATGTTCTTCTCCTATTTTCTTCTTTACGTTATATTATTCTATACGTTTTTATGTCTTTTGTCAATAAAAAAACATATATTCAATAAAATAAATGATTCAGAATCTTCTTACTTCCTTTTTAAAGCCGATAATATATAGGTTTTTGCTTACTATAACCCATTAGTATGCTCCTAAAAAACAATTGCATTATTAAACTTTAAACTTGTAAAAATATTCCTTTGTACTGAATACCAGTTTCTCAATAGGATAGACAGGATTTACTATTTCATTCTATATATTCCTTTTAAATCAACAAGTCCACTAAAGATAGTCTTTCACTCCACACTATCTCTAAACCATTCCGTTTTCTTTCTCCTTCTTTGGTTCCTTTCCTGTCCTTATCTATATCTTATTCGTTTCACAACCGGTACTACTTACATTGTCCAATCTTGCACCTTCTGATTACATACCCGCTTTCCAGCTAGTCATTTTAAAACAGTATCACTAGCTGTTTCATGTCTAGCACTATTGTTTATCTCACGAGTTTTTTCAGCTGACTCACCTAGTAACCATCTCACAAACATTGATTATTTTTTCTGATTCCTATTATATTTAGTGAAAATTCAAATTAGGGATCTATACAATTGAGGATTTCAAAAAATTTCCTTATATATAGTAAGTAATTCTGTCGCCTTAATATAAACAGAATCAAAAATAATAGGTGCTATAGTGAGTTGTAGTAGAAATAGCACGATAGATTTCCTAAGTCCATAGGAATCGCCCCCTTTCTTCACCCTCATTATAACACCTATACATCAGTTGTGCAAATAATATGATATTTTTTTATTAGTCCTCAGACAAGCATATTATAGAGCGTTTCATTACCATTTAAGTTAATATAAGATGGATCAAAACCTTCCATTCGACGAATCAAGCCTGCATAATCATGCTTATCTGCTAAAGCGATCCCAATTAATACAGGCCCTGTACCCTTGCTAGCTCGTTTGATATACTCAAAACGTGTGATATCATCATTTGGTCCCAGGATATCATTTACAAACTCACGCAAAGCCCCTGGACGCTGTGGAAAATTGACCACAAAGTAATGCTTGATCCCATCATAAATCAAGGCACGCTCTTCCATTTCTGGCATACGGTTAATATCATTATTTCCTCCAGAAATGATACAACAAATGGTTTTCCCCTTGATATATTCAGCTAAAACCTCTAAAGAGGCGATACTAGCTGCTCCAGCAGGTTCTGCGACAATCCCTTGCTTAGAGTAGAGGTCAATCAAGGTTTCAGAAATCAATCCCTCATCGACACCTACTAAAGTTTGAACATGTTGGCGAGTTGCCTCATAGGTCAACTGTCCCACCTTTTGCACAGCAATCCCATCCGCAAATTTGTCAATTTCTTTGAGTTTGACTGGACCACCAGCTTCAAAGGCAGCTTTCATGGAACGTGCCCCATTCGCCTCTACTCCGATAACCTCAATCTCTGGACTTGTTTCCTTGATATAGGTAGAAACTCCAGCAATGAGACCCCCACCACCAACAGGGACCAAGACAGCATCAAAATCAATCGATTCTTTTCGAGCTTCTTCTAAAATCTCATAAGCAACTGTCCCTTGACCTGCTTGAACATGAGCATCATCAAAAGGATCAATAAAGGTACGATTTTCAGAAACTGTAAATTCTTGAGCTGCTTTAGCTGAGGCATCAAAGGTATCTCCAACTAGTTTAATGGTTACAAAGTCACCACCAAAAAAGCGAACCTGACCAATCTTTTGTTGCGGAGTAGTAATGGGCATAAAGATAGTAGCAGGAATCTTCATTTCATTACAAGTATAGGCAACTCCCTGCGCATGATTTCCCGCAGAAGCACACACTACCCCACGCTCACGCTCTTCCTTGCTGAGCTGAGAAATGGCATAATAGGCACCACGAATTTTAAAGGAACGAACACGTTGGGCATTTTCCTTCTTCAAATAAATTTTAGCACCATACTTCTCCGATAAATAATGGTCATAATCCAGTGGGGTATTTACAACCACACCGTTCAAGACCTTGTGAGCCTTGATGATATCTTTTGAACTTAACATCTTTTTCTCCTAGACTATTCATACTATCACAATCCATCCTTTCAAGCAGAGATGAATTGATTATAAAAGCGAGTTAGGTCCCCCCAACTCGCCTTCACCTTGATTTCTATCAATTAGTTATAGATTTTGAATGCATCGTCGTCGTTTTTACCAACGAATGGCATTGCTTTACGCAATTCTGCACCAACTTTTTCAATTTCAAGGTTCACTGCTTGTTCACGGTAAGCAGTCAATTTTGGACGTCCAGCTTTATAGTCATTTACAAAGTCATTTGCAAATTTACCATTTTGGATGTCTGCCAAGACAGCTTTCATATTTTCTTTAACTTGTTCAGTAATCACACGTGGACCTGATACATAGTCACCGTATTCAGCAGTGTTTGAAATTGATTGACGCATTTTCTTGAATCCACCTTCGTAGATCAAGTCAACTATCAATTTCATTTCGTGAAGAACTTCAAAGTAAGCCAATTCTGGAGCGTAACCTGCTTCTGTCAAGACTTCGAAACCTGCTTCGATAAGGGCAGTCAAACCACCACAAAGTACAGCTTGTTCACCAAACAAATCTTCTTCAGTTTCTTCTTTATAAGTTGTTTCAAGAAGACCTACACGAGCTGCTCCAACACCTTTACACCAGTCCATAGCAATGTTTTTAGCATTTCCTGTTGCATCTTGGTAAACTGCGTAAAGAGCTGGAACACCAAATCCTTCTTCGTAAGTACGGCGTACCAAGTGTCCTGGTCCTTTAGGAGCACACATGAACACATCTACATCGGCAGGAACTTTGATAAATTCAAAGTGGATGTTGAAACCATGAGCAAATCCAACTGCGTTTCCAGCTTCCAAGTTTGGAGCGATTTCTGCTTCATAAAGTTCTTGTTGGATTTCATCTGGTGCCAAAATCATGATAACGTCAGCCAATTTAGTAGCTTCTGCTACTGTGTAAGTGTCAAATCCATCTTCTTTTGCTTTATCAAAAGATTTACCTGGACGTACACCGATAATAACGTCACGACCTGAATCACGCAAGTTTTGAGCATGCGCATGTCCTTGTGAACCATAACCGATAACGGCGATTTTTTTACCGTCAAGTGCTGCTACTTTAACATCTTTTTCGTATTCCATTTGAACTGCCATAGTTTTTTCTCTCTTTTCTATTATTTATTGCCTTTTAGGCTGGTTTAACAAATTTAAGTTGGATTTTTATACTCAATGAAAATCAAAGAGCAAACTAGGAAGCTAGCCGCAGGCTGTACTTGAGTACGGCAAGGCGAAGCTGACGTGGTTTGAATTTGATTTTCGAAGAGTATTAATCGCGGGTAAATCCAGTTGCACCCGTTCTAGCAATATTGCGAATACCATATGGTCGAATGACTCGCAATAGAGCTTCACTCTTTTCAGCATTTCCTGTCATTTGAATGGTAATCGAGCTTGGCGCTACGTCTACTACCGTTGCACGGAAAGGTTGAATAATGGCTAGAATCTCAGCTCGTTTCTCAGCTGGTGCTGACATCTTAACCAAAATCACTTCACGTTCCAAGTGTGGTTTATCCGTAATATCTCGAATGCGAATCACATCAATCTGACGATTGAGCTGCTTGATGATTTGCTCCACTTCATCATGTGAAGCGACATCAATAATAATGGTGATGCGCGATACATTCGGATCTTCTGTTGCTCCAACAGAGATGCTTTCGATATTAACCTGACGTCGAGACAAGACACCGGTAAAGCGATTGAGGACTCCTGAACGATTTTGTAGTTTTGCTGTTAACATTCTACGCATGGAACTTCACCCCCAACATCTCATGATTACTCTTACCAGCTGGTACCATTGGTAACACCTGTTCCTTACGAGAAATATCTACCTCGATTAGCATAGGAACATTCTCAGTGATGACTTCAAGATCTTGAGTCAAGGTCTCAGGATTATCAAACTTATAGTTTTTAATGCCATAAGCTTGTGCCATCAATTGGAAATCAGGAAGGGTATCAAAGACTGACTCTGACGTTCTACCTTCATAGAAGGATTCCTGCCATTGGCGAACCATTCCAAGCGAGTGGTTGTTCAGCATAACCACCTTGATTGGCACCTTATAAATGTTCAAAATAGCCAATTCCTGGTTGGTCATTTGGAAACCACCATCCCCAACGAACAAGACTACTTCCTTATCTGGGTTAGCAATTTTAGCACCGATTGCTGCTGGAATTCCAAATCCCATGGTTCCCAAACCACCTGAAGTCACTAATTGACGTTCATTTTGGTATGGATAATACTGAGCTGTCCACATTTGATGTTGACCAACGTCTGTTACTACAATGGCATCACCATTCGTCAGTTCACCAATTCGTTCAATAACGGCTTGAGGTTGAACCACACGCTCTTTCTTGTCATAAGAACGAACACGGTTCTTGTCTTTAGTAACTTTCTCAATCCATTTCTCAGTATTGTTATGAACTGTTGGTTCCGCCAACAACATTTGCAAGGCCTTCTTAGCATCTCCAACTACTGGAATATCGGCACTGATAATCTTGCCAATCTCAGCTGGGTCAATATCAATGTGAGCAACCTTAGCATTCTTAGCGAAGGTCTTAGGATTTCCTGTCAAGCGGTCATCGAAACGGCAACCAATACTAATCATAAAGTCAGCTTCCGTCATGGCAATATTAGCTGCGAAAGATCCGTGCATCCCTCCCATTCCAAGGAAGAGTGGATGAGTCGTTGCAATCGTACCTTGCCCCAAAAGACTGGTTACCACTGGAATTTGATATCGCTCTGCAAATTCATTTAATTCCGCAGCAGCTTCAGCATAACTAATTCCACCACCAGCTAGCAAGACTGGTTTTTTAGCCTTAGATAATTGCTTCAAGATTTTCTTAATTTGCATATCATTTGGCTCAAGAGTCGGCTGATAGCTTGGTAAGTTCACTTCTGGTGAATAAATGAAGTCTGTTTCTAAAGCAGATACGTCTTTTGGTAGGTCAATGACAACTGGCCCTGGACGGCCTGTAGTTGCGATATGGACAGCTTCCGTAATGATACGAGGGATATCAGCTGTCTCACGAACTTGGTAATTGTACTTAGTGATTGGCATGGTAATTCCCACGATGTCTGCCTCCTGAAAGGCATCTTTCCCAATCCCCGCTCGCGCCACCTGACCTGTAAAGACCAAAAGGGGAACGCTATCGCTCATGGCATCTGCAATCCCTGTAATGGCATTTGTTGCTCCTGGTCCGCTAGTGACGACGGCAACACCCAACTTTCCAGTTGATTTGGCATAACCTTCAGCTTCATGCAAACAACCTTGCTCATGGCGTCCTAGAATGTGGCGAATGCCTTTAAAATTATATATCGCATCATAAAAAGGCAAGACAGCACCACCAGGATAACCAAAGATGGTATCAATTCCTAAATCACGAAGTGTTTCCAAAACTAGGTCCGACCCCGTCTTAGGAGATTCTAAACTGATTTTCTCCATTGTTCCCCTTTCTCTTCTCTTAAAAATAACTTGTTACTATCATACCACTTTTTCAAAATTTTTCAAGACAAAAGAAGAAATTTTCTGAATTTTCTATTTTAACGTTTATTTATGAATGTTATTTTTGTTTTTATTAAAAAGATACCGATTTCATTTGCTAAAAAAGAAAAAAGAACTGATTTCTCAGTTCTTCATTAATCTTATTCTACACTAAATAGGTATGGGTAAACAGGTTGTTGTCCTTGGTGAATCTCAACTTCAACGTCTTCGAATTCTTCTGCGATTTCTTGAGCAATTTCATTTGCAAGTTCTTCGCTTCCGTCTTCACCGACATAGAAAGTTACGATTTCACTATCTTCATCCAGCATATGTTTCAATGTTTCAGTCAAGGTTTGGTGCATGTCAGGGTTTGACACGAGAATTTTCCCATCGACCATACCAAGATTATCGTTTTCATGGATTTCTAAGCCATCAATCGTTGTATCACGCACAGCTGTTGTGACGCTTCCGCTAACGACATCGCTAAGGGCTGCAGTCATACGCTCTTGGTTTTCTTCGATTGACTTGCTTGGGTCAAAAGCGAGAAGACTAGTCAATCCTTGAGGAAGAGTACGAGCTTCCACCACTACTGCTGGTTGTTCCAAAACTTCTGCTGCAGATTGAGCTGCCATGAAGATATTTTTGTTGTTTGGCAGGAAGATAATATTACGAGCGTTGACCTGTTCAACAGCCTTGATAAAGTCTTCTGTTGAAGGGTTCATGGTTTGACCGCCTTCGATAACATAATCCACACCTTGAGAACGGAAGATATCTGCTAGGCCTTTACCAGCCACTACAGCAATCAAAGCATACTCTTTTTCTTCAGCAGGCTTGCTAACTTGGGCAGCTTCTTTTTCAACTTGCGCTTCGTGTTGGTTGCGCATATTGTCAACTTTTACCTTGACCAAACTACCATATTTGAGACCTTCTTGCATAACAAGTCCTGGATCTTCTGTATGGACATGGACTTTGACAATTTCATCATCGTTGACAACGAGGAGAGAATCTCCAAGTTCATTCAAGTAGTTACGGAATTCGTCGTAGTCAAAATCTTTAGCATAGGTTGGACCTTGCTTAAGGGCTACCATAATTTCAGTACAGTAACCAAATGTGATGTCCTCAGTCGCTACGTGACCAGCTACAGACTTGTGGTGCTCCGCATTGATCATTTCACTCATATTAGCAGGAGTCGCTACAAAGTCCTCAGATGCAATATATTCGCCAGTAAGGGCTGAAAGGAAACCTTCGTAGATGAAGACCAGTCCTTGACCACCTGAGTCCACAACTCCAACTTCCTTCAAGACTGGAAGCATGTCTGGCGTTTTAGCAAGAGCTGTTTTAGCACCTTCTAAAGCTGCACGCATTACCTCAACAGCGTCATCTGTCTGCTCAGCTTTTTTCTTCGCACCGATAGCAGCTCCACGCGAAACTGTCAAAATCGTTCCTTCAACTGGTTTCATAACGGCCTTATAGGCAACTTCCACACCTGATTGAAAGGCAAGGGCCAAGTCTTGACCTGTTAACTCGTCTTTATCCTTGATGGCTTGTGAAAATCCACGGAAAAGCTGAGATGTAATAACACCTGAGTTCCCACGCGCACCCATCAAAAGCCCTTTGGCAAGAATGCTCGCTACCTCTCCAACTGTAGAAGCTGGCTTGTCCGCAACTTCTTTAGCACCATTTTCAATGGTCATTCCCATATTTGTCCCAGTATCTCCATCTGGAACGGGAAAGACGTTTAATGAATTGACATATTCAGCTTGCTTATTCAAGCGAGTTGATGCAGCTTGCACCATTTCTTGAAATAAGCTAGTAGTAATTTTTGACACGGTTATTCTCCTACAACTTTGATATTTTGAATGTAGACATTTACAGTCTGAGCAGTAATTCCAAGTTGGTTTTCCAAACTAAAACGAACACGCTCTTGAATGTTTTTTGACACTTCGCTAATCTTTGTTCCGTAGCTCAACACGGTATATACATCAACTGCAATACTGCCATCTTCGGCTGCCTTTACGACGACACCTTTAGAATAATTTTCCTTACCTAGAAGGGCTTGGAAATTATCTTTGAGGGCATTTTTACTAGCCATACCGACCACACCAAAAATCTCAGTTGCTGCTCCACCTACGACGGTTGCAATCACTTCATCTGTTAGTTCGATTTGACCATCTTTTGTATTAATTTTTACAGTCATCCTTTTTACCTCAACTAGTTGATACTCTATTTTATCATATTTCAGCCCAAGTGTAAAAGCAGAATACTGTATCAGCGGATATTTACTCTATTTTTCAAATGATTTTATACCCACAACAAAAGAAAAAAGACCCTAAGGTCTCCTTTGCTTTTATTATTAAACGCGTTCAACTTTACCTGATTTCAAAGCACGAGCTGAAGCCCAAACTTTTTTAGGTTTACCATCGATAAGAACAGTAACTTTTTGAAGGTTTGGTTTTACGGCACGTTTTGTTTGGTTCATCGCGTGTGAACGGTTGTTTCCTGATACAGTCTTACGACCTGTAAAGTAACATACTTTAGCCATTGTGTTTTCCTCCTATTAGATCTAATATAGCGGATGTGCTAGCACCACATACCGTACTATGTTATCACACTTTCTTCATTTTTGCAAGAGAATTGGAAGATTTTTTTATTTAACGTAGACAATTCCCAACTTTCCAAAAGCCACATCCCCACGGATAATCAAGGTTTTGCTGGTCGGGGCTAGAGAAGTATCTGCCTTGGCTACACCACAGAAAGTTTCCACCTTTAAATCAACTCTCCAATGTTGAGGAACATAGATAACTGCATTGCCAAAACCAACTTCCACTTTCAGTGTTGCGCTATCACCTAACATCTCTGCATTGTCATAATATATCTTGGCATTCCCAAAACCAACTTCAACTTGGTCTTCTACCAATTCTTGGTCTTGCTTGTAGAAAGTCCCAGTCCCAAAAGCGACTTCCTTATCTGTAAGAATGGTCTTTTCACCATCATACCACCATTTTTTCCCATTCCAAGTTCTGTTAGAATGAGTGAGTGCGCTGACACCCATTACGATTAAAATACTAGCCCAAAATAAAGACTGATTTGGAATCGGTAAAATATCATAAAAGTGGTTAGCAATCATGAGAGCTACTAGAGCTGTAAAAGAGGCTGAAGTTAAGTGGCGACGCAACAAAGCTCCAACTGATTGGTAGGCAAAAAAAGCAATACCAATCAAGGGCCAAATTTGCCCTCCAAGAGAAGGGATTCCAAAATTCCCCTGCAATAATACTAAAGCCGCTAAAACCAATAAAACAATACCAAATGCTTTCTTTTTCATGTTCTTACCTCATGTTTCTTAGATTTTCTTTTAGGAGGGATTGGTAATGCCGTGACACATGAACCTCCTTGTGGGTCTGATAAAAGGAAATGGTGCCCGTTCCTGAAAAGGACTTGTCCACCGAGTAAACCTGCCGGATATTGGCAATCGTTGACTTGGATACCCGACTAAAATAGCGAGGAAGGATAGCCTCTAATTCATAGAGTTTAAGCCGAACTTCGTAGGCATCTTTCTGGGTATGGGCGTAAATTTTGTTCCCCTCTGTCTCAAAGAAGAGAATTTCCGACAAGTCCAGATAATATTCACCTGTTCCCTTGTAAAAAATTAACCTAGGAGACTTGGACTCTTGCAAGAGTCGCTGTAAATCCGCAATCTCATCTGTCAAAGCCGCTGCCTTGATGACAATTTCAGTTTCCTCTAAATTGCTGTCAATTTCGATTCGTAACTTCATTCCATATCCTTTCTGACTCTACTATATCAAAGGGAAAATAAGAAAACAAGAGCAAAAAAGCAAGTGGTTACTTTAGACCCGTAAGTGGTTGTAAGGCTACCTTAACTTACAGGTCAACATAGAAATAAAATCACACCCCACACAAGAGCACAAATATAGCCAACCACTACATCCTTGGGATAATGCACGCCACCTAAGACTCTTACTAGACCTAGGAAGGCTGACAAGACCAACAAGATACCCCCTACAGATAAACTAGCATGTAAGCAAGCCATGGAGATAATGGTTGCTGAAAAGACATGACGACTGGGCATTGACTGACCAGGACTATCTCTGTCAAGCAAAGGTTTAATATCCCATTCCTCATAAGGCCTAGGGGCATTGATTTTCTTACGAAGAAAGGACAACATCACAAAACCTGACGCTGGAATAAACAAATAGATCAAGACCTGTTTTCCAAGTCCTTCTTGGAGATAGGTAATTGCTAACAAGGTTAGATAAACTATAGGCATAACTACTGTCATAAACCGATTGAAAGCTCTTAACAAGCTCCGAAGGAAAGACTTATTTTCAATCTTACCAGCAATGTGGTCATACCACTCTTGATAATTTTTCATATATTTTCTCATTACCTACTCAAATTTTGCTTGCAGGGAAGCACTTGTCTTCTAGTATAGTGCAGAAAAAGAAGGCCGTCAAGCCTTCTTTTGGTTTATTCTTCTGCTTCGCCTTCTGTAAATTGACTGTTGTAGAGGTCAGCGTAGAAACCAGCTTGCGACATTAGCTCATCATGATTTCCTTGCTCGATGATATTGCCATCTTTCATGACGAGAATAAGATCAGCATTTCGGATAGTAGACAAGCGGTGGGCGATGACAAAGGAAGTTCTCCCCTCCATCAAACAATCCATAGCTTTCTGAATCAATTCCTCTGTACGGGTATCAACCGAAGAGGTCGCCTCATCTAAAATCAAGAGCGGCGCATCTTTCAGCAAAGCACGAGCAATGGTCAAGAGTTGTTTTTGCCCGACAGACAAGGTCACTGTATCGTCCAAGATGGTATCGTATCCATCTGGTAGGGTCATAATAAAGTGGTGAATCCCTACAGCCTTGCTGGCTTCAATCACGCGCTCATCACTAATACCTGTTTGGTTATAGATAAGATTGTCGCGAATGGTTCCTTCAAAGAGCCAGGTATCCTGCAAGACCATTGAAAAGGCATCGTGTACTTCCGAACGCTTCATCTCTTTGGTATCCACACCATCGATACGGATACTTCCCTTATCAATCTCATAGAACTTCATCAAAAGATTGACAATAGTTGTCTTACCAGCCCCAGTCGGTCCGACAATGGCAACCTTTTGACCTGCATGAGCAGTCGCAGAAAAGTCATGGATGATGGTTCGCTCTGGTGTGTAACCAAAGGAAACTCGATCAAAGACCACTTGACCTTTCATGTCGCTCAATTGTCTTTCTTTATGGGATTCATCTTCCATTTCCTCTTCACTTAAGAATTCGAAGACACGACCCATGGCTGCGCTAGCCTGCTGCAAACTAGTAATCCCTTGAGCAATTTGCGAAAGGGGCTGAGAAAAGATACGAACGTAGGCCATAAAGGCAACGATAATCCCGATACTAATCTGCCCATTCAAGGCCAAGGCTGCACCGACGATAATCACTAAGGCATAGCTAAAGTTCCCAATGAACATCATAATCGGCATCATAATCCCTGAAATAAATTGAGATTTCCAGATACTATCATACAGACGATTGTTTAATTTCGCAAACTCTTCTTTGGTGTTCTCGATAGCATTGTAACTGGTCACCACATTATGGCCAGAGTACATTTCCTCCACATAACCATTTACAGCCGCCAAATCCTGTTGCTGATTCTTAAAGAAGCCCTGCGATTTGCCCATAAAGACGGACACGAAAGCAAAACCGATAAGGGTTGAAACAACCGTCACTAAGGCTAAAATCCAGTTCATCCCAAACATGGTCACCAAGACTGCCACGACCAGTAAAGTGGATGAAAGAACTGTTCCCAGACTTTGATTGAGGGATTGGGCTGCAGTGTCAACGTCATTGGTCACACGAGACAAGGTATCTCCTTGAGAATGTCCATCAAAATATCCCAATGGTAGACGATTAATTTTCTCTGCAATCGCTGTTCTCAAACGCTCTGAAAAACGTTGAATAGCTGTTGTAAACAGAAAGGCCTGCAAATAATTTGATAGAAGCCCGATTACATAGATGACGGCTAAAAAACTACCAATAGATGCAACGACAGCGACATCCACACTTGTTTCTAGGCCACTGGCAATGATATTGGTCATTTCCTTGATACGAGTTGGACCATATACAGTAATGATATTGGATAGGATTGTTGCTAAAAAGGCAATCAGAAGGGCAAACTGGAGACCTGCAAGGTAGGGTTTACTCTGTTTCCAGAGCGACAGTTTTTTATTTTCCATGTTCCAATTCCTCCTTCGATAATTGTGAATAGGCAATTTCTTGGTAAACTTCGTTGGTAGCTAGAAGTTCCTTGTGGGTGCCTTTTCCCACGACTTTACCTTGATCCAAGACCAAAATCAAATCTGCATCCATAATCGTTGAAATACGCTGTGCAACGATAAGCTTGGTCATAGATTTTGTTTTCTCTGCTAGCTCTTGGCGTAGGACACGGTCTGTCTTGTAATCCAAGGCTGAGAAGGAGTCATCAAAGATGAGGATTTCTGGTTTCCGAGCCAAGGCACGCGCAATGGCCAGACGCTGTCTTTGTCCACCTGAGAAGTTGGTTCCTCCTTGGGCTACTTCTGACTCTAAGCCCGCTTCCTTGTCTTCGATAAAGTTCTTAGATTGGGCCAATTCCAAGGCTTGCCACATAGCTTGTTCACTAAGCGGTGTTTCTTGGCTGCGTCCAAAGTCTAGATTGCCCTTGACATCACCTGAAAAGAGAACAGCTTTTTGTGGAATATACCCAACCTTGTTGCGCAAATCTTCCAAACCATAATCTTGAACATTAACTCCGTCCACTAGAATTTCTCCTGCTGATACGTCATAAAAACGTGGAATCAGATTGACCAGAGTTGATTTACCAGAACCTGTTGACCCTATAAAGGCCACTGTTTGACCAGCTTCTGCTTTAAAGCTAACATTCTCGATAACTGGCTCCGAATTTGCCGCATAGCGGAAGGTCACATCCTTAAACTCGACCTGACCTTTAAGGTTTTCATTAGCCAGTTGCACTTGAGCAGGATTTTGGATAGAAGAATGCAAATCTAGAACCTGATTAATCCGTTTGGCAGAGACCATGGTTCGAGGAAGAACGATGAAGAGCGCCCCCATGAGAAGGAAGCCCATGACAACCTGCATGGCATAAGACATGAAAACAACCATGTCACTAAAGAGAGGCAGACGCGCTGTCGGAGCAGCATCGTTAATCACATAGGCCCCAATCCAGTAAATCGCCACACTCAAACCACTTGAAATCCCCATCATGATGGGATTCAAAATAGCCATGAGACGGTTGACAAACAAATTCAAGCGTGTCAACTCATCATTTGCTGCTGCAAATTTTTCATCTTGGTACTTTTCGGCATTATAGGCGCGAACGACACGAATACCTGTTAAACTCTCCCGAGTAATACTATTCAGTTTATCAGTCAGACTTTGAATCAAGGACTGTTTTGGAAAGGCTAGCGTCATCAAAACGGTTGTCATCAAAACATTGACAATCACTGCCACAAGAACCGCCCAGAGCCAGTATTCTGAATGTCCTAAAATCTTCCCTATAGCCCAGATAGCCATAATCGGACCACGCGTCACCACTTGCAAGCCCATGGTGATCAGCATCTGAACTTGAGTAATATCATTAGTGGTACGAGTTAGGAGGCTAGGAATAGAGAATTTCTTAATCTCTGTCTGCGAGTAATCCAAAACTCGGTTAAAAATGTCGCTTCTTAACCTACTAGTATAGGAAGCGGCCACTCTGGATGCAAAAAATCCAACTGCGACTGCGGACAAGAAGGCAAAAAAAGACATTCCGACCATCATACCTGCTGGTTGCCATAACTCATCCAAGTTGGTTCCTTGACTTCCTAGCAAATCCGTAATTTTCGAGATATAGGTCGGAACTTCCAACTCTAGGTAGACTGAAAAGCAGGTAAAGAGAATGGCTAGTAAAATCATCCCCCATTCTTTTCTACTAATTCGTTTAGCTAACTTCTTCATTCTCTCCTCCTATTCTCTTGATATTTTCCTGTAGTTGATTGAGGACTTTCTCAAAAATCAGTAATTCATCTTCATCAATGTCTGACATCAACTGGTTGTCAATGCGTTCAAAGAAGGCTTTAACCTGCTTCATTTGAGAACGCGATTTTCCCGTCAGACGAACAAACTTGGCCCGCTTATCGACAGGACTAGCCTCCAATTCCACCAAACCATTTTGTACCATACGCTTGACCAAGTTACTCGCCACAGACTTGCTAATATTGAGTTCCTGCTCGATATCTTTAATCAAGACCAAGTTTTGGTTTTCCTCACGGCTATCCAAAAAACGTACAACCTGACCTTGTGGCCCACCCATAAATTCAATGCCACAACGTTTGGCTTCCTTTTGCACCATCAGATGAATCTGGTGACCAAAACGCTTAAAGACCAACATCGGTTTATCCATACTAACTCCTTTCTAACCTTCATATTTAGTTCTCCTAGGAACTAATTAAGTTTTCATGAGAACTATTTTACCATTTTGAAAAGAGATGTCAAGAAAAAAGTTTCCTAGAGAACTATTTTCTTGATTAAAAAAATCCCAAGTGATTTTCTCACTTAGGATCATGTTTTCTAGGTTAAATTAGAATCCATCTACGTTTGTGTAGATTTTTTGTACGTCTTCGTCGTCTTCAAGAACGCTGTAAAGTTTTTCAAAGGTTTCAAGGTCTTCGCCTGACAATTCCACTTCTGACTGAGGAATCATTTCCAATTCAGTCACTTGGAATTCTTCAATACCAGACTCACGGAGGGCAACGATAGCCTTGTGAAGGTCAGTTGGAGCTGTGTAAACAGTGATTGTTCCTTCTTCTGCTTCTACATCGTCCACATCCACATCTGCTTCTAGCAATTGCTCAAAGACCGCATCAGCATCTTCTCCAGCAAACACGATAACCCCCTTATTGTCAAAGAGGTAAGAAACCGAACCTGAAGCACCCATGTTTCCACCGTTTTTACCAAAGGCAGCACGGACATTAGCTGCTGTACGGTTGACGTTTGAAGTCAAAGTATCAACGATCAGCATAGAACCATTTGGTCCAAAACCTTCGTAACGTCCTTCTGTAAAGGTTTCGTCTGTGTTTCCTTTTGCTTTATCAATCGCTTTATCGATAACGTGTTTTGGCACTTGGGCTTGTTTAGCACGGTCGATAACGAATTTCAAAGCAGTGTTTGATTCTGGGTCTGGATCACCTTTTTTAGCTGCTACATAGATTTCTACACCAAATTTTGCATATACTTTAGAGTTAGCTCCATCTTTAGCCGTTTTCTTGGCTACGATATTGGCCCATTTACGTCCCATTAGGAATCTCCTTTTTTCACATTTTAATCTTTCTTATTATAACACAAGTTTTTTCGATTTTCACTAGAGGAAATAGATTTTATTTATCAAAATCCAGCTAGGAAGCCACTTTGGCTGCCAAGATGGCCTTGCCTTCTTTTATCAAGGGATGACGGAACAGTGAGAAGTACAATTGAATGGTCATGGCAACCCAGATAAGGGGTTCGCAGAGGATAACACCCTTATAGCCTGCCCAAGGAATAATCAAGACCACAAAAACGATTTTCCCGATTAGTTCTATAAAGCTGGAAACAAGTGGTAAGATTTTTTGCCCCAAGCCCTGTAAACAATTGCGATAAATCAGCAAAAGGCTCAAAATAGGATAAAAGGCTGAGCTGATTTGCAGGTAAAGACTACCATTTTCTACCAGGTATCCATCCGTCGAACTGGCCAAGAAGGAAACCAAGGCTGGACTGGCAAAAAAGAGGAAGACACAAACAAAAACTGCCCAGGACATACTCAAACGACTGCCAATTCGAAGACCTTGAACAATGCGGTCTGGGCGCTTGGCACCAAGATTCTGAGAAGCAAAGGTCGTCATAGAAGCAGAAATAGCGGTCATTGGAAGAAGAGCGAAGGCCATAATGCGTCTAGCCGCCGTCTGGGCACTAATAATCACGGCACCAAAGGTATTAACAGAAGACTGTAAAATCACACTCCCAATGGACACAATGGAACTCATCAAGCCCATAGCCAAACCTTGCTCCAAAAGATCCGCGTATAAAGCCTTGTTCCATTTGAAGTGCTTAAGTTGAGGGAGCAGTTCTGGAACACTCTTGCGTATATAGTAAAAGCAGAGAACCGCTGATAAACCCTGCGAAATAATGGTAGCAAGGCCCGCAGATTGAACTCCCAGATGCAGTTGCGTAATAAAATACAAATCCAGAACCACATTAACCAAAGCAGAGAAAATCAGAAATCCAAGTGCCGCTAGACTGTCCCCAATAGACCGCAGCAAACCTGCAAAGAGATTATAAGCAAAGCTAACACCGACACAGGTCACAATCATAGAAATATATTGATAGGATTGGGGAAGGATTTCTGCAGGGGTATCTAAGTATTGCAAGAGAGGATACAAACCAAGAAAGCCCAGCAACATCACTACAATGCTCAAAAGAGCACCTAAAACCCAGGTGGCTGCTACTGCTTCCTTGATTTTAGTGAAATTCCGAGCCCCATAATAGCGGGCAATGACAATCCCCATTCCATTGCCAACACCAAGTGTAAAGCCTATAATCAAGTCAAAAATGGCAGTTGTTGCCCCAACCGCAGCCAAAGAATCTTGTCCAAGAAAACGTCCAACAATCAAGACATCAGCAGTGTTATAGAGCTGTTGGAAAATATTGGACAGCAAGATTGGAAAGGCAAAACTCAAAAGTGAGGGGAGAATAGGACCATGAATCAGGTCCACTGTTCGTTTTTTATTCATAAGGCTATTATATCAGCTTTCTAGAGGAGCGACAAGAAACAGCAAACTATGCATGAGCTGAGAACCAGAGCAAATCAACGAAAAAGCAGTGGATTTACTCCACTACTTTAATAGCTTATTCTTCAATTTCGATTTCAAGTTCGTCGCCTAGGTCAAGTGTAACTTCTTCATTCACAGAATCTGCTTGAACTGCGTCATCTTTTTTAGTTTCAATACCTTCCACAGAAGCTTCTTCTCCATCAATCAAACCAAATTGAACACGGACTTGATGGTCAATCTCATCAAAGACTTCTGGGTTATCTGCCAAGTATTTCTTAGCATTTTCAGAACCTTGCCCGATTTTCTCATCCTTGTAAGAGTACCAAGCCCCGGCTTTTTTGATGATATCCAAATCGCTTGCAATCTTCAAGAGCTCACCAGTCTTAGAAATCCCTTCTCCGTACATGATTTCAACGAAGGCTTCCTTAAATGGTGGAGCCACCTTGTTTTTCACGACCTTAATCTTAGTTTCCTTACCAACATTGGTATCTTTTTGGTCACCAGTTCCCTTGATTTGTGTGCTTCCACGAACATCCAAACGGACTGAAGCGTAGAATTTCAGAGCACGTCCACCAGGAGTTGTTTCTGGATTTCCAAACATGACCCCAACTTTTTCACGCAATTGGTTGATAAAGATGGCAATTGTTTTGGTTTTATTGATAGAAGCACCCAGTTTACGCATGGCTTGACTCATCATACGAGCCTGCAAACCAACGTGGCTGTCTCCGATATCTCCATCAATTTCCGCACGAGGTACAAGGGCCGCAACTGAGTCGACTACGACAAGGTCCACAGCACCTGAGTCAATCAATTTTCCTGCAATTTCAAGACCTTGCTCTCCTGAGTCTGGTTGAGACAAGAGCAATTCGTCAATATTGACCCCAAGAGCCGCAGCATAAGCTGGATCAAGTGCATGCTCCGCATCGATAAAGGCTGCAATCCCACCTTCTTTTTGCGCTTGCGCGACTGCATGAAGGGCAACTGTTGTCTTACCAGATGACTCTGGCCCATAGATTTCGATGATACGTCCCTTAGGATAACCACCTGAACCAAGGGCAATATCAAGAGCCAAGGAACCTGAGCTCATCACTTGCACTTTTTGCTCTGCACGTTCACCCAAACGCATGATTGAACCTTTACCAAAGTCTTTCTCAATCAATTTAAGAGCGTCATTCAAGGCTTTTTCACGTTCTGCCCCAAATTTTTTTGAAATTTCATCTAATTTTTTTGGTTTTTTCGCCATTCTATTCTCCTACATTCTAATGGTCCTCAGACCTATCTACTATTATATCAAAAGTTAGTCACTTAATAAAGCCTTGCGAACTAGGTTAAAGGCATGCATAACCGCAATGTGGCGTACATCTGCTCGACTTCTGCCTCCAATATTCACCTTGATGACCTCAGTTCCTTGCTCCTGTGCCAAGCCTATGTAAACTGTCCCAGCTGGATGACCTTCTAGACTATCTGGCCCTGCTACTCCAGTCAAGCTAATACCACAATCAGACTGGGTCTTGCTTCGTGCCTGCTCAGCCATCTTCTGAGCTGTAAATTCAGACACAACACCATATTCTTCCAAATCCTTGACAGGAATATCCAACATCTTTGATTTTTCCTCCAGGCTATAGGTCACAAAGCCACCCTTAAATATACTTGAAGCTCCTGAAAAATCCGCCACAGTAGCTTGGAAAAGCCCTGCCGTCAAACTCTCTGCTGCGGTGATAGTTTTCCCTTGCTTTTTCAGTTCTTCTACCACAATACTGGCCAAGCTAGACTCTTCCCCATAACCATAACAAAGTTCTCGTAAAGAAAGGCCTTCAAAAGTCTGACAATCCAAGATTTGATTTTCTAAGATTTCCAACGCTTGATTCGCCTCTTCTTGACTGCTAGATTTTGTTGACAGACGCAGAGTGACTTCTCCTGTCTTGGCATAAGGGGCCAAAGTCGGATCTGTTTGATTATCAATCAAATCAGCCAAAATGGTCACCAGCTGACTTTCGCCAATTCCAAAGAAGCGAAGAACTCGGGAATACAGCTTGCTCCCTGTCATCAACTTGGGTAGAAGCTGGTTTAAGACCATGGGTTTCAATTCACTTGGTGGACCAGGAAGAACGACGTAGGTCACTTCGTTCACTTCTAAGATTCCTCCAACAGCCAATCCTGTTTCGTTTGGTAGTGGAGTCGCCCCTGCTACAATTTGAGCTTGTCTTTCATTATTCGGTGTTCGGGAATAGTCTGGTCTCTGGGCAAAAAAGATATCCAACTTCTCCTGCGCCTGAGAATCGAAAACTAATTCTTTCCCTAAAAATTTAGCCAACGTTTGTTTGGTTAGGTCATCCTCAGTTGGCCCCAAACCGCCTGTCAAAATCACCAGACTGCTACGTTGACTAGCAATCTCAAGCAAAGACAAGAGACGAGTTTCATTGTCTCCTACAGCAGTCTGAAAATAAACATCTACCCCAATCTCTGCTAGTTTTTCCGATAAAAACTGGGCATTGGTATTGACAATCTGTCCTGTCAAAATCTCTGTTCCAACAGCAATGATTTCTGCTTTCATGTTTCCTCCTACCTATCTATTCGTATTTTTTTGAAAAAATCGCAGGAAATTTCCCACGATTGATTTTTTATTTGTATCAAGAAAGTTAATTATCTTCGTCACTAACAGGCACCCGTCCAAACAAATCTTCAAATAAGACAACATTTGTTTCAAGCTGAGTGACTTCTTCTTGTCCCAAAGAACGTCTCAAAAGATTCTGCATTTCCAACATATGGTTTCTCGTAACAATTTGATAAGAAACGCCTTGTAGCATCTCCCCTTCACCCTTCAACTGTTGTGTTTCAATAGTTTTAAATGAATCTTTATAGCCCAACAAGCTTGGAATACTTTTCGCAGATAAATCAATATTAGTCTGCATATTAGTACTTAGGGCTTTTAAAATAGATTGGTAGTGACTGACACTATTCAAACTAAGAACTTTTTCAACAACTTTTTGAATGACTTCACGCTGACGCTTTTGACGACCATAGTCTCCTTCTGGATCTTGATAACGCATGCGTGAATAAACAAGCGCTTCTTCTCCATTTATTGTCTGCTCTCCAACACCGATAGAAATGGTGTTAAATTCTTCTTGGTCACTGATAGAAATCGGGAAACCTAGTGTATTATTGACCGTAATCCCCCCCACTGCATCGACCAATTGTTGCAATCCTTGCATATTAACCATAATGTAGCGATCGATATGGATATTCATCATCTTTTGAATTGTTTCTATAGCAAGTTCTGCTCCACCACCAGCATAGGCAGCGTTTAGCTTCGCTTCTTCAATACTACCATCTTTATGTTGAATTTTAGTCAGGATATCACGTTCCAAACTCAACATCATGGTCTTCTTAGTATGTGGATTGACAGTCAAGAGAATCATGGAATCACTATTTCCAGCCCACTGATCTGTACGCTCTACATTCCCAGTATCAACCCCCATCAACAGAATGGTCATAGGTTCTGTTGCTTCAATAACCTTGGTTTCTTCGCCTATTTTTTTATAGGTCTTTGACAAGGTTTGTGTACCTTGCTGATAAATAGTATACGCAAAAACACCGACACCTAAAACTGTCACAGCTAGAAAAGCTAATACCATTCCAATAATTTTTTTAACCATATTTCTACTAATCTATCAGTTTACCCATCAAGTAAACATCGATAAATTTCCCTTCTTCTATATATGCTCCACGCTCTTGGCGACCTTCAATTATAAAGCCATGCTTTTGATAAAGATGGACTGCAGCTTGATTACGAGTTTGGACAGTCAGTTGGAGACGACGCAGAATGCCACTTGCTTGTGCCCATTCTATCGCTTCCTCTAGCAAAAAACTTCCCAATCCATTATTCCAATATCTTTTTCCAATCACAATGAAGAGATCTCCAATATGACGGACTCTCTTGCGCTGGTCAGCTGTAATATTTACAATACCAGCAATTTTATCATTTAAGAATGCTAGTAAGGTTATCTGATTGTCCGAACTAGCTTGCTTGTTGAGGAATATTTCCATCTCCTCACTGGTCAAGAGAATACCATCTCCGTCTAAGCTGGTAAAATCTGTTTCTACACTGACACGATTTAAAAATGATACTAAGGCAGCCGCATCTTCAATTTCTGCTTCCCTAATGAGCAATTCATACTCCATGTTGAAGCTCCTCTAAGAGTTTTTCTGCACGCAAACCCTTTGCTTGGAAATTTAATCTGCGACCGTCTTCTTCTTTTAGAATTTCCAACTCTAAATAAGTATCTGGCAAGGCATCTCCTAAGAGATTGCCCCACTCAATAACAGTCACTCCGACACCAAAGAGAAACTCATCCAAGTCGATAGAATCCGCATCTCCTTCAATTCGATAAACATCTAGGTGATAAAGTGGCAGTCTGCCTTCATACTCTCTTACGATAGTATAGGTCGGACTTTTAATCATTTGAGAAATCTGTAAACCTTTAGCAAGTCCCTTAGTAAAGGTCGTTTTACCTGCACCCAGTTCTCCAGTTAAGATTAAAACATCATTCTTTTCTAATAGATGGCCCAATCGTTCCCCTAAGGCTTGTAGCTCTTCTTCATTTTTTGTGTACATACTCTTATTATACCAAAAACTTTTCTTTTGTGCCTATTTTCCTGCTAAACTTATACTCAATGAAAATCAAAGAGCAAACTAGGAAGCTAGCCGCAGGCTGTACTTGAGTACGGCAAGGCGACGCTGACGTAGTTTGAAGAGATTTTCGAAGAGTATTACCATCATAACATCCATAAAAACAAGCTTACTCTAAAAGAAAATGAGCGTAGCAATGACCAATACAAGATCTCGGAAAATATGACCATAAAAGGAAACTTCCTTTTTAACAGAATTTGGGACAAGATAGGCTGCAAAAAACAGACCCAGTCCAATATAAATCAGAAGTGAGACAATGGTCATTGGATTTCTTAAGAAGAGAAGTGTTGCTAAAATAGTCACCAAAACTGTCTTTTTTCTATCTAGCATAGCAAGCAAATCGCGCATGTATTTTTTCAAGGGTAAAAAAATCAACAAATCTAGCCCAAATAGAAAGAAAAAGGATGGCAATAAAAAGTCAACTAATTCTTGTTGCAGCGTATTTTTGATAAACAAGTTGTCTGACAAAACAAGGACAGCTCCTAACAAATTAATTAAGAGTAACATACTGTAAAAAAGCTTCACTGACTTCTTACTGGCTAGGACACTATGGACTTCTTGCTTACGGGTATAAAGATAATTTACTCCAGCACAGATTCCTGAAACGAAGACCATACTTCCGATGAAAAAAGCTGTACTTTGTTTAAAGGACAAGATGCATTCCTTCCATAGGAAACAGCTACTCAAACTGATTTGAATTAAAGCTAACAAAAATAAGATTCTCATTGATTTCATCTTTTCTCCCCCTTCCTACCAATCATTATACTAGGAGAAAAGAGAGAACTGTTTCCAATCTTCTCAAATGTCTCTTTTAGACGCTAAACAAACACGAGAGACTAATACTCAATGAAAATCAAAGAGCAACCTGCAGCTAGAGCTGACATAGTTTGAAGAGATTTTAGAAGAATATAAATTTGAAATAAGGCTGATAGTATTAATTTCACTATCAGCCTTACAGGTTATTTAACGTTTCAGAAAAACTATAATGTCAAGATTAACTAAACAGTATCTAATTCCTTCAAATAATTTTCTATCTTCATCAACATTAAAGGATTGTTATAAATCTTACATAACTCTCTTGCTTCTATATAATAATTTTTGACTTGTTCTTTGTCTAGAAATTTGGCTCCAGCATTTCCTACAAGAATAAGTAGGGGAGCCAGTTGGTAGCTTGTCTGTCTTTGTTTGCAGAGTTCAATCGTCTCAAGAGCTTCTTGGATGGCTTCGTTATATTTTTTCTTTGACACTAGGTAGTGAGCGTAGTTGTAACGAACTCTGATGTAGCCAAATAAAAACTCTTGATGCTCAAAATTTTTTGTCTGATATAACTCCATTAAATGAGAGTAGTTTGCCTCATATTCTTGTTCACGACCCACTAAGGAATAGAAATTAGATAGAGTATTCAATGCCTTTAAATAAATCAGAGTATTTGAGGAGACTTTTAATAATATATTTTCCAATGAAGAAATTGCCTCACACTTACTGTCATATTGATAAAAGTCAATAATAGCTTTAATCCATTCAAGGTAAGTTCTGTCTTCTAGTGTTAGAAAAGTACTTCGTTCAATCTCTATCCTATAAATATATTCCAAATCGTCATAATTTCTATCATCTAATAGGCGAGTAGATAATTGCTTGAAGTTAGAGAGGTTAGATTTAATTTCAATTTGTTCATTGAAAAAGTAATCCAAAGGGACTTCAAGTCGTTGAGAGAGTTTGAATAACAAATCTGCGGAGGGAATAAAATGACCTCTCTCAATTTTACTAATCTGACTTTGTTCACAAATTCCTTCTGCAAGAGTTTGTTGGGAGAGACCTAACTCTTTTCTCTTTACTCTGAATTTCTCAGCGAGTGTATTCATTAAAGATAATAATCCTTCCTATTTGCTTAATTTCATTATAAAATTTTTAGTTCAAAATAGCAAGTCAAAGAAATAAATAATTCCCCATGGTAATAATAAGAAAAAAAAGTTCAAAACATAATAAAAACAATTGACTAAATAAAATATATCTGTTAGAATAAAAACAAGGAAACAGAAAGGGGTTTCATTGCATGAGAAAAAACGTGGAATTAAAAAAATAGTTATATTTGTATTACTAAGTGTTCTTGCATTTGGTAATACAATTCCCTATCAACAGTTTGTTCAGAAGAATAGACAAATGGTAAAGTTTATAATTTCGCCTCATCTGGTGAGTGGATTTAATATTGGAGGGTATATAGATGAAAATTTTGAAAAAAACTATGCAAGTTGGATTAACAGCAATTTTCTTTGGTTTGCTAGCTACCAATACAGTATTTGCAGATGATTCTGAAGGTTGGCAATTTGTCCAAGAAAATGGTAGAACCTACTACAAGAAGGGTGACATCAAAGAAACGGACTGGCGAGTGATTGATGGCAAGACCTATTATTTTGATTATAATGGTGAAATGGTTGTTGGTTGGCAATACATTCCAATGCCAGTTAAAGGATATACAATTGGTCCTTACCCTAATGGTATAAGATTAGAAGGTTCCCCAATGCCAGAATGGTACTACTTTGACAAAAATGGAGTGCTACAAGAGTTTGTTGGTTGGCAACAATTAGAGCTAAAAGATTCCTTAACCGTTGGGAAAAAACATGGTGAAGGCTGGGAAGGTCCCGAAGTTCTTAAATTAGCATACTACTACTTTGATCAAGATCATTCTTTAAAGACAGGTTGGCTTTATGATCAATCTAACTGGTATTACCTAGCAAAAACAGGAAATTCTGGGAATAAGAATCTTGGTGGTGAGAAATGTTCTGATTGGATAAATGATGGTTCAGCTTGGTACTATCTAGATTCAGAAACTGGTATCATGCAAACTGGTTGGA
Source organism: bacterium (assembly GCA_905221505.1). Lineage (GTDB taxonomy): Bacteria > Bacillota > Bacilli > Lactobacillales > Streptococcaceae > Streptococcus. The sequence goes on from CAJNDL010000019.1 coordinate 24,549, forward strand.
AGCAACTTGGCAATAAGTGGTACTACCTCCGTTCCTCAGGAGCTATGGCAACTGGCTGGTATCAGGAAGGTACCACTTGGTATTATTTAGACCAGCCAAATGGCGATATGAAAACAGGTTGGCAAAACCTTGGGAACAAATGGTACTATCTCCATTCCTCAGGAGCTATGGCAACAGGTTGGGTGAAAGATGGTTCAATATGGTACTATCTAAATGCAAGTAATGGAGATATGAAAACAGGCTGGTTCCAAGTCAATGGTAAATGGTACTATGCGTATGGTTCAGGTGCTCTAGCTGTTAATACCACAGTAGATGGTTACTACGTAAACTATAATGGTGAGTGGGTTAAGTAACGAATGCTAATCGTAACTGTAGTTGATACTTAACTTAGTAAAAAGGGCTTTTTTCTACCATTTGTCAACTCTATCAATTTTTAAGAATTAAATGAGTCAAGACAGTAGCTATTCAGTATGTTTATCTACTGTAGTAAATTGAAGAAAAGCTAAGAACGAGAAAGGACGAAGTTAGTCCTTTCTTTTTTATGTGACTATTAGTCCGTCTCGCACCTAACGGAACGAGACGGACTAATAGTCACTTAATCAAAAAACGCACCATATCAAAAACTAAAAAGTTTGATATTATGCGTCATATCTTAAAATAATTGACTATACTTTCTATTCAAATGAGCTTTTAACCAATTGATTGAGCCAATCCACTCTTAAAACCAAAGAGCAATTTCTCGCTTAGCTGACTCTTCTGAATCTGAACCATGGACAACATTTTGGATAACCTGATTTTCACCAGCCGCTTTTGCAAAATCACCTCGAATAGTTCCTGGTAAAGCTTCTTCTGGACGAGTTGCACCCATCATGGTCCGCCAAGTTTCGATTACTTTGGAACCAGAAATGATACCCACAAGAACCGGTCCTGAAGTCATAAATTCACGAATCGGTGGGTAAAAACTCTGACCAACCAAGTCCTGATAGTGCTGGTCAATCAACTCTTCTGAAACTTGTGAACGCAACTCCAATTTTTCGATTGTAAATCCACGTTGTTCAATGCGTTTCAACACTTCACCCACTAGTCCTCTTTTTACACCATCTGGTTTAATGATAAAAAATGTTTGTTCCATACCCGTCTCCTTTGTCAGCTTCTTTCTTTTATTTTACCATATTTCATGGAAAAATGGAGAAAGTTTTCAGAAAAGAGAAAGAGAACCCGAAGGCTCTCTCATTCTCTTTTATTCTACTGTTTCTTCCACAGTTTCAACGGTAGTATCCACAACTACTTCTGTTGCTTCTTCGTTTCCTTCTTCCTCTACTGGAGGGTTAAGGTATTCTTCTTCGTTGATAGCATGTGGTTCAAGGTTACGGTAACGGGCCATACCAGTACCTGCTGGGATGATTTTACCGATGATAACATTTTCTTTAAGTCCAAGGAGATGGTCTTTCTTACCACGGATAGCCGCATCAGTAAGGACACGAGTTGTTTCCTGGAAGGAAGCTGCTGACAAGAAACTGTTTGTTTCAAGTGAGGCTTTGGTAATTCCCATAAGGACTGGTCGACCAGTCGCTGGAACTCCACCTGCGATAAGGACATCTTTGTTAGCATCTGTAAAGTCATTGATATCCATGAGGGTACCCATGAGAAGGTCTGTGTCACCTGGATCCATGACACGGACTTTACGGATCATTTGACGCACCATTACCTCGATGTGTTTGTCACCGATTTCTACCCCTTGGCTACGGTAAACTTTTTGTACTTCACCGAGAAGATAAGTTTCAACTGACAAGACATCACGGACTGCAAGGAGGCGTTTTGGTTGGATTGAACCTTCTGTAAGAGCAGCACCACGCGCTACTTGGTCACCAACTTCAACACGCATACGAGCTGTAAATGGAACGACATATTCACCTTCGCCAGTTTCGCCCTTAACAAAGACTTTCTTGGTACGAGTTGAAGCGTCTTCTTCGATAGCCGTAACTTGTCCTTTAACCTCTGTGATAACCGCTTCCCCTTTAGGATTGCGGGCTTCAAAGATTTCTTGGACACGAGGAAGACCCTGAGTGATATCGGTATTTGAGGCAACCCCACCCGTGTGGAAGGTACGCATTGTAAGTTGTGTACCAGGTTCCCCAATAGATTGGGCAGCGATTGTACCAACTGCTTCACCAACTTCAACCGCATCACCAGTCGCCAAGTTGATACCGTAACAGTGACGGCAGACACCATGACGAGTGTTACATGTAAATACAGAGCGGATAGTTACTTCTTCCACACCAGCATTGACAATTTCACGCGCCTTGTCTTCTGTAATCAACTCATTTGGACCAATGATAACTGCACCAGTTTCTGGATGTTTAACAGTTTTCTTAGTGTAACGACCATTGAGACGCTCTTCAAGAGACTCGATCATCTCTTTTCCTTCTGCGATAGAGCGGATCAAGAGACCACGGTCTGTTCCACAGTCGTCCTCACGGATGATAACGTCTTGGGCAACGTCAACCAAACGACGAGTCAAGTAACCTGAGTCGGCTGTCTTAAGGGCCGTATCGGTCATACCTTTACGGGCACCGTGAGTTGAGAAGAACATTTCGAGTACTGACAAACCTTCGCGGAAGTTTGAAAGGATTGGCAATTCCATGATACGTCCGTTCGGAGCAGCCATCAGACCACGCATACCGGCAAGCTGTGAGAAGTTTGAGATGTTACCACGGGCTCCAGAGTCCATCATCATAACGATTGGGTTCTTAGGATCTTGGTTGGCAATCAAGCGTTTCTCCAATTTTTCACGGGCAGCACGCCATTCAGCTGTAACAGCATTGTAGCGCTCGTCGTCTGTGATCATACCACGACGGAATTGTTTTGTGATTTGTTCTACACGTTTGTGTGATTCTTCAATGATTTCAGCCTTGTCATCAACGACTGGGATATCAGCAATCCCCACTGTCAATCCTGCAAGAGTTGAGTGGTGGTAACCAAGGTTCTTCATACGGTCAAGTAGGGCAGAAGTTTCTGTCGTACGGAAACGTTTGAAGATTTCAGCGATGATATTTCCAAGGTTTTTCTTCTTGAATGGAGGGTTGAGTTCAAGTTTGCTGATTGCTTCCTTGATATCTCCACCAAGTGGCAAGAAGTATTTAGCTGGAACGCCTTCTGTTAAGTTGGCATTGTTTGGTTCTTGCAAGTATGGTAGACCCTCTGGCATGATGTCGTTGAAGAGGATTTTACCAACTGTTGTAAGCAAGACCTTGTGTTTTTGCTCTTCTGTCCATGGTTTGTTAAGGCTGTCAGTTGCGATACCAACACGTGAGTGGAGGTGAACATAACCATTGCGGTAAGCCATGACAGCTTCGTCACGGTCTTTGAAGACCATACCTTCACCTTCACGACCAGCTTCTTCCATGGTCAAGTAGTAGTTACCCAAAACCATGTCCTGAGATGGAGTAACAACTGGTTTACCATCTTTCGGGTTCAAGATGTGCTCAGCAGCGAGCATGAGGATACGAGCTTCTGCTTGGGCTTCTTCTGAAAGCGGTACGTGGATGGCCATTTGGTCCCCGTCAAAGTCGGCATTGTAGGCTTCACAGACAAGTGGGTGCAAGCGAAGGGCCTTACCATCAATCAAGACTGGCTCGAAGGCTTGGATACCCAAACGGTGAAGGGTCGGTGCGCGGTTAAGAAGTACTGGGTGTTCTTTGATCACTTCTTCAAGGATATCCCAGATGCGTTCGTCTCCACGTTCCACCAAGCGTTTAGCTGCTTTGACGTTTTGCACGATATCACGCGCAACTATTTCACGCATGACGAATGGTTTAAAGAGCTCGATCGCCATTTCACGTGGCACACCACATTGGTACATCTTAAGAGTTGGACCAACGGCGATAACGGAACGTCCTGAGAAGTCAACACGTTTACCGAGCAAGTTTTGACGGAAGCGTCCTTGTTTACCTTTAAGCATGTGGCTCAATGATTTCAATGGACGGCTACCTGGTCCTGTGATTGGACGACCACGACGACCATTGTCAATCAAAGCGTCAACCGCTTCTTGAAGCATACGCTTCTCATTTTGAACGATGATACCAGGTGCATTCAACTCAAGCAAACGAGCCAAACGGTTGTTACGGTTGATAACACGACGGTAAAGATCGTTCAAGTCAGATGAGGCAAAACGGCCACCATCCAACTGCAACATTGGACGAAGATCTGGTGGAATAACCGGAAGGATGTTGAGAATCATCCATTCAGGTTTATTTCCAGACTTGTAAAAGGCATCCAAAACATCCAAACGACGGATGGCTTTGACACGTTTTTGTCCAGTAGCTGTTTTCAACTCTTCTTTGAGTTCAGCAATTTCTTTTTCAAGATCTACTTGTTTCAAAAGGTCTTGGATGGCTTCGGCACCCATCTTGGCAACGAATGATCCATAACCATACTCACGCAAGCGCTCACGGTATTCGCGCTCTGTCATGATAGATTTGTGCTCAAGTGGTGTATCCTTAGGATCAATCACCACATAAGCTGCGAAGTAGATAACTTCCTCGAGGGCACGAGGGCTCATATCAAGGGTCAAGCCCATACGGCTTGGAATCCCCTTGAAGTACCAGATGTGAGATACAGGAGCTTTCAACTCGATGTGCCCCATACGCTCACGACGAACTTTTGTACGCGTTACTTCAACCCCACAACGGTCACAAACAATCCCTCTGTAACGAATGCGTTTGTACTTACCACAAGCACATTCCCAGTCTTTTGTAGGACCAAAGATGACTTCGTCAAAGAGTCCTTCACGTTCTGGTTTCAACGTACGGTAATTGATTGTTTCAGGTTTTTTGACTTCTCCATAAGACCATGAACGGACTTTGCTTGGAGAAGCTAGGGTGATTTGCATACTTTTAAAACGATTTACATCAACCACTATTTCTTCCCTTTCTATTCTAAGTGAACTGCTTATTCTTGTTCAGCAGCTTCTTCTGTTGCTTCCGCTTTTGTTGCTTTCTCAGCTTCTTCAGCTTCAAAGGCTGCTTTAGCCTCTTGTGCTGCTTTTTCGCGGGCTTTTTCAAGGTCATCTACGTGGATGACATCTTCGTCCATTCCTTCATCCAAGTCACGAAGTTCCACTTCTTGGTCATCTTCGTCTAGGACACGCATGTCAAGACCAAGAGATTGCAATTCTTTGACAAGAACTCGGAAGGATTCTGGAACACCTGGTTTTGGAATTGGTTTTCCTTTTGTAATGGCTTCATAAGCTTTCAAACGTCCGTTGATATCGTCAGACTTGTAAGTCAAAATTTCTTGAAGGACATTTGATGCACCGTAGGCTTCAAGAGCCCAAACCTCCATCTCACCGAAACGTTGTCCACCAAACTGAGCTTTACCTCCGAGTGGTTGTTGGGTAACAGTTGAGTAAGGTCCGACAGAACGCGCGTGCAATTTATCATCAACCATGTGGTGGAGTTTAATCATGTACATGACTCCGACAGAAACACGGTTATCAAACGGTTCACCAGTACGGCCATCGTAAAGGATTGTCTTGGCATCGCTATCCATACCTGCTTCTTTAACAGTTGACCAAAGGTCTTCAGAACTTGCTCCATCAAAGACTGGTGTTGCAATGTGGATACCAAGAGTACGAGCCGCCATACCAAGGTGGAGCTCCATAACCTGTCCGATATTCATACGTGATGGCACCCCAAGTGGGTTCAACATGATGTCGACTGGAGTTCCGTCTGGAAGGTAAGGCATGTCTTCTACAGGAACGATACGAGAGACAACCCCTTTGTTTCCGTGACGTCCGGCCATCTTATCTCCGACCTTGATCTTACGTTTTTGAGCGATGTAGACGCGAACCAGCATGTTAACACCTGATTGCAACTCATCTCCATTTGCACGTGTAAAGATCTTAACATCACGAACGACACCATCGGCACCGTGTGGTACACGAAGAGAAGTGTCACGTACTTCACGAGACTTGTCTCCGAAGATAGCGTGCAAGAGGCGTTCTTCAGCTGAAAGGTCTTTTTCACCCTTAGGTGTTACTTTTCCTACAAGGATATCGCCTTCTTTAACCTCAGCACCGATACGGATAATCCCCATTTCGTCAAGGTCTTTAAGGGCATCTTCTCCAACGTTTGGAATTTCACGAGTAATTTCTTCAGGCCCAAGCTTTGTATCGCGCGTTTCTGATTCGTATTCTTCAAGGTGAACAGATGTATAGACATCGTCTTTCACCAAGCGTTCGCTCATGATAACGGCATCCTCGAAGTTGTAACCTTCCCAAGTCATGTAGGCAACGATTGGGTTTTGTCCAAGCGCCATTTCTCCATTTTCCATAGAAGGTCCGTCAGCGATGAAATCGCCTTTTTCAACGACATCGCCAACTTTAACAAGAGTGCGTTGGTTGTAGGCAGTACCTGAGTTTGAACGACGGAATTTTTGAATGTGGTAAACATCTAATGAACCATCTTCACGACGCACTTCTACCTTGTCAGCATCTGCGTAAGTAACTTTACCATCATACTGAGCAATCACAGCCGCTCCAGAATCATGGGCTGCTTGGTATTCCATACCAGTACCAACGTAAGGTGCTTTAGGATCAATCAAAGGCACAGCCTGACGTTGCATGTTGGCTCCCATGAGGGCACGGTTGGAGTCATCGTTTTCCAAGAAAGGAATACATGCTGTCGCAACGGCAACTACCTGTTTTGGTGATACGTCCATGTAGTCAACAACATTAGCTGGATACTCTTGGTTGACCCCTTGGTGACGTCCCATAACAACTTTCTCAGCAAAGGTTCCATCTTCGTTAAGACGAGAGTTGGCCTGAGCTACAGTAAATTCATCTTCTTCATCGGCTGTCAACCAAACGATTTCGTTCGTAACAACACCAGTTTCATGGTCAACCTTACGGTATGGTGTTTGAACAAAACCATATTTGTTCAAGTGTCCGTATGATGACAAGTTATTGATCAAACCGATGTTAGGTCCTTCAGGTGTCTCGATTGGACACATACGACCATAGTGAGTGTAGTGCACGTCACGTACTTCATATCCAGCACGGTCACGTGTCAAACCACCAGGTCCTAAGGCTGACAAACGGCGTTTGTGAGACAACTCAGAAAGTGGGTTGTGTTGGTCCATGAACTGTGACAACTGTGATGAACCAAAGAATTCTTTAACCGCAGCTGTTACCGGACGGATATTGATAATTTGTTGTGGTGTCAAGACTTCGTTGTCCTGAACAGACATACGTTCACGGACATTACGTTCCATACGAGAAAGTCCAAGACGTACTTGGTTAGCAAGCAATTCACCAACCGCACGGATACGACGGTTTCCAAGGTGGTCGATATCATCTACACGGCCAAGTCCCTCAGCCAAGTTGAGGAAGTAGCTCATCTCAGCAAGGATATCTGCAGGAGTGACGATACGAACCTTGTCATCTGGGTTAGCATTACCAATGATGGTTACAACACGGTCTGGATCAGTTGGTGCAACAACCTTGAATTTTTGAAGAACAACTGGCTCAGTCACAACGGCTGCATCATTTGGAATGTAGACAATCTTGTTCAAGTCGCCATCCAAATGGCTTTCAATGCTTTCAATCACGCTACGAGTCATGATTGTACCAGCTTCTACCAAGATTTCTCCTGTTTCAGGGTCTACCAATGGCTCAGCAATAGTTTGGTTAAGCAAGCGTGTTTTTACATTGAGTTTTTTATTGATTTTATAACGGCCAACTGCTGCCAGGTCATAGCGACGTGGGTCAAAGAAACGAGCTACAAGCAAGCTACGTGAGCTTTCAGCTGTCTTAGGTTCACCTGGACGAAGGCGTTCATAAATTTCTTTCAAGGCTTCGTCTGTACGAGAGTCCATTGGGTTCTTGTGGATATCTTTTTCAACAGTATTGCGAACCAATTCGCTATCACCAAAGATATCAAAGATTTCATCATCACCTGAGAAACCAAGGGCACGAACCAAGGTCGTAAATGGAATCTTACGAGTACGGTCGATACGAGTGTAGGCGATGTCTTTTGAATCGCTTTCAAGTTCCAACCAAGCTCCACGGTTAGGGATAACAGTTGAACCATAGCCCACTTTACCGTTTTTATCAACTTTGTCGTTAAAGTAAACACCTGGTGAGCGGACCAACTGAGATACGATGATACGTTCACCACCATTGATGATGAAAGTTCCCATTTCTGTCATGATTGGGAAATCACCAAAGAAAACTTCTTGGGTCTTGATTTCGCCTGTTTCTTTATTGATCAAGCGGAAGGTTACAAAAATTGGTGCTGAGTAGCTAGCATCGTGAATACGAGCTTCTTCTAGCGTGTATTTGGGTTCCTTGATTTCATATCCAACAAATTCCAACTCCATTGTGTCTGTGAAGTTTGAAATTGGCAATACATCTTCAAACACTTCCTTAAGACCGTGGTCTAGGAAAGCTTTGAATGAGTCAGTTTGAATTTCAATCAAATTTGGTAAGTCAAGAACTTCTTTGATTCTTGAAAAACTACGACGGGTACGATGTTTCCCGTATTGAACGTCATGTCCTGCCAAGATGATTCTCCTTTGTAAATAAGTTCCAAGCCTTGTCAATCAGGCTTTTCTAATCGTCATATGGTTTTAAAAACCCCTATCACCGTGTCCTTTGGGCGAATTTTCAGAATCTTTAAGTCTTTGTTACAAACACTTAAAATCCTGAAAAAAAGCACAAAAAGAGCAGCTAAATCTGACTTTTTCAGAAGATTTAACTGCTGTGAGCCTTGTCTGGACAATATTTCAGACAAAACCTACGACAAATGATTACTCATATTATACCCTATTTAGCTAGATTTTTCAAGGGATTCTGTAGATTTTTGGTAAATTTTTTTCCTATAAAAATTGAATTCAACTATTACTTTACGAACTTCATTTTCATCCTAATTACCCCAAAAGAATATAGTAAATTACGGTTATCCTATTTTATCTTAGCCCATTTTTCTTGACTTTACTTGCTTTTTCTTTTAATATATATGTATAAATATATAAGGAGGTTTGTTATGAATATTTTGCTTTCTGAAACAGAACAGAATTTGCTAACGTTACTGGAAGAACTAACCAAACACCAGGATTGGATGCAAGATTCATCTTTGTCAGAAAATCTGAATCTACCAGCAGAAGAATTGCAAGATCGCCTTTTTAAACTTGAGCAATTGTTTTCAAACCTCCTTATTCGATCAACAAAAGAAGGTATCCAATTACAGTTTGACTTCCAAAATACCTTGGATCCTCGGATTGCAATCTTTGAACAATCTGCAACCTACTCTTTTTTGAACTGTCTGTTTTTCAAAGAGGGACAATCACTTGACCAAATGTGTCAGGCGCTTTCTATTAATCCAGAGCAGATTGAGAAAACCATCCAGCATCTAAATACTAAACTCCCACAACACTATGGCATCAAGGTCCAAATTTCACCTTTAGTCTTGGAGGGAGCAGAAGAAGATATTCGCGCCTTTTATCTGGACTACTTTAGCCAAAGTTACAGCTTTCTTGATTGGCCCTTCTCTTCTATTTCCGAAGAGTGTCTGACTGACTTGATTCAGTTATTTTTGAACGCCCAACAAGTTTCACTCAACCTCAGCAGTCTACGGCAGATTAAATATACCCTAGCTATCAATCTGGAGCGTTTTAAGAGGAAACACTTTATTGAAAATCCTACTCCTCTTTTAACCAGCCACTACAGCTCCCTCATGCAGATTCCCCAGTTTGAACAAGATATCAAAAAGCTGGCTAAAAAACTCCATTTTGAACCTACAAAGGAAACACTGGAACAGCTAGTTTCAACCCCAGTAAAGTCTCCTCAAATCACAAACAAGCCTAGTAATGGAGCTTTAGGAGACATTCATCAGATTCAAAAATCCTACCGTTTATTGAGTCAAATCTTAGAAGAGTTAGCTAAAGAATTTCACCTACAGATTGAAAATCGCGAAGAATTGATTTGGCTCCTCCACTACACTGCCCAATCTGATTTCCTCCACCCACTTAGCAACAAATCTCTTGAAAAGCAAAAGTCTCTGCTTTTAACCAATTACCAAAAAGAATTTCCTAAACTATTGGACGCAAGTCAAAGGAAGTTTCAGGCTTATCTAGCTGAAATTGGTCTAGAGAGTCACCCGAGTAAGCTACAAGAGCTAGTTTATACCTTTTCTATCCAAGGACAACGCATTTTAGTCCAATTACTTCAAAAACTTCCCAAAATTCGTGTTTTGGTCATTAGTCATCTAGATAGTGAGCACGCACAAAACCTAATTGACACCCTTTCCCACTACGGTAACAATCTCTATCTATTTGATCCTTGGGAAAAATCCAGTATCTCTTCCTCGATCTTCAATCAAATTCCACACGATATTGTGATCACCACCTTCCCTGTTTCCAATTGTCCGAAGCCCATTATTTGTAGTCGGAATCTTTCTACTGCAGAACTATTTCACCACCTCCACCTTTTGGGTTCACAAATTCATAAAGAAAGACTGGCTGAATCGTAACAAAATTTGTTGCGATTTTTTCTTTTAGTTTAATTTTAGGAAAACGCTTGCATCTCGTTTTACTAAGTGCTATACTGATATAGAAATTTATTGATTGGAGAATCATCATGAGAAAAACACCAGCTCAAACTGAGAAAAAAATGGTCTACAGCATCCGTTCCCTCAAGAATGGAACTGGCTCTGTCCTTATCGGCGCAAGCCTTGTCCTACTTGCCATGGCTACACCAACTATCTCAGCCAAGGAAAATACACCAACCACTAATGCAAGTAATAGTGAAACTACTACTGCCCTTACTCAACCTCTTACTGATGCAACAAACATCGCTGGCAAGAACGAAAGCGATTTTTCTTCAACTGACAATGCAAACGCTTCCCTAGAGAAAAAAGAAGAAAAACCTGCAACAGAGCCACTTAGTCCTGCTGCAAGCTCAACTGATCCAGCACCACAAACTGGACAAGATCGTTCAAGTGAGCCGACTACTTCTACTAGTCCAGCAACGCCTAAAACTAAGGCAGAAGAGCCCATCGAAGACAACTACTTCCGTATCCACGTCAAAAAACTTCCTGAAGAAAACAAGGATGCTCAAGGACTATGGACTTGGGACGATGTTGAAAAACCTTCTGAAAATTGGCCTAACGGAGCCCTGTCCTTTAAGGATGCCAAAAAAGATGACTACGGCTACTACCTAGATGTCAAATTAAAGGGAGAACAAGCCAAGAAAATTAGCTTCCTCATCAATAATACAGCTGGAAAAAATCTAACCGGCGATAAATCGGCCGAAAAACTAGTTCCAAAAATGAACGAGGCTTGGTTGGACCAAGATTACAAGGTTTTCTCTTACGAGCCACAACCTGCAGGAACTGTTCGCGTCAACTACTACCGTACAGATGGCAACTATGACAAGAAATCTCTCTGGTACTGGGGAGATGTGAAAAATCCAAGTAGCGCTCAATGGCCTGACGGAACAGACTTTACGGCTACAGGCAAATATGGTCGCTATATCGATATTCCTCTTAAGGATGCCGCTAAAGAATTTGGATTTTTGTTACTAGATGAGAGCAAACAAGGAGACGACGTGAAAATCCGTAAAGAAGATTATAAGTTTACAGATTTGAAAAATCATAGCCAAATTTTCCTAAAAGACGATGACGAATCGATTTACACAAATCCATACTATGTCCACGATATCCGTATGACAGGAGCCCAACACGTAGGAACTTCTAGCATTGAAAGTAGTTTTTCAACACTGGTCGGTGCCAAAAAAGAAGATATTCTCAAGCACTCCAACATCACTAATCACCTAGGAAACAAGGTAACTATCACCGATGTTGCAATCGATGAAGCTGGTAAGAAAGTGACCTACAGCGGAGATTTCTCTGACACAAAACATCCGTATACTGTCAGCTACAATTCCGACCAATTCACTACCAAAACAAGCTGGCGCCTTAAAGATGAGACTTACAGTTATGATGGCAAGCTTGGAGCTGACCTCAAAAAAGAAGGAAAACAGGTTGATTTGACCCTTTGGTCACCAAGTGCTGATAAGGTTTCTGTTGTTGTCTACGACAAAAATGACCCTAACAAAGTAGTTGGAACGGTCGCTCTTGAAAAAGGGGAAAGAGGAACTTGGAAACAAACTCTAGATAGCACAAACAAACTAGGAATCACAGATTTCACTGGCTACTATTATCAATACCAAATCGAGCGTCAGGGTAAAACTGTTCTCGCACTCGATCCTTACGCTAAATCTCTCGCTGCTTGGAATAGTGACGATGCTAAGATCGACGATGCCCATAAAGTGGCTAAAGCTGCCTTTGTAGATCCTGCCAAACTAGGACCTCAAGACTTGACTTATGGTAAGATCCACAACTTCAAGACTCGTGAAGATGCCGTTATCTATGAAGCTCATGTGCGTGACTTCACTTCAGATCCTGCCATTGCAAAAGACTTGACCAAACCATTTGGTACTTTTGAAGCCTTTATCGAAAAACTAGACTATCTCAAAGACTTGGGTGTAACCCACATCCAGCTCCTTCCAGTCTTGTCTTACTACTTTGTCAATGAATTGAAAAACCATGAACGCTTGTCTGACTATGCTTCAAAAAACAGCAACTACAACTGGGGATATGACCCTCAAAACTACTTCTCCTTGACTGGTATGTACTCAAGCGATCCTAAGAATCCAGAAAAACGAATCGCAGAATTTAAAAACCTCATCAACGAAATCCACAAACGTGGCATGGGAGCTATCTTAGATGTCGTTTATAACCACACAGCCAAAGTCAATATCTTTGAAGATTTAGAGCCAAACTACTACCACTTTATGGATGCTGATGGCACACCTCGAACTAGCTTTGGTGGTGGACGTTTGGGAACAACCCACCATATGACCAAACGTCTCCTAGTTGACTCTATCAAATATCTGGTTGATACTTACAAAGTGGATGGATTCCGCTTCGATATGATGGGAGACCATGATGCTGCTTCTATCGAAGAAGCTTACAAGGCTGCACGCGCCCTCAATCCAAACCTCATCATGCTGGGTGAAGGTTGGAGAACCTATGCTGGTGATGAAAATATGCCTACTAGAGCTGCTGACCAAGATTGGATGAAACATACCGATACTGTCGCAGTCTTCTCAGACGACATCCGTAACAACCTCAAGTCTGGCTATCCAAATGAAGGTCAACCTGCTTTTATCACAGGTGGCAAGCGTGATATTAACACTATCTTTAAAAATCTGATTGCTCAACCAACTAACTTTGAAGCAGACAGCCCTGGAGATGTCATCCAATACATCGCAGCCCATGATAACTTGACCCTCTTTGATATCATTGCCCAGTCTATCAAAAAAGATCCAAGCAAGGCTGAGAACTATGCTGAAATCCATCGTCGTTTGCGACTTGGAAACCTCATGGTCTTGACAGCTCAAGGAACTCCATTTATCCACTCTGGTCAGGAATACGGACGTACAAAACAATTCCGTGACCCAGCCTACAAGACTCCAGTAGCAGAGGACAAACAACCAAACAAATCTCACTTGTTGCGTGATAAGGACGGAAATCCATTTGACTATCCTTACTTCATCCATGACTCTTATGATTCGAGTGATGCTATTAACAAGTTTGACTGGACTAAGGCTACAGATGGAAAAGCATATCCTGAGAATGTCAAGAGCCGTGACTATATGAAAGGGTTGATTGCCCTTCGTCAATCTACAGATGCCTTCCGACTTAAGAGTCTCCAAGATATCAAAGACCGTGTCCACCTCATCACTGTCCCAGGTCAAAATGGTGTAGAAAAAGAGGATGTAGTGATTGGCTACCAAATCACTGCTCCAAATGGAGATATCTATGCAGTCTTTGTCAATGCGGATGAAAAAGCTCGCGAATTTAACTTAGGAACTGCCTTTGCCCACCTCAGAAATGCTGAAGTTTTAGCAGATGAAAATCAAGCAGGACCAGTCGGAATTGCCAACCCGAAAGGACTTGAATGGACTGAAAAAGGCTTGAAATTGAATGCCCTTACAGCTACTGTTCTTCGAGTCTCTCAAAGCCGTCCAGCTATGGAAGATAAACCAGAATTTGATCTTTCTAGCTTAAAACAAGAGCAAGGTCAAAATAACAGCCAAGACAATATGTCAAACCGAGTCATCAAACCGGAACATCAAAATCCAGCTCCACAAACTAAACCTGATTCTGCAAAACCAGATGCAAACGTAGCGGACGCAGATCATAAACCTAGCCAAACTACAACTGATTCACAAGCTGAAAAACCAGCACAAGAGCCACAAGCATCATCTGTAAAAGAAGATGTTCAAAACGCAGCGGTAGAAAACTTTAACAAAGAAAATACGCCTGCAACCCCAGCTAAACAAGCTGAACTTCCAAATACAGGAACCAAAAACGATCACAAACTCCTGTTTGCAGGAATCAGCATTCTTGCCCTTCTAGGTCTCGGGTTCTTGCTAAAAAACAAAAAAGAGAACTAAACTAGCCCTCCTATAGAAAAATCCCCCAAGCATTATAGCTCGGGGGATTAATTTTTGTACAATATTTGTTGTCCTAATAAACCTGATTAGGATTTTTTATAGTTAATTGAAACAAGAACAAGACAAAAGAGCCTCAAAAAAAGTATTGCAACTTGGTAATACCTTTTTGAGGTG
>CAJNDL010000020.1 GCA_905221505.1 bacterium
ACAGGCAGCCACAACCATCTTCGTGGTCAATATGAAACGAATTATGACCTTAATAAATACAAAATAACCGAGGAATTCGCTCAAATTGACGAGAGATTCCTCGGTTTTCATTTCATTAAAAGTAAGAGACCTATTTTTTCAGTGGACTCGGATTACCCTCGGCTGTTTTTTCTTATCTTGATATTCCTATCAAATCCCTAGTTCATAGCAAGCAAGTCTAGACTGATTAAATAGAGGCATCCTCCATCTTCTCCCGTCCTAGTTCTCGGTAACTACGGTCACCAACAACCTCAACGCTAAAATGGCCGTCCTCATATTCAAGGATCGTCATGCTACCATTATCGAGACCATGCGGATGCATGCCATTAATCAGATAAACAATGGTTCCAATGGTCATTCCGTGGCTAACGACAAGAGCATTACCCCCACCTTGTTCTTCCATTTCTTTGGCAATCGCTTCAAAACCTTCCTTGATTCGGCCACTGAGTTTTTCCCAGCCTTCAGCCCAACCAGCTGTATCGACCTCTACCAAGCCCTCAGCCAGTTCAGCATAAGATAATTGGTGAACATGGTCCACATTAAAGATACGAGGAATGATTCCCATGAAAAGATCGCCATCGTATGCACCATCAAAGCTACCAAAGCACCATTCTCTGATACGCTTGTCCATGCAATAAGGGATTTTTCCCTGCAAGCCAAGTTCTTCAAGAATAATTCCCATAGTCTGTATGGTGCGGCCAGAATCACTCGAATAAGCACGCTCAAACTGTAGACCAGATTCTCGCAAACCGATTCCTAATTCTTGAATCCCTCGCTCACCTTCAGCTGTTAAGGGAGTATCGCTCCAACCTTGCGCTCGACCAATCGTGTTAAACATGGTCTTACCATGACGTACCAAATACAATCGTACTTTTACCATTTTCCGTCCTCCGTTTGCTTCTATTATATCATGGATGATAAAACAAAAGCCACCCATACAGGCGACTTTTGCAGGAGATTATTATGAAAAAGTTTAGGAGTTCTATTAAATAAAGATATTAGATGAAAATCAAATTCAAACTAAATCAGTGTTATCTGTTTCAAATAATATTAGGAGGTCTTTATTTAATGATTATAGTATACACAGCTAACCTTAAATAGAACTTAAAATTTCTCCTATTTTCTTAATTTTTAAAACTATGAATTGGTGCTGGAATTTGTCCACCGCGAGAGATGAAATCAACAGACGAAGCCCCATTGACCTTCATAACAGGCGCAGTTCCTAATAGGCCTCCAAACTCAATCATATCGCCTTCTTTTCCTTTGGGAATGATACGAACAGCTGTTGTTTTCATGTTAATGACACCAATTGCTGCCTCATCCGCAATCATGGCCGCAATGGTTTCAGCAGGCGTATCTTCTGGGATGGCAATCATATCCAAACCAACGGAACAGATAGCCGTCATGGCTTCTAGTTTTTCTAAATTAAGAGAGCCATTTTGTACTGTAGCAATCATTCCCTCATCCTCAGAAACAGGGATAAAGGCACCAGACAAACCACCGACTTGGTTGCAGGCCATAACTCCGCCCTTCTTAACTTGGTCGTTCAAGAGAGCCAGGGCAGCCGTCGTTCCATGCGTGCCAACTGTTTCTAGTCCCATTTCTTCGAGGACACGTGCCACAGAGTCTCCAACCGCAGGAGTTGGCGCCAAGCTCAAATCTACAATACCAAACTCCACACCCAGTCTCTCGCTGGCCATCTGACCAACCAATTGACCGATACGAGTGATTTTAAAAGCAGTCTTCTTGACCGTTTCTGCAACTACATCAAAGCTCTCTCCACGAACTTTTTCCAAGGCACGCTTCACCACACCAGGACCAGAAACCCCGACATTGATGATAACATCAGCTTCCCCAACACCGTGGAAGGCACCTGCCATAAACGGATTGTCCTCAACAGCATTAGCAAATACAACCAACTTGGCTGCACCCATATCAGATAAATTAGCCGTTTCCTTGATAATCCGTCCCATATCTGCAACAGCCGTCATGTTAATACCGGACTTTGTTGAACCGATATTGACTGACGAGCAGACCTTGTCCGTTTCAGCCAAAGCACGAGGAATAGAATTGATGAGAATCTCATCTCCCTTTTGATAACCCTTTTGTACCAAGGCAGAGAAGCCACCGATAAAGTCCACACCAATCTCTTTCGCTGCCTTATCGAGTGCTTTTGCCAGAACCACATAGTCTGTCGCATTTGTCGCTGCTCCAATCAGAGAAATAGGAGTCACCGATACACGCTTATTAACGATTGGAATTCCCAACTCAGCTGCAATTTCATCCCCAACAGCTACTAAATTAGCTGCCTTGGTCGTAATCTTTTGATAAATTTTCTCTGCAGCACGATTGATATCTGGATCGATACAGTCCAAAAGAGAAATTCCCATAGTAATGGTTCTGATATCGAAGTTTTGCTCCTCAATCATGGCGATGGTTTCAGTAACTTGTCTAATATCCATGTGTACCTCCTAGATATTATACATAGCTTCGAAAATCGCTGCACTTTGAATATTGATTTTTACATTCAAAGTTTGCCCAAAAGCTTCAAATTCATTACGAAGATAAGTAAAATCTTGCTTTTCATCACTTGAGACGACAGCCATCATCGTGAAATATTCATCCAAAACAGTTTGAGAAATATCATCAATGTTCAAACCCAATTCTGCAATTTTACCAGAAACACCTGCAACAATTCCAGATTTATCTTTACCAACAACAGTTATAATCGCTTTCATAAGCAAACTCCAATTCTTCTTAAAATAAGAAACCTGAACATTGAACAGGATTCTTTTCAAATAGTATAGCATAATTCTAACAAAAATACTCAAAAACGCCTGCTTACGAAGTTGTTCTTAAGTAAAAAACAATTTCGTAAACAAGCGTCTACTATCCCAACTTATGATGAGTGTTCCCGCTAGGATCGAAATCCTAGCGGTAGACCAGAGCTAGACTAAGAGCACAAGACTCCATCATCATAACACTCAACAAAATTGATGATTTTATACTAGTTCGATGATCGCCATTGGCGCTGCATCACCACGACGTGGTTCAGTTTTAAGGATACGAGTGTATCCACCGTTACGTTCAGCATAACGAGGTGCGATTTCTGAGAACAATTTTTGAAGTGCTGTAGTAGAAGTGTACTTGTCAGTTGCTTCATCATAGTTTTCAGATGCGATTTCATTACGTACGAAAGCAGCTGCTTGACGACGTGCATGCAAATCACCACGTTTACCTAGAGTAATCATTTTTTCAACAGTTTTACGGATTTCTTTAGCACGAGCTTCAGTTGTCACGATTGATTCGTTGATCAAAAGGTCAGTTGTCAAATCGCGAAGCATTGCTTTACGTTGTGAGCTAGTGCGTCCTAGTTTACGGTAAGCCATTTATTCCTCCTTTATTTATCTTTTAATCCAAGACCCAAATCAATAAGTTTGAATTTCACTTCTTCCAAACTCTTGCGTCCAAGATTTCGTACTTTCATCATCTCTGCTTCAGATTTTTCTGTCAAGTCATGCACAGTATTGATACCGGCACGTTTCAAACAGTTGTATGAACGCACAGACAAGTCCAGTTCCTCAATCGTACGATCCAAAATACGGTCGTCAGATTCAGTATCAGCTTCTTTCATCACTTCAGTTGACTTAGCAATCTCAGTAAGATTTGTAAACAAATCAAGATGTTCTGTCAAAATACGTGCTGAAAGCCCTAAAGCATCTTCTGGAATAATTGTTCCATTTGTCAAGATTTCAAGGGTTAGTTTGTCAAAACCATCGTTGCTACCTACACGAGCAGGTTCAACTTGATAGTTGACTTTGGTAACTGGTGTATAAATAGAATCTACAGCAAGTGTCCCAACTGGTGCATTATCCTTTTTATTTTCATCTGCAGGTACATATCCACGACCACTGTTAACAGTCATAGTCGCTTTTAGAGAAGAACCTTCACCGATTGTAAAGAGATAATGATCTGGATTTACAATTTCAATATCGCTATCTGTCAAAATGTCACCAGCTGTTACTTCAGCAGGACCTTCAACATCTAGTTCGATGATTTTTTCGTCTTCAACGTACGATTTCACTGCAATTCCTTTAATGTTCAGAATGATTTGCATCACGTCTTCACGAACACCTGGAACTGTGTCAAACTCATGTAACACACCATCAATATTGATAGATGTCACAGCTGCTCCTGGTAGAGAAGCTAGAAGTACACGACGAAGAGAGTTACCAAGAGTTGTACCGTAGCCACGTTCAAGTGGTTCGATTACAAACTTGCCATAATCTTTATTTTCATCAATTTTTGTTATATTTGGTTTTTCAAACTCGATCATTTAGTTACTCCCTCTTAAACGAAAAGCAGTGTAATGCGATGATTATACACGGCGACGTTTTGGAGGACGAGCACCATTGTGTGGCACTGGAGTCACATCACGAATTGCTGTTACTTCAAGACCAGCGGCAGCAAGCGCACGAATAGCTGACTCACGACCAGAACCTGGACCTTTTACAGTAACTTCAACTGATTTAAGACCGTGTTCTTGTGCAGATTTAGCAGCAGCTTCAGAAGCCATTTGAGCAGCGAATGGTGTAGATTTACGAGAACCTTTGAAACCAAGAGCACCAGCTGATGACCAAGCAATTGCATTACCATGCACATCAGTAATCATAACAATAGTGTTATTAAATGTAGCGTGAATATGAGCAATACCAGATTCGATATTCTTTTTCACACGACGTTTACGTGTTGGTTTAGCCAAGACTTTTACCTCCTATATTATTTTTTCTTACCAGCAATCGCAACAGCTTTACCTTTACGAGTGCGAGCGTTGTTTTTAGTGTTTTGTCCACGGACAGGAAGTCCACGACGGTGACGGATACCACGGTATGAACCGATTTCCATCAAACGTTTGATGTTCAAGTTTACTTCACGACGAAGGTCACCTTCAACTTTGATTGCATCCACTTCACGACGGATAGCATCTTCTTGATCTGATGTAAGATCACGTACACGAACATCTTCTGAGATTCCAGCAGCAGCCAAAATTTTCTTAGATGTTGCAAGTCCGATACCATAAACATAAGTCAATGAGATTACTACGCGTTTGTCATTTGGAATGTCAACTCCAGCAATACGAGCCATGTTTTCTCCTTTCTATCTTATCCTTGACGTTGTTTGTGTTTTGGATTTGCTGGGCAAATTACCATAACACGACCATTACGACGAATAACTTTACAGTATTCGCAAATTGGTTTGACCGATGGTCTTACTTTCATTTCTTATCCCTCCAAGTTTTTCGATTATTTAAAGCGGTAAGTGATACGTCCACGTGTCAAGTCATATGGACTCATTTCGACAGTAACACGATCTCCCGCTAAAATACGAATATAGTTTTTACGAATTTTACCAGAAACTGTTGCTAAAATCTGATGTCCATTTTCAAGTTCAACCGTAAACATTGCATTCGGCATTGTATCAACTACTTTGCCTTCAACTTCAATCACATCGTCTTTTGCCACGCAAAAGCACCTCCATAAATTTCGATTCGATGCCTCTAGACACAGAGACAACAATTATAAGTCAGACTATCTCAGTATAACATTTGTAGCGGATTTTTGCAAGTGTGAAAAACGCTTTATTTCAAATTTGTCAATACTTTTTCGATATCTGAGAAGACATCATTGATATCTTGATTACCTTCGATGTCATGAACCAAACCTTTGGCACGATAGTGAGCAATGATTGGTTCTCCTTGAGCAATATTAACGTCCAAACGACGTTTTACTGTCTCAGGCTTATCATCTTCACGTTGGTAGTAATCTTCTTCTTTATAGTCAACTGGTGGGTTAAAGACCTTGTGGAAAGTTTCTCCAGTTACGCGGTGGATGATACGGCCACTCAAACGTTCCAAGAGGCTATCTGGATTCACTTCAATGTTTATGACACCTTCTAGTTCAATGCCAAGTTCAGCCAATGTTTTGTCCAAGGCATGAGCTTGTTCGATTGTACGTGGGTAACCATCCAACAAGAATCCTGTTTCTTTAATATCATCTTGTGAAAGACGTTCTTTTACGATTCCATTTGTAACTTCGTCAGGAACCAATT
The DNA here is from genome assembly GCA_905221505.1 of bacterium. Lineage (GTDB taxonomy): Bacteria > Bacillota > Bacilli > Lactobacillales > Streptococcaceae > Streptococcus. The sequence goes on from CAJNDL010000020.1 coordinate 6,148, forward strand.
CACCCTTGTCAATGTATGACTTAGCAAGAACACCCATTTCAGTTTGATTTGCCATAGCAGCGCGGAACATATCACCCGTTGAGATATGTGCAACATGGAATTGTTCTACGATTTTTGCTGCTTGAGTTCCCTTACCTGCACCAGGTAAGCCCATAATCAAAAGATTCATGATTTGATCTCCTTATTTTATTTTTAAATAGAAGCAAAAAGTCTTTTCACCCCTATTTAAAAACAAAATAGAAGAGGGGAGACCAAACTCTCACAAATGTCAGAGTTTAAACCTCCACTCCCTCAGTATTTACTATTCAAGCAAATACTTCTATTTTATTCTGTTCTGTCCATGAAACCAACATACTTACGTTTCAATAGGTAACCTTCCAATTGTTTGATTCCTTCAATACCTGTAGAGATAATGATCAAAAGACTAGTTCCTCCAAAAGCAACTGCTTCTGAAAGTCCAAAGAAATCTTTTGCTACAATCGGTAAAATAGAAATCACACCAAGGAAGAGGGAACCAACAGTTGCAAGACGACGAAGAAGTTTAGACATATATTCTTCTGTACCTTTACCAGGACGAACTCCATGGATATAGGCACCGCTCTTTTGTAGGTTCTCTGCCGCTTTTTCAGGATTAATCTGTACAAACGTATAGAAGAATGTAAAGAGAATAATCAACAAAGCATACATGGCAATACCAGTTGGTGAAGTTGTTGCCAGCATTTCTTGTGCTGTTCTTACCCAAGCCCAATCATGGCCTGTAGCGCTCAAAAACTGAAGAATAGCCGCAGGCGCTGCAGTAATCGAACTTGCGAAGATAACAGGGATAACTCCAGCAGGGTTTACCTTCAATGGAAGGTAAGAGCTAGATGGAGCACCTTGTGCAACCTTAGTATATTGGATTGGAATTTTGTATTCTGCTTGTTGAACATAAGTTGTAAAGTAAATGATCAACAATACAGCAATAATCAAGATGATTACGAAAATGATAGATGAGGTGATGCGACTACTTGGAACGTTTACAAAGTAGTCTACATAGATACCCTGAATCATCTCTGGAATTGAGGCAACAATCCCGGCAAAGATAATCATAGAAACACCATTTCCGTATCCCTTATCTGTAATTTGCTCTCCCAACCATGTCACAATCATGCTACCAGCAGTTAAAATGATACCAATCATGATAAAGACTTGTGGAGTAAGAGCCGTTTTCAACAATTGAGCTCCAGCCAAAGTATTAAAACCAGCTGTAATCCCGATAGATTGCACAAAGGCTAGACCAAGAGCAATATAACGAGTAGCTTGATTCAATTTTCTTCGACCTACTTCCCCTTGTTTTCCCCACTCTACAAACTTGGGTAAAATATCCATTTGCAAGAGTTGGACAACGATAGAGGCCGTAATGTAGGGACTAACACCAAGTGCAAAAACTGAGAAGTTTTTCATGGCATTCCCTGACACCAAGCTCAACATGTTTAAGAAGGATAATCCACTTAAAGCATTCAAGCTATTGGCATTCACACCAGGAACTGTAATACTAGTCCCAATACGAAAGACCAACACGATAAAAATTGTAAACAAAATTTTTGATCGAACCTGCTTGACTTTAAGAGCTTCTCTTAATAATTTAAAAAACATAGGTCACCTCTCTTAGATGACTTCTACTGAACCACCTTTAGCAGTGATAGCTTCTTCAGCTGATTTAGAGAATTTAGCTGCTTTCACAGTCAATTTCTTAGTCAACTCACCGTTACCAAGAATTTTAACGCCTGATTTTTCAGCTTTAACAATTCCTGCTTCGATAAGAACAACTGGAGTAACTTCAGCACCATCTTCAAAGACGTTCAATTGGTCAAGGTTCACAATTGCGTATTCTTTAGCGTTGATGTTAGTGAATCCACGTTTTGGAAGACGACGGAACAATGGAGTTTGTCCACCTTCAAAACCAAGGCGAACTCCGCCACCGCTACGAGCTTTTTGCCCTTTTTGACCACGACCAGATGTTTTACCGTTACCTGATGAAGTACCACGACCAACGCGGTTACGTACTTTACGAGAACCTTCTGCAGGTTTCAATTCATGAAGTTTCATTTTTATTTTCTCCTCTTTTGTAAAATGCTAGCGCCGATAAGGGAGAAAAGGTTGTCTCCCCCATCAACTCGCCTATACGATGTCATCATAGATGACTATATCTAGTTTTAGGGGATGGTATACTGCACATCCCCTAAAAATTCATTAGTTTACTTCTTCAACTGTTACCAAGTGAGATACTGCTGTGATCATACCACGGATAGCAGCGTTGTCTTCTTTAATAACAGAGCTGTTCAATTTGCCAAGTCCAAGTGCTACAACAGTTTTACGTTGTGATGGAATGCGTCCGATTGGAGACTTAGTCAAAGTAATTTTAATTTGAGCCATTTTATCCCCTTTCTTATGCCAAATCAGAAACTGAAATACCACGAAGGGCAGCAACTTCTTCAGCGCGTTTCAATTGTTTCAAACCTTCAACAGTTGCACGAACAATGTTGATTGGAGTGTTAGAACCAAGTGATTTAGATGTAATATCTGCCACACCTGCCAATTCCACAACGGCACGAACTGCACCACCAGCGGCAACTCCAGAACCTTCTACAGCAGGTTTCAACAATACTTTAGCTCCACCGAATTCTGAAAGAACTTCATGTGGGATTGTTGTTCCAACCATAGGAACTTCGATCAAGTTTTTCTTAGCATCGTCTACTGCTTTACGGATTGCTTCTGGAACTTCTTGAGCTTTACCAGTACCAAATCCTACGCGACCGTTGTGGTCACCAACAACAACAAGAGCTGCGAAACGAAGACGACGTCCACCTTTAACAACTTTTGTAACACGGTTGACAGCAACTACGCGTTCTTCTAATTCAACTGCATTGTCTTTAAATGCCATTTTCTAGTGTCCTCCTATTAGAATTTCAATCCGTTTTCACGAGCTGCATCAGCCAAAGCTTTCACACGTCCGTGATATAGATATCCACCGCGGTCGAACACCACTTCTGAAATACCTTTAGCGTTTGCACGTTCTGCAACGAGTTTACCGACAGCAACGGCTTGTTCAGTTTTAGTTCCTTTTGAAACTTCTTTGTCAAGAGTTGAAGCACTTGCGAGCGTTACACCCGCTACGTCATCAATCACTTGAGCGTAGATGCCTGTATTAGAACGGAATACGTTCAAACGTGGGCGATCAGCAGTTCCAGAGAGTTTTCCGCGAACGCGACGGTGGCGTTTTTGGCGGAGTTTGTTTTTATCTGGTTTTGAAATCACAGTTTTCACCTCTTTAGTTTTAAATCGTGTGCTATGCACAAAGTTGGAAAATAGGTTGGTGGTTGATGATCAACCACTCAACATTATTTACCTGTTTTACCTTCTTTACGGCGAACGAATTCACCAACGTAACGGATACCTTTACCTTTATATGGTTCTGGTGAACGAAGGCTACGTACGTAAGCAGCTGTTTGACCAACTACTTCTTTTGAAATTCCGCTAACAACGATTGTTGTTGGGTTTGGAAGTTCAAAAGTAATTCCTTCTGGAGCTTCAACTTCGTCTGGATGAGATTTACCAACAGCCAAAACAAGTTTAGATCCTTGAAGTTGTGCACGGTAACCAACCCCGCGCATTTCAAGTTCTTTCTTGAATCCTTCTGATACACCAACAACCATGTTGTTCAAAAGGGCACGAGTAGTTCCGTGGATAGTTTTCATTTCTTTTGAATCGTTTGGACGGTGAAGAGTTACTTCAGTTCCTTCCACACGGATTTCAATATCTTTTGAGAACTCACGAGTAAGTTCTCCTTTAGGTCCTTTTACAGTTACAACGTTGTCATTGTTAGTGAGTTCAACACCAGCAGGCAACACGATAACTTTATTACCAATACGTGACATGTTTATTTTCTCCTGTTAAATTGTCAGGCCATAACGGCCAGTTTTCACGGGGTTAAATCGATTTCTCGATTTGAAGGAACATTTAGGTTTCAATTTTAAAGTGAATCTAGGCATCGTCTCGCAGGGATAACTTTGGGTTAGTCAAGAGACGATAACGACGAGTCACAAAGAAATTGGGAGCTAAATATTACCAAACGTAAGCGATAACTTCTCCACCAACATTCTTTTGGCGTGCTTCTTTATCAGTAAGCAAACCTTCAGAAGTTGAAAGGATAGCAATTCCAAGTCCGTTAAGAACTTTTGGAAGGTCTTCACGTTTTTTGTAGACACGAAGTCCTGGTTTAGAAACACGTTTCAAGTTAGTGATAACTTTTTCACCGTTTGGTCCGTATTTAAGGAATACACGGATGATGCCTTGTTTGTCATCTTCGATGATTTCAACGTTTTTAACAAAACCTTCGCGTTTAAGGATTTCAGCAATCCCTTTTTTGATGTTTGATGCAGGTACTTCAAGTACTTCGTGTTTCGCTTGGTTAGCGTTACGAATACGAGTTAGGAAGTCTGCGATTGGGTCAGTCATAACCATTTTGTTTTTCTCCTCTTACTAGTAGTTTGCAAGTTGCACTTGCTAGTTAATACATGATACAAAGAGCGTAACAGCAAGAGCAAAAATAGGCAATTTGATGAAGGAGCGATGCTCCAAAGCGAATTGGTCTTTTTTGCCAAAGCTGTAGCTCGTGTTCAAATTGGCAAGCCCAACTGAACCCGGGCTAAACTCTGTGTGAAAAAGATAAACTTTCCTCGAAACTCCAGTTTCTTCGTCAAGTTTCCTATTTTCACTTGGAGTTTTGACGCCCTTGATATCTTAAATTACCAAGATGCTTTTGTTACACCAGGAATTTGTCCTTTGTAAGCTAATTCACGGAAGCAAACACGGCAAAGTTTAAATTTGCGGTAAACTGAATGTGGACGACCACATTTTTCACAACGAGTATAAGCTTGAGTAGAGAACTTCGCTGGACGTTTGTTCTTAGCAATCATTGATTTTTTAGCCATTAGATTTACCTCCTATATTATTTTGCAAAAGGCATTCCAAGGCCTGTAAGCAATGCACGTGACTCTTCGTCAGTGTTAGCAGTTGTTACGATAACGATGTCAAGACCACGAGTTTTGTCAACGTCATCGAAGTTGATTTCTGGGAAAATCAATTGTTCTTTCACACCAAGTGTGTAGTTTCCGCGTCCGTCAAATGATTTTGTTGGAACACCATGGAAGTCACGTACACGTGGAAGTGAAACTGAAACCAATTTATCCAAGAATTCGTACATACGTTCACCACGAAGGGTAACTTTTGCACCGATCGCAACACCTTCACGAAGACGGAAGCCGGCGATTGATTTTTTAGCTTTAGTGATAAGTGGTTTTTGACCTGAGATAAGTGCCAATTCTTCAGCAGCTTTTTCAAGACTTTTAGCATTTGATACAGCTTCACCAACACCCATGTTCAAAACGATCTTATCTACTTTAGGCACAGCCATCACTGATGAGTAGTTGAATTGTTCTGTCAAAGCAGGAACTACTTCATTAAGATATTTTTCTTTTAAACGATTTGCCATTATACTTCTCCTTTCCTTCGTGATTAATCAAGAACTTCGCCTGATTTTTTGTTGTAGCGAACTTTTTTACCGTCTACAAATTTGTAACCAACACGACCAGCTACACCATTTTTGTCCAAAACTTGAACGTTTGATACGTGGATAGCTGCTTCTTTCTCGATGATACCACCTTGAGGAAGCTCGTTAGTTGGACGTTGGTGTTTCTTAACGATGTTAACACCTTCAACGATAACTTTGTTTACTTTTGGAAGGGCAGTAAGGACAACAGCTTCTGTTCCCTTATCTTTACCAGCGATTACGCGAACTTTGTCGCCTTTTTTTACAAACATTAGGTTTCTCCTTGATTTTTCTTACGCCCATAAGGGCACCCTGGAGATAAATCCAGGGGACTAGTTTGTTTCTAAAAATTAAAGTACTTCTGGAGCAAGTGACACGATCTTCATGAAGCCACCTTCACGCAATTCACGTGCAACTGGGCCAAAGATACGTGTTCCGCGAGGAGTTTTGTCTTCACGGATGATAACTGCTGCGTTTTCGTCAAATTTGATGTATGAACCATCAGCACGACGAGCACCTGATTTAGTACGAACGATAACTGCTTTAACAACGTCACCTTTTTTAACCGCACCACCAGGAGTAGCTTGTTTTACAGATGCCACGATAACATCACCGATGTTTGCAAATTTACGTCCTGAACCACCAAGAACTTTGATAGTCAAGATTTCGCGAGCACCGCTGTTGTCTGCGACTTTCAAACGAGTTTCTGTTTGAATCATTTCAGTTTTCTCCTTTCAGGTTTGATTAGATGATGACCGCTTCTTCAACAACTTCTACAAGACGGAAACGTTTTGTAGCTGAAAGCGGGCGAGTTTCCATGATACGTACGATATCGCCTTCTTTGGCAACATTGTTTTCATCATGAGCTTTGTATTTTTTAGAGTAGTTAATACGTTTACCATAGACTGGGTGGTTACGTTTTGTTTCAACTACAACTGTGATTGTCTTGTCCATTTTGTCAGATACAACACGTCCAACAAGAACTTTACGATTATTGCGTTCCATTGAAATTTCTCCTTCCCTAGTCTATTATTTCGCTTCAGATTGAACTGTTTTGATACGAGCGATTTGTTTTTTAACTTCTTTCAAGCGAGCTGTTTGTTCCAATTGACCAGTAGCAGCTTGGAAACGAAGTTCAAACAATTCTTTTTTCAATTCGTTTTCGCGCTTCGCGAGTTCTTCTTGAGAAAGACCACGAAGTTCTTTAACAAATTCTTTTACTTCATTAAGTTTCATGCCTTCTCCTTATTCTGCTTCACGTTTTACGAATTTACATTTAACTGGCAATTTGTGGCTAGCAAGACGAAGCGCTTCGCGTGCAATCTCTTCAGATACACCAGCGATTTCGAACATCACTTTACCACGTTTAACTGGTGCTACCCAACCTTCAGGTGCCCCTTTACCAGATCCCATACGCACACCGATAGCTTTAGCAGTGTATGATTTGTGTGGGAAGATTTTAATCCAAACTTTACCACCACGTTTCATGTAACGAGTCATGGCGATACGAGCAGCTTCGATTTGGCGGTTAGTGATCCAGTGGCTAGTTGTAGCTTGAAGACCGTATTCACCGAATGCTACTTCTTTTCCACCTTTTGCTTCACCGCGCATTTTTCCACGGAATTCACGACGGTGTTTAACACGTTTAGGTACTAACATTGGTTATTTACCTCCTTTAGTGTTTTTGCGAGCTGGAAGAACTTCACCACGGTAGATCCATACTTTAACACCAAGTTTACCGTATGTAGTATCTGCTTCTTCCCAAGCGTAATCGATATCTGCACGAAGTGTGTGAAGTGGAACAGTTCCTTCAGAGTATCCTTCAGCACGGGCGATATCTGCACCGTTCAAACGACCTGATACTTGAGTTTTGATTCCTTTAGCTCCAGCACGCATTGCACGTTGGATTGCTTGTTTTTGTGCACGACGGAAAGCAACACGTTGCTCCAATTGACGAGCAATTCCTTCACCTACAAGGTGAGCATCCAAATCAGGTTGTTTGATTTCGATGATGTTGATGTGTACTTGTTTTCCAGTCAATTTGTTAAGTTTTGCACGGAGTGCATCAACGTTAGCACCACCTTTACCGATAACCATACCTGGTTTAGCAGTGTGAAGTGAAACGTTAACTTTGTTTACTGCGCGTTCGATTTCGATAGTTGAAACTGCTGCGTCAGCAAGTTCTTTTTGAACGAATTTACGGATTGCAAGATCTTCATGAAGGTAATCCGCGTATTCTTTTTCAGCATACCATTTGGCATCCCAATCACGGATGATGCCGACACGCATACCAATTGGATGTACTTTTTGACCCACGATTTTACCTCCTTATTTTTCTGCAACAGCTACAGTGATGTGAGCTGTACGTTTGTTGATTGGTGAAGCTGAACCTTTCGCACGTGGACGGAAACGTTTCATAGTTGGTCCTTCGTTTGCGAATGCTTCAGATACTACCAAGTTAGCTTTATCCAAACCAAAGTTGTTTTCAGCGTTAGCTACAGCTGAGTTCAAAACTTTCAAGATGATTTCAGCAGCTTTGTTTGGAGTGAATGTCAAGATTGCGATTGCATCGGCTACGCTTTTACCACGGATGTTATCAAGAACAAGACGTGATTTACGAGGTGAAACACGTACTGTACGAGCCATTGCTTTAGCTGAAGTAATTTCTGCCATTTATGTTCTCCTTATTTTCTACGTGTTTTCTTGTCGTCTGCAGCGTGACCTTTGTAAGTACGAGTTGGTGCAAATTCACCAAGTTTGTGACCTACCATGTCTTCTTGGATGTAAACAGGTACGTGTTTACGTCCGTCATAAACTGCGATAGTGTAACCAATGAAACTTGGGAAGATCGTTGAACGACGTGACCAAGTTTTAATAACTTTTTTCTTTTCGTCGTTAGCTTGAGCTTCAACTTTTTTCATCAAATGCTCATCGACGAAAGGTCCTTTTTTAAGACTGCGTCCCATTTTTATATTTTCTCCTTTAAATGTTGTACCACAGCGGCTTGCGCTCACATGGAGCGCTACCGAGCTGGCGGATTTACTAGTTGCTTAAGCGACTAGTTTAATATTATTTCTCGTTGCGACGACGAACGATAAGTTTGTCAGATTTCGCTTTCTTGTTACGAGTTTTAAGACCAAGAGCTGGTTTGCCCCATGGAGTAGATGGTGCTTTACGACCAACTGGTGCTTTACCTTCACCACCACCGTGTGGGTGATCGTTAGGGTTCATTACAGAACCACGAACTGTTGGGCGGATACCTTTCCAACGGCTACGTCCTGCTTTACCAAGGTTTACAAGTCCATGTTGTTCGTTTCCGACAACACCAACTGTAGCACGGCAAGTTCCAAGAATCATACGAACTTCACCTGATTGAAGACGAACAAGAACGTATTTACCTTCAGAACCCAATACTTGAGCAGATGCTCCAGCAGCACGTACCAATTCACCACCACGACCTGGTTTCAACTCGATGTTGTGGATCAAAGTACCAACTGGGATGTTAGCAAGTGGAAGAGCGTTTCCGACTTTGATATCTGCTTCTGGACCTGAAACGATACGTTGACCTACTTCAAGACCTTTTGGAGCGATGATGTATGCTTTCACACCGTCAGTGTAGTGTACAAGAGCGATGTTTGCAGAACGGTTTGGATCGTACTCGATAGTTTTAACAACTGCTTCAACGTTGTCTTTGTTACGTTTGAAGTCAACCAAACGGTAGAAACGTTTGTGTCCACCACCTTGGTGACGAACAGTGATACGACCGTTGTTGTTACGACCAGCCTTGCTCTTCAAAGCAACAAGCAATGATTTTTCAGGAGTGCTTGTTGTGATTTCAGCGAAATCCAAAGAAGTCATATTACGGCGACCGTTTGTTGTTGGTTTATAAACACGAATTCCCACGATATTTCCTCCTTAGATTATTCAGCTTCAGCAGCAAACAACTCGATTGCTTTTGAATCAGCTGTAAGTGTGATGATAGCTTTTTTAGTTTTGTTAGTAAAACCAGTGTAACGTCCAACACGTTTAGCTTTAGGTTTTACGTTGATTGTGTTAACGTTGGCAACTTTAACACCTTCGAAAGCAGCTTCAACAGCTTGCTTGATCAAAAGTTTGTGTGCACGAGTGTCAACTTCAAATACATATTTTCCTGCTTCAAGTTGAGCCATTGAGCTTTCAGTGATTACAGGTTTTTTGATAACATCATACAAATTCATTATGCAAGAACCTCCTCGATTTTAGAGATAGCTGCTTGTGTGACAAGAAGTTTGTCGCTATTTGCGATGTCAAGAACACTTGCAGTTGTAGCAGTTGCAACTTTCACGTTTGGAAGGTTACGAGCTGAAAGAGCTGCGAATTCATTTCCTTCTTCAAGGATAACAAGAACTTTAGAATCGATGCTCAATGCTGCAAGAACTTTTGCAAATTCAGCAGTTTTTGGAGCTGTAAATGAAAGAGCGTCTACAGCTACGAATTTGTTTTCAGCAACTTTTTCAGAGTAAACTGATTTAAGAGCTAGGCGACGAACTTTTTGTGGAAGTTTGTAGCCGTATGAACGTGGAGTTGGTCCGAAGACAACACCACCACCACGCCATTGTGGTGAGCGGATAGAACCTTGACGAGCACGTCCAGTTCCTTTTTGACGCCATGGTTTGCGTCCACCACCTGATACTGCAGAGCGGTTTTTAACAGCGTGTGTTCCTTGACGAAGGCTTGCGCGTTGGCTGATGATCACATCAAACACAACTGATTCATTTGGTTCGATACCAAATACTGCATCGTTAAGAACAACTTGGCCAGCTTCTTTACCAGTTTGGTCAAATAATGTTACGTTTGCCATTGTGACTGATTTCCCCTTTCTTTATTATTTACCAGCTTTAACTGCTGATTTGATAGTGATAAGAGATTTCTTAGCACCTGGTACGTTACCTTTGATAAGGATAACGTTCTTTTCTGGAACAACTTGTACAACTTCAAGGTTTTGAATTGTTACGCGGTCGCCACCCATGCGTCCTGCAAGGTTTTTACCTTTGAATACGCGGTTAGGTGCAACAGGTCCCATTGAACCTGGACGACGGTGGTAACGAGAACCGTGAGCCATTGGTCCACGTGATTGTCCGTGGCGTTTGATAACACCTTGGAAACCTTTACCTTTAGAAGTACCAGTTACGTCAACAACGTCTCCAGCTGCGAATGTTTCAACTGTGATTTCAGCACCAACTTCCAAGCCTTCAACGTTTTTGAATTCACGAATGAAGCGCTTAGGAGCCGTGTTAGCTTTCGCTACATGTCCTTTAGCAGGTTTGTTGCTCAATACTTCGCGTTTGTCATCGAAACCAACTTGGATAGCGTTGTATCCGTCTGTTTCAACAGTTTTAACTTGAAGAACAACGTTTGGAGTTGCTTCAATAACTGTTACAGGGATCAATTCGCCAGCTTCAGTGAAGATTTGAGTCATTCCCACTTTTTTCCCTAAGATTCCTTTTGTCATGAGAAAATAGTTCCTTTTCTATATTTTTTATTCAAAAAGTTTTTAACGAGCGTTTTTTATGCTCAAGGTATCAAGCTTTAAATTAAAGTTTGATTTCTACGTTTACACCACTTGGAAGATCCAATTTCATCAAGGCATCAACTGTTTTTTGAGTTGGGTTAACGATATCGATCAAACGTTTGTGTGTACGCATTTCAAATTGTTCGCGAGAGTCTTTGTATTTGTGAGTCGCACGAATAATTGTGTAGAGGCTACGTTCAGTTGGAAGTGGGATTGGACCCGCAACTTGTGCACCTGTACGAGTAGCTGATTCTACGATTTTTGCAGCCGCTGTGTCAAGCGTACGGTGTTCGTAAGCTTTCAAACGGATACGGATTTTTTTGTTTGCCATCTTTTTCTCCTTTTCGTCTATTTAAGATAATAGGCTAGCTCCACAAGAAAACCGACGCGGTGTTGCGTGGCAATGCAACCGAGCGTGTCGCAACCTCTTGCATCAAAGCTAAAGCTGTAATTTACAGCACCATAATAGAATAACACAAAGCCCCTGCGATTGCAAGGGATTTGTTGCTGTTTTTTAAAATTTTTAACATGAAAATGTTTTCTTTTTTGACAGGTCATTTATTTAAGTATTTTATGGAAGAAAGTTACTCTCTCTTCACCTGTTCATAGCTTTCTTTTCCGTCATTGAGTTTGTCCCAAATCACTACTTGCCCACTTTTGAGGGATTTTTGCACATCGATAATTCGTTGATTGGACGAACCTCGAAACTGAAGCATAAGATTTCTTTTAGTTCGATCATACCGTCCATCGACCAGAATATCAATCAGTGATAAGAGTTCCAGTTTATCTGGTGTCTCCAGCATCATTTCTTCCCAGGTGTAGCCCGTCCAGGACCAGATGTCTTTGCCTGGCAATTCCTTTCGGATGCGTTTAACGAGTGGCAAGAGAATACCCGTATTGAGAAAGGGTTCTCCTCCCAACAAAGTCAAACCTTGAACATAGGGCTGGGCAAGGTCTGCCATGATCTGTTCTTCTAATTCTGCTGTATAGGGAATGCCAGCATTAAAAGACCAAGTCGCAACATTATAACATCCCTCACAGTGAAACATGCAACCTGATACATAGAGAGAGTTACGCACACCTTCTCCATCTACAAAGTTAAAGGCCTTGTAGTCAATGATACGGCCTTGACTAAGTTCCTCACTTTTCCATTCTTGTGGTTTTGGATTATTCATTCGCTACCTCTATCCAATAACGCTCGACTCCATTACGAACATCCTCAATGAGACCTCCATTTGCTAGAATGACTGCTCTACTAGCAGGATTATTCACGCTACAGGTCACAAGAGCTTTCTTGATATTCTTTTCCTTAGCAACTTGCAAGCCCTGACGGAGAGTTTCCTTAGCATAACCTTTGCCTCTTTCAGATGGTCGGATGGAATAGCCGATATGACCTGCATAATTCAGCAGTCCCTCATTCAGTCTCAATCGCAGATTCAAAAATCCTAGAGCACGACCTACATCATCAAATGATACAAATTGAATAGAGGGAACACGATTTTCAGGCAAGTTTATACCCATCTCTTTTTGCATATTTGTTTCCAACCAGTCTTCATAGGAAAAATTCTCTGTATCCCAGAAACCACCGTCGTGGGCTGATTGGGTCTGCTCAAACTCTGCCATCATGTCTAAAACAGCTTCTCTATCTACTATTGTCGGTCTACGTAGTTCCATCCTTACCTCCCACTAAGAGAAAAGCGAGAGCTGACTCTCACTTTTATTGTTTCTTATTCTTGTTTAAAAATTGTTCTCTAAGGTTGAGTAAGCGTTCTTTTTTACCAGCTCCACCTTTAGAGTGTTTCTCATGATAACGGGTCACTTGTGCACGCCCTTTATCGTCTAATTGGTATTTTCCCATTTCATTTCTTTCTAATTTGTTACTTGATGGCCAGCTATTTTAATCGTTGAGCCATTCATGTGTTTGACACGCGCAGCGATTTCCTTGTGACGTCCATTAACCATCGGACGCGCTTGAGGATTGCCTAGGTAGCCACAAGTTCGTTTGACCACATCCACCGTCTTAGGGTCGCTATTGCCACAGTTTGGACAAGCAAATCCTCTTTCAGTTGGTTCAAAATCCCCTTCAAAGTCACACTTGTAGCAACGGTCAATCGGAGTATTGGTCCCTAGATAGCCCACGCGGTCATAGGCATAGTCCCAGACAGCTTCCAAGGCTTTTGGATTTTGCTGGAGGACTGGATACTCACAATAATGGATGAAACCACCTGACGCACCTGCTTCTGGATAGACTTTCTCAAAGTCTAATTTTTCAAACGGTGTTGGATTTTTACGAACATCATAATGGAAAGAATTGGTGTAGTATTCCTTGTCTGTGATATCAGGAATAGAGCCAAACTTCTCTGTATCTAGTCGGCAGAAACGGTCTGTCAAACTTTCAGACGGTGTTGAGTAGATAGAGAAATGATAACCGTATTGGTCTGACCACTCTTCTACACGGCGTTTCATATCACGAATGATATCCAGCGTGAATTCCTTGGCGGCTGGATTGTGTTCCCAGCTATTACCAAAGAAAACTGTCGCTACTTCATACAAACCAATATAGCCCAGCGAAACGGTTGCACGGCGATTCTTAAAGAGCTGGTCAACACTTTCTTCTTTACCTAGACGATGGCCAAAAGCACCATACTGATAAAGGATAGGAGCATTGGCTGGTGTCGCTTCCTTGGTCCGTTCGACACGATAAACCAGAGCATCTTCAGCGATATTCATACGCTCGTTGAAGATTTCCCAGAACTTATTCATGTCGCCCTCAGACTCGAGAGCAATACGGGGCAGATTAACCGTCACAACACCTAGATTCATCCGACCTGAATTAACTTCTACACCATTCTCATCTTTCCACCCTTGAAGGAAAGAACGGCAGCCCATAGGAACTTTGAAAGAACCTGTCAAATCAACAATCTTATCATAGGACAAAACATCTGGGTACATCCGCTTGGTTGCGCACTCTAGAGCCAACTGCTTGATGTCGTAGTTGGGTGTCCCTTCCTCTAAGTTGAGTCCTCTTTTAAGCGTGAAGATGAGTTTAGGGAAGATGGCTGTGCGGTGTTCCGAACCGAGCCCCTTGATCCGAATGGTCAAGATAGCTTTTTGAATTTCTCGTTCAAAACGACTAGTTCCTAGACCAAAACCTAGAGAAGTAAAGGGTGTTTGTCCATTTGAAGTGAAGAGAGTATTGATTTCATACTCGAGAGATTGCATGGCATCGTAGATGTCTTTCTGCGTTTTCTTCCAGGCATAATCTTCCCGTTTTTCAGGCAAGACCCATTCTTCTGCATCTTTGAGATGTTTTTGATAGTTCTTCTCTGCATAAGGCGCCAAGACCTCATCGATACGGTCAGCTGAACATCCTCCATACTGGCTAGAAGCAACGTTGGCAATGATTTGGGAAATCTGAGCTGTTGCAGTCTGGATAGACTTAGGACTCTCCACCTCCGCATTTCCAATCTTAAAACCATTCTCCAACATCCCCTTGAAATCAATCAAACAGCAGTTGGTCATAGGGGTATAGGGGCTGTAGTCCAAATCGTGATAGTGGATATCCCCCTTTTGGTGGGCATTAGCTACGTGCTTGGGAAGCATTTGCAGTCCGATTGATTTCCCAACAATTCCTGCTGTCAAATCACGCTGGGTGTTAAAGACATCGCTGTCTTTATTGGCATTTTCATTGACGACTGCTTGATCTTTATTGAGCAGCTTATGGATACTAAAGTTGATATCTGTCGCTTTTGAGCGTTCAAAATCCCTCTGTGTCCGGTAAGTAATATACTCCTCAGCCAGCGCATATTCTTTGGCTTCAAGGAGTTCATGTTCTACAATATTTTGAATTTCGTAAATCTTAACCCCCTGTGGAAAGCGACTATGAATTTCTGTGACAATTCGCTCGGTCAGAGCATTTAGGCGCTTTTCAACCAAGGGTGTCACATCCATAACCTTGTCAGCCGCCTTGTGGAGAGCCTTGTCAATCTTGTCCACATCAAATACAACACGTCTCCCATCTCGTTTCTCGACGAAGAGAGTTGGCAAAATTGTAATTTTTTCTTCTAGTGCAATCATATGCATGCTCTTTTCTAAAATGTTCTTTCTAAAAAGTATTATACCACTCTAAAAAGAAAAATCAATATCTTGTGTTAAAAATCCTAAATTTTTTAAAAATACACAAGATATTGATTTGATTATTTAATTTTGTAGACTTTGAACTCTGAGTAATCAGTCTTTACTTGTTGATAATTTTCTTTCAAGAGTGTTTCCACTTCAGACCAGACTGCTACCTTATCGTTTACCACAATCAACTTGGGTTGTTTTTCTTTCAAGTCATTGAGTAGCTTATTCCAATTTTCCTCAGTTGCTGTATAGTGCAATGGGGACAAAATAGCCGATGGCGACAAGCGCTCACTCTTACGATAAAGAGTTGCAGTATCATCCCATGCATAGATAGCATCTTCCGTACTTGTCTCCTCTTTCACCAAATCAGCAAGACGATCACGTTCTTGATAAGGTACTGGATAAAGGACAAACCTCATCAAAAAAGGAACAGCTAAAAGGTATAACAAAGTTAAAATTGGTAGGTAAAGATTCCCCTTAGTATAGCGATGCCAGAGACTAACAGGCTCTTCTCTGCGTCTTCTTCTAACGCTACGACCACTCTGTTGCCCCTTGATATTGGACACTAAAAGCAGAAGAAAGACAGGGAAAATGAGCATCAAACGGGATGCATGTAGGGGATCCTGTGTAAAGAAAATCACTACCAAACCTAAAATTAGGAACAAACTCGCAGGCACTGAGATGACATATAGTTTAGAGGATTTAGATTGAAAGAGACCTAAAAAGACAAAAACCAAAACTCCCATGCCAAGAGCCAACAACCCATAAAACAAAACATTTTCTAACAATGCCGAAACAGAAGCCAAACGAATAGAATGAATTGGATACAAAATTCCACTAATCGTATCCTCAAAACTTCCTGTTGCAACACTATAGTAGGCAGTTGGATAAAAGACAAGTGAAAAACCTAAAGCCACTGCAAGAAACTGATAAAATCCATGTGCAAAACGTCTATGCCCAAGGTTAAAGACCAACAAGCCTAAACTCACTACAGCAATAAACAAGAGCGATGACAAGGGAGCAAAGAAAAATCCTCCTGCCAAAGCCAGCCCAATCCGTACAAATCCCTTGTCATGGCTTGGATTGCTTAGATAAGCCGCAACTAAACTAAAGGCCGCGAATAAGAAGGGAAGCGCTAAAAGAGTCGCATAACCTCCACCAAAAGCAAGACCTGTAACTAGCATATAAAAAATAGTCACCACTTGTCCAGCTTGGTCTCCTTGCTCTGTCAAGATGTCCGCCGATTTAAAGAGGAAAAATCCTCCTGCTACCAAGGCTAACCACTCAAAAATGGCAAAGAAAAATCCGCCCTGAGTCACGTAAGTCAGCAAATAATAAAGCAAACCTTGACTTCCATAATAGTCGCTGTAAATTTTCCCGGTCTGATGAAGCGCCCAACCTGTATAAAAATCCTGCACTTCTTGTGCACTCATTAAATCAAGTAATAGCGGTACTCCTAGAGTTATTCCTGTTACAAGCGTACTCCATAGTAAAATTTTTACCAAAGGAAGACGACTTGATTCACGATGATGCGATTCTTGTTCGATTTGGTATTCTAGAGGTTCACGATTCTCCTGATGAACTTCTTCTACTCTACCATACACACTCATATCGTTTCTCCTATTCAATTTATCTGTCTTAGTATATCAAAAAGTCCTAGGATTGTCAGCTTGCGATGGCTGTTTGAGTGATTTTTTGCATAGTTTCACAAAGGTTTCAATTTCCCGAAATCGGTGTAAATGTGTCTGTTTAAATGATATGATATAGTCCAATTCTTTCTGAGTCAGCATCTTTCCTCCTACATCTTCTTATTCGTAAAAGGCAAGAAAAAGAGGACTGGTTTGTGTCCTCAGTCCTAGATTTCTTATAAGATAGGGGCGAATAACTGGGCAATTTCCTTAATCAATTTCTGATACCAGCTATTTTTTATCGTATGAGGGAAAATTTCTTGCGATGCTGAAAAAATCTCTTGAAAATCTTTTTGAATCTCAGTGATTGATTCTGTTTTATATAGCAAGACTGCATTTTCATAGTGGTGAAGCAAACTTCTATAATCTAAGTTAATGGTTCCAACTGCAGCAAAGTCCTTATCCACTAGGATTTGTTTACTATGGATAAAGCCTGGACTATACTCAAAAATCCTTACTCCCGCTGACAACAAATCTGGATAAGCCCCTCTTGTAATGAGTTGGATTAATTTTTTATCCGGAATGAAAGGTGTTACAATGCGGACATCAACACCCCTCATGGCCGCGTTTTTAATACTCTCCGTCAAATCATAGTCAATAATCAAATAGGGTGTTGTGATATAGACTGAATCAGTAGCCTGATTAATCAAACTTTGATAGACTTTTTTCCCTACCTGGGTACGGAAGATGGGCTTGGGTCCACTACCGTAAGGAATGCACAGTCCTTGGCCAGAACAAGGCTGATTTTCCAAGTGATACTGGTCAAAATCGCTGATTTCCCCACGATTGATGTACCAAGTCATCAAAAAGAGACGGGTTAGAGCCTTGACACCAGGGCCATCTATGCGAATCCCACTGTCCTTCCAATATCCAAAGCGTTCTACATGATTGATGTACTCATCGGCTAAGTTAATACCTCCTGTATAAGCTACCTGACCATCTATGACAAGGATTTTCCGATGATCCCTATTGTTGTAAGCCACTGTCAAACGAGGAATCACCTTGTTAAATTTATGGGCTTCAATTCCTCGACTACGAAGCTGAATAGTATAATCTCCAGGTAAAGTCGCCATACAACCGATATCATCATAGAGCATCTTGATCTCTACACCCTGAGCTGCCTTTTGTTCTAGTATATCTAATATGCTATTCCACATCAGACCTTCTTCGACAATATAGTACTCTAGAAAGATAAATTTCTCAGCTTTCTTGAGGTCTTCCAACATATGTTGCCACATGCTTTCACCCGAAGAAAAGAATTGTGAGTCTGTTCGATCATAGACATCGGCGTTGCTATCCATACTTAACAAAGATTTGATAACTCCATAAGCCGCCTTATCATCTTCCTTCAATTTCTGGCGGAGAGCTTTACTGTTATCCTCCCGAAAATGCATGGAACCAAGTTTATCCAACTGCTTGATTTCTTTTTTGGACAATCGCCTTTCACCAAACATCAGATAGAGCAGGGGACCAATGATAGGAACAAAAGTTACCACTAACCACATTACCTTGCTTTCAGGCGCCATGGAACGATTGACAATCGCTACGATAGTCGCCATACTCATAAAGATTAAGAGAATAACCCATAGAATAGGAGCCATCCGCCCTAAATAAAGAAAGAGACCAAAAACAAGACACAGTTCAAGCAGCATAATCGAAAGACTAAAGCCATACTTGGACATCAATAATTGAAATTTCCTATATTTCATATCCCCTCCTTGATATTTTGAATGCTAAAAACAGGTAATTGATACTAGTATAACGCAGGTATTCGCTAGAAGGCAAGTATTTATGATCATTTTTCTGAATAATCATAAAAGAGACCGAAAATTCCAGTCTCCTTCTAGTTTATTTTGATAAAACGATGCGATCAGACGCTTCTCTATCCATATCGTCGATAATCATCTGATTGCCGTTGATTGCATAAATTTTGATATCATCACCAATAATCATGCGTTGATTAGCTGCGTCGAAGCTAACCTGTTTGATTTCTTGTTCCCCGTCAGTTTCTACCTGAGTCCAAGTACCCGTTGTACCAGTCACTACCAAAGTGATGCGGTCTCCTTCATCCTGACCAGTATAAGTCCCATCAATATTAGTTGGTTGAGCCTCAGGTGCATTTTGTGAAGAACTTGTCGCTGCCTGGTTTGTATTTTCTGTAGAAGATGAAGCTGTTGCTTGTGATTGTTGAGTTTGTTGTGTTTGCGGTTGAGCTGCTGGTTGTTGAATCTGTTGAGCTCTTTGTGAACAAGCTACTAAGAGACTAAGACTTGCTAGGGTAGCAAGAGAAAGTGTGAATGTTTTTAATTTCATGATGAATTTCCTTTCTGCTACCAATTTAGAGAATGTTTCTTCTAACTAGTAGTTTCCCTAGTATAACAAGTTCAAAAAGGAGGTCAAGTTATCTGCTCATACCCCAGTAGGTGGCTCCGTACTTCTGAGATAAAATAGAGAGATCCTGTAATGAACAACAAATCCTGGGCATCTGCTCTTTCTTCAAAATTGCTAATAAATTCTCGGTAAGAAGGAACTATATCGTAACCTGTTACATCTGTTTCATCCAAAGAACCTTGATAGTCAAAGCCGGTCACCTTGAGTTCCACCTGAGGTAAATTTTCAGCCAAATAACCCAACATCCCTTGATAATCCTTACGTTTCAAGGCTCCAAAGAGAATTTGAGGACGATAACTTTCCTGCTCTTTTTCTTTGATAAACTCAACCAAGCGAGTCAAGGCAGGGAGGTTATGGGCACCGTCCAAGTAAATCTGCGGACGAATACGCTCCAAGCGACCAGCCCAATGGGTCTGTTTCAAGGCCTTTCTTACAGCCTGTTCATCAACAACTTCCTTTCCTTCTCCCATAAAAAGAAGAAATGCTTGCAACGCCAAGGCCGCATTTTCCTGCTGATAAGCTCCTTCCAAGCCTATTTTCAACTGTGAAAGATTAGCCAAGGAGCTTGAAAAATCGCCATTCAGCATTGAGAAATCCTGATCTGACTGATAAAGGTCAACAGCTAATGATTCAGCTTTTTTCTGACAAACGATCCTAGCTTCTGGGGGCAATTGGGCAATCACTGCCTTTTTACCAGCCTTGAAAATACCAGCTTTCTGCTCTGCGATTGCTTCTAGACTATCACCCAAGGTCTCCTGATGGTCAAGCCCGATGGAGGTGATGACAGCAATCTCTCCAGTTACCACATTGGTCGTGTCAAGTAAGCCACCAATTCCCACTTCTAGTAAAACCAAATCCACCTCTTGCTCTCTAAAATAGAGGAAAGCAATCAGGGTCAGCAATTCAAAAAAGGACAACTGGTCATGGGTTTGCACAAGCGTCTTTTCCATCTCCTTGACCTGCTCAGCTAAGCGGATAAAGTCTACATCAGCTATTGGCTGCCCATTAATGCAGATTCGGTCATTGATGGAGACGATATGAGGGGAGGTAAAGGTCGCAACTTTTTTGCCATGCCCCATAAATAATTCCCTCATAAAAGCAATGGTAGAACCTTTTCCATTAGTACCTGTTACATGGATAATAGGATAAGACTTCTCAGGATTTCCTAACAAATCCACCGCTTGCTGCATTCGGCCCAAACCTGATCGAAAATTCAAACCAATCCTACTATGAAGCCATTCTTCTACTTCAAACATACACCTCTCCTTGACAAAAGTCTAATCAATTATCTAGCAAAATTCCGTAGATAACAAAAAACGAGGTCAGGATTTTCGTCCCGACCTCTTACCTGGTTAGCTAATAACTAGCTCCTATAAATATTAACGTGGGATAAAAACGTCCCCAGACTTACCAGTTCTCCCTTATTTAAAAGAACTGGAGTAAAAATATCCACTGGACTGCCTGCGTTTCTAATTTCTAGCGCAGGGCTAAACACGTCCACAGGACGTTCCCACTCTTCCAATTTCTAGGAGTTGGGGTGATACAGTCTCCCAGACTGTATCACTCCTCCATAAAGCTGTTGAAGACTTCTTCAATCATGTTCCATTCGTCTTCTGAGTCTTCTGGAATTGGTTGCAATTCGCCTTCTGTTCCATCCTCGTTTTCGATGAATGAGTAAGCTTGGATTTCAACTTGTCCGTCTTCGTCTTCTTCTGCGTTAACTGGTACTAGGAGAACATAGTTTTTACCAAATTCTTCTTTTCCATCAATCGTCAAAAGGATTTCAAACAAGGTTTCGTTCCCTTGCTCATCTACTAGTGTAATTAATTCACGTTCTTCGTGGTCGTGGTTATGATCGTGTGACATAGCCTCTCCTTTATATTAAAATTTTCTATCTAAATAATTTTGTAAAATCAGCTGAGCTGCTAACTTATCAATGACTTTCTTGCGCTTATTGCGACTGATATCTGCTTGTTCAATCAACATGCGTTCAGCGGCAACTGTTGTCAAGCGTTCATCTTGATAGTCTACTGGTAAACCTAAAAGCTCTTCTAGCTTTGCTCCGTATGCTTGACTAGCTTCTACGCGCGGTCCGCTTGTATTGTTCATGTTTTTAGGTAAGCCCACTACAAATCGTTCCACATTGTAAGCATCAACCAACTCCTTAACGCGGTCAAAACCAAATTGGCCTTGTTCCTCATTGATTTGGATGATTTCAAGCCCTTGAGCTGTAAAACCGAGCGGGTCGCTGATGGCCACCCCTACCGTTTTTGAACCGACGTCCAATCCCATAATTCTCATAGGTTATAGATCGACTCCTTGTCCTTTAAGGTAGTAGCGAACCAATTCCTCAACGATTTCATCACGCTCATACTTACGGATTTGATTTCGTGCATTATTATAACGAGGAACGTAGGCAGGGTCTCCACTCAATACGTAACCTACGATTTGGTTAATTGGGTTGTAGCCCTTATCGTTCAACGAAGCATAGACATCAGTCAAAGTTTCGCTAATTTCTTTTTTATTGGAATCGTCCAATTTAAAACGTACTGTTTCTTCAGTAAATCCCATTCTAACACCCTCTTTCTTTAGAATAGTACCATTATAGCATAATTCCTTACCTTCTACAATTCAGGCAGTCTATTTATTTGGATTTTCTATTGTTCTGTCGCACCATTTGCCAATCTGTCTGAAATATATTTGCTTGGTTCATTCTTCAAGAGATTTTCTAAACCAATGTTCTTCAAATATTCTAACTGAGAAGCCTTCTTGACATCCAAAACTTGAAAATCAAAACTAGTCGTTGTTTGAAGTTCGGTTGCACTCAATAGTGTAGTTTCAAGCTTAAATCCTGCTAATTTACGAGCTTCTATGATGGCCTCATCCTTCTCCTCTGCCTCGAGAAGAGCTTTTTGAGTTTCTTCCACACCATGTTGGTCAATATAGGTCTTCAACTCATCTGAGACTGGACGCTTTTGTTGAATGGTTAGGTTCAAAAAAGTCTTGTCTTTATAAGTAATGGTTTGGGTTTGCTGGCTGCCATCATCTGACTTGGGCAAGACCAAAGTCTTGGTGACAACTGTATTCTTCTCAGCATTTTCAATAACTGGCAATGCCGACTGAAGCGTATCCTTTTCTGTTTTTGTAGCTGGTCCAGCTTCTTTTTTCTGTCCACAACCAACCAGGACAAAAAGGAAAGCTAGACTAACAAGAACTATTTTTTTCATTTCTTTCTTCTTTCTTTTTGAAATTAATACTCAATGAAAGTCAAAGAGCAAACTAGGAAACTAGCCGCAGGCTGCTCAAAGCACAGCTTTGAGGTTGCAGATAAAACTGACGAAGTCAGCTCAAAACACTGTTTTGAGGTTGTGGATAGAACTGACGAAGTCAGTAACCATACATACGGCAAGGCGACGTTGACACGGTTTGAAGAGATTTTTGAAGAGTATAAAATAGAATAAGACTGGGAATTGCTCCCAGCCTTGATGTTTATAGAGCTGCACGCAAACGTGCTTCTGCATTTTCTACATTACGGACAGAGCGTGGTAGGAAGGCACGAATATCGTCTTCCTTGTAGCCAACTTGCAGGCGTTTTTCATCCACAAGGATTGGGCTCTTTAAAATTCTCGGTGTTTCCATAATCAGATTGAGGACTTCATTGACGCTCAAATCTTCAATATCCACTCCAAGGGCTTTGGCATAGCGATTTTTAGACGAAACAATGCTGGCTATTCCGTTATCTGTTTTGGTTAGAATATCCAGTAATTCTTCTCTCGTAATTCCTTCTTTACCAAGGTTTTGTTCTTTATAACTTAACTGGTGGGCATTGAGCCAGGTTTTTGCTTTTTTACAGCTAGTACAACTTGAGACTGTATAAATTTTAATCATGTACCTACCCCTTTCGCTACATGTTACTATCAGTTTAGTCTATTATACCATAAAAAACATCCGACTTGCGACCTATTTTTAAATTTTTTTGACTTTTTTCGTCATTTTCGTACTTTTTCCTTGACAAAATGAAATTTACAGCCATTCTTTATATTTCCTGATATAGATTTTTTTCACAATTGTCACGCTAATCATATACAAAATAATGATGAAAAGTAAAAAGATGAAATAAATCGGTTTTAAAGGAGTTAAATGGAGAAGGCTAGCTAGTGGACTGTAGGGAAGAAAGGTCACAAATGCTGCAGCCAATAAGGTTGTCACAAGGACTAGCCAAGCTGGACGACTTTGTAAAAAGGGAATTTTAGCTGAACGCAGCATATGGATAACCATAGTCTGAGACCACATGGACTCGATAAACCAGCCTGTCTGGAACAAGACAATAAAGCCTACGGCCGACTCTGCTCCATGGACATAGGCTTGACCTGTCGTCATGGGTACAATGATAAAATAAAGTAAAATAAAGGTCAAAATATCAAAGGCAGAAGAGATAGGCCCCATCCAAACCATGAAACGTGTGATAGACTTGGCTTCCCAGGTATGCGGATTTCTCAAAAAATCTTTGTCCACCTTGTCAAAAGGCAAGGCAATACAAGATAAATCATAGACTAGATTTAGGATAATCAAATGGACTGGTGCCATTGGTAAAAAGGGTAAAAAGATTCCAGAGACCAATAGGGATAAGATATTTCCAAAATTAGAACTGACCGTCATCTTGATATATTTGGTCATATTGGCATAGACCTTACGGCCTTCGACAAGACCTTTTTCAAGCACCATGAGATCCTTATCAAGTAGGATAACATCAGCTGTTTCTTTAGCAATATCTACTGCTGTATCAACAGAAATCCCCACATCTGCTACTTTCATAGAAGGGGCATCATTGATTCCATCTCCCATATAGCCGACAGCATGACCATTAGCCTTAAATTGCAAAATAATCCGTGCTTTTTGGTCAGGAGAAAGTTTGGCAAAGACAGTTACCTCCTCTACAGCTTGGGCCAATTCTTGATCACTCATCTGATCAATTTCAGACCCCAACAGCATCTGATTGATATCCAAACCAACCTTTTCACAGACTGCTTGGGTAACTTTTTCGTTGTCTCCCGTCAAAATCTTTGTTTGAACCCCATGTTCTAACAGAGCCTTAATTGCTGGTGCTGCAGATGGTTTTGGAGGATCTAGAAAGGCTAAATAACCAGTTAGAATCATATCCCCTTCATCATCAACTGTATAGGCATGACCTTCCCTCAAACCTGACTTATAGGCCACTCCCAAGACACGCAAACCTTGTTGATTGAGTTGTCGGACTTCCGCTAAAATTTCTTCTCTAATAGCATCTGTCAAGGGAGTAATCACTCCATGGTATTCTGCATGACTGGAAATCGTCAACATTTCCTCTAGGGCACCCTTGGTTACCAAACTAACAACTTCGTGTTCATCCTTAACGATAACACTCATCCGTCTACGTTCAAAATCAAAGGGCAATTCATCTATTTTTTGAAAGGTTTGAGACAGATTTTGCAAGAGGGCGTGTTCTTTTGCTTCCTTTTCAGTCCGTTTGATGATGGCTCTGTCCATCAAATTTTTCAAGCCCGTTTGAAAATAAGAATTGAGATAGGCACGTCTCAAGACGGTCAAATCCAATCGTCCGTGGATGTCCAAGGGATATTCTAGAACGATTTCGTCTTGGGTTAGAGTTCCTGTCTTATCTGTACACAAGATATCAATCGCCCCTAAGTCCTGTATGGCATTGAGTTTCTTGATAACCACTTTTTCCTTGGCCATGATAATGGAGCCTTTTGCTAGACTGGCCGTGATGATCATAGGAAGCATCTCAGGTGTCAATCCAACACCAACACTCAAGGCAAATACGCCAGCTTCCAGCCAGTCGCCATCTGTTAAACCATTGGACAAGAAAACGATGGGCACCATGACCAACATCAAACGGATCAAGAGCCAAGAGATACTATTCATCTCTCGTTCAAACGAAGTAGGCTCGTCATAGGTGTTCAGAGTCTGCTCAATAGCCCCCATCATGGTATCATCACCAACCGCCAAAACCACAGCCTTGGCACTACCAGACAAGACATTGGTTCCCATAAAAGCCAAGGATTCGGCTTCGAGAAGACTATCAGATTGTTGAACTGTTGCCTTGATCAAGGCCAATTTTTCAACAGAATCACTTTCGCCTGTCAAGCCAGACTGTTGTACAAAGAAATCGCGCGACTCAAATAAAAGAAGATCTGCTGGAATCATGTCCCCAGCGCTTAATTTAACCACATCACCTACTACCAAATCATCGATAGGTACTTCTTGAATTTCTCCTTGACGAATGACAGTCGCTGTGTTGACAATCATTTTTGAAAGATTGGTGGCTGCCTTATCACTACGGAGTTCTTGGACAAATCGAATGCCACCAGAAATGAGGACTAGAACAACGATGATAATGGAAGTCGTCGGATCTTCTTGCCCTGGTTTTGCCAACCAGACATTGGTCACCAAGGAAATCACGGCGATGACCAGCAAGATGATTGTAAAAGGATTGATAATCGATTCGTAAATCTTTTTGAGGATACTGTCTTCTTGACCTTTGGTAATGGTGTTTTCGCCATAGAGGTTACGATTTTGTTCGACCTGTTCCTCTGTCAAACCGTTTAAACTGGTATGATAAAAAGTTAGACTCTCGTCTAAAGGGACTTGAATAGCTGTTGCTAATCTTTCTTTTGTAGTTTTCATTGGTTTCTCCTATCTGTATGAATGATGTGTTTCATACACAGAGACCAATCACTTTATAAGGGCAGAACGACACAAATCAGCGATTGGCTGTGTATGTGCGGTTCCGGATGATCGTCAATTTGCATCGTCTGTCTCCTTTCTTTGTTTTAAACAGTAGAAAATCCCACCATAAAATGGCAGGATTAAAAAACTAATTATCTGTTTTTCGTTCAAGCTTTAACTCCATAGGGCAATGAAATGAGCTTAGTCTTGGCCTTCGCGACCAGAACTGTTGACCAACGAGTAGTGTCTCCACTGCTTTGCGGTAGTCATCCGTATCCCTATGGTAGCCTCACCTACCGTTTTCGTTTTTCAGTATAAACCTTTAAAATTTAAAAGTCAATCATTTGAGTTGTTTGACTCTTAAATAACTATCAACTCTTTTGGAGCTAGGGTCAACAATTCACAACCTGTCTCTGTAATCAGAATATCATCCTCGATACGAACGCCATATTTGCCTTCGATATAGATACCTGGCTCGTCTGTCAAGGTCATACCTGCCTTAATAGTTTCTGTAGAAGTCTGGCTAAAGTAAGGCTCTTCATGAATATCCAGTCCAATACCGTGGCCAATACCGTGGGTAAAGTAGTCGCCATAGCCTGCCTCGATGATAATATCACGAGGAATTTTGTCAAAGTCACGGAAACCTAAGCCAGCCTTAGCCTGGTCAATCAAGGCCTGGTTTGCTTTCAAAACCGTATTGTAAATTTCTGCCTGCTCATCGCTAACATGTCCTAGATAGATAGTCCGTGTCATATCACTGACATAGTGATCATAAAGGCAACCGAAGTCCATGGTAATGGTTTCTCCTAGCTCAACTGGTTTGTGCATAGGATGAGCATGAGGTTTGGAAGAGTTGATACCGCTAGCTAGGATAGTGTCAAAAGACAAGCCAGATGCTCCCAACTCACGCATACGGAAGTCAAGGAAGTTAGCAATCTCAATTTCAGTCTTTCCTGGTTTGATAAAGTCAAGCGCATCGCGGAAAGCTTGGTCTGAGATAGAACAAGCCTTGCGAATAGCTGCAATCTCCGCTTCATCCTTAATCATACGAAGACCTTCAACAAACTGAGTTTGTGGAAGTAAGTCAATTCCTTCAAAGGCTGCCTGCATACGGTGATAATAAGAGACAGAAATCTCATCTTCAAAACCGATTCGAGACAAGCCCATATCCTTGACAATGCCTGCAATGACAGCCAATTCATCACGGTCAGCCACAATCTCAAAACCACTGGTTTCTTGCTTAGCTGCGATGATATAGCGAGAGTCTGTCACCAAGACCTGACGGTCACGGCTGATAAAGACTGTTCCGTTCGAACCCCAAAAACCAGTCAAGTAGTAGACGTTTTTAAGGTTGTTGATAATGATGCCATCTAGTTCTTTTTCTTGCATTTTAGCTAGAAATGCTTGTACACGTTTATTCATGATGTAACTTTCCTTTCAAATAATGTCCTGTGTAGCTGGCTTCGTTGGCCGCTACTTCTTCTGGAGTTCCTGTTGCGATGATGGTTCCACCACCGACACCGCCCTCAGGACCCAGGTCGATAATATGATCTGCTGTCTTGATAACGTCTAGATTGTGCTCGATAACAAGGACTGTATTGCCATCGTCTACAAAGCGAGCCAAAACTTTAAGCAAGCGAGCGATATCCTCAGTATGAAGCCCTGTCGTCGGCTCATCCAGAATGTAGAAAGATTTTCCTGTCGAGCGTTTGTGGAGTTCGCTAGCCAGTTTCATACGCTGGGCTTCTCCCCCAGAAAGGGTGGTAGCTGGTTGACCTAGCGTCACATAGCCCAGTCCCACATCCTTGATAGTCTGGAGTTTGCGTTGAATCTTAGGAATGTGTTGGAAGAACTCTACTGCATCGTTGACCGTCATGTCCAAGACCTGCGAGATATTCTTTTCCTTGTAGTGAACTTCTAGGGTTTCACTGTTATAGCGAGTCCCGTGGCAAACTTCACAAGCCACGTAAACATCTGGCAAGAAGTGCATTTCGATCTTGATAATCCCGTCACCTGAGCAGGCTTCACAACGACCTCCCTTGACGTTGAAACTGAAACGACCCTTCTTGTAGCCTCGAATCTTGGCTTCGTTTGTCTGGGCAAAAAGGTCACGGATATCGTCAAAAACTCCTGTATAAGTAGCCGGGTTAGACCTTGGCGTTCGTCCGATTGGACTCTGGTCAATGTCAATCAAGCGGTCTACATGTTCAATCCCTGTGATGGTCTTGAATTTACCAGGCTTGTCTGAATTGCGGTTGAGCTTCTGGGCAATGGCTTTTTTGAGGATGCTGTTGATTAAGGTCGATTTCCCTGAACCTGATACACCTGTCACCGCGATGAATTTTCCTAATGGGAAGCGAGCCGTGACATTTTGCAAGTTATTCTCACGCGCTCCTGTCACCTCGATAAAACGACCATTTCCCACACGACGCTCTTCTGGTACTGGAATGGCACGTTTACCTGACAAGTACTGACCTGTGATAGACTTGCTGTTGCGAGCAACCTGTTTTGGCGTACCTGCAGCAACAATCTCCCCACCAAAAACACCGGCACCGGGACCAACGTCAATCAGGTAATCCGCCTCGCGCATAGTATCTTCGTCGTGTTCCACCACGATGAGAGTATTGCCCAAGTCACGCATCTTTTTCAGACTGGCAATCAGACGGTCATTGTCCCTCTGGTGGAGACCGATTGACGGCTCATCCAAGATATAGAGGACACCTGATAGATTGGAACCAATTTGGGTCGCCAAGCGAATACGCTGACTCTCTCCACCTGAAAGGGTCCCTGCCGAACGTGACAGAGTCAGATAGTTGAGGCCTACGTTATTGAGGAAGGTCAAGCGGTCCTTGATTTCCTTGAGAATAGGCCGAGCAATGATGGCTTCATTTTCAGATAGAGTCAACTTGCTTACCAAGTCCAAGTGGTCCGCGATAGACAGGTCTGAAATTTCTCCGATATGTGGCCCTTGCTCTCCACCCACACGGACAGACAAGGCCTGATCATTGAGACGATAGCCGTGACAGGTTCCGCAGGTCAGCTCATTCATGTAGAGACGCATCTGGGTGCGCGTGTAGTCACTATTAGTTTCATGGTAGCGACGTTTGATATTATTGACAACTCCCTCAAAAGGAATATCGATATCGCGCACACCACCAAATTCATTCTCATAGTGGAAATGGAATTCCTTGCCATCTGAGCCGTAGAGAATCAAGTTTTTATCTTCTTCTGACAAGTCCTCAAAAGGCTTATCCATGTCCACTCCAAAGGCTGTCATGGCTTGTTCCAGCATGTTTGGATAGTAGTTGGATGAGATAGGATTCCAAGGGGCCAAAGCTCCCTCGCGTAGCGTTTTGCTGGCATCTGGCACCACCAAATCAGTATCCACCTCTAGCTTGATGCCCAGCCCGTCACACTCACTACAAGAACCAAAAGGAGCATTGAAGGAGAAGAGACGTGGCTCTAACTCTGGAACAGTAAATCCACAAACTGGGCAGGCATAATGCTCAGAGAAGAGCAACTCCGAATCGTCCATCGTGTCAATAATGACATAACCTTCTGCAATACGAAGGGCAGCCTCAATGGAATCAAAGAGACGACTACGGATACCCTCCTTGATAACAATACGGTCAACCACGACATCAATATTGTGTTGCTTGCTCTTGGATAACTCTGGTACTTCGGTCACATCATAGACTTCCCCATCCACACGGACACGAACATAGCCGTCTTTCTGAACCTTTTCAATGACGCTCTTATGTTGGCCTTTTTTCTTACGGATAACTGGTGCTAAAATTTGCAGGCGTTGGCGTTCTGGCAATTCTAAGACCTTATCCACAATTTGCTCCACAGAAGAGGCCTTGATAGCCCCATGCCCGTTGATACAGTAAGGCGTCCCCACACGTGCGTAGAGGAGACGCAGATAATCATTGATTTCAGTCGTGGTTCCCACCGTCGAACGAGGATTTTTGCTAGTCGTTTTCTGGTCAATGGAAATAGCTGGGCTGAGACCATCAATGGCATCTACATCTGGCTTCTCCATATTTCCCAAAAACTGGCGAGCGTAGGCTGACAGACTCTCCACATAGCGACGTTGACCCTCAGCATAGAGGGTGTCAAAAGCCAGACTGGATTTCCCAGAACCTGACAAGCCGGTCACGACAACCAACTTGTCTCGCGGAATCTCCACATCAATATTTTTTAAATTATGGGCACGCGCCCCATGAATGACAATTTTATCTTGCATCTTTGTTCTTTCTAGTCCATTATTGCTTACCATTATACCAAAAAAAGTGAGATTCTATTACCCAAAAGGCTGAATTTGTAGTATAATCAAAAACTGCTTATTTTATGTTTCCTTAGGGCTTCCTAATCCATATATCACGCGCTTTTTAACAAAAATCACTAATATTACTTTTTACTACTTGCTCCCCCAAAGTACGCAAAAAGGGGAGCAAAAAAGCCCCACAAAAGGGCTAGGATTTGACGAGTTCAGCAGGCAAGAAACTAGCACGGTCAAACGTGCTTTTTTTATTGCTGGTTGCTGATAGGTATATTATACCATGAAGCGCGTGGTTTATAAGATTATGACCTCACAAAAGCCCCCAGATTCGTTTCTAAGGGCTTGTAGTTTGTCCGTGGTGTTTTAGTTGTCCAGTTCGAAACAAAGCAAAATAGGGGGGTAAATATGAAGCCTCAGCCTACATTTGCCAACATTTACGCTTCTAATTCTTGTAGTAAGGTTAAATCTAAATCATCAAGGTCAACATCTATTTCAAAATCCATGTTTAAATCTATCTCCATATCCTCTAATTGGATATTCTCCAAATCAATCAAAAAATCTTCAATCATGTCATCCCCCCTCACTTAAATCTCAACATTTCTCAACACAACACCACAAACGCCTACTTATATGCTTCTAGCTCTCCGTTCTGGTGGATTTTCGCAAAGTTTAAGACGGCTATCTGTTTGTATCTGTGGTAACTAGTGGAGCTAGTACCTGCTATCTCTACGCATTCACTCATTGTTTTCTTTCTCATGTAGCAATAATGGATGATAAAGTATTTTCTGGATCTCTCGTTCTCTATGCTGTTGATGTCGTGGGCGAATATCTCCAACCCCTCACGGATTGCCTTTTCATGCTTGCTAGTCAAATTCCACTGATCAGGTAAGACAAGCTTCCAAGCCTCTTCATCTATCCTAACTTGGTTTTCACTCCCTGCCATCCCCTGGAAACGTAGAAAGTAAATCATCCGCTCTCTGACGTTCATCATCGTTTTAAACTTATCTAGCTCCATTAGTTCGCTCCTTTGTGGTATAATTAGTCTAAAGAGAAGTGAGGTAGAGATGATAGTGTCGCTACGCAACTTCATAGTATGAGATGACGGGACAGGCACACCGTCCACTACTCTTTAGCGCTTAGATTGTTCTAGGCGTTTTTTTGTGCTCACCTATTACCCCACATTTGCTAAGTGTTCTATGGCTTTTTGCCTTACTCGATATACCGAGGCTGTAGATACACCTATTTCCTCAGCAACTTGCCAAGCGTCAAGAACATTCAAGTAGAACAGCCTGAGAACAGAACGTTCAAGCGGATTAGCCAGCTTATCGATCAGCCTAGATATTTCCATTCTCTCTTCAGTAAGTCGCTCAATTCTCTGTAAAGTGTCCTCTTTTAGTTTTAGAACACTTATAAAGTTATTCTCTGCTGTATTTACCCTGCTTGTTTGTACTCTGGTATTGCTCAGTTCTTGCTTTTTGATAATACCACTTTCTAAAGCTGCAAGCTCTAAATATAAGCCTTCTATCTCTTTGTTTATCCACTTAACGCCTTCTAGTTTTTCTTTTACCTGCTCTGGTGTCATGCCTCGGCCTCCTCTATGATATAATATTTTTATCGGATATATCACAAAGGAGTCAGCCCTGTGCTGGCTTTTTTCGTTTTCTCTATGTTCGCTCTTAGTTCAAGGATTAATCTGTTCCCCGTGAGAAAAAATGTACAATGACGGGTGAAGCTCATAGAAGCGCGTGGGGAGGGAGATAGCCCCCGTATCTCCTTATGGTTTGATAAGCAATTAAGGGATGTTTTTATCTCTCTTATTTCCTTGTCATTCTGCAAGCAATTAAGGCAAGTTATTTCTTTGCTTATCTGCTTGTCGTTTGGTAAGCAACAAATCCAAAATAACAGACTTTTAAATTGCTCTTATCTACCTGTCATTTGGTAGGAAAATAAGGGGAGTTATTTTAGTTCTTATTTCCCTGTCATTTTGTAAGGAGAAAATCCAAATTAAGGAAGCTAATAAGTCTCCTTATCTCCTTACAGTTTTTCAGGGAGCAAAATCAAAATAAGCGATGTTATTTCCTGTCTTATTTCCTTACCGTTTGACAAGGAGAAAAACGAAAATAAAGAGCTTTTAAATTCATCTTAACTCCCTATCGTTTTGTAAGCAATTAAGAAGACTTATTGTCGTCCTTATCTGCTTGTCATTTCTCAGGGAGTTAAGGAGGGTTATTATTGCTCTTATCTGCTTGATAAATGATAGGGGGATATATCCACTTTTCTCGGCGTTCGCTCGGAGTTCAACACACATAACCCTGCCATTTGTCAGGCATATTTACTGCCACTACCTAAGCAAAATCTCACCTTTTCTAACCCTTGGTAAACCTCTCTACCTTGTGGTTATATCACTAGAAAAAAAGCCCTGTACCTTTGGAGTCCACTGAAAAAATAGGTCTCTTACTTTTAATGAAATGAAAACCGAGGAATCTCTCGTCAATTTGAGAGAATT
>CAJNDL010000021.1 GCA_905221505.1 bacterium
CACCTCAAAAAGGTATTACCAAGTTGCAATACTTTTTTTGAGGCTCTTTTGTCTTGTTCTTGTTTCAATTAACTATACAATATAGAGGATATTGAATCAGGTTGCGGATTCGAACTTGATAAGTTCTTGATAGAGCAAAATTCAAATTTATTTCTAGAAACTGTTATCGATGTAATCACCGATAACAATTTTACCGAGTTCGAAGACTTAGTTCACTACGCTAGAAATAAAGATATTTCACTACTGGGATTAATAATTGAACGAACCTACTTTTTTACAAAATTTTTAGATTCTAGACGTTATAATCCCCAAAACAACAAAAAAACCTCATCAGAAGATACTTTGGCGAGCAATACTGATGAGGCAAATACAGATGATTAAAAATCAACTGATACTTCAATTATAGCATAATAGGGAGAAATAACTTATGCAAGTCATTTTACCAGATGAACAAGTTCAACAAATTCAGCAACTACTAGCTGAGCTCATCAAGAAAGAAATTGACATTAAATTGAACAATAGTAACCTTGAAAGCCCATTTTTAAACAAACAGCAGGCTTGCCACTATCTAGGAATCTCAAACAATACTCTAGATAGTTGGATCAAACGAGGACTGCCTACAATAAAAATAGGTAAGACTATACGATTTAATAAAGAGGCCATTAATTCATGGCTTTACTCACAAAACTAGAAATATCTATATTTTTGTTTTATAATAGTCATGATATTTTCTGGTTCGATACACAAGGAGGATATCATGCCTATCAGTAAGACAAAGAACGGTACTTTTCGCTTAAAAATCTATATCCCAATAGAAGCACGAATGCCACTTGGTATCGTTAATAGCAACTATTACGATAAGCGATTTAAAACAAGGAAGGAGGCAAGACAAGCTGAGATAGATTTGCTTACTAAATTAAATCAAATAGAGGATAATGAATTTTCAGGACTAGTAAAAGGAGATATTCTTTTCTCAGACTTCTATAACAATATCTGGTGGGAATCTTATAAAGAAGGACAAACTACATCTACTTATAAACCACCAAGTAGGTCAACAGTTGCTAATACCAAAACCTGTTTTGAAAAACATATACTACCACTTCTTGGAAACTATACGATACAGTTTCTAAATCAAAACAAGCAGGTTATCCTAAATCTAATGACGTCTAAAGCTAATGAATATGCAAACTTCAAATCTTTACGTAGCTATGTGATTTCTATTTTTGACTGGGCAGAAGAACTTGAATATATAGAAGCTAATAAGGTTGCAAAAATATTAAGAAGAATAAAAGCCACTAAAAAGATTCAACTTGCAGAGTCAAAGAAAGAGGAAGATTTATATCTAACTCACGAACAATTACAAGAATGGTTCTCAGCATTTCAAGAAGATTTAGAGAATGATAAAATAACACTTAAAGATTATGTCCTATTTTATCTCACTTTTTTCTTAGGCGATAGAAAATCTGAAACCTACGCTCTCCAATGGAAACATATAGACTTTTCAAAATCGCAGATTCAGCTAATTCAAGCTTTAGATAGATATGGACAAGTAAAATCTACTAAGGGAAATAAGAAAACTATTTTCTCTATTTCTAATGACTTACTTCAACTCCTTACCTCTTGGAAAGAACAACAAAAATATGAGCTAGCCAAGTTTGGGATTATCAGTAATCCAGAACAATTTGTTTTTACATATATCGATACCAAAGGAAACATCAATAAGCCTTTACACGCCGACTATCTAAACAATAAAATGAAAAGTATTAAAAAGCGACATAAAGAGCTGACACATGCTACACCTCATAAACTGCGACATACAGGAGCAACACTTGCTAAACAAGCAGGAATGAGCTTAGAAGCTATTTCTGAAGCTCTAACACATAGCGACACAGGTACAACACAGATTTATGTCAATACTTCAAATGTGATTCCTATGGCAGTCGGTGAATTTGCCTTAAAGTCTCTAAAACAATAAGGTGAAAATAAGGTAAACTTTGAGGTGAACTTTTTCAAAAAACATTAAAAAAGCACCCATGAGGTAAACTCTTGAGTGCTTTGAAACGTTGATATAATCGTATTGATTAACGTTTTGAGAATTGTGATGCTTTACGAGCTTTCTTAAGACCTGGTTTCTTACGTTCAACTTTACGTGAGTCACGTGTAAGAAGTCCTGCGCGTTTCAATGAATCGCGGAAGTCTGGGTCTACTTGAAGAAGGGCACGAGCGATACCGTGACGGATAGCTCCTGATTGACCAGCGTATCCACCACCTACAACGTTAACGAAAACGTCGTATGAACCTACAGTTGAAGTAACTGCGAATGGTTGGTTGATAACAAGACGAAGGTCAGCGTGTGGGATGTACTCTTCAACATCTTTTTTGTTAACAGTGATTTTACCAGTTCCTGGAACAAGGCGAACGCGTGCAACAGCGTTTTTACGACGTCCAGTACCTGCATATTGTGCTTGTGACATACTTTATTGTTCCTTTCCTTAGATAAGTCCTGAAATATCAAGAACTTCTGGTTGTTGTGCAGCGTGAGTGTGCTCAGCTCCAACAAATACTTTCAACTTCATACCTTGAGCGCGTCCAAGAGTATTGTGTGGAAGCATACCTTTAACTGATTTCTCGATCAAACGTACTGCATTTTTAGAACGAAGTTCACCTGCAGAGATTTGTTTCAATCCACCTGGGTGGTTTGAGTGAGTGTAGTAGATTTTATCAGTTGCTTTTTTACCAGTCAATTTAACCTTTTCAGCATTGATAACAATCACAAAGTCACCTGTATCAGTGTGTGGTGTAAATGTTGGTTTGTTTTTTCCGCGAAGTACGCTAGCAACTACTGCAGAAAGACGTCCAAGTGGTACATCAGTTGCGTCAACTACGTACCATTTACGTTCAACTTGGCCTGGTTTAGCCATAAATGTTGTTTTGTTCATGATTTCTCCTATATATAGTTCGATTTTTGTTTACGGTGATGGGTGTTCCTTCCCATCGAAAAGTATTTGGAAGGTTCCGGGGCCTTTCAAATGGGGTAAACAATACCGCCTACTATAATACCAAATTTCACCCCTAAAAGTCAATAGATATGAAAAATATTTTTCTGAATTCCACTCTTTTTATCTCTAAAAAACCTCGCTTTCGCGAGGCTCTTCTATTTATAAGATAAGGCACGTTTAAAGGTTTTCCAAATCCCTAAATCATCCGTTTGAAGGACTAGGCTAGCATACATGCGTCCGATAAATCCTGTTGCTACCACTGCAAAAATCACTGTAATAGCAAGTGAAATCCATGCTTCTGCTCCCCCGGCATAGCCATTAATGGCTCTAAATGGCATGAAGAAAGTCGAAATAAAGGGAATATATGAACCAATTTTCAAAATCAAATTATCCCCTGCAGAACCTAAAGCAGTAACCCCTACAAAACCTACCACAATCACAATCATCAAAGGTGACAAGGCTTTTCCTGCATCCTCAGGACGAGAAACCATAGAACCTAGGAAGGCTGCTAAAACTACGTACATAAAGAGACTGACTAAAATAAAGAGCAAGGTATTTAGAGAGAAAGCATCTCCCAAATGGTCCAAAATACCAAACTGAGCTAGCAATGGCAAATCTTTAAAGAGCAGAATAGCAGCGAGACCACCCACGACATAAATGCCAATATGAGTCAAAATCACAAGCAACAAGGCAATCATACGAGCATAGAAATAATGGCTAGCTCGAATGCTGGAGAAGACCACCTCCATGATTTTAGTTCCTTTCTCACTAGCCACTTCCTGGGCAGTGACGCTAGCATAAGTAATTAAAATCATATAGAGAAAGCCTCCAACTGCTGTAGCCGCGATTGTTTGAATCATTTTTTTATTTTCCTTGGATTCATCAATTTTCTCCGTAAAGTTAACTGTTTGTTCCAAGCGTTTTTCCTGCTCTTGTGACAAATTGGCTGCCGAACGATTGAGTTGACCTTGAAGCTCATTTAACTTACTCGTTACTCCTAGCTTAATAGCAATCTCAAGGGAAGTTTCACCGTGATAAACAGCCTTCAAGACACTATCCTCTTGGTCAATGGTTAGATAGCCTTTTAATTTTTCATCCTTGATAGCAGCTTGAGCACTTGCTTCATCCTGATAATCAAAATTGAGACCATTTGTAGATTTGAGACCTTCTGTCACAGCTGGAACGGTGCTAATCACTGCTATCTTGCCACTCTGAGCCATTGAAGAGCCTTGGAGATAGCCAATTCCTCCAGAGAGACCGATAAACAAGAATGGTGAAATCACCATAAAGAAGAAACTCCACGACTTGATGTGTCGAAGATAGGTTTCTTTCATTACAACCCACATATTTCTCATACTTCCACCCCTGATTCTAGTTTAAAGATTTCATCGATTGTTGGCGCTTGTTGGTCAAAGGTTGCGATATATTGCCCTTGAGTCAAGATTGGGAAGAGTTCTCTACCAGCACTCTCATCATCCAAGATCAATTTCCAACTGCCTTGTTTGGTCAAGCTCACCTGCTTGACATGAGGAAGGTTTTCCAATTCTTCCTTGCTTCGTTCACTTGAAACAAAGAGACGCGTTTTCCCGTATTGATTGCGAACATCTTGAACCGGCCCATGCAAGACCACACGGCCATCTCGAATCATCAAAA
Source organism: bacterium (assembly GCA_905221505.1). Lineage (GTDB taxonomy): Bacteria > Bacillota > Bacilli > Lactobacillales > Streptococcaceae > Streptococcus. The sequence goes on from CAJNDL010000021.1 coordinate 4,653, forward strand.
TATCGTCACAAAGTTCCTCAACGTTGGTCATGACATGGTCAGAAAAGATAATAGTTGCTCCGCGCTCTTTTTCCTGAAAAATGACTTGTTTGAGCAATTCTGTATTGACTGGGTCCAATCCACTGAAAGGCTCATCCAAGATAATCAAATCTGGTTCATGAATCAGAGTAATGATGAGCTGAATCTTCTGCTGATTTCCTTTTGACAGACTCTTGATTTTATCAGTCAGTTTCCCTTTCACTTCCAACTTCTTCATCCATTGAGGGAGTTTTTCCTTGACCTCCTTGGCATCCATACCTTTTAGAGTCGCCAAGTAGCGAACTTGCTCAAGGACTGTCAATTTAGGCATGAGACTACGTTCTTCAGGCAAATAGCCAATCCGAGCATAGGTTTCCTGACGGATATCCTGCCCATCCAGACTGATTTCTCCTTGGTATTCTAAAAATTTCAAAATACTGTGGAAAATTGTTGTTTTCCCAGCACCATTTTTTCCGACTAGTCCCAAAATACGACCTGGTCGCGCTTGAAAGTCAATACCAAACAAAACTTGCTTGGGTCCAAAACTTTTCTCTAGACTTCTTACTTCTAGCATCTTTCACCTCCAAAATGTCTTGCACTCATTATACTCCTTTTTGATAGCCTTTACAATGATTTCTGTCCATTTTTAGAAGACTATTGCTGTGTAAAATATGGCTTGGAGCACTTTTAGTGATAAATCCATTATACAGTAGAAAACTTAATTTATACCTTCCGCTCCTCAACTGTCTATTTTTGATCCTGAATTGTTATGCGAAAAACAAAAATCCACCCCGGAGGATGGATTGATGAGTTAACGAACTTCTGCATTGACTTTTTCTTCAAGTGATGCTTGGATTTTTTCCATATAGCGTGCGACTTCTTCATCAGTCAAGCTATCTTCTGGATTTTGGAAGGTCAAGCTATAAGCCATTGACTTCATGCCAAGTCCCAATTTTTCGCCTGAGAAGACGTCAAAGAGTTTGATATCTGTCAAACGTTTCACGCCGGCAGCTTGGATAGCATCTACAACTTCTTGGTGAGTCACTTCTGCTTTAAGAAGGAGAGCAACGTCACGGCTGACTGCTGGGAATTTCGTGATTTCCACAAATGGAGCTGCTGGCTGAAGCGCTGCTTCGATGGCTGAAAGATTAAGCTCCGCTACATACGTTTCTGGAATATCGTAAGCCTTAGCTGTAACTGGATGCACTTGGCCAAGGAAACCAAGAACTTGGTCACCGAGTGAAATCACAGCTGTACGACCTGGGTGGAGGCTTGCAATCTCAGCTGTAGCTGTATAGGTCACTTCTAATCCTAAGCGAGTAAATAATGCTTCTAGGATTCCCTTAGCATAGAAGAAATCAACTGGAACTGCTGCTGTTTGGAAATCTTTTTCAACAACCAAGCCTGTCAAGGCAAAGGCAAAGCTGTTGATTTCATTTGGAAGTTCTTCTTTTGGATTACCAGTTTGTTCAAAGACTTTTCCAATCTCGTAAAGTGCCAAGTTTTTGTTCTTACGAGCCACGTTATAGGCTACCGTATCAAGGATACCTGAAATCATATTTTGACGGAGAACTGAACGGTCCACTGTCATTGGCCACATGAGTTCCGTAAGGTTACTTGGTTGAGCCGTAAACTCGACTGCTTTTTCAGGAGTTGTTAGAGCATAGGTGATGATTTCTGTCAAACCTGCTCCTTCAGCAATCGTACGAACTTGACGGCGGAGTTTTTGTGTCGCAGTCAATTCACCAGCTGTACCATCGTCTTTTGGAAGACTAGTTGGCAAGCGGTCATATCCGTAGATACGAGCGATTTCTTCAAAAAGGTCTGCTTCGATGGTAATATCCCAACGGCGACGAGGAACACTCACAGTAAAGCTAGCTGCATTTCCAGAAAGACCAAAACCAAGACGACGGAAGACATCTTCGACATCAGCGTATGAAAGCTCTGTTCCAAGAACGCGGTTAACGTCTGCAAGAGTTGAAGAAGCTTCTACGTCTGATGTGTCAAGCTCACCTGCTGAAACGATGCCCTTGCGCACCGTCGCACCTGCAAGTTCTGCAATCATACTAGCCGCCGCTTCAAGGGCTTCATTGACTGTTGCCACATTGATGCCTTTTTCAAAGCGAGAAGATGACTCAGAACGAAGGTTAAGACGACCGCTGGTCTTACGGATTGATTTTCCGTTGAAGACTGCAGCTTCAAGGACGACACGACTAGATTTCTCAGAGATTTCTGTTGCTTGACCGCCCATGACACCTGCAAGGGCTACTGGCTTGTCTGCGACAGTGATAACTAAGTCATTCATGTCCAAGTCACGTTCTTCACCATCTAAAGTCACCAATTTTTCACCAGCACGCGCTTCACGTACACGGATGTCAGTTCCTTCAAAGGTATCCAAGTCAAAGGCATGCATTGGTTGACCAAAGTAGAGCAGGATGTAATTCGTCACGTCCACCACGTTGTTAATAGGACGGATACCTTCATTCATAAGAAGATTTTGCAACCATTGTGGACTTGGTGAGATAGTCACATTGTCCAAGATACGAGCTGCATAGTAAGGCGCCTTGTCTGTCTCAATGCCCACAGAAAGAGCATCTGCTGCAGCTTGGTCAGTTTCTGAAAGAGTAAATTCTTTAAAGTTGACTGCCTTGTCATAAATGGCTGCCACTTCGTGAGCCACTCCACGCATAGAAAGGGCATCTGCACGGTTTGGTGTGATAGACAGTTCGATGATTTCATCATCCAAGTCTAGATATGAGAAGACTTCCTCACCTGGAACGGCATTTTCTGGCAAGATTTGGATGCCATCTGCGAATTCCTTAGGCACAACTGAGTCAGAAATTCCCAATTCGCCAAGTGAACAGATCATTCCAAGTGACTCTAAACCACGGATTTTTCCTTTTTTAATTTTGTAGTTGTCAGCGATGCGAGCTCCTGGAAGAGCCACCATAACCTTGATACCAGCACGCACATTCGGTGCACCACAGACGATTTGACGGGCTTCTTCTTCGCCAACGTTAACCTGACAAACATGGAGGTGAGTTTCTGGCACATCTTCGCAAGACAAGACCTCACCGACGACAATTTTTGAGAGCCCGGCAGCTGGTGATTCGACACCTTCTACCTCGATCCCTGTAGTTGACATTTTTTCAGCCAACTCTTGTGATGGCACATCAATGTCCACCAATTCTTTTAACCATTTATAAGATACAAGCATAATTTAGTTCTCCAGAATGACAGTTGCCACTCTAGTTCTTTTCCTTTCCTATCATTTCAATAGAAGAATCCTCTTCTTAACTTAATTTCTTTTTCAGTAACCAATCTGTATCTACTTTTTGACCAACCATAAAATGATGTTGGCTAAATTTTTCAAAACCATATCGATTATAAAATGCTTGAGCTTTTGTATTATGCTCCCAAACACCTAGCCAAGCCCAAGAAAAACTATTTTTTTCAGCAAGTTCAAGAGCGAATTCAAACAGTTGCTTACCTAGTCCAAATCCTTGGAATTTTTCTAGCACATAGAGGCGTTGAATTTCAAAAGCATCCTCTAATTCTCTCTCAGTCTGAGCACTTCCCCAGTTGACTTTGAGAAAACCAGCTATCTCCTCTTCATGCATAATGAAATAGGTTTCGGATTCTGGATTTTCCAACTCAGTTGACAAAACTCTCAGACTATAAGCCTCTTCAAAGTATTCCTGTAACTGCTCTTCCGTATTATCATGCGCAAATGTTTCACGAAAGGTTTGTTTGGCAATTTTAGCCAACACCTCAACATCTGCCATTTCTACTTTTCTAATCATTATTTAAACTGTTCTGAGAAGCGGACATCTCCTTGGTAGAATCCACGGATATCATTGATTCCGTAACGGAGCATGGCTACACGCTCTTGACCAAGACCAAAGGCAAAGCCAGAGTAAACAGTCGCATCGATACCACTCATTTCAAGGACACGTGGGTGAACCATACCGGCACCCATAATCTCGATCCAACCTGTTTTCTTACATACATTACAGCCTTCTCCACCACACTTGAAGCAGGAAACATCCACCTCAACAGATGGCTCAGTGAATGGGAAATAAGATGGACGCAAACGGATCTGGCGCTCTTCACCAAACATTTTTTGGACAATCAATTGAAGCGTTCCTTGAAGATCGGCCATAGAGATATTTTTCCCAACAACCAAGCCTTCGATTTGGTGGAATTGGTGACTGTGGGTCGCATCGTCCGTATCACGACGGAACACACGCCCTGGCGAGATCATCTTCAAAGGCCCTTTAGAGAAATCATGGGCATCCATAGCACGCGCTTGAACAGGAGACGTGTGGGTACGAAGTAAGATTTCTTCTGTGATGTAGAAAGTGTCCTGCATATCACGGGCTGGGTGGTCTTTCGGAAGGTTCATACGCTCAAAGTTGTAGTAGTCTTGCTCCACTTCAAAACCATCCACGACTTGATACCCCATACCGATGAAAATATCTTCGATTTCTTCACTGGTTTGTGTGAGAACATGACGGTGACCAGTCGCAACTGGACGACCTGGAAGCGTCACATCGATACTCTCGCTGGCAAGTTGAGCTGCGACTTTCTTTTCTTCCAAGAATTTAGCTGTTTCTTCAAAGGCTGCTGTCAAGACATCACGCGCTTCATTGACGTGTTTTCCGATAATCGGACGCATCTCAGCAGAGACATCTTTCATCCCTTTGAGGATTTCCGTAAGCGACCCTTTTTTCCCAAGGACTGAGACACGCAAGTCTTGCATCTCTTTTTCATTTTCAGCAGTAATCTGCTTCAAGCTAGCCAGCGTTTCTTCGCGAAGCGCTTTTAATTGTTCTTCAATAGTTGACATAATTCCTCCATCAGTCTCTCGTAGATAAAAAGAAAACCACATGCCAAAAACTCCAATCGGAGCGTTGACACGCGGTACCATCCGTTTTCATCTGACAAGTCAGACCTTCATTTCTAAATCCATGCGCAAGTGAATTCACCCAGCTTTCATATAGAGAGCTTGCAGTCACGGCCCTCCTCCCTGATATACTTCCCTTGAGTTACTAGTCTTGCAGATTTCTATTCAATTACTACTTAGTTTATCAGATTTTTAGTTAAAAAACAAGTTAGATTAGACTAATTTCAATATAAAACTCGTTCCTTTTTCTGTTGCTCCATCTTCCACAAATCCAAGCGACTTGAAACACCTCCTAGAAGCATGATTGTAGGTGTAGATTTCCTTGACTTTCAATTCTTTCCATCCTTTTACTCGAGCCAATTCAATCAAAGTACTTAGAACCTTTTTCCCAATCCCTCGATGTTGGTAAGCGGGATTCCCAATCACAATGGGGAGATTATCCTGAGATAGTGTAACATCCCCAATTGGAAACCATTCTCCCTTCTCCTTGACTTCAATCCAAAAAAGCTCACCATGCTGATCCAAATAGGAATACATAGCTTCCAAGGCCGCTGGACTGTAAGGTCTCTTCACACCATCTACGAGGTAAACCAAGTTCACATCCTGATACCAAGCCAAAGCTTCCTCACAATGATTGATCTTATAATAAGGAACAAGACGCAGTGCATTATCTATTTGTAGGGTCTGTTTCATCTTCTTTCCTTTTCAAAAAGAGAGTTGCTGCTTGATTAAAACCATCACACCAGTTATACCATTTTGCTTCATACTCATCTTGAGGTAAGATATGATTTTTTAAATCCAGAACAGAGTAAATCTTTCTTTCCTCACAAGCTTGCGCATAGAGATGATATAGTTCATCACCGCCGCCTCTATCAAACTCAGTAGAAATCGTATCTTGACCTGTCAATAAAGCCTGATAAGCTCTGTGATGCCCATCTGTAACCAGCAAGTAATCTCCAAAGGCAAGAATACTGATTGGGTCAACATTGATTATTTCTGCCGACTGATAGAGTGTCTGGATGCCTTCTAGTTTCTTTTCTGATAAGTATAGTTGAGTTGGATGAAGATCTTTTATGTTGACTTTCATTTCTTTCTCCTCAAGGGAATTTGATACTCATTTCTGCTTGCCTTTAAATCGCCATTGGAAGCGGAGCTTATCATAGAAGGGAAACTCGATAAACAAGACTCCCAAGCCCACACAGAGACTGGCAAGGACATCTGATGGGTAGTGAACTCCTAGATAGACCCTTGATACCAGCACACTAACTAGGTAGAGGCCAAGTACGATTTGCACGATTCTTCTCCAGACTGGATCTTTCATCCGTTGACTGAGGATGACAATCAGAGTGCCTACCATCAATGTTACAGCCAGAGAATGGCCACTTGGGAAGGAAAATCCCTTCTCCTCAACCAAGTGTAAGATAGCTGGCCGTGGGCGCTGGTAGATGTTTTTAAAAGTCACGATTAAAAGACCAGCCAAAGCCAAATTTCCCAGCATAAGTAGGCTTTCAATCTTCCACCGCTTACGATACAAGATAAAGGCTGTAATGACAACCCAGGTGATAATCACTGGGATATCAATCAGGCGTGTAATGGCTCGGAAGAGAATCGTCAAATAATCTGGCAAATCTCCTCGAACGGCAGTCTGAATCGGTTGGTCAAAACCGACCAGCGTTTCAGGGTAAAATTTGACCATATAACCAAGAATAACGAAAAGTAAAAGGGCAAAACTGCCCTTCATTAAAAATGTTTGTTTATCTTTCATAATGTTTTAAGGTTGGTTTCAAAAGGACGTACAACAACCAGAATGAAACGGAAAAGATAACACCTTCAATCAAGTTAAAAGGCAATACCATGGTCATTAGGTAGTTGGAAAGTCCCAAAATTTTTCCAATATCAAAGTTAGCAAACTTAGCGTACAAAGGAACAGCATAAACATAGTTGAGAACCAACATTGCCACGGTCAAGCCAATAGTTCCAGCTAGAGAGCCTAGTAGGAAACGAAGGGTTGTCCGTTCCTTTTTCCAAATCAAAGCAAAGACGATGACAAAAACTCCCAAAGCTACGATATTCATCGGCAAACCAATGTAAGTATTCACTCCCTGGCTGTTAAGAAGCAGTTTCAAGAGTGAGCGAAGCAAGAGAACTCCTAGAGCAGCAGGCAAATCCATGACCACCAGACCCACAAGGACTGGCAAGATACTAAATTCGATCTTGAGGAAGGACGCCGCTGGCAAAAGCGGAAAGTCAAAGTACATCAGCACAAATGAGATGGCTGATAGAATCGCAATGGTCGAAAGTCGACGTGTGTTTGTCATAACAGGTTCCTCCAATTTTCCATAAAATCAGAAGAAGTTAGAAAGGATTCCTCTATCTATTCTCACTTTTTATATCCCAAAAGTTCCCTCTCACTCTATTAAGGAAATTCAAGCAAGCGGTTACAGTTTAGCTATAAATCTATCAGAACAGACAAAGCTATTCTTTCGTCTTCTCCCATCCAGACTATACTGTCGGTTGTGGAATCGCACCACATCAGCTTGCGCTCGCGGACTTCTTTAAAGAGAAGGAAATAGAGATTTTTCTTTTAGACTAGGCGACAAGCTGTAGGCATAACTTCTGGTTAGGCAAAGCTTGTCAACAAAGTATAAAAGGAAAAGATCATTTCCTAGTTAAAGTCACCGCCGGTCGGGAATCACACCCTGCCCTGAAGACTCTTTTATCATAACAAAAAACGCTTGCAAGCGCAAGCATTTTGTTCATTTTCATTTTTTATTTCAATTTATCCACTTCATAGGTATGAACAAGCTCAAGACCTGCAAAGTTCTGCTGGCGGAGGGCTTCGTAGACAATCATGCAGACAGTATTAGACACATTGAGACTGCGGACGTGTTCATCGTTCATAGGAATACGGAGAGCCTTCTCAGGATGTTCGCGCATAAAATCCTCAGGTAAGCCCTTGTCTTCACGTCCAAAGAGAAAATAATGGTCCTCATCAGTCGATAAATCCACCTCAGAATAGACTTTTTCCGCGAATTTCGAAATCAGATAGAGTTTACCCTTCATCTGAGACATAAAGTCTTCCAAACTCTCGTAAAAATAAATCTCTAGCTTATCCCAATAATCCAATCCAGCTCGCTTCATCTTGCGGTCATCGATAGGAAAGCCCATAGGCTTGATGATGTGGAGGGGAGAATTGGTCGCAGCGCAAGTACGCGCGATATTGCCTGTATTTTGTGGAATTTGTGGTTCAAATAATACAATGTGATTTGTCATGACTTGCTTCCTTTTACCATTGCAAAAAAATAGCCACACTGCCCGGAGTCAAGCTCAGCAAACAGCGTGGTTAAGGCATCGTTAACTTACCTCACAACAGGTTTGAAGTAAATCAGCGAAACTACTTTCTTAGTATAACACTTTCAGAATCATTGTCAATAGAAACGACTTGATTTTTTCAATTTTTTCAAGCTATTTCCAAGGGTTGTAAAATCGTCCCTGATTCTGCAAGATAAGTAGTAAACTAGTTACTAAAAACAAGGCTGCCAAGAGCAAGGTAATATAATCTCCTTTTTTCAAGGCCTGATAACTATACCAAGTGCGTTTTTTCTCTTTCCCAAAGCGTCGAAGCTCCATGGCTGTTGCAATGGTATCAATGCGTTCTAGCGAGCTAAAAATCAAGGGAGTAATAATGAGCAGATTGCCTTTGATTCGTTGCATAAGAGAAGCTTTTTTGGATAATTCCATCCCACGCGCCTCCTGAGACATCTTGATAGTAAAGAATTCTTCCTGCAAATCTGGAATATAGCGCAAGGTCAGGCTGACTGAATAGGCAATCTTGTAAGGCACACCAATTTGATTTAAACTGGAAGCAAACTGACTAGGGTGGGTTGTCATCAAAAAGATAATAGCCAGAGGAATAGTGCAAAGGTACTTAATGGCCAGATTTAGCAGATAAAAGAGCTCTTGACTGGTCAGAGTGTAGGCACCGATTCCCTGCCAAATCACACTTCTCTCTCCGTAAAGTCCAACCCCATACTCGGGAGAAAAGAGATAGACCATCAAGACGTTTAAAACGGCAAATACCGTCGCAAAAACGGCCACAAAGGAAACATCTTTAAAGCGGATTTCTGACAAATAGAGGAGAAAAACCGAAAAGATGGCAATCAGAACAAGTAGTCTAGTATCATAGCTAATCATGGCAGCCAATGACACGAGAATGAAAAAGAGAAGTTTCCCAGCTCCTGACAAGCGATGAATCACAGTATCTCTATGATGGTAACCGATTAATTTTGCTTGCATCCTTCTCTCCTTTCTTTGTAAAATGCCGTTAAAGCAAGTGGATCCACGTCAAGTTTCTTAGCCAAGTTGAAGATGGAGGTCTCTTTTAGATTGGCTTTTACTAACAGCTCGGGATTGCTCAACAGACTGGCTGGATCGGTATCGGCAATCAATTCCCCGTTCACCATGACAAGGGCCCGGTCTGAATAATCCAGCATCAATTGCATATCATGGGTAATCATGACAATCGTATGCCCTTTTTGATGCAGTTCTTCGAGAAATTCCATAATCTCAGTATAATTTTTCTTGTCTTGACCTGCAGTCGGTTCATCTAGGAGGATAATTTCAGCTCCTAGAACCAAGATCGATGCAATAGTGACACGTTTTTTCTGTCCAAATGACAAGGCAGAAATGGGCCAATTACGGAATTCATAGAGACCACAAATTTTCAAGGTTTCATAGACTCTCGTTTCAATTTCCTGCTCGTCCACACCTCGCAAACGAAGTCCCAGAGCCACCTCATCAAAAATCATATTGGTTGAAATCATTTGATTGGGATTTTGCAGCACATAGCCTACTCGTTCCGCCCGCTCTGCAACAGAATCTCCTTTGATATCCTGTCCTTCCCAAAGATAGTGGCCTTCCGTCTGAATAAAAGCACTTAGAGCCTTGGCTAGGGTTGATTTTCCAGCCCCATTTTTTCCGACAATGGCAATTTTTTCACCCTTTTTAATATCCAAATGTAGGGATTTTAAAATCGGTCTATCATCATAAGAAAAAGACACGTCCTCTAATTTAAAGAGTGACTGCAATTCTAGGGTTTCTTTTGCCAGTTCCGTCTGCAACTGAACCTGACCTTTTGAGATAGACAAGTTATCCAGATCTGCTAATTGTTCTTCCTTGACTAAATCCACACCCAATTGACGTAAAGTGGTCAGATAAAGGGGTTCTCGAATTCCATTTTGTGTCAATAAATCAGTCGCAAGTAGCTGGTCAGGGCTACCATTAAAGAGGATATGACCATCGTTTATCAAGACAATCCGATCCACAGGGCGATGCAGAACGTCCTCCAAACGGTGCTCGATAATAAGAGTCGTCGTCCCCTCTTCCTTATGAATCTGGTCAATCAATTCGATAATATCCTGACCTGACTTGGGATCCAGATTGGCGAGTGGCTCATCAAACAAAAGAATCGGACTCTCATCAATCAAGACACCAGCCAGACTGACTCGCTGCTTTTGTCCACCTGACAAATCCTGGGGACGCTGAGACAGTAAAGAAAGAAGGTCCAGCTTTTCAGCCCATTTATGAACACGGCTTTTCATCTCTTCTAGAGCTGTCACATCATTTTCCAGAGCAAAAGCCAAATCCTCTGCCACAGACAGGCCGATAAACTGCCCATCTGTATCCTGCAAAACTGTGCTAACCAAATGAGATTTATCATAGATGCTCATATCAAAGGCCGCTTGACCCTTGATCAAAAATTCTCCAGACATCTGGCCCTTGTAAATATTGGGAATAATTCCATTCAAACACTGACCCAAGGTAGATTTACCTGACCCAGATGGCCCAACAATTAAGACTTTCTCTCCCTTGTAAATAGTCAAGTCTACCCCTTGCAAGGTCGGTTCTTGTTGTGTTTCATACCGGAAAGAGAAATCCTTCCACTCAATTATAGCTTCTTTCATCTTACTCTCTTCATTCGCTTCTTAGACTTCTATTTTATCATAAATCTACCCCTTCTTGCAGACTCTTCTCTTAAAAACTTAGCACCAAGAAGATTCCTATCCTAGCTTACTTGCCTAACTAATCTATAAACATCGAAAAAGACTGGTTGCCCAGCCTTCCCCATCATTTTAGTCCTTTTTCAAACTTCCTGCACGAGTTTGGGTTCCTGCATAGGCAAGCAAGAGAAGAGTTCCTGCAATAGCTACAGATACACCATTAGCAATTCCCGCAACAATCCCTTGGGCAAATACTTTTTCTGCTGCTTCTTGATAAATCACAACATCTCCAAGTGGTGCCAAGACACCCCAAACAAGGGCATTTGCAAGTAGTTGAATGAGGTTAAAAATAAGAATATCTTTCCAGTCAAAGACACCATTAATCACGTGAACGTACTTTCTGAATAGTCCCACAGCTAGACCAAAGAGCCCGCTAGCGATAATCCAAGTCCACCACAGACCATAGCCAGCAAGAGAGTCCTTGATTGCATGACCAATCAACCCGACAAGCAAACCGATAATCGGTCCAAAAATAATAGAAAGTAGCGCTTGTACCGCATACTGAAGCTGGATGCTTGTATTTGGAACAGGGGTCGGAATGTTGATCATCCCGATGACGACAAAGAGGGCAGCGCCAATTCCGACAGCAACAACTTGTTTAATTGTAAATTTGATTTCCATACTATTTATTCTCCTATTTTATCCTTCTATTTTCTTTATTTCAATGGTCCAAGATGAACCGACACCTACATTATAAGCCTTGGCAAAAGAACCTTGGTTGATAGCCAGACCTAAACGATAGAGAGAGTTGATGTAAAGGATGGGTTGCCCAATCCTCACATCTGCAAATGATTTGCCATAGACAACCTGATTTTGATAGACCAGCATATCTGCATGATAGATAGTCACTTCAAAACGGTCACCGAATTCTGGTTCCAGCTTGTAAAATTCTTCTCGCGTGATAGAAGTCCAGAGCGAACCGAAACGCACATCCAGAATATCAATGGCTCCCTTGACCAGATGATCTTCAATGATGGTCTCTACGACTGGAAGCTCGACAATCTGGTCTACACTGAGCTCTGGCCCCACTTCCTCAAAACTAATGTGACCACTGGCTAATTTAGCTCCAGTATAGGCATAGACATCACGACCGTGGAAGGTATAAGAATGCTCTGTATTTTGACGTCTATTGGCTACTTCAGAAATTTCACGAATAGCTACAATGCCAACGTGTTTCTTGATAAAAGAAAGCGTCCCATTATCTGGCGTGACAATGTATTGATTTTTTGCAGTCTTGGCAACCACACTCTTACGTTTCGAACCGACACCTGGATCGACCACCGATACAAATGTCGTTCCCTCAGGCCAGTAATCCACCGTCTGAAAGAGACGATAGCTCCCCTCAAAAATATTATAAGGCGTGATATCGTGCGTCAAGTGATGGATTTTTAAAGTTGGAGACTCTTCTAAAGCCACTCCAATCATAGCCGATACCGCACCATCAACCAGACCAAAGTCTGATTGTAATACCAGTAAATTATTATTCATTTTATCTCCTTGTATATCCTTTATCATACCATATTTCAGAGAAAGGTGCTAATAGCTATTTCAATTGATTAGGGTATAGTTTTACCTTATAGCAAATTTCCTACTAAAAACTCTGGTGATTAGCTAGTAGATGCATTTTTTCTTGAAAAAAGGTATGATAGTTACATAATGAAGAAGTAGGTTTTATTATGAAAATTATCCTTGTCGGAGGGGGAAAAGTTGGTTCTGCCCTCTGTCGCTCCTTGGTTGCAGAAAAGCATGATGTTTTGCTGATTGAGCAAGACGAAGCTGTCCTCAATCATATTGTCAATCGCTTTGATATCATGGGTATCCTTGGTAACGGGGCCGATTTTGCCATCCTTGAGCAAGCCAGCGTCCAGGATTGTGATATCTTTATCGCTCTGACTGAATACGATGAAGTGAACATGATTGCAGCCGTTCTAGCAAAAAAAATGGGAGCTAAAGAGACCATCGTTCGGGTGAGGAACCCTGAATATTCTAACTCTTATTTCAAGGAAAAGAATATTCTCGGTTTTTCTCTTATCGTTAATCCTGAGCTCTTGGCTGCCCGCGCTATCGCAAATATCATTGACTTTCCCAACGCCCTCTCTGTCGAACGTTTCTTTGGTGGACGGGTCAGCTTGATGGAATTCACTGTTAAATCCTCCAGTGGTCTTTGCCAAATGCCCATTTCTGATTTTCGGAAAAAATTTGGCAATGTCATTGTCTGTGCTATAGAAAGAGATCATCAGATTATCATTCCAAGCGGTGACATGACTGTACAGGATAAAGATAGAATCTTTGTCACTGGTAACCGTGTTGACATGATGCTCTTCCATAATTATTTCAAGTCTCGTGCCGTGAAGAGTCTTCTTATTGTTGGAGCTGGTAGAATCGCCTATTATCTACTAGGTATCCTCAAAGACAGTCGTATCGATACCAAGGTTATTGAAATCAATCCTGAAATCGCTAGCTTCTTTAGCGAGAAATTCCCAAACCTCTACATCGTTCAAGGAGATGGTACCGCAAAAGATATCCTGCTGGAAGAAAGTGCTCAAAACTATGATGCCGTTGCAACCCTAACAGGGGTCGATGAGGAAAATCTGATTACTTCTATGTTCCTTGACAGCGTAGGTGTACAAAAAAATATCACCAAGGTCAATCGTACCAGTCTCCTCGAGATTATCAATGCGCCTGATTTTTCAAGTATCATCACACCTAAAAGCATTGCTGTAGACACGATTATGCACTTTATTCGTGGTCGGGTTAATGCCCAGTATTCAGACCTTCAAGCCATGCACCATCTAGCCAATGGCCAAATCGAAACCCTGCAATTCCATATCAAGGAAGCCAATAAAATGACTGCCAAACCTCTTTCTCAACTGAAACTGAAAAAAGGGGTTCTTATTGCAGCCATCATTCGAAAGGGCAAGACTATTTTCCCTACTGGGGAGGATATGTTGGAAGTTGGAGACAAGCTCCTAGTAACAACTTTGTTGCCAAACATCACTAAGATTTATGACTTGATTGCGAGGTAAGAAATGAATAAAAGTATGATTCGTTATCTCCTTTCAAAGTTACTTTTGATTGAGGCTGTTCTTCTTCTGGTTCCTGTAGCTGTCGCTATCTATTACCGTGAATCGAGCCAAGTTTTTACAGCCCTCTTTTCAACAATAGGGATTCTCGTATTGCTAGGCGGTTCAGGGAGTTTGGAAAAACCAAAAAATCAACGGATTTATACCAAGGAGGGAATCTTAATTGTTGCCCTCTGTTGGATTCTTTGGTCCTTCTTTGGTGGTCTCCCCTTTGTCTTTGCTGGGCAAATTCCCAGCGTTATTGATGCCTTTTTTGAAATTAGTTCTGGCTTTACAACTACTGGAGCAACTATTCTGAACGACGTTTCGGTTCTCAGTCGTTCCCTCCTCTTCTGGCGAAGTTTTACCCACTTGATTGGAGGGATGGGAGTGCTTGTTTTTGCACTTGCTATTATGGACAATGCCAAGAATAGCCACCTAGAGGTGATGAAGGCTGAGGTTCCTGGTCCCGTCTTCGGTAAGGTTGTATCCAAGCTAAAAAACACCGCTCAGATTCTCTATCTCCTTTATCTGGCTCTCTTCTCCCTATTTGTCATCATCTATTATCTAGCCGGCATGCCCCTATTTGATAGTTTTGTCATTGCCATGGGAACAGCAGGTACAGGAGGTTTTACAGTCTATAACGATGGAATTGCTCACTATGGTAGCTCACTGATTACCTATCTAGTTAGTATCGGAGTTTTGGTTTTTGGGGTAAATTTCAATCTCTACTACTACCTCATGCTCCGCCGCGTCAAGGCCTTCTTTGGTGACGAAGAACTTCGTGCTTACTTGGTCATCGTGCTGGTTTCTACAGGTTTGATTAGCCTCAATACTCTCTACCTCTACCCGGGATTTTCAAAGAGCTTTGAAATGGCCTTCTTCCAAGTTTCCAACATCATTACGACAACTGGTTTTGGTTACGGAGATATTACCAACTGGCCCCTCTTCTCCCAGTTCATCCTTCTCTTCCTTATGGGAATCGGTGGTTCTGCTGGTTCAACCGCAGGTGGACTCAAGGTTATTCGAGGCCTTATCCTTTCAAAAATTGCCAAAAACCAGATTTTGTCAATCCTATCACCCCACCGTGTTTTGACTCTCCATGTTAATAAAACGGTGATTGACAAAGATACCCAGCATAAAATCCTCAAGTACTTTGTCATCTATTCAATGATTTTGCTAGCACTTATCTTTATTGTCAGCCTAGATAGCAATGATTTTCTGGTCGTTACCAGCGCTGTCTTTAGCTGTTTCAATAACATCGGGCCTATTCTAGGAACGACATCTAGTTTCTCAATCTTTAGCCCTATCTCAAAAATTCTCCTCTCCTTTGCTATGATTGCAGGTCGTTTGGAGATATACCCAATCCTCCTTCTCTTTATGAAGAGAACTTGGTCTAAGAGATAAAATACAAAATCCCTCTTTTTACAATTGTGAAAGAGGGATTCTTATATTAAAAAAGGGGGAACGTTTTTAAATCCAAGCCTGTCTGTAAGCAAAGTCCTTACTCAAATAAAAGATTAAAAAACTTACTACACAGCTTGGTAATGCTCCAATACAAATTGTAAGGCTTTACTTGGATTCTTTGTTAAATGAATATATTCCATTCCTCTGGTAGCAACTAACTGAATACCTAATCTTTCTGCATCCACCTTCATCTCTCTATAATAACTCCGAACTTGTGGAGCCAGAATAATTAAATCATAAACACCCATAATATCATAATGAGCTCCGTACGCTCCTGAATTCGCAATCACTCTAACTTCTGCTACTTGAGCCCCCTCGTTAATTGCATTAGCTAATTGCGCGCTTGTTCCAGACCCTGCACAAAGAACCAGTACTTTCAACTCCTTACTTTTTATTGCATCTAACTCACCAGGCATTATTTCATTTGCATTCTCCTCTAAAGCAATATCATTTGAGCTTGTAACATCTTCATTAATCAGTAAATGTCTATCATATGCTCTACAGAATGGGAAGTAAATCAATATATCTACAACTAACATCAAAGATAAAAATACAAAGGAAATAAGTTGAAAATTTGTTCCAATTAACAATCCCAATGGTCCAGGAAAGGCCCAAGGTAACTGGATATAAAATCCATTCATTCCAAAGAAATCAATAAAGACCTTTCCTAAAAATACATTCACTGGTGGAGTCATCAAAAAAGGTACAAAAAGATAGGGATTCAAAATAACTGGCATACCAAATAGAAGAGGTTCATTCACCGCAAATAAGACAGGAGTAATTGTAGCTTTACCTACCGATTTTAATTGTTTAGACCGCATAAAGAAAATCAAAATAAATGGTACAACAAAGGTAGCCCCCGTTCCTCCAATAGCAGCGATATAATTTCCGAAATTAGGCGTTAAAGAATGATAAGGAAACTGCCCATTTGCAAGAAGTTGAGCATTCTCTTCCATATTGCTAAGTTGTAAAGCTGTAACAGCAGGCAAAACAATAGATGGACCATGAATCCCAACAAACCAAAGCAAAGCACACATAAACCAAATCAACATCATAGCAGGATATGATTCTGCCCCCTTAAAAATAGGAGTCAATAGTTGTTGAAATACTTGGGCAAAAGGAACATCTAAACTAAAACGAGATACAATATCTAATAAACCACTAATAAGTAAAACAAAAGAAAAAGGAAAAATATCTCTAAAAGCTTGGGATATAACTCCAGGAACTTCTTTTGGTAAATGAATAGTAATGTCTCGCTTAATACAAAACCGGTAAACATTTACAGTAATAAAAGCACTGATAAACGAAGTTATTAATCCCTGAGATCCTAAATAGTTTGTCGACAAACTTGTAGATCCCGTTTTCTCATCAACTACAAGCGTTACAGTTAATACAAGATAGCCACATATGGCCGCCAACATTGCAGAAGTATCATTTATTACCTTTCCAGGAGGCATTTTTCTATTAACATTTCCAGCCAATGACTTTGCAACTGTCCCTGAAACAATAACACCCAAAACTCCCATGGTTAGCATATACACTTTCCTCATCCACACAATAGCTGGACTCGGTAACTCTACTCCAAAATTTTTGGGAATCATAATAATAATCATCAAAAAGCTTGAAAACATAATTAAAGGCATAGTAGCAATAAACCCATCTTTAATAGCCATCATATAATTATTATTAGAAATTTTTTCAAATTTCCCTTGTTGCTTTTCAATGGCAGCGACTAGCTTGTCCATAAAAACTCCCCCTGTAAAAAATTTAAGCTCATAGTTAAAATATATTAAACATCAGTCAAATCGCTAACCTTAATTCCGTTTTAACCCTTTTACCCAAAGAGCACTTTTCTTAATATATCGCTTCTGTGTCTCATAATCAACGAAGAAGAGACCATATCGCTTATTGTAGCCATTTGCCCAAGAAAATTGATCCTGCAAAGACCATATAAAATATCCTTGAATATTGACTCCCCTGTCCCGAGCCTCTAAAACTTTGTGTAAATGTTGCTCAATATAACGAATTCTCTTACTGTCATCAATAATATCATTCTCGCCCTCTGGCTTAACCTCTTTAAGGGCTGTACCATTTTCAGTTAAATAAATGACCGGATGTTGAGGATATTCTTCTTTGATACGAAGCAACATATCAAATAATCCTTGAGGATAAATATTCCAATCCCAATCTGTTGTCGGAATACCAGGCTTTTTTACAAATTCACCTAGAGCATTTAATTTAAAAGAGCTGCGTCCTTTTATTCCTGTTGAATTAAATTGTTGTTTATTTGCACCTTCGTATTCACGAATAAATTCTGAACGATAATAATTCATCCCAAACATCGTATTAAGAGGTGCAGCTCTTTTCATAATTTCTAAGTCTCCATCTTCTATAATAAAGCTAGAATTATTAGCTTCCAATATTTGATTCAAGTAGAAAAGCGTATCATCACTGTAGTACCCCAAAAAAGTTCCATCTAATAGAAATTTATTATTATAAATATCATACCGTTTAGCTGCTAAAATATTTTCTTTTTTCTCATCAATAGAGTAGCCTGGTTTCAAAGCATGAATACAACCTATCTCTCCCTCAATCTCTAATTGATGAAATTCAAGGACTGCACGAGCATGCGCCAACAACATATTATGATTCGCTTGAATTGCTTCAGATAATTGAAAATGATGATTCGGAGGAAACTGGCCTCCTATGTATTGGCCTGCAGCAAGAGACATCAGTTCATTTATTGTAAACCAATGCTTGACTTCTGTAAATTCTTGGAAACAAAAGCGAGCATATCGTATGAAACGATCAATATTCCCTCTATTCAACCAATCCCCTGTTTCTAACATTTTCTGAGGCGAATCAAAATGATGTAAAGAAACAAACGGAATCACATTATGTTTTAAGCAGGACTGAAAGACTCTATGGTAATAACGAACAGCCAATATATTAGGCTCCCCATCTATATCAGGAAATATGCGAACCCAAGAAATAGATAAGCGCAAAGCCTGTAAACCATGTTCTGCCGCCAAGGCTATATCTTCTTCGTAACGATGATAAAAATCACTAGCTGGATCTGGCAAGAACGGACTATTTTCTTGCAAATAAACATCCCACATATTTATTCCTTTGCCATCTACCCTAGTTGCACCCTCTACTTGGTAAGCAGCGGTGGCTGCTCCTAATAAAAACTCTTTTGGTAGGGCATTAACCTGTAAATTTTCCATGACCAATCCTCATTGCAAGCCAATATGTTCTTCAATCTTTCGAATTCGTTCATATTCATCAATAAAAAATTTTACCTGATCATACAACAGCATCGTTGTCATCAAGGTATCTTGACCATGAATCATGATAAAACTCACTTCAAAATTATCTCCAGATGCCTCCTCCGCTAATAAATTAGTCTGTTCTCGATGGGCAGACACTATTGAGTCGTTTGCAGATTCAACCAATTCTCTTGCCTGTTCAAAATATCCATCTCTAGCAAATGCTAAAGCATCCATCAAATCTGACCTTGCATCTCCTGCGTAAGCAACAATTGTGAAACCAAGCATATTTATTTCTTCTTTTGATTTCATCCCTCTCCCTCCTCAATCTTGATCCATCTTTTAGACATCATTATTAAAATGACTTCGCTACGATACAAATAGAAAGGCAACCCTAAATATCTTAAAAATCCTGAAATTTCATAATATTTAGGGTTAATCTTGCCTTAATACCCTAGTTTATTTCCTATACTTATGATTTATAGACGGAAACCAGCGTAATTTTTCGCTACTTCAATTACACGATAAACATCCAAATTAGATTGAAATAGCAGTTCGTGCCCACGGATATAATTCAACACATTTCTCCATTCATCTTGAGCTTGCCTTGTTTTTCCAGTTGCTTGAAGATATAAAGCCTTCGCCATCTTAACAACATATTCACGATGATAACTGAGCTGTTTCCATTCATCCTTTTGACTATTCACTAATTTAGAAATATTTTCCTCAATAATTGGCAAAAAATTATCAGCTAGATTGTAAGCTATATAATAATGATTCGCTAAAACATCATTTTGACGACTGCCAATTGCATTAAAATAATCACATGAGGAATAACTAGATAATTTTTCTAAATATTCAACAACAGACTGCCAATTTTCCCCATACAAAGCAGAAAAGTATTCTTCAATCAATTCTTCATAACTTCTTGTCTTCTTCCAGAGCATTTGCCCCATAACATAATTAGGAAAATTATGAGGGAATCCTGCACGTAATTCTTGACACGAAATGTAACCGTTCAAATGTAGGTTAGAAAGATAAGATACATCTCTGTAAATAGTTTGACTAATTTTCATATATCCTAAATCACCATAATGAGCACGCCCTAAAGGATAGTCATATACGAAACTATCTCCTTTAAATGTTTTTTGCCACTCAAAAAGATAAGATAAATTTTCCTCAAGAGAATTCGGAAGTATAATTTTATTACGCATATAAGGTTTAGGCGCAGGTATGGAATTGTCAAAATCTACATCTGCATAACTCATTTCGAATGTTCTTGTAATAGGTGCAAACATCATGGTAAAGCGTTCAGGATTATCTAATTTTTCTTTCTGAGGCGCCCATAACAACTCATGATAAAGTAGGAAACAAATCTTTGTATCTAATCCCTCACTCGTTAAAGCCCTATCCAATTGATTGAGAATACGAATATACTGATCCGAAACCAATTCTTGTCTACAGTTTTCGCATTCACAAATATTATTACGAGCATCCGACAACCATACATGTAAGTAATTCACATCCGGTCTTTTCTTGGCATAATCTGTAATAATTTCTACCATCTTATCCGCCACATCTGAATTTGAAAAATCCAGACTGGTTAAAATTGGAGCCGTATTAAACAATTCTCGTTTCCCGTTTATTTCAGCGACATACGGTTTCTTCTCCTCTGAAATACTAAGACCTGATTCCCAGCCAAATTTTGAAGAGTAGCCTAAAACCTCACCTGTCCATCCATGACCAACACGATGATGAATAAGACCTCTTTTTTGCAATTCTTTATCCAACCTATCACTCAATTCTTGTACTAATTCATTTGAGAATTTTTCTTTATTTAGGTATGGATTAAACTCATGTTCATACCAACGTTTCAAAAAAGAATAGGGATTTTCAAACTGAATGAAAAAACTGTTCATCCCAATCTTAGGTAGCCAATCAATGAAATCTAGTATATTTTCAAATGAATCTGCTCCCTCTATACATACTCCCCTATGATAGTAACTGGCTGTTTCATCTATAGATAGCTCTTTATCTAAAAAATCTTCAAATCTTAACTCTGGAATAAAGTCATGTCCGCGCCCTGGTCTAGTATACACAACACCAAATTCATGAAACATTCGGTAAATTCCAATAAGTAAACCTACAATTGTATTGGACTCAATTCTCCCCTTACCCTTATCCAGTAAAATCAAAACATGGTCTTTTACATCTTCTTCATTGATTAATCCTACAAAAATATCCGCTTCCTTCTCCTCGACAAGTTCTATATCGGTATTAAATACCTGATTCATATAGTATCTTAATTCCTCTAAGGCGAAGCTAGAATAAGCATTTTTCTGCTGATCAAATACTCTGATAACCATCTTATTCCCCTCCAACAGTAGCTTTTTCTTTTTCAAAATTGCGTTTATCTGCAATTTTGAAGAATGGATAATAAATTGCTACAGAAACCAAAATTAAAACAACTTGTAATATAGCTCCTTGCCAACTAGCCCCTGTCGCAAGGAATCCTCCTATGATCGGTGGCATTGTCCACGGAAGGATTACACCTGTTGTATAAGGTACTAAGCCTACAGCCATTGATACATAGGTAATTAAGGCATTGATTGTAGGAGTAGCAATAAACGGAATCAGCATAATAGGATTTAAAACCGTTGGAAACGTAAATAGAATAGCTGTATTGATATTAAAGATAGACGGTATAATAGCTAGCTTACCTAATGTTTTATTAGTACGACTCTTACTAAATAAGAAGAGACAAATCGCAAGACCAATAGTCGCTCCACCGCCACCGATAAATACAAATAAATCTTTAAATGGTAATGTAATAATGTGTTGTAGTGTTTGTCCTGCAGCCACAGCTTCTTGGTTTTCTGTAGTAAATTGTAACCAAACTGGATCTACAAAAGCATTTAAAACTTGTCCCCCGTTAACTCCACAGAACCAAAAGAATGAGTTTACAATAACACATAAAATCATACCTGGAAGTGTTCCTGCAATTATCTTAAGCGGCGTTCCAACAATTGCACCTAAAAGTCCGTTGAGACCTCCTGCAACTCCTGCTGCTTCCAGACCTTTTAAGACCAAGGCCCACAAAACAAAAGTAGTAAAACCAGGTAAAAGAGCCGAAAATGATTTACTGACCACATCTGGGACACCATTTGGCATTTTTATCGTAATTCCGCGCTGGATAAAAATACGATAAATCTCTGCTGTAACCAATCCAATGGTAATCGCCATAAACAAAGAAGACGCATTCAGGCTAGAAAATGGTATTGCTCCGCCAAATAACTGCTTGACCTGCTCCCCATTTTTATCATAAACCATACTTGAAAAACGAGGGGCCATCAATACAAAACTGGATAAGGCTATGATCCCTGCAGACGGACCATCTGTCCCATATCCCTCCGACAACCTGTAAGCAATACCGAAACAAGCTACCAAGGAGATAATCGCTACTGTTGACTGATTCATAGTCGTCAAGATACTCAGCAATCCAACACTATTTAGCCAATTTGTAAAAGCCTCTTGAGGCCAGCTGATTAGAATAAGAAACAAGGAACCAACTAAAATCAAAGGCATTGCCATCATAAATCCTTCACGAATAGCTTTCAAATGCCGTTGGTTTCCAACTTTTTCACCAAACGGAGCGACTTTCGTTTCTAAAAACGCTAAAATATTGTTCATCATCGGAACTCCTTTTTTTATTTTTTATAAATTAAATATATCACTAAAAGAAAGCGTTGTCAACATATTTTATGTTGTTTTCACAATATTTTTTTCTTTGTATAGAATAATAATTTTAATTGATTTTTTCTTATGTTTAATATAAAATAAACCAAAGGAGGAAACAAATGATTACAAAACAATCAGCCTTTTTACAAAATAGAGCCACCATACTGGAATTTCTATATCGAAATCCAGCAACATCCCGTACAGATATTGTTAATGAAACAGGACTTACTCCAGCAACAACGACTAACATCATAAAAGAGCTAAGCGAACAATCCCTCATATACGAAACTGGTGATGAATTTAGCGAGTTTTCCGGATCTGGAAGACGTAGAAAAACTATTTCTATTACAGATAATATCCCATCTGTTGTTGGAGGTATTGAAATAAACGTCTTAGGTATCTTTCTCAGTCTATGTGACTTACAAGGGAAAACTATTTTCGAAACAGAAATTTTGAATGAACATTATCCTATTTCAGAAATCAATTCCACCATTACCAATATGATAAAAACAGCTATAGAGTACGTCCCTTTGGAAACAAAATTACTTGGATTTGGCTTATCGATACCTGGACATTATAACAAAGACTCCGGAAGCATCATTACAAACAACCCCATATGGGAATCTTTTAACTTATTAAATATAATTAAAGATTTCAATTTTCCTTTTATTGTAAAAAATAATATTGATTGTATGGCTATAGGGCAATATCTTTTTAATCCACACAATACCCCCGATAATTTTATTTTCCTACACGCTGGATTAGGTATTTACACTTCCTTTTTCACAAAAGAAAAAATAGGAGCCTCTAAAAATCCTTATATCGGAGAAATTGGACACACCATTGTCGAATTGAATGGACAATATTGTGAATGCGGAAAAAAAGGTTGTTTACAAACATATATTTCTGATGCTTGGTTAATCAAACACGCCCAATTATTATTTAAAAATTCCCAACTAACTGTACTAAAAAGCCTTGTAAAGACTGAAAAAGACATTCATTTAGACACCCTTTTAACGGCTTATAATTTAGGCGACTCTGCTTTACGTCAACAAATTGATAAAGGAGTTAATTTATTAGCCACTTCTATTGCAAATCTTCTCCTCATCAATCCTGCTGATAAAATCTATATCAATAGTCAATTGCTTAACTATCAACCTTTCACTCATGAAGTCAGGGATAAAATTCAAGATCAGCTCCACTTCGTTCCTTTTACTCGTAATATAGAAATTGAAATTTTACCTTACAACAAACATCGTGGAAGTATAGGAGCTTGTGCATTAGCTATCGTCGCTTTTTTCATAGAACATAGCAATGTTTTACAAGATATTATTTCACCTTAATATATATTAGGAATCTATACACCTGTTTAAAACAACTGCAATCTGTAGTAAATATGAACAAACAACCTCCCTTAAGTTTATGCGAATCCTTGTACTCATTTGAGAATCTCACCGTTTTAGTAGTCCCTATTGAGTATGTGTTAGAAATGAAGATGATTAGTATCAGGGAGCAGGGTTTAAAATACATTGGTGCAATTATAAAATACAAAAACTTTCATTCACTATTCAACACCTTTACATATTTGAAAGATATGGGATTCGACACTATCGACCTCTCTATTCTCTTAGAAGGTTTTAGTTATGCCTATGGCGTGGATTGGTTAGAAAGATTTTTTAAAGAAAATCAAGATAAACTTCGAGAATTTTATTAACAGTATCAAATAAGATAATTGCCAATTAGCGAGTCATCTTGTTTTTATGATAGAATGAAATAAAATCTGAATAAATTGATTAGGGAATTCAAGTCAATTTCTAGCACTGCTTGAGAAGTTACAGCATACTATTCCAGATTCAAATCACATTCCTTCCCCAAAACATGCCTTATTGCGCCGAAGGAAATGCTCACACTATCCCAACTCAAAAACCCTCAGTCGATTTGACCGAGGGTTCCTTTTCATTATTTAAGAACTTGATTAGCTCAATGCGTCATCCATTGAAAGAACTTCGTGGAAGACACGTTGTGTCAATTCAGTTTTTTGTTCTGGAGTGAGGTATTTAGTGTTTACACAGTATCCAGAGATACGTACGATAACGTCTTCACCTGACATGATCTTTTCGTAAACATCGTTCAAGTCCATAACGTTCAAGTTAACGTGTTGTCCACCGTTTTCGAAGTAACCATCAAGGATTGTTACCAAGTTAGCAACTTGTTCGTCACGAGTTTTACCAAGAGCGCGAGGTGAAACTTGAGTTGTCAATGAGATACCATCAGCTGCATAACTAAAGTCAAGGCTAGAAAGTGAGTTCAAGTTTTGCAACCATCCACCTTTAGCTTTGTTAGATGGGTTAGCACCTGGTGAGAAGAATTCAAGTTTAGACAAGTTCACAGAACCATCTTCGTTGAGGTATACACCTTTGTGGACTGGTGAGTTACCAGTTTGTTTAGAGTAAGCAACGTTAGATGTGATTGTCAAAAGTGATACTGTAGCTTCTGCGTCTTTGTAAAGTTTGTGGCTACGTAGACGAGTTGTGTAAGCTTCAATCAACCATTCTGCCAATTCGTTTGAACGTGGGTCATCTTCACCCCAACGTGGGTATTCACCGATTGTTTCGTAATCGTAGATGTAGCCATTTTCGTCACGGATTGGTTTAACCGTAGCGTATTTGATAGCTGACAATGTATCAACAGTGTTAGCAAATCCACAGATACCAAATCCCATGTTGGCACGTTGTTTAGTTGGCAAGAAGGCCATTTGAACAGCTTCGTAGTTGTACTTATCAGTCATGTAGTGGATGATGTTCAAAGCATCTACGTAAGTGTCAGTCAACCAGTCAAGAGATTTTTCAAAGTTTTCTTTAACTGATTCGAATTCAAGAACTTCGTCACGGATTGGTTCGATGTCAAATACTTTGTAGTCTTTGTGAACATCGTCGTAACCACCGTTCAAACCAGTAAGAAGGGCTTTCAATACATTTACACGCGCACCGAAGTACTGGATGTTGTGGCGTTGTTCTTCATTTTCTGGGTCAAGTGGAGACACACAGCATGAAATACAGCTCATTTCACCATATCCGTCTTTAGCCATTGTTGTTACACCTTCGTATTGGATAGAAGAGTGTTTGTGGCTCATGTGCATACAGTAGCGACGGAAGTTGTATGGCAATTTGTCAGTCCAAAGAACTGTCAAGTTTGGTTCTGGAGAGTTACCGATATTGTCAAGAGTGTTCAAGAAACGGTAGTCCATCTTAGTAACACGGTGACGACCGTCGTTACCCATACCAGCCATAGAAGTTGTGATGAAAGTTGGGTCACCTGAGTACAATTGGTCATAAGCTTTTGTACGAGCAAATTTAACTGTACGAAGTTTCATAACGAAATCATCAACGAATTCTTGGATTTCTGATTCAGTAAATGTACCACGAGCAAGGTCACGTTCTGCAAAGATGTCCAATACGATTGGCACACGTCCTAGAGATGTAGCAGCACCGTTGATAACACGGCAGACAGACATGAAGGCGATGTTAACCCATTGGATTGCTTCTTTAACGTTCATCGCTGGTTTGCGAACGTCAACTCCGTAAAGGTCACCCAAGCGAACAACTTGTTGCAATGCTTGGTATTGAAGGTTGATTTCTTCACGAAGACGGATTGTTTCTTCATCGATTTCTTCGATTGCATTCCAGTCATTTACTTTTTCTTGCATCAAGTAGTCTGCACCGTAAAGAGCAAGACGTGCGTAAACACCGATGATACGTCCGCGTGAGTATGCATCTGGAAGACCAGTTACAGTGTGTGCGTGACGAGCGCGACGAATGTTTGAAGTGTAAGCGCGGAAGATACCGTCGTTAACTGTTGTTACGTATTTAGTAAAGATTTCGTGAACAGCTGGATCTGGTTCGTATCCATTTTCTTTCAAAGTAGTTTCAGCCATACGGATACCACCTTTTGGCATGAAGTTCAATTTGAAGAGTTCGTCATTTTGGATACCAAAGATAACTTCGTTTTCTTTGTCGATAAATCCTGCTGGAATATCAGCAATAGATGTTGGACGAGTGTCCATTGGGAAACGAGTTTCTTCGTAGTGAGCCTTAGTTTCTTCTACAATTTTTTTGATGTGAAGTGAACGTTCTGTTGGTCCTGCAAGGAAACTTTCGTCTCCATCGTAAGGTGTGTAGTTAGCTTGTACGAAACGTGATACACTTGCTTTTTCTTTCCAATCTACGCCTTTGAAGCCTTCCCAAGCTTTGTCAAAAATATCTTGTGCTTCAACAACTGTCTTAACAACCATGTTAATGTCCTCTTTTTTCTTTCTAGTAACATCCATCTGTTACATTCATGAGACAAGTATACCATACAGTAACCGATTTCAACAAGTGGTAAATCCCTATTTTTACACTTTCTTTTCTAAAACAGTCTATATTTTATCCCAAACTGTATTATATTTTTGAAAAAAAATAAAGCCTTTTTTCTTTTTTTCAGAAAAAAGGGTATAATAAAAGAAAATAAGCAGTAAAAAGGGGGCTAGCCATGTTGATTTTCCCTTTATTAAATGATTTGTCAAGAAAAATCATCCATATTGACATGGATGCCTTTTTTGCTGCAGTGGAAATTAGAGATAATCCTAAACTCAGAGGAAAACCTGTCATTATTGGAAGCGACCCCCGGCAAACAGGTGGGCGTGGTGTCGTTTCCACTTGTAGCTATGAGGCGCGAGCTTTTGGTGTCCATTCTGCCATGAGCTCTAAAGAAGCCTATGAGCGTTGTCCCCAGGCCGTCTTTATCTCAGGGAATTATGAAAAATACAAAGCTGTGGGACTCCAGATTCGAGCTATCTTTAAACGCTATACAGATTTGATCGAACCAATGAGCATTGACGAAGCCTATTTGGATGTAACAGAAAATAAACTCGGTATCAAGTCAGCGGTCAAAATCGCTCGCCTCATTCAAGAGGATATCTGGCAAGAACTCCATCTAACTGCTTCTGCTGGCGTTTCTTACAATAAATTCTTAGCTAAAATGGCCAGCGATTATCAAAAGCCTCATGGTCTGACGGTGATTCTGCCTGACCAGGCAGAGGATTTCCTCAAACAAATGGATATTGCTAAATTTCATGGAGTAGGAAAAAAGACGGTGGAGAGACTTCATCAAATGGGCGTTTTTACTGGCGCTGATTTGCTTGAAGTGCCTGAAGTGACCCTAATAGACCGATTTGGCAGACTGGGCTATGACCTTTATCGAAAGGCTCGTGGTATCCACAATTCTCCTGTCAAATCCAATCGCATCCGTAAATCCATCGGGAAGGAAAAAACCTATGGAAAGATTCTCCGTGCCGAGGAAGACATCAAAAAAGAGCTGACCCTCCTATCAGAAAGAGTCGCTCTCAATCTCAGTCAACAAGAAAAAGCTGGAAAAATTGTCATTTTAAAAATCCGCTACGAGGACTTTTCAACTCTCACTAAGCGAAAAAGTCTAGCTCAAAAAACACAGGATGCTAGTCAAATAAGCCAAATAGCCCTGCAACTCTATGAAGAGTTAAGCGAGAGAGAAAGAGGTGTCCGCCTGTTGGGGATTACCATGACTGGATTTTAAAACCTTGAAGAGTTGCCCCTTCAAGGTTTTTCTTATACAAATAAACGAACAAAACTGTACAGTAGCAAGACACTACCAAGCACTATACGGTATTTACCAAAAAGGGTGAAGTCGTGTTTTTTCACATAGCTTGTCAAGAAACGAATAGCGACCATGCTGACTGCAAAGGCTACTCCCATCGCAACCAAGAGCAAGAACAATTGCCCAAAACTCAAGAGCTGTCCTGCTTTCACAAATTTGAAAATCTTTAAGGCACTGGCTCCAAACATAACAGGAATCCCAAGATAGAAGGTAAATTCTGTCACAACAGAACGACTGGTTCCATTCAATAAACCACCGACAATCGTTGCCCCAGAACGGCTAGTTCCTGGTAAAAGGGCAAGAACTTGGAAGAGTCCAATATAGAATGCTGTCGTATAAGGAAGTTTGTCCAACTCTGTTACACTTGGCTCTATAGCACGCGCTTTATTACGCTTTTCCAAATAGATAAAGGCAATCCCATAGATAATCAACATGAGAGCAACTGAAACCATATTATGGAAGTGGGTATCAAACCAATCATCAAATTTAAAGACGGCAAGTAAAGGCAAAGTAGCTACAAGAACTTTCGACCACAATTGCCAAGTTTGACGAACTTCCTGTTTGTCCTTAGTCGGTTTAAAAGGATTGAGCTTATTAAAGTAAATCACCATAACTGCTAAAATAGCACCAAGCTGAATCACGACATTAAACATGGACATAAAGGCTTCATTTTGATTTTGGTATTGGATAAATTCCTCTGCTAAAATCAAGTGACCTGTACTGGAAATCGGCAACCATTCTGTAATTCCTTCCACAATCCCGAAGAAGATAGATTTTAAAATTTCAATAAGATACATAGATTACTCCTTTTTTCTATCTTCCATTATAGCATATTTTTCAGACTGTGACAGTTCTCTTTAAAAGGCACCGATACTGCCACCTCCTCCGCCTCCGGAGAATCCACCACCAGAACTTCCACTTCCAGAAGATACGGAATAGGTACTTGCTGTATTTGCGACACTAGCATAATGGCTCATTTGCGCGCTTGAATGATAAAACATGCTGTGCCAGCCATAAGCTACATAGAGATTGATATCTGGATTTTCCACTTGGATATGACGAACCTTCATCAAATGACTGACCTTGTCCGCATAGCCAAATAAGGTCGCATAGACCAAGAGGCGATTCCAGACTACAATACTTTCCAACTCTGCCTGATCCAATCGTGCAATCTCCCGCAACATATTTTCAAAACTGGTCCAGAGATAGTAGACCTCTGCTCCTGCTTCATTCAGAACACCATCACGATTATCTAGTCGAAGCTTCCAATAATAGAAAACAGCCAAAACTAATCCTAGAAAACCAAGTATTGGCAAGGGGAGGTAAAGATAGCCATGAACATCCAAACTGTACAAGAACAAACCAAATCCGATAAATAGGGGCAAGATAGTGGAAAATCCCATCCCCACCTGCAAGGCCTTTTCCCCACCAGTCAAGGGACGATAATAATCCGGAAGTCCCCAGAAGGAAACTCGATTTCTCACTCCCTCTTGCATCTGGTTCAATACTTCTTCAAAAGAAGATTTGAGCTGACGCCCCTTTGCTTGAATCCGTTTTTCATCAGAGACTTTTGCTCTACGATAAAGACTATCAGATACCTTGTAATCCGCAAACAAATTGGAAAGAGTTTCTTCTTTTTTGCCTGAAAAAGCCAGATTTAGACAGTCTTTCTCAAAGCTTGACAAGTCATCTTCTTTTACTAGCCTCAAACCAACTGCATCTCCTTCTGAAATAATAGAAACATTCCCACGGTCTATCACATCTAGCAAGGTAGCTTGAATCAGTTGATCAAAGGTAAATTTGCCAGCCCCCTTGACTAAGGGACTCACTTCCTCCAAGGAGGTCGAGTAAACAGCCTCCGATAAAACCATTGGTTCTAATTCCATTGGTGGTTCATAGAGACGATGATTTTTGGCATATTTGACTGAAGGAGTGGTCTTTCTTCTATAGATAAAATAGAAGTAGACGCTCAATAACAGAGAGATGGAAAGTATCGAAGGAAAGACCCAAGTAACGAGTTGTTTACTCTGCTCTTTTTCTCTAACAATCGAGTCTTCTATCTTATTAAACTCCTCTAAACGATTTCCTTTCAAGCCCTGATCCCTAGCGCTAGCAAAATCAGTTCGAGGCCAGTATGCATGCAATTCAACTCCACGCTTAGACGGAAGATTGTCTAAACGAATAGTATAATCAAGGTTACTCTTTTCAATCGTTCCTTCTTTAAAAAGTTTTCCTGTGTGGAAAAAGAGTTTTTCAGCCCCCTTATCTCCCCTTACATAAAATTCAAACTTTTCAATAGCCCCTGAACTATCTGTCAGAGGTTGCCAATTTAATTCAGCGATATCATCATAAAGAAAAAGCAAGTTCTTTAAGTTCCAAACAAGGTCAACTTCAACTGTGTCGCCTTCCTGACCTGGATTATAGACTTTGACGGTATAACCATCTGCTCCTTCTATCACTTCGCTAGTAACGTCTGCTAGTTCAGCTCCGTTTTTCGAGGCCTGAACCTTTGGATGAGGGTCAATGTCAAACCCACTAGGCATCTTGCCAGCACGTCCAAGTCCCACGATTTGGCCCTTAAAGTCCTCCTCAAACTGATAAACTATCTTCTGTCTGAATTCTGCCGTATTGTCTGCATGAATATACAAATCACCTTGATAAGAGTTTATCTTAAAATCAATGGCAAAAACAGAGAGTGGCAGAAGGCAAAACAAGCCTAACACTAGTAAGAAAAAAGTTTTTTTCATCAAACAAGCCCCCTTTTTATCTTTGCTATCATTATATCATTTTTTCTCAAGTAAGGGCTTACCCATATTGAAAAATAGAGTTTTTTTCGATAAAATAGGAGACAGTTATTTTTTAATAGATTAGAAATAGGAGAAATCATGAGAAAAATATACTTATCTATTTTCACAAGTCTCTTGCTGATGCTTGGACTTGTCAATGTTGCTCAAGCCGATGAATATTTACGCATCGGGATGGAAGCAGCATATGCTCCCTTTAACTGGACTCAGGATGATGATAGCAATGGAGCTGTCAAAATCGATGGAACCAACCAGTATGCCAATGGATACGATGTCCAGATTGCCAAGAAAATCGCTAAAGACTTAGGTAAAGAACCTTTGGTTGTTAAAACCAAGTGGGAAGGTCTAGTCCCTGCCCTTACTTCTGGTAAGATTGATATGATTATCGCAGGTATGAGTCCTACTGCTGAACGCAAACAAGAAATTGCCTTTTCAAGCAGTTACTATACTAGCGAACCAGTTTTGCTTGTCAAAAAAGATTCTACCTATGCAAATGCCAAATCTTTGGATGATTTTAATGGTGCGAAAATCACTTCTCAACAAGGGGTTTACCTTTATGACTTGATTGGTCAAATCTCAGGCGCTAAAAAAGAAACTGCCATGGGAGACTTCGCTCAAATGCGCCAAGCTCTTGAGGCTGGTGTCATTGACGCCTATGTTTCTGAACGTCCAGAAGCTCTGACTGCCGAAGCAGCCAACTCTAAGTTTAAAATGGTTCAAGTAGAGCCAGGTTTCAAGACTGGAGAAGAAGATACAGCTATTGCCATTGGACTTCGTAAAGATGACACTCGTATTAGCCAAATCAATGCCAGCATTGAAACCATTTCTAAAGATGACCAAGTTGCCTTGATGGACCGTATGATCAAGGAGCAACCTGCCGAAGCTACAACAACTGAAGAGACTAGCAGTAGTTTCTTTAACCAAGTCGCTAAAATTCTTTCTGAAAACTGGCAACAACTTTTGCGTGGTGCTGGTATCACTCTTTTAATCTCTATCGTCGGAACCATCACAGGTCTCATTATTGGTCTTGCTATTGGCGTTTTCCGTACTGCTCCTCTCTCTGAAAACAAAGCCATTTATGGCCTACAAAAACTAGTCGGATGGGTGCTCAATGTCTATATCGAAATTTTCCGTGGAACGCCAATGATCGTTCAATCGATGGTTATCTACTACGGAACTGCTCAAGCTTTCGGGATCAACCTTGACCGTACACTGGCCGCTATCTTCATCGTTTCAATCAACACTGGTGCCTACATGACTGAAATCGTCCGTGGTGGTATCCTAGCAGTTGACAAGGGACAATTTGAAGCCGCTACTGCTCTTGGTATGACTCATAACCAAACCATGCGTAAGATTGTCCTACCTCAGGTAGTCCGTAACATCCTACCAGCAACTGGTAATGAATTTGTTATCAATATCAAAGATACATCTGTATTGAACGTAATCTCTGTTGTCGAACTTTATTTCTCAGGAAATACCGTGGCAACGCAAACTTATCAATACTTCCAGACATTTACAATCATCGCCGTGATTTACTTTGTCCTCACCTTCACCGTAACACGTATCCTCCGCTTCATCGAACGTCAAATGGACATGGATACCTATACTACAGGTGCTAACCAAATGCAAACGGAGGATTTGAAATAATGACCCAAGCAATCCTTGAAATTAAACACCTCAAAAAATCCTATGGCCAAAACGAAGTGCTAAAAGACATTTCTCTCACTGTCCACAAGGGAGAGGTCATCTCTATCATCGGAAGCTCAGGAAGCGGGAAATCGACCTTCCTACGCTCCATTAACCTACTTGAAACGCCAACCGATGGACAAATCCTTTATCATGGACAAAACGTCCTCGAAAAAGGCTACGACCTCACACAATACCGTGAAAAGTTAGGGATGGTGTTCCAATCCTTTAACCTCTTTGAAAATCTCAACGTTCTCGAAAACACAATCGTCGCTCAGACAACTGTCCTTAAACGCGAACGAGCAGAAGCTGAAAAAATTGCCAAAGAAAACCTAGAAAAAGTCGGCATGGGAGAACGCTACTGGCAAGCGAAGCCAAAACAACTCTCAGGTGGTCAAAAACAACGTGTAGCTATCGCTCGTGCCCTTTCAATGAATCCGGACGCTATTCTCTTTGATGAACCAACATCAGCTCTCGATCCAGAAATGGTTGGAGAAGTCCTCAAAATCATGCAGGATCTAGCTCAAGAAGGCTTGACTATGATTGTCGTAACCCACGAAATGGAATTTGCCCGTGATGTCTCTCACCGTGTGATCTTTATGGATAAAGGAGTGATTGCTGAAGAAGGCAAACCAGAAGACCTCTTTACCAATCCTAAAGAAAACCGTACAAAAGAGTTCCTTCAACGCTATCTCAAATAAAAAGAAAAGGCTGCATCAACGAGCCTACTGAAAAAGTCATCAAATTGATGGCTTTTTTGTTATACTAGAGATGAGGTGAAATAATGCTTGATAATCAGTTAACTATGGATGTCAGTCCTTATTCTAGTTTGTATGATATAGTGGTTCCTAAAACCCACTTTTTACGTCAGCTAACTGAACTCTGTGATTTTAGCTTTATTTATGATGAACTAGAAAA